>MAAT01000040.1 GCA_002162815.1 Gammaproteobacteria bacterium 53_120_T64 | reverse complement strand
TTTTTCGCTAAGAGGTGATGGTGGGCGCAGCTGGCCACCTGGGGCAGGTGGGAGATGCAAATCACCTGACCACTGTCGCCTAGCTCGCGCAGCAGTTTGCCGACGGTCTCTGCCGTGGCGCCGCCAATGCCGACGTCAACCTCGTCAAACACCAGCACCGGGATGGTGGAGTTGTGGGCGGCCACCACCTGAATCGCCAGGCTGACCCGGGACAGCTCGCCACCCGATGCGACTTTGTTGAGGGAGCGGTGGGCCTGGCCTGGGTTGGTGCTAATGAGTAGCTCAGCCGTTTCCAGGCCCTTTTGACTGTAAGTATTGGCGAGGGGGGTGAGGGCGATTTGTAGGCTGGCGTCGGCCATTGCCAGGGCTTGCAGCTGTTGGTTGATCTTTTGCTCAAATTGTTTGGCGGCTTTTTTTCTCGCGGCAGAGAGTTTCTGCGCCTTACCTAGGTAGCTGGCGGCGAGGGCTTGTACGCGCTCGGCGAGCGCGTCGGCGTCGTTGTCATCGGTCGAGAGGCTGGTCAGTTCGCCGCTCAATTGCGCGTAGAGCTGGGGCAGTTCATTGGCCTTAACCTTGTGTTTGCGGGCTAATTGGTAGGCGCTGGAGAGTCTGTCTTCGACCAGCTGTAAGCGGGCGGGGTTGGGTTCTACCTGGCTAATATAGGCCTGCAGTTCGCCGAGGGCCTCTTCAACCTGAATGTGCGCGCTATTGAGCATTGCAAGGGCTTCTTTCAGGGCGGGGTTGGTTTGCTCCATGGCGCTGAGCAGTTGGCTGGCGCGACTCAGGGCGGGTAATACCGTTAGCTCCGACGCCGCTTCGCCGTCACACAGGGCGAGCACCTGATGGCTGTCGATGAGGATGGTGTCGGCATTGGCGAGCAGGGATTGCTCCCGCTCCAGGGCTTCTACTTCACCGGCTTGCAGGTCGAGCTCCGTTAATTCTTGGGCTTGAAAGGTGAGCAGATCTTTGCGCGCCAGGGTTTCATCGGCGCGTTGCTCGATGTCTTCCAGGCGGGCCTGGGCCTGGTGCCAGTTTTTATAGTCTTCGCCAACCTGCTGAAGCAGCTTTTGGTGGCCGCCAAACTCGTCGAGCAGGGTGCGCTGATGCTCTTTCGAGAGCAGCGATTGGTGTTCGTGCTGGTGGTGAATGTCGATCAGTAGGGCGCCCAGGGTGCGTAGCTGGGTCATGGTGGCCGGTTGGCCGTTGATGTAGCCCCGAGAGCGGCCATCGCGGGTCAGTATGCGCCGCAGCAGGCAGTCACCGGCGCTGTCGAGGTCGTTGTCGGCCAACCACTGTGTCGCCGAGGGATTGCTAGTGATCTCAAAACTGGCACCAACCTCGGCGCGCTCTGCGCCGCTGCGAACGCGATCGCTGTCGCCGCGATCACCCAGGGCGAGGCCGAGGGCGTCGAGCACCAGGGATTTACCCGCGCCGGTTTCGCCGGTGATGGTGGTTAGGCCGGATTGAAACTCCAGCTCCATGGCCTCCACCAGGGTGAATTGTTTAATCGTCAGGGCTGTCAGCACGAGGGGTGTCGCCAATTATAATAGTTAGGCGCAGTTATACCGAAGAGTGGCAGACAATTGCAATTACCAAATGAAAGCCTGACTTGAAAGCCGTTGTTTCGACCCAATATAGCTCGGGAAGTCATTATTAAGGGTTGGTAAAACGTGGCCACTGAAGAAAACGAAACGCAGGGTTCCAAGCAAGAGCCGGAAGAAGTACTGGAGCAAGAATCCGCAGCCGGTAGCGCAGCGGATAGCAAGGATAGCAATGAAGAGGGTGGCGAGAAGGCCGCTGAACTCGATGCCATTGCCCTAGGCGAAGCGCTGCAACAGGCAAAGGATCAAACACTACGCACTCAAGCTGAGATGCAAAATCTGCGACGCCGCGTCGATCGCGATGTCGAGAATGCTCACAAATTCGCGCTGGAAAAATTTGTCGGTGAATTATTGCCCGTGGTCGATAACCTGGAGCGAGCGCTAGAGGCGCTTGCGGGCGACGAGGAGAGCCTATCGGCGGCGCGCGAGGGCATTGAGCTGACGCTGAAAAGCTTTCTCGGCGTGCTCGACGGGCACAAGGTAAAGCAGGTCGAGCCCAAGGGCGAGACCTTTAACCCGGATTTCCACCAGGCTATTTCGATGGTGCCGAACCCGGATGTGGCCGCGAATACGGTGCTGGAGGTCTTTCAAAAGGGCTATACCCTCAACGATCGCTTGGTCAGACCGGCGATGGTGGTGGTCTCAAAGGGTGCCGAATAGCGAATAACTCGGTCTCAGGGTTGAATTTATCAATCCAGTAACAATATATAAGCGCATAGCAGCGCTGTACTTGAATTAACGATATTAATGAATTGCGGTTTGGAGAAAACAGACATGGGTAAGATTATCGGAATTGACTTGGGCACCACAAACTCTTGTGTGTCAGTAATGGAGGGCGATAAGCCCAAGGTCATTGAAAACTCTGAAGGGGGCCGCACCACGCCCTCGGTTGTCGCCTACACAGAAGAGGGCGAGATATTGGTGGGCCAGGCGGCAAAGCGCCAGTCGGTGACTAATCCCACCAAAACCCTGTTTGCGGTCAAGCGTTTAATCGGCCGTCGCTTTGAAGACAACGTGGTACAAAAAGACATTGAAATGGTGCCCTATACCATCGCCAAGGCTGACAACGGTGATGCCTGGGTAGAAATAGATGGTGATAAAAAAGCGCCGCCACAAATCTCTGCCGAAGTCCTCGGCAAGATGAAAAAGACCGCCGAAGACTATCTCGGTGAGAGCGTTTCTGAAGCGGTGATTACCGTCCCCGCCTATTTCAACGATTCTCAGCGTCAGGCTACCAAAGATGCCGGCAAGCTGGCGGGCCTCGATGTTAAGCGCATTATTAACGAGCCCACCGCAGCGGCGCTGGCCTACGGTATGGACAATGCCAGCGGCGACCAGGTAATTGCGGTTTATGACCTCGGTGGTGGTACCTTCGATATTTCGATTATTGAAATTGCCGATGTCGATGGCGAGACGCAATTTGAAGTGTTGTCCACCAACGGTGACACCTTCCTCGGTGGTGAAGATTTCGACATGCGTTTGATCGAATATCTTGCCGATGAATTCAAGAAAGACAACGCCGTTGACCTGAAGGGTGATCCCCTGGCCATGCAGCGTTTGAAGGAAGCGGCAGAGAGCGCCAAGATCGCCCTCTCCTCGGCGCAACAAACCGAAGTGAATTTGCCCTATATTACCGCCGATGCGACAGGCCCGAAGCACTTGGTGGTTAAGCTCACTCAGTCGAAGCTGGAGTCGCTGGTTGAAGATTTGGTTGAGCGTTCATTGGCACCACTGCGGACAGCCCTGAAAGATGCCGACCTCTCAGCCTCCGAGATCGACGATGTGATTTTGGTCGGTGGTCAGACCCGCATGCCGCTGGTACAAAAGAAAGTCACCGACTTCTTCGGTAAAGAGCCACGCCGCGATGTCAATCCCGACGAAGCCGTTGCCGTGGGTGCCGCGATTCAGGGTGCCGTGTTGTCCGGTGATGTCACCGACGTATTACTGTTAGACGTTACGCCATTGACCCTGGGTATTGAAACCATGGGCGGTGTTGCCACCCCGGTGATCGAAAAGAACACCACTATCCCGACGAACAAGTCGCAGATCTTCTCCACCGCCGATGACAATCAGGGCGCGGTGACCATTCACGTGGTGCAGGGCGAGCGCAAGCAAGCGGCCAGCAATAAATCTTTGGGCCGCTTTGATCTGGCCGATATTCCCCCCGCACCGCGCGGCGTACCGCAAATTGAAGTGTCTTTTGACATCGACGCCAACGGTATTCTTCACGTCTCTGCGAAGGACAAGGCCACCGGTAAAGAGCAGTCCATTATTATTAAGGCCAGCTCGGGTTTGTCCGATGAAGAAATCGAGCAAATGGTCAAGGATGCCGAAGCCAATGCCGATAGCGATCGCAAGTTTGAAGAGCTGGCTCAGGCGCGCAATACCGCCGATGGCTTGGCTCACGCAGCGCAAAAAACCTTGGATGAGGCTGGTGATAAGGCCTCTGACGAAGAGAAAGGCCAGATCGAAGCGGCGATTAAGGGTGTTGAAGAGGCGGTGAAAGGCGACGACAAAGAAGCCATCGATGCTGCTGCTGCGAAATTGTCCGAAGTCTCCGGTGGTTTGGCGCAAAAGATGTACGCCGAAGCCGAGCAGGCAGAACAGGGCGCTGAAGCCGGTGGTGAAGCGGCTGACGAGGGCGAAGATGTGGTCGATGCCGAGTTTGAAGAGGTCGACGAAAAAGACGCAAAATAGCCCTTTGTTCGGGTGAGTTAACCCGGCATTAGGTACCGTCACAAAACGCAGGTTTAAGCCCCTGCGTTTTGTGCCGAGTGGCGCAGTAACAAATTGGCGCAGAAATAAATTACTGAGTAGATTATGGCGAAGCGGGATTACTACGAAATACTAGGCGTATCGAAAGACGAAGATGCGAAGGCCATTAAAAAAGCCTATCGTCGGGTCGCGATGAAACATCACCCGGATAGAAACCCGGATGATGCCAGTGCCGAGGCGAAATTCAAAGAGGCCAGCGAGGCCTACGAAGTGCTGTCCGATGAGCAAAAACGCGGCGCCTATGACCGCTACGGTCACGAGGGCGTTAACGCCCAAGCTGGCGGCGGGGGCGGCGGTGCCGGCTTTGGTGACGTCTTCGGCGATGTCTTCGGCGACATCTTTGGTGGTGGTGGCCGTGGCCGAGGCCCGGCTCGTGGTGCCGATTTACGCTATGACCTGCAACTCGACCTTGAAGAAGCTGCGAAGGGTTGCAAAACCACTATTCGCGTGCCGGTTAAAGTCAACTGTGGCGAGTGTAAAGGTAGCGGTGCGCGCAAGGGCACCTCGCCGATCAATTGCACCACCTGTCACGGCGTTGGACAGGTGCGTGTTTCCCAGGGTTTTTTCTCCGTTCAGCAAACCTGCCCTCAATGTCGCGGTCGTGGCAAGATGATTGCCGACCCCTGTGGTCAGTGTTATGGCAATGGTCAGGTCGAAGAGCAAAAAACCCTGTCGGTGAAAGTCCCGGCCGGTGTCGATAGCGGCGATCGCATTCGCTTGTCGGGTGAGGGCGAGGGTGCTCCCGGCGGTGGTCAGTCCGGTGATCTCTATGTACAGATTGTAGTGCGCGATCACGCCATCTTCGAGCGCGACGGCGCCAACCTCTACTGTGAGGTGCCGATAGGTTTTGCCGACGCAGCCCTGGGTGGCGAGCTGGAAGTGCCGACCCTCGACGGTCGCGTTAAATTGAAAATCCCCCCCGAGACCCAAACCGGCAAGCTCTTCCGCATGCGCGGTAAGGGTGTTGCCCCAGTACGGGGTGGTGGCATCGGTGATCTACTCTGTCGGGTGACGATAGAGACGCCGATTAAGCTCAATGCCAAGCAAAAGGAGTTGATGCGCGAGCTCAACGAGTCACTAAAACACGATAAGCACTCGCCGCGACGCACCTCCTGGTTCAAGGGTGTCAAAAACTTTTTTGATAGCTTTAGCGGCTAATTCGCCTGGGTGTACATGCTGGGTTAGTGATAACGCTGACAGAGACAGTCAATTGAGGATAATAAAATGATTAAAGTTGCCGTTACTGGTGCCGGTGGTCGTATGGGTAAGACCTTGATCGAAGCCATAGCGATTAATGATCAAGTTGAACTCAGCGCCGCCATCGAGCGCCCCGATAGTTCACTGATCGGCGTCGATAGTGGCGAACTGGCGGGCATTGGTCGCAATGACATTGCCGTGGTCGATAGTCTCGAGGCCGTGATCGCTGACTTTGATGTGCTGGTCGACTTCACCGCCCCCGTGGCCACCGCCGCCAATGCCACACTGTGTGCGGCTAATGGCAAGCACATGGTGATCGGCACCACCGGCTTTACCGACGCGCAAATGGCGGCGGTCGATAACCTCGCCGAATCCACCGCGATTTGCATGGCTACTAACTTCAGTACCGGCGTTAATCTGTGTTTTAAATTACTCGATGTCGCCGCCCGCGTGCTCGGCGACGATGTCGATATCGAAATCGTCGAAGCCCACCATCGCCACAAGGTTGACGCCCCCTCGGGCACAGCATTGAGTATGGGCAAAGTCGTCGCCAATGCCCTCGACAGAGATTTAAACAAGGTTGCCGTCTACGGCCGCGAGGGCCAGACCGGCGCCCGCGAACGCGAAACCATCGGCTTTGCCACCGTGCGTGCCGGCGATATTGTCGGCGATCACACGGTGATTTTTGCCGCTGATGGTGAGCGTGTTGAGATCACGCACAAGGCCTCGAGTCGTATGTCCTTCGCCCGTGGTGCCGTGCGCGCCGCCGCTTGGGTGGTGGCTCAGCCGGCGGGTAACTACGATATGCAGGATGTGTTGGGATTGAAGTAGCTGCAGGGTAATTTTGTTTTAGTTGGATGGGTTGTCAAGTCGCACCCGTGATGAGACGCGTGGTGAATATTCCCGCGAGCAGGACTCTCTAGGGAGCCCTTCCCATCGCCCTTCTCAACAAATCAAATTCATGCTTGTTTAGAAGTTCTATAAGTGGGTGTCCTAAGCTCTTATGCTGAGCTGTCAGCATAGGTGTATTACTGCTTAAAAATGTCGCTCTATGGTGTCGAAGAAACTGTTCATTGCAGCACCTGCTGATGCTTTTCAGTTCGTCTTCAACGGCCGCAATGTCAGAGTTTAACTCCGTCAATGAGCCGTCGAACGATAAGGCGAGTACGGCTTTAAAGCCGATAATATTAGTAAGAGGGAAGGCGATCCCTCGGTTAACGTCAAAGTCAGCATTAAGGGTCATTAACTCTTTTTGTTTGGGGCTTAGCGCAACGGATCGCCTGACTTTCCTAAAGCTAGCCGGGTTTGTATGCTCAAGCCAATAGGCTGTAAATGGGTCCACGCTAGCGAAATCCAGTTGATTATACGACTCGATAAAGCCAGCAGGATAAGTGCTGATCCTGCTGGCCTGGGTATTATTTCTATGGTGATAATTAGGCACTGCCGAATAGATCCAGCGTCCGAAGCCCATAGCTTTTAGCCGCCGAAAGAGATCTGGCTTATCACCCTCAAAACGTTTGGCGTGCATTGTTTAGGCTTCAATCACGGCTCATTCCTTGGCTTTTCAAGCAGGTCGTGGTGACAACAATGAAGGGGGGCGAGTCCTTTAATACCCAGCTTAAGCAAGCTGCGGCGATATTAAGCATTGCTACCGACACCCCTTTGCGGCTAGGGTGATGACACTACAAAAATAATAACGCACGTTTCTCTGGGGTATCGTCATCATGCCAGACAGTATGTCCGCAAGTTCGATCAACCTTGCCAGCGACACAGAGCAAGGTTTTTTTGGCTGGAAAAATGTTGGCCTGCTTTTTGGCGTTTATATGCTGGCCGTCGGTTTTGTGTATTACAGTTTTAACGTGATTTTCCCGGAGATGGTGACCAGTATGAACTGGAGCCGGGGTGATGCCGCCTGGGGGCAAACCCTACACGGGTTGCTGTATGGTGTATTTGTGCCCGTCGCCGCGTTCTCGGTCAATAAGTGGGGCGCGCGGGCCACCATATTGACGGGCATTGTGGTGTTGATCATCGGCTGCATCCTGCTTGGCACTGTCACTACGACGATCACCGCCTGGATCATCATCTGGGGCGTGGTGATGTCCTTCGGTTTTGCTTTGGGTGGTGTCATCCCCATTCAAACCACCGTCGCCCAGTGGTTTGATAAGTATCGCGCCACCGCTATCGGTTTGGTGATGACGGCGGCAGGGGTGGGAGGTTTTATTGCCCAGCCCTTGTTCACCTGGCTTATGGGCTATTCTGGCGATTGGCAAACGGCCTGGCTTTGCGCCTCGGCGTTTGCGCTAGCCTCGATCATTCTCGCGGCGTTTATTGTCAACAAGCCTTCCGATCGCGGTCAGCAGCCCGACGGCACCTTGGCGAGTGAAGTCTCACTACAAGACCGGCGGGCAAGCGCGAAGATCTATAAAACCAATGAGCACTGGAGTTTGAAGGAGGCGATTCGCACGCCGACGCTGTGGCTGCTTGTTGTACTGTCTCTCGGTGGTGTCATGCCCCTTTACTTGTTGGTGGTACACGGGGTATTGCACCTGCGTGACTTGCAGTTTCAGCCGATGGAGGCGGCGAGTGTGTTAAGTGCGATGTTGGCGGGTAGCGCTTGCGCGCGCTTCCCCGTTGGCTGGCTAGGTGACCGTATGGAGCCGAGACGAATCCTGGTTAGCTTATTTTCCTGCTCAATTATCGCCCTCACCCTGATTTGGCAGGCACCAAACATCAGTCTGTTGTTGTTAGCCGGGGCCATGTTTGGCGCCGCCTATGGTGGCACGCTGGTGATGATCCCGACGATGGTGGCCAATTATTTCGGCGCCGAATCTTTTGCCAGCATTAATGGTTTTATTTTCCCCCTACAGATCGTGGTCAGCAGCATGGTGCCAGTAGGCGCTGGCTATATGGCGGATATAAGTGGCAATTATGATATTGCGTTTGTCGCCATCATCGGCTTTACCTGTGTCGCGGCAGTTTGTGCCTTATTCACCCGACCGCCGGTGAAGGTGGCCGCGTAGTTCATCGATGCATGTGGTATTAGTGCCGGTGCGGGTAGGTAGGGTGGTCTCAATGGGGTGGCTGGCGTGGAGGTGATCGCGTTGCCACGGGGCTTGATCGTGAATACAGGCGAGATTGAGTCTGGCGCTACATATTTTAGTATGGCCGTTGTTGTCGTTTTGATGGGTTTTTAGCTATCGATTCATTTCATCGAGGGCTGGTGTTGTACTGGACAGAATGCCCATAATCTCCTAAAATTCCGCCTCAGGTTTCCACTGCCCGGAAGACCTGTAGCTAAGAGGTGAAATGACCTAAGGAATGCGCTAATAAACGAGATGGAACGATAGGTTCATCTCGTTTTTTTACAGCCGCAAAAAAGTCATTTCTCTTGTACAGGCATAAGTACTACACCTTACCGGCAGGTTATCTCGTTTCGTTCATTTTCGTTGATAGAGGAGTCTGTATTGAATCTGCCTGCCCGTCGCCCTGCCATTCTCGTACTCGCTGATGGCACTGTTTTTAAAGGCACTTCCATTGGTGCCGAGGGCATCTCCAGTGGCGAGGTGGTCTTTAATACGGCCTTAACCGGGTATCAGGAAATCCTCACCGACCCCTCCTATGCCCGTCAAATTGTCACTCTGACCTATCCCCATATCGGCAATGTTGGCGTCAATGCCGACGACGAAGAGTCGACGGCCATTTGGGCTGCCGGCCTGGTGATTCGCGATCTGCCCCTATTGGTGAGCAATTTCCGTAGCGAGCAGGGCCTCGACGACTATCTGAAGGAACGCGGCATTGTCGGCATCGCCGATATTGATACCCGTAAGTTGACGCGATTGTTGCGCAGCAAGGGCGCACAAAATGGCTGCCTGATGGCGGGTGATGTCGACGTCGAGCAGGCCCTTGTCGCCGCTCAAAAGTTTGCTGGCTTGAAGGGCATGGACTTGGCGAAAGAAGTCACCGTCAGCAAGCCCTACACTTGGGACGAGGGTTCATGGCAATTGGCCAGCGCTGCGTCTTCGACGGCTGCCGATACTTCAGTTAATACCGCAACGATGTCTCCGCGCTATAAAGTGGTGGCCTACGATTTCGGCGTCAAGCGCAATATCTTGCGTATGCTGGTGGATCGCGGCTGTGATCTCCATGTTGTACCGGCCCAAACTCCGGCAGCGGCGGTGCTGGCGATGGCCCCCGACGGGGTGTTTTTGTCCAATGGTCCCGGTGATCCCGAGCCCTGCGACTACGCCATTGCGGCGATTAAAGAATTGCTTGAGTCGGGTATCCCTCTTTTTGGTATCTGCCTGGGCCATCAGTTGTTGGCGCTGGCATCTGGTGCCACTACCTTAAAGATGAAATTCGGCCACCACGGTGCCAACCATCCGGTGCAAAACCTCGATGATAAGACCGTATTGATCACCAGCCAAAACCATGGCTTTGCCGTCGACGAACAGACTCTGCCCGATAACTTGCGCGCCACTCATCGCTCCCTGTTTGACGATTCTCTGCAAGGTATCCACCGCACCGACAAGCCAGCCTTTAGTTTTCAGGGCCATCCCGAGGCCAGCCCCGGCCCTCACGATGCGGCTCCGCTGTTCGACTATTTCTTCGACTTGATGTCACAACACTCTTCCAATACATAGGGCCTCGTCAGAGGCCTATTAGATAGGCGCGATAAACACTTATGCCAAAACGCAGTGATTTACACAGTATTCTGATTCTCGGTG
>MAAT01000045.1 GCA_002162815.1 Gammaproteobacteria bacterium 53_120_T64 | reverse complement strand
AAAAGGATCTTGTTATGCAGGCAGATTTATTTACCGCTGTGGTTTTACCGGTGTCTCTCTCCATCATCATGCTCGGTATGGGCCTGTCATTGCACCGCGATGATTTTTCTCGGGTGCTGACTCAGCCCAAGGCGGTGATTATTGGTGTCATTGCCCAAATGCTGCTTTTACCCATCATCGCATTTTCAATTGCCCTGGTGTTTGAACTGCCCCCCTTGCTAGCGGTTGGGCTAATGATTATTTCCTTTGCACCGGGCGGGGCTACCTCGAATCTGTTTACTAACTTGGCCAATGGCGATGTCGCGTTATCGATTAGCCTCACCGCCATTGTTAGCCTTGTTACGCCGTTCACGCTGCCGCTATTCACGATATTTTCCATGAATTATTTTATCGGCTCGTCGGACGAATTTAGCTTGCCACTGCTGAAGACGATTACCCAGTTATTAGCCATTACGGTAGTGCCGGTCATTATTGGTATGTTCATTTTGTCAAGATGGGAGAGCTTAGCCAATAAAATAGAGCCGGTTATTAAAGCACTATCGGTGGTGTTTTTATTCATCATTATGATGGTCATTGGCATAAAAAATAAGGAGCAAATGGCAGATTTCTTTTTACAGACGGGGTCTGCAACCTTGAGCCTAAATATTATTGTGCTAGCTTTAGGCTATTTTTTAGGCAAGTTCTATAAGTTGTCAGAGGCGCAGTCGATATCCATCAGCTATGAGGTGGGTATTCAAAATGGCACCTTGGCCTTTATGGTTGCCGGCACGCTGATTGGCAATAGTACGATGATGATCCCTGCCGTAACGTACTCGACGCTAATGTGCATCACCGGTTTTATATTTGGCTCTTTCTTAAAGAGGCAGAGGGGGGCTTCGCTGGTCTTAGACTCCTAGGTGGATAGATCGTTTGTGGGGGTATAGTCCTGAGTCCTATGGAGCGAGGGCCTTGTAGTGGACAACTTTTTTTGGCCACGGAGTTAGAGGTTTTCACTAAGCCCTTCTCTTTGAAAGATTCCATAAGCTCCTTCAAGGACTGAATATTATCCTTATTGATACTGGGCCCCAGAGTTAGTGAAGAAAAAACCGTGCTCGGTTTGTAGAATGCGGGCCGGACTGGGGTTTTCGTTTTCTTAAGCGAGGCGATACGCGATAGCGCGGCATGAGGGGAAGTCGAAGAGCCTGTTTGTGACATTAATATGTTGGTCTTATTTCCCAGGCGATCTAAATGATTTTCGTAACGCCGAGAGGTGAACCCAAAGAGCGCAAAATATAGGCCGATGACCCAGAGAGTCGGGTGCTCTTCCTTATTGCCGCTAGTCGCCTATGTCGCAACGATATAGGCAAAGCCAGATTTCAAGTGCAGCCAATGTAGTGTCGATGTACAAGGGGCTTGCCAGCGCGCCCATGCAGCCTTTAATGGCGGTGCTTTAGCGGGTTCGCGAGCGCTAAGGACGTCATTTATTAGCAGCGGAGTCTTCAAGATGCCCTCCCTGGCTTGTGCGGCAAAGGGGCGAGCCCTGTTGTTTATTAATGGAGCACAACGATCCCGCATTTGCCGCGAGTAGTTGAAGGCTATCCCTGAGCGCTAAGCGCGGTGTTCTTACTGGTTTGGGGCAATGTGGGGTTTCGCGCCAGCAATATTCAGGCCTTTATCTTGCGTCGTGAGCAACCAATGAATTTGGCGAATGTGATGCTTTTTTTTCAGGAACTGGTAAATTGCGGCCCCGGCAAATTATGGCGGGTCAAAGGCTTGCGCACAGTGGCGGGCCGCTTGGCGACACCGGCGGTTGTCACTGCATCCGCGACAAGACTTACCCCTTGCTGTGGCTCGATGAGTGCTCAGTGGGCGGGGCACAAACTCGGTTGGTGTTTATTGCCGGTGGCATTGAAGGCATCAAGCCAAGAAAACTTTACATGACGTTTGCAGTCAGCAAGCGATAACGTTAAAACGAGAGAATGAGGAGTTAGGTATGGGACGCGTTCAAGACAAAGTAGCATTGATTACCGGCGGTACAGCGGGTATTGGTTATGCCACCGCCGAGTTGATTGGCCAAGAGGGCGGTAAAATCGCCATCACTGACTTGCGAGCGGTAGAGGGCGAAGCTTCGGCGCAGAGCTTGCGAGACCAGGGCTACGACGCCATATTTATCGAGCAGGACGTGACCATCGAGGCGCGTTGGCCCGAGGTGATTAGTGCCGTGGTTGCCAAATATGGGCGCCTGGACATTATGGTAAATAATGCCGGTGTGGCCGTTCAAACCGACCTAGAAGACGCTGATTTGGCCCATTGGCGTTTTGTGAATAGCGTCAATATGGAAGCGGTGTTCATGGGCACCCAAAATGCCATTAAGCAAATGAAGCTCAATGGTGGTGGTAGCATTATCAATATTTCCTCCATTGAAGGCTTGGTGGGTGACCCCCGCTTTGGTGCCTACAACGCGAGTAAAGGTGGTGTGCGTTTGTTTAGTAAGTCAGCGGCACTGTACTGCGCTGAGAAAAAATACAATATTCGGGTTAACTCCCTGCACCCGGGCTTTACCAAAACGCCGATGGTCGAAGATGCGGTCGATATGTTTTCACCGGATGACGCCAAGCGCATCAATCGTGAGATTGCTATCGGTTACATGGCCGAGTCCGTTGATCAAGCCTACGGCATCCTGTTTTTGGCCTCTGATGAGTCGCGCTATATGACCGGCACCGAGCTGGTGATCGACGGTGGCTTTACTTGCCACTAAGAATCCAAGCCACACGCAATAATGGCTAGAGTTCAGGGAAAAGCCGATGCCGCCGGTATCGGCTTTGCGGCGGCACAGTCAATGTGCCGCAAATATGGTCTTCAAAAGTAGGCTTTCATTTTGACCATTGATTGAAGTGCTTTGGCTGGCAGTAACACTTAAATCTGCTTTAAAGCCTCACAGCGGAGGCCGTAGTGTGGTGATGAGGTGAGCGGATAGCTTTTATCTGTGTAAAAGGCAGGTTTACTTTGCTCGGGCTGAGCATTTGGCGACTAGTCGCCTTCAAACAGCAGTTTACAGCAGCTTATACCCGGGATTCGTCGATAATTCTGGGTGTTAGAGTGGGTGTCCCTATGGGGTTTGTGGGTGTAGCTTATGGTTGTTTAGATGGATGTCCTTTGTTGTCTCGGTGGTCACATGCCTCTAATTATTGACATCCTATCAGCCGCCGCCTCAAGCTTTGATCGCAGCTCTTCAACATGCATGCGTAGAGTTACAGCTAAAAGGTAATGCTGCTTCTTTCTATCTCTTGGATCGACGATAAATGTCAATCCATTAGGTATGTCGGTCGCTTCTAGAAGCCAATATACAGAAACCCGTTTTCCAGGATTTCTTTTAGATTTCATTCGATGGATACCTTTTAGGTGCTGCCAATGACCTGAAAATGAGAGGCGATGCTCACCTGATGGGATTATCCAGTTCCCACAACTTGAAAAGATGTAGTCATCTCGCTGGATACCATTTAAAACTTCACGATTGGTACTATTTGTAGTTAGGTGAAGAGTTGGGTGCTCGCCTTCGATTACGGGCCTTGAAAACCACTTACTGAGCCTCTTTAGAGACTCTCTAAGATCTTCCGTTGTCTTAAATTACTCCATTTGATTCCCTAAATGAATTCGATACTGCCAAAACCCTAAGGTTATTTAGATGGATGTCTTCTGTGCTTTATTGCTCATAGGTTAGCTGCTGGTAGTGCTTCATTGTTGCATCTCTTGCCGGAGAGAAAACGATTAGCCTACAGCAGCTAGCCGCTTCTTCTATCTCATCAAGTTATGCGCTTCAGATTTGAATCCAAGACCTTATTTCTCGACCCTATTTCTCACGTTGCCTGGGAGCGCGATGCAATTAAGACCTCGCCCCATGGCGTGGCTGTACACACTTCTTTATGTAGCGACCAGCCGTGCTGGGAAAGCAACTGGCGAAAGTAAGTTTCTTGAAAGCCCAACTCAAGCCAGCCATGCCTGCGTATTGCCCATAGCGACTCACCATCAAGCCTCAAACCCCATGGAATTGGAAAATTGTCTGTAATGGGTTCTGCCGCAAATATAACCTTACCTCCAGGGGCGACTACTGAATTTAGATCTGCAATTAACTTCTGATGGTTAAAACAATGATGAAAGCATTCGAAGAAGATTACAGCATCGAATTTTTTATCGAGTTCGGTTATTAGTGAGAAGTCACCTTGAATCGTCTCCACCTTTAAATTTTTACGCTCGGCTCTTTCATTTATCAAGGCTAAAAAACTGTCATTAATATCTATAGCTGTGACCTCATATCCCATGCGGGCTAGAGATATTGTTGTATTACCCCATCCTGGCCCAAACTCTAAGATCTTACTGCCGGCATCTAAATTCATGGTTTTAATGAGATGGCCAATAGCTATTAACTGATTACCGACGGTCGTCGGGCTTTCTGTACAGTAAGGGAAGGGGCGTAACGCCATGGTATTGATATCAAAATCATCAATTTCATTGCTGATGGAGTAAGGCTTACCATGCAGAAATTCATACAGATTTAGTTGCGCGAGCCTATACTCTTCAGATTCTGTGTCGCTTGGCAAATCCACCGGGAATTCCATATGGAACTGCGAGAAACCTTTTCGCAGTTCGTCATCGGAAATTTCCGCCATGGTATCTAGTTTTTTCAAGACTTTGTCCAATTCGGCGATAGTGTTGATTTTTTGGAGGGATGGAGTGCTTCTATATTCGGCTGTCTTTTTGGTATTTTCTTTCTCTGGAAAGACAATTTTTACATTATGTTTAAACCATTGAGCCGCTCTAGACCCTCTGATGTTAGAGGGTAGCGTGACCCCCCTGTGTCAGGCTAGTTGTCGCCTCTGTTGAAACAATCAACAATCAGACAGGGAGCGGAGAGAGTTTGAAATGCCCCGTTATTCAGAAGAACGGAAGTTAGCCGTATTAAAGAAATTGTTACCTCCTTATAACCACTCAGTCAGTGATATCGCGCGTGAGGAGGGTATCAGTGAGGCCACCTTGTACAATTGGCGAACACAGACCAAACAACAAGGAAGCCCCGTGCCAGGAAGTGGAAAGACCAGCGACCAGTGGTCCGCTGAAACCAAGTTCGCTGTTGCGGTAGAAACGGCGACGCTGAGTGAATCTGAGCTCAGTGAATATTGTCGTCAGAAAGGGTTATATCCAGAGCAAGTTAAGGAATGGAAAGCCGCTTGTATACAAGGTCAGCTGTCTGAGGCAGAGCGGCGCAAGCAGGAACGAGAGCAGGCCAAGAAAGACAAAAAGCGCATTAAAGAGCTGGAGCGTGAACTCAATCGTAAAGAAAAAGCGTTGGCTGAAACGGCAGCACTGTTGGTATTACGAAAAAAGTTCAATGCCCTCTGGGAGGAGAGAGGACGACTGACACCTCACCCAGAGCGGCAACAAATGATTGAGTGGATCAACGAAGCGGTTGATTCAGGCGCAAGAAAAGAGGAAGCCTCTCAACTGCTGGGGCTATCCATACGGACACTACAACGCTGGGTTGAGGGCGATACAGTGACAGAGGATCAACGACCGTTAACGGTACGGCCAGCGCCAAAAAACAAGCTGTCTGAAAGCGAGCGACGTGACATATTGGCGGTGTGTAATGAACCAGCGTATGCCAGTGCTCCACCCAGCCAAATCGTGCCACGGCTCGCGGATGAGGGGCGGTATATCGCCTCGGAGTCCAGCTTCTACCGAGTGCTGAGCGCAGCAGGCCAGCTTCACCATAGAGGGCGTAGCAAAGTGGCGAAACGCAGCAAGGTGCCCACCACGCATATTGCCAAACAGGCCAATCAAGTGTGGTCATGGGATATCAGCTACCTGCCAAGCAATGTAAGAGGCCTGTATCACTACCTCTATTTGATAGAGGACATTTACAGTCGCAAAATCGTCGGTTGGGAAGTGCATGAAAGTGAGACCGGTGAATCTGCGGCCGAGTTGATGCAGCGAACCGTGATGGCGGAGCGGTGTTTTCGCAAACCACTGGTATTGCACTCAGACAACGGGAGTCCGATGAAATCGTATACGTTACAAAGCAAGCTGGTCGAGCTGGGGATTACGCCCTCACACAGCCGGCCACGGGTTAGTAACGACAATGCGTATTCAGAGTCACTGTTCAGAACATTGAAATACTGCCCGCAGTGGCCGTCGCAAGGTTTTGCAACACGCGAAATAGCTCAAGACTGGGTGAACAATTTTGTCACCTGGTACAACACGGAGCATCGTCATAGCCGTATAAAGTTTGTCACACCGGCGCAACGTCATCGAGGTGAAGACAGAGCCATTTTACAAAAACGCGATCACATTTATGAATTGGCCAAATCCAGAAATCCTGGGCGCTGGTCTGGTAACACACGGGACTGGTGTCCTGTCGGCGATGTGGCGTTGAACCCGGAGAAGGAAGAGATAACAGCAGTGGCTTGATGAAAAAAGGCGACAACTACCTTGAAAGACACCGTGACCCATAATTTTTGTGCGTTATTGTAAAAGTCCATTTCCGTGAGTCTCCTTGAAT
The DNA here is from genome assembly GCA_002162815.1 of Gammaproteobacteria bacterium 53_120_T64. GTDB lineage: Bacteria > Pseudomonadota > Gammaproteobacteria > Pseudomonadales > Porticoccaceae > Reddybacter. Next base: position 3,162 of record MAAT01000045.1, on the reverse strand, counting down.
ATATTATATGTAGTGGCCAAGTAAATCTGGCTACGGTTTAGGGAACCTTAAGGGATCGGGCCCTGATAGCACTTGCTTAACCCTAACAAGTCCCATTATGGAATCAAAGGGAATCAAGGGGGACGTTACCATTTAATCAAATGGTATGACGGCTTGTTTTAAAACGAGGTGCTCTGTTCTGGTCGGTTATTTAGATGGGTGTCCTTTGTGGTCTCTTTGTGGTCTTGTGGTCTCATTGTGGTCTTATGTATCGGGTCGGGAAAACGATTGCTCAACAAAACCTCGTGCCGGGCTAATTGACCACCCCGGGCTTGCGGTTGTGCCGCCGCCTTGCCAATGGCCAACAGCATAACGATGAGATGGTCGGCCGGTAGCTTGATCAATTGCCCCACCGCATCAGCATCAAAGCCAATCATCGGGCAGGAGTCGTAACCCATGGCCCTGGCGCTCAGCATTAAATTTTGCGCGGCAAAGGCGGCAAAGTGCATTGAGCTATCTCAGCCCTGAAAACTACGAAAAGAAATCAGTCGCTTAATCAGGTGTTCTGTTTTACTGGGGCGGATCACATTGTAGTGCTTCGGCGGTTGAAATTCAGGACGGACGGTGCGATTACTCAGATAGACGCTGTTTGTATATGATTGTTGAATAGATTAAAATTTTTGTAATAATCTTCAGCCATTTTAAGTGGTTGATACGAATTCTAAATGACTGGTTTTTGCTAGTTAAGGTAGCCGTCACAATTTTAGTAACACATAAGCACTATTTGTTCCCAAAAAAAGAGTTAAAAGGAGTTTGTTAAAGTGAATATATTGCGGGTTTTGACTGCTCTCTGCCTTACGTCGATGGCGTCCATCGCAAGCGGATTACCAATTAGCATTAATAAGGTTACCTATGCCTCTCTTATGGGTTCGCACATCATTACTTTTGAGGATGTGGTGGGGGGCGACTATCCTGGTAATGTCTACGATGGTGTCTTTGAATCAGGTAACACCAGTTTTGCCGAACGTTTTAGCGGACAAATTAACACCCGTGTTGGAGTTTTTGACAGCCTATCGGGCATCCCTTCGGGCCCGCTGTCACTGGCAGTGGGCAAGGCTGGCCATAATCTAAATATATTTACTTTCTTTGGCTCGAATGTGTTATCAGGCCTGGGGGAAGAAGAAATTAACCCCGATGGCGACGACCTTACAATCGGTGAGGGTTCCATTGCTCTCCTGTTTGATTTGGATCAGTCTGAATTTGGTTTTGAGATACTAGGTGGTCATAATGGCAATGCGGTTATCGATTTTTTTCGACGTGATGGTTCTTTGATTCAGAGCCTGGATATTGGCGGCCTTAGCTCTATTAGCTATGGCTTTAGCCGTGAGGGTCGAATCAAGGATATTGCCGGTGTCTCAATCTATAATGACGACCCATCTGGAGTTACTTTCGATAATTTTAAGCATGATGTCGCGGGTGTCCCTGGTCAGCTTCCCCCCACTGAGCCACCCGTCAGCGTGCCTGAACCATCAACCCTGGCACTTCTGATTTTTGGCTTGGCGAGTCTGGGGCGGTATCGAAACAGGGCTGGCAGCGTATAAACGTTGTCATGAGTTTTATGCCCCTTCCAGGTTGTGGGGAGGTTTATTATCTTGAGTTTTAGCGGGTGAATCTAAACTCAGTATTTCGTTTTGGATTTTTACCTGCCTACAATTCAAAATTAATAATGAGCTATTAACGGTGAGTGTGCTCTATCTCTAGAGTTCACTATCTACTTCGTCTGCCTCTCAAATATAGCTGGCTTGCAATGGCCTAAGCATACGCTGTATATGAGTAAGACATTCTCAAGATAAAGAGAAAAAAAGGGACGGCCATCTTAATGTCTTTTATATGTTGCTGAAATCAGAGTTGAATGCGCCAGATAATAACTGCAACGCTTGAAATGATAGAAGGGTCAACTGCCGTTAGAATTGGCAGCTCTAAGCCAAACCAATTCGAGTGACGATGATGAAGCCATACCGACAGCTGACCCAGCTGCAACGATACCAGATACAAGCCGGTGGAGAAGCTGGCCATTCACAAACAGAAATAGCACTACAAGTTGGCTGTCATAAATCTAGGATCAACTGTCAGTCGGGAGCTTAAACGCTGTAAGGTTGGGGGTTGCAAAGCTGAAGCAGCACATCAATCGGCGATAAAAACCCGTCGATCAGTAGTTAAAGCGACATGCTACGCCCCGGTGCTATGGCAGTAAATCATTAGGCTGATAGCACGGGATTGGTCGCCAGCAGTTATTGCGGGTCGCATTGCATTAGAGAGCGGCAAACAAGGTGTCAGTCACGAGACGATCGTAAGCGTCTCGGCATCTACGTCTAAAAATTCCGTCCTGACTCCTCCATCATATGTGTTTTTGATCAGGCGAAAACAGCATGTCCAAAATCACCGCAAAACAACAATACTGTTCCGAACACCTTCTACATGGGTAGCCCCTTAAGGACACCCATCTGTAATTTGCCACCCCCAATAGAGTGGCTTGTAGGTAAACCTCATCCAGGCGCCTCCGCTTACCTATTATATGCGTAGATTTGGCGGGCGGTCTTGACTGACTTTGGTAATACAGCGAGAAGTACGGATGTAGCGTGGTGTTTGATCGTGCGCCTAGGCTCTATCTGCGTAGAGGCAAGGGTTATCGCTTGGACTCGCGTGGTAACTCTGCCATTAGTCGCCGTCAAACAGCAGCCTACAGTTAGCCATACCCGGGGTGCGGCGATAACGCAGGGTGATACAAGCTTGCTTGAGATGCACGAGGGTACCAATCACACGGCCAAAGCGGACCTCAAACTGGGTGCTTAGAGTCAGCCAGTGGTCATCGGTGATATTTAAACGGGTCAGCAGCGGGGGTAGGTTTTTATCCATGGCCCCTCGCTTGTCATCGCGAACGATGCGCCCGGTCCAGTCGACCAACTCAAGATAATCACTCAGGCGACAGGGCAGCCCTTCGGGCATGATTTGCCGGGGCTTGCCGGCAAAATTCATGAGGGATTTTTCTTGCTGCTGTGGGTGGTTGGGCTGATGAACTGTTTTGGCCTTGGTGATGCGCTTTTTTACCGAGGTGTGGTGCGAGTGTTCGGGTGTTTTAGCCATTCTGGCCCGCAGAGGATTGAGATCGACGTAGGCCATACA
>MAAT01000037.1 GCA_002162815.1 Gammaproteobacteria bacterium 53_120_T64 | reverse complement strand
TTCACGTCGTATTATTGGCTGGGCGACAGACAAGCGCATGACTACCGGCTTAATCAGTCGAGCGATGATCATGGCGTACAACCTTCGCCAGCCACTCAAGGGGCTGATTTTTCACAGTGACCGGGGCTCACAGTACACCAGCAAATCTTATCGAGAGCTGTTAGAGAACTATGGTGTGCGCGCCTCAATGGGTGATGTTGGGGCTTGCTGGGACAATGCTGTGGTGGAGCGTTTCTTCGGCAGCTTAAAGTATGATTGGATCTTCAAGGTTCACCAGCCGACTCGCGAGCATATGACGAAAGATGTCAGGGCTTATGTTAAGTATTACAACCTTGACCGGCTTCACTCGTCGAACAATGATTTGTCGCCGAGTGAGTATGAGAATTTAGCAAATTAATGTGTCCGGTTTTGTTGACCAGAACACACAGCCGGTGCTGACGTCAAAGCAACGCCGGTGTTTACACAGCTTGTGCAGGCACCGGTCATTGACGCCAGTGATTATTGCATCAGCCTGCAACAGGGCAATACTGAGGCTAAGGTGAGGCTAAGGGACATCCACTTGAAATTTGCGGTTAAAAAGATGGGTTGTACGCAGAACTCTTAATGCGGTGACCCCGGCTTTGGAATAACGGGCCATAATTGGCTCACTTGTCGCCCCGGTGTTTTTGGTTTTAAGGGCTGGCAACTAGCCTGACGCAGGGGGCCTATAACAAGGCGCTGCTGTCGGATAAATTTCTGCCGAATTCAAATTTTGCGGCAGAGCGCAGCGTTAAGGGTAAAGCCATAGAGCCTCGCTAGCACCTAGTGTTGACAAGGCTCTACACATTGATGAAGCGGATTTACCGCTGCGTGCGAAAGCAGTTACGCACCTCGTTAATAAAGGTCTCCGGTACCTCGAAGGCGGCAAAATGCCCGCCCTTTTCCAACTCATTCCAGTGGATAAGGTTTTTAAAGCGCCGCTCGGCCCAGCGTCGCGATGCGCGGAAGATCTCTTTCGGGTAGACGCTGCAGCCGGTGGCGAGGGCAACATCGTCGCGGGACAGGTCGTTGAAACTCTGCCAGTAGAGGCGGGCGGAGGAGGCGGCGCTGGCGTTACACCAATAGAGCATGATGTTATCTAAGAGCTCATCCTTGCTGAGGACGTTTTCTGGGTGGCCATCGCAGTCCATCCAGGCCCAGTACTTTTCCAGTATCCAGGCCATTTGCCCCACGGGTGAATCACTCAGCCCATAGCCAACCGTCTGTGGGCGGGTGCTTTGTTGTTTGGAATAGCCTGAATCGTGGTCACTGTAGTGCTGAATGCCGGCCAGGGCGCTCTGTTCAAGAGGTGTTAGGTCATTCAGGGTCGCGGGGTCGGGTTCGACGATGACCATGTTGAGGTGAATGGCCTGACAGTTACCGAGGTTCTGCATGCCTATCGCGGCGGTCACCGCCGCGCCCCAGTCGCCGCCTTGGGCGAAGTACTGCTCGTAGCCGAGCCTGAGCATTAGCTGATTCCAGGTTGCGGCAATTTTCTCAATATTCCAGCCGACCTCTGTTGGTTTGTCCGAAAAACCATAGCCGGGCAGCGAGGGGCAGACCACATGAAAGGCATCGGCGGCATCACCACCGTGGGCCACCGGGTCGATTAAGGGGCCGATGACTTTCTGGAACTCGACAATGGAACCGGGCCAGCCATGGGTCATTAACAGTGGGCGCGCCTCAGCGTACTCGGAGCGGGCGTGAATAAAATGGATGTCGAGGCCGTTAAGCGCGGTCTTAAACTGTGGGTATTGGTTGAGCTTTTGCTCTCTGGCCCGCCAGTCGTAGCTGTTGAGCCAGTAGTCGCAGACCTCTTGGGTATAGGCTAGAGGGATGCCCTGGGACCAATCGTTGACGGTTTCTGGGTCGGGCCAGCGGGTGTTGCTCAGTCGTTGTGTGAGATCGTTGAGGACTTCATCGCTGATGGCTATTTGAAAAGGTCTGATGACATCGTTACTCATAGTGAGCCTGCTGTTAGTCGAGGGTGCATCTGATGGTTAGGTGATTTATGCTCCAAACTAGCCGCTGCCGAAGATCGCGTCAATAGTGTGCTGAGATTATATTTTACTGTATGGCTATACAGGTTGGCTGTTTTCTATTAAGCTGACTTCACCATCTTGGATGAGCGGCTTGGCCCTGCTACGATGGCGCATTAAGATCGTTAAGTACGGCTAGTAAATACAGATGGCAACTACCGATAGTAAATAACACTTGTGGAACGAGGTACAACCCGATGTCGATGGATCCCAATAAAGAGAAGGCACTACAGGCGGCACTGAGCCAAATTGAAAGACAGTTTGGCAAGGGCACCGTAATGCGCATGGGGGATAAAGAGCACGTCGCCATCCCTAAAATTTCGACCGGCTCATTGGGGCTCGATATCGCCCTCGGCATCGGTGGTTTACCACAGGGTCGCGTGATCGAGATTTATGGCCCAGAATCCTCGGGTAAAACGACATTGACTCTCTCGGTCATCGCCGAGGCGCAAAAGTTGGGTGGCACCTGTGCCTTTATCGATGCTGAGCATGCCCTCGATCCCACCTATGCTGAAAAGCTTGGTGTCGATGTCGATAACTTAATGCTCTCGCAGCCCGATACGGGTGAGCAAGCGCTGGAAGTGACCGATATGTTAGTGCGCTCGGGTGCCATTGATGTACTGGTGATTGACTCGGTCGCTGCCTTAACACCAAAGGCTGAAATTGAAGGCGATATGGGCGATCACCACGTTGGCTTGCAGGCTCGATTGATGTCTCAGGCCCTGCGTAAGTTGACCGGTAATATCAAAAACTCTAACTGTCTGGTGATTTTTATCAACCAGATTCGGATGAAAATTGGCGTGATGTTTGGTAGCCCCGAGACCACGACGGGTGGTAACGCCCTGAAGTTTTACTCCTCCGTGCGTCTCGATATTCGCCGTATTGGTGCGGTGAAAGACGGCGATGAGATTATCGGCAATGAAACCCGGGTCAAAGTCGTGAAGAATAAAGTGGCGCCGCCCTTTCGCCAGACCGAATTCCAAATCCTTTACGGCATTGGTATCAATCGCATGGGTGAAGTTATCGACCTCGGCGTTAAGTGCGGCTTTGTCGATAAGGCGGGTGCTTGGTATTCCTATAAGGGCGATAAAATTGGCCAGGGTAAAGCCAATTCCTGTAACTATCTGCGCGAACATCCCGAGATTGCCCAGGAGATTGAGGACAATATTCGTCTGCAGTTGCTGGGTGACCCAGAGGCCGAAAAGAAAGAGGCTGAAGTGGACGCCGATGCTAGTAGTAAAGCTGAGGGCTAAGCTTCTCTAAGAGGCTCTTCGGGAGTCTCTCTTCAGCAAGCTTTGTAAAATAAAAAATGGGCACCTATATAGGCGCCCATTTTTTATGCTTTCTCATAAGCTCGCCATCACCTCAACATGAAGGCAGGCTTTGATTAAAGTTCTACCGGATAACCCGCAGCTATCCAGTTGGGCATGCCGGTGTGACTGACACAGACTAGATTGTTAAGGCCAATCAATGACAAGTTGGTGAGGGCGGTTTGTGCCCGTCGCCCCGAGCGGCAGTACATATAAACCTTGTCGTAGGCCTTTAATTGCTCGGCGTGAGTACTTTCACTCCCCAAGGGGATATTGATACTGCCCGGCACATGGCCCTCGGCAAATTCTATCCCTCGCCGGTTGTCGACGATCACCTCGTTAGCGCCGAGTTGCCGCCATGAGGTGTGTAAGTCACTCATTGAAAAGTCTTCATAGACAAAGCGTCGGGGGTTGTAATCAATCCCGACACCGACATTAGCAGGTACGGCCTCGTTAATTTTCTTTGGCATATCCAGGTTGAGATTGTTCATGGTCTCGATAAAGTCACTGGCACTCTGCTCGCCACCCAGGCGTGGGTTCCAGCGTTTTTCCTCGCCAATGCTCGAACTGGTTCTGCCCCTGTAGTCGTGGGCCGGGTAGACAATGGTGCTGTCGGGTAGGGTAAAAAGCTTGTTAGTGACATTGTCATAGAGAGTTTTTGCATCGCCCTGTTGAAAATCGGTGCGACCACAGCCACGAATTAATAGGGTGTCACCGGTAAAGACCTTGCCATCGACGAAATAGCTCATGCAGCCACTGGTATGCCCCGGGGTGGCGAGGGCTTTAATGGCGTAGTTGCCGAGCGTTAATTGATCGCCGTCCTGTAAGGCGATGTCGATGGCCTCGATCCCTGCCGCTTGACTAAACACAATTTTTGCACCGGTGTTCTGTCGCAGCATACCGGCGGACGTAATGTGGTCGGCGTGGGCGTGGGTTTCGAACACGTAGAGGAGCTCTATACCGAGTTCTTCGACATATTGTAAATCGCGCTCAAATTGCTCCATCACCGGGTCAATGATGGCCCCTTCATGGGTGGCTGTATCGACCAAGAGGTAGGTGTAGGTGAAACTGTCCCGATCAAAGAGTTGTCTGCAGAATAAACCGGGTGCTGTGTCAGTGCTCATGGCTGGCCTTTGGATACTTGTTGTACGGCCAGCATAATCGGGATGGACGGGGCTTTAAAGCCCCGCCCTCCTAAGGCCTCTGTAATAGAAAGACCCTGGTGGCTTAGAAAGACGGGTGGGGAGGGCATTGTTAGTAAACGCCAATATCCAGATAGGAACGGGATATTTTGTCGATAGCAACCACATAAGAGGCGGTGCGGTAATCATTGACCCTGTCGTTACTGTCGAGTACGGCTTTTATTTGCTGGAATGATAGGCGCATGGTGTCGTCGAGACCGGAGCGAACGAGGTCGAGCTCATTGGCACCCTGTACCAGTTCTTTTTCTATCCACTCGGGGATGGGTTGCTGGGTCATGCTTTTCAGAGCGCTGAGCATATGACTACCGCGCATTTCATCGTAGCGTCTCTCCATGCGGCCAAAGCGAATATGGGCTAAGTTGCGAACCCATTCGAAGTACGAGACTGTCACGCCGCCGGCATTGACATAGGCGTCGGGTAAAATCGTTACACCCCGCTGGCGTAGTATTTCGTCCGCCTCAAAGGTAACGGGGCCGTTGGCGGCCTCGACAATTAAATTGGCCTTGATTGCTCCGGCGTTGTCCGCTGTTATTTGCCCCTCTATGGCGGCGGGTATTAAAATATCGCAGTCCATTGCCAATAGGCTTTTACCGTCGCTAACGTGGCTTGCATCGGGATAACCGAGAATGGTTTTATGTTCGACAATGTAATCGTGGATATGTTGAATGTCGAGGCCATCCTCTTTGACCAGCGCGCCATCTTTTTCAATGATGCCGGTAATCAAACACTCATCCTCTTCCTGCAGTAATTTGCTGGCATGAAAACCGACATTCCCCAGGCCTTGTATGACAACGCGCTTGCCCCCTAATCCCCCCTTGAAGCCGGTGTCGGCAACGCAGTCGGGATTGCGAAAAAACTCACGCAAGACATAGACAACGCCTCGCCCTGTGGCTTCGGCACGGCCACGGAGGCCGCCATGAGCGACGGGTTTACCGGTCACACAGCCGCTGTAATTAACGTCCTCGGGATGCAAGTGCTTATAGGTGTCGGCAATCCAGGCCATCTCTCGCTCGCCAGTGCCCATATCGGGGGCGGGTACATTGGTGGCCGGGCTGAGAAAGCCCTTGCGAATTAATTCCCGCGCAAAGCGCCGGGTGATTTTCTGCATGTCTTCACGGCTGTACTTGGTGGGGTCGATTAACAAGCCCCCCTTGGAGCCACCAAAGGGCACGTCGACAATGGCGCACTTATAGGTCATCAAGGCGGCCAGCGCTTCGACCTCATCCTGGTCGACAATGGTGGCATAGCGAATGCCTCCCTTGGCCGGTAAACGGTGGCTGCTGTGTACGGAGCGCCAACCGGTAAAGACTTCTATTTTACCGTTAATGTTGACAGGGAAATGCACTTCTAGCGTGGCGGTACAGGCCTTGATGGCGGCTGCAACCCCTGGGTCTATATTCAGCACTTCAAAAGCGCGGTCTGCCATATGGTTGACGCTTTCAGTAAAGGATAAGGACTCCGAGCCCACGTTATCGACCATGATGAATTCCCTTGTTATTGATGGCTATGATTCACGTCTACCGAGGCCGGGTGTGCTTGTTATTCATGGCTTGCACGCTATTGATAACAGGGCCGTAGGTAGGCATTAAAATTGTGACAAATCCCTTGTTGGTTTAAGTCTAGTCTATAAATATGGAATATTCAGTGTCGTTGATTATCACGGTAGGGAATATGCTGGCGTCATTAAGCAGCGTTTCACGATGGTTTTTCGGGGCTTGTGCCGTGGCTGATAAGACTGGCTCGCTGGCAGGGTAATCGAGGGTGGTTTTGCAGATTATCTGCCAGATGACATCTGGAGAAGAGTGGGGGGTGGCTGTTATTTAAGGTGGGGCGGTGTCTGTTTTCTACTCAATACGGGTGCTACTCGGTCAATGCTTAGCGGGGTGTTTTTAAAGGTCGCCGAAAATCCCTTCGATTTATTCCGATGCTAGGGCGTGTATGTCTGCCTTGCGTGGCAGCACACAATGTCAGCGAGGTAAAAATGCCAGCTGATGTTGCTTGTTTTTGATGTTTTAGAGTTTGAATCGAATGTATTACTTTGCAGCGGCATTTGATTAAAGCCGCCGATCCCTTCTCGCTTAATCACAGAGCGAGGCGAGATCGGCGGGAAAGATCTACCGAGTTATACCGCCATTAGCCAGGCAGGTATAAACCACCGTTTACATGGAGGGTTTGGCCGGTGACATAGGAGGATTCTTCCGAGCAGAAGAAATTCACCACACCGGAAATTTCCTCGGGCTTGCCGACGCGCTCGGCCGGAACACGCGCTTCCATCTTGTCGAATTCGTCCTGAGGCAGTATGCCCCGTAGGCGTTCGTGCCAAATAATACCCGGTGCAATGGCATTCACGGTGACGCCATGTTTGGCGAGGTCGAGGGCCACGGAGCGGGTGTACCCGGTGACGGCAGCCTTGGCGGCGGCGTAGGGCGACTGCCCCGTGCCAGGGTGGTAGGCGTACATTGAGGCAAAATTGACCACTCGGCCAAAGCCCTTGTCGACCATTGCCTTACTGAAGGCGCGAGTCAAATAAAAGGTGCCATTGGCATTGACCTTCATGACTCGGTCCCAGGTTTTCGTGTCCAGCTCCCAGGGCTTGGCGTTGCCCTGAATACCGGCGTTGTTGATAAGGTAGGCGATATGAATGCCATCTTCCGCGAGCTTTTTGGCCAGGGCATCGGCTTGTTCTTCCACGGCAACGTCGAGGGGATAGCCGGTAAACATCGCCTGTTGTTCGTCGTTGAGTTCGGCTTTAATCCAGGGGTCAATGTCGGTCACCCGTCGGTCAGTACCGATCACAGGAATACCTGCCGCAATAAGCCGTTTAACGATGGCCGTACCTAGGCCGCCAATGGCGCCGGTGACGAGTGCGTGTCCTCTACTCATAATATTCTCCAGTCAGTTGTCAATGTTGTTGATCAAAGTGAATTTTGGCCCGTAGTTGCCTCGGACAGTGATAATTTGCCAAGGGATTTGACCAGTAAATAGCCCGGTAAGGCAAGGCTTGTTATTCAAGGCAGAGGTTTCGAGCAAGAGACTATTGGGGGTCTCAGCGCTATTGAGGAAGCGAATTATTCGCACTACCGATTCACCGGCCATGATCATCCACATGGGCGCGTGGATGGGACTGGATTTCCTCGGCGACTACTCGGCTACAAACTATAAGTGACGCGGGATAATTACCTCCATCCCATAGGGGCAGTGGCAGAGCTGGTCATCGCTCCCGTTGAGTTCAATATGCCGTTGTTTTGAGGCGAAAGACGACGGCATTACAGCCGTCTATTGTCAGGTGTTTTTGGGAGAGGGGATTACAGGGGTAGTTGTTGATACGAGTGATAGCGACCCCGTTATAGGGCAGATTTACAGCAGTGGCCGGGCCAGTGGGAAGGGGGTGCGTAGGGCGATCCGAAATGCAGTGAGCCAGCGCCATAGATTTGGAACCAGCGAACACACGCAAGCTAGGGTTGGGTGCGAGCATCAACAAATCGAGGTGGCTAGGGATGCGCCACCTCGCGGTTCAGGGATAAGACGGAGCAGGCAAAGGCCTACATCCTCAAATGATCGCTGTATTCCTCCTCGGGACAGCTGATGGTCATATGTTCCTGCAGCCCCATCAGTTGCATAAATGCACCGTGGTTGAGATGGATTAAATGCTCGTGATCGCCGCTTTCGAGGTAGATGTCGTCGGTTTCTTGTAGGCAATCATCCCAAATGACGTGAAAGCCATAGACCTGACCGAGAGCGGGTACGGCTCCCATTTCACAGTCTAAAAAGACGCTCTCTAATTCATCTTCACTGGCCAATTGATACTGTCCATTCATCATTCGGTTGAGCCAGTGAAAGACGATTCTGTGTGATGCCGGAATGACACAGAGCAGATAGTTGTCCCTATCGTGGCAGAGTACGGCCTTGACAACTTCGCGCGCGGGTAGGTGCGCGATGTGGGCTGTGTGTAAGCTCGAATGGGTGTGAGGGTGGTGGAGTAGGCTGTAGTCTACGCCGACCTTGTGCAAGTGTTGTTCTATGCTGTATGCCATCGCCATTATCAGGCCCTCTCAAGGTTTACTGCCTTATTTCAATATAGCCCACAGGGCCGCACTGTCTAATAATTTGTCTATGTAACAAGCATAAGTCGTTAAGCAATGCTTGAATAAGTGCCTGTGAGTGAGGGGCCCTTAAGGTCTGGTATAGTGGGCGCAATGTTTACTGCCCGCGCGCCGTAAACATCACTAATAGGGTTCTCAGGATGATGATGCAGTCCATTTTTAACCACGACCAAAAATTGCTCAGTGCTAGGCCATAACTGATATCAAAACCGAGTTTATTGCGTACGTCTTCAAGGCAGGTGTCATAGCCTTGGTTGACCTGGGAGAGCCCGGTAATACCCGGTGTAACGCAATAGGTTCGCTCGCTGAAAAAGGGGATCTCCCGTTCCAGTTTTTGATAAAAAGCGGGGCGTTCCGGCCGGGGGCCAATCACCGACATTTCTCCCTTCAGTACATTGATAAACTGCGGTAATTCATCGAGGCGGGTCTTTCGTAAAAAGCGCCCCACCGATGTGATTCTAGGGTCGTCTGCGGTGGCCAGAACGGGGCCTGAGTTTTTTTCAGCATTGTCGATCATGGTGCGAAATTTAATCATCTTGAAGGTCGGTGCTAAATTGGCAAAACTGATACCGCTGCGCTCTTGTGTGAAAAAAATCGGACCCGGTGACTTGTACTTGATCGCCACGGCAATAAGGGGCCAAAGTGGCAGGGTAATGATGATGCCGACGGTGGCGATAAACAGGTCAAATAGGCGTTTACTATAGGCGGTAGTGGGGCTGATATGGCAGTGGGTATGCATTGTCTTCACTCCGTTAGGTGATTAATCAGGCTTTACAGATTGCCAGCGGCCGCGTTCAAGGCCCGCTATATAGCGCAGGGTCCCCATTAAACTGGCACAGTGGCCTCTGACGAGGTAGGCGAGTGATGCCATTAGGGGTATCTGGCGTTTTGGTTTTAGCACAACCTGCAGTAGTGCCAGCTGGTAGAGCAGGACCTGGCCGAGGGCAATGGGTATAAACAACACGTATTGTTGTGCCAGGTAGATACTGCCGAGCAGTGAAATTAGCATGCAGAAAGGCATCAATACACGTAGCCCTTTACCCGAAATAAAGGCGAAGGCAACGCCCCGGTAGCGGGGTAGCAGGAGTTTTTTTAGACGTAAAAGCTGCTGGCAATTACCGGCGCCGAGGCGTTGGCGGCGCTGCCAATCGAGGTTGTCATTGGCCTGCTCCAGTTCCAGGGCGTGAATGTCAGCGGCATATTCAGCGCGAAAACCCTGCATGACAATATTCATGGGGAGAATAAAATCGTCATTAATGGTGTCCGCGGCCAGGGGCGTAAACAAGCGGCGACGCAAGACATAGAAGGCGCCATGAGCCCCGAGAGTCGCGCCCAAGGCCGCTTCGGAGGCTTTCATGCGACTTTGATAGTTCCAGTAACTCAATTCACCCGCAGAACCTGGGTTTAGTAATTGATAATGGGGTGATAAGACACCGACTTTAGGGTCTCTAAAATAATGGGCCGCAAGCAGTAGAGCATCGATCGATATGAGCGCCGATACATCACTTAAGGCCACCAGCTCACCAGTAAGCTCCCCGATCACCTCATTGATCACCGCGACCTTACCGCGGTTAGCGGGGAAATTGCGTACCTCGATATTGAGATGCTGGCACTCGATTTGCGAGGCGGTTTGGCGTGCAATGGCGACGGTGTCATCACTGCAGCCATCACAGGCGATAATAATATTAAGCCGGTCTTGTGGGTAATTAAGGATGGCTAAATTGTGAATTTTATCGGCTATCCATTGCGCTTCATTGTAGGCCGGGATCAATAAACTAATGGATGGCAAGTCATCGGTGTCGAGTGGCGGTTTATTCGCCAGGCCATCATTATTGTGGCCGTGCTTGCGCTGTAGCCAGCGCAGTATCAGAGGGTAGCCAAGGTGGTGATAAATCACCAGTAGGCCGCTAAGTAGGGTGAGGACGATGGTCGTTGTTGCTGACATTTTAAAGCTCCCTTGTCTGCAGTTGGCTGTAGGCTTGAGCCATTAGGCGAACATCGCAATGTTGTTGGACAAAGGTTCGCGGGCTCGGTGGCGCAGTAGCGCTGTGCATTTTTAATTGAGCATTCAGTACTCGCAGCAGGTTGAGGCTTAGGGCATCGACGTCCTTGGCGGGTATCAGTACACCGGTGTCGGGGCACAGGGTCTCGCTAGCCGCACCGACGTCGGTGACGAGTGTCGGGACATTGCAGGCCTGGGCCTCTAAAGGAGAGAGTGGCATTCCCTCGTTGATTGAGGGCAGGCAAAAGACATCGAGTGCCTGATAAAAGCGCGGCATATAATCGACACGGCCAAGAAAATGGATACGCCGGCTAAGGCCCAGCTCCTCGGCGAGACGTTCTAATGCTTGCTTCATTGAACCCTCTCCTGCGAGAGCGAGGTGAACATCTTGAGGTAAATCGCGCAGTGCCTCGAATAAAAAATGGTGGCCTTTAACCGCCTCTAAGCGACCACTGCAGCCAATTAAGGGGACGTTTTGAGGTAGCGCTAAACTTTTTCGGGCCAAGCTTTGTTGGCCGGGTTTGAAATACTCGGTATCGATACCGTTTGTCACGACCTCCACCTTGTCAATATTCAACTGACGGCACATGGCACTGGCGACGGTGTGCGCATCGGCGACCAACAAGGGTTGGGTGAGTCGAATGATGGTTTTTTGCAATCGACAGTGGCGCGGGTCGTTGAGGTGCCAGGCATCGTGTTCGGTGTGGATCAGATGCTTGATGCCAGCGAGACGTGCGGCTAGGCCCGCATACAAGAGAGGGCCAAGGTGGTGAGTGTGGACAACATCGGCACCAATACGCCGCAATAAACGGCTCAATCGCAGCACCAGGAAAGGTTTGATGCCGGGCTGCTTATTGAGAAAGATGACGCGACTGGCGTAGCGTTTGAGACGGGGCCAGTGCTGAAGTGCTTCGCGGCAGCTGCCCTCCAGGCTGATTATCAATGGTTTGTTTTTACCCTGTGTAAAACTACAGAGATCGAGGGCCATGGTTTCGATACCACCGGGGCGAAGATGCTGAACGACTTGAACGACTCTAGACATGATGGATCTCCGTTGGCTACCGTGCTGTCAGTTACCGGGTGCAGCCTTAGCATTGCGCACTGTAGAAACACCTTGTCTATAGATTAAGCACTTGCTGTGCCAATGTTAGAGCTTGTGAAAATGTGTTCAAAAACAGTAGGTTGTGGTTTTAATGAATGCCATAGGTTGTATTTACAGGGTTCTCTGCAAATTGCGTATGAGCTTGCAAAGGCTTTTGTATTTCAATAATGGAGCGCTACTAAAATGGCGAGGTACTAATGGCTTTGAGCTGTTAGCCAGTGTGAGAGCTGTAGGGCTGCTACGGAAGGGAGGCGTAGCAAGTCATTACTGAAGCTTGAGACGCTGCCGCTGTACCGCGTTGTTGTTTATTGCGGGTAGGGTGGAATGCGGCTTAAGACGGGCACGCCGCTAATGGCGCTCAGGCGGTCGACGCGACGCAGGCTGGTATCGCCGACCTCCAGCAAGAGGGCTAAGCCGCCGCCAAAAATAATACCGCCGATCAAGCCGCCGAAAAAAAACAGTGGTAGGGGCAAGGTATTATCGCTGGTTGGCGTAAAGGGACGGTCAATAATTTTAATCCGTTTGTCTTCTTCAAAAATACTCAGTGAGTGGGTAATACGAGCGTTTTCATGGCGCTGCAGAAGCTCGTCATAGAGCCCGCGCTTAACACTGATATCCCTCTCCAGTCGTGACAGTTCATTTTCGTTGGCACCATAGTTCGACGCTTGTACTTCGCCTTTGGCAATCATTGCCTGGAGGCTGATCAGTTCTTCCTTCAAACCGTCGACCTTACTGCGCACGAGCTGTAGGTTTTCCAGCTGCGAAACCAGTAGGGTTTGTTCTCCCTCGCGCTGTGAGGTGCCACTGGCGATTGCCCAGAGTTGCTCGGCGTTAAGGCTGGGTTGGCTTTGCTGGAGAATATCCAAACGCTCTGTCTGCAGGCTGCGCAGATTGCGCAGGGCACCCTGAATCTTACTGTGTTGATCGGTGTAGCGGGCTCGCAGTAACACCAGGTTGCCCTCGATATGGACAATCTTTTCTTCGAGACGACTTAGTACCGGGTTGGTTTTTGATAATTGCTGGTCGAGGCCTCCGAGGCGTCGCGTGGCGCCGGCCAATTCGCTCATACGCTCCGCCAAACGATGCTTTAGTGAGCTCAGATGAGTCATGTTACCCAGGTGCAGCGCAGGGAGGTCAATGGCGTGGCGATTTTTAAAATCTGCTAGAGCCGCTTCGGACAGATCCAGTTCTTGGCGGCGTTGTTCGAGGTGTTGCGCTAAAAAACGACTGGAGGCATGCATCGATGAGCGCTCGGGGGCGAGTAACTGCTCAACAAATTGGCGACTGATGACTTCGAGTGTGGCCTTGATCTCCTCCGGTTGCCGGGCCGTGTAGTCGATGCGGATAAGGTCCTTGCCGAGCATTTGCACAGAGATGGCCGAGGAGAGTTCGCCAATCACCCGGTCTTGATCCGCGGGGCTGCTGTTCGCATCGAGTAAGCCTCGCTCTAAGGCGACGCTGGCGAGAATATGGCGGCTGTGCAGGAGGGTTTGCAGTGCGCTCATTCGTTCTTTGAGCATGGCGGAGACCGCGAGGTCCTCCAAAAACGGGTTCATTTTGGCGGTTTCCTGAATCAACATACTGGTGTGGGATGAGTAGTTCTGAGGACTCAGGCTACCGATGCCAAGACCGATGAAGGGGAGGAGGAGGATGGGCAGTGCGATAGCATAGCGTCGTCGCCAGGCGGCCACCAGAATGATGAAAATACGGTAGTGAATACTCATAGGGCATCGAGCCATTGCGCGGTCAGTTGTGCCTGACTGGCCCAGTCTTTGTCGGCGACCGTCTGGCGCGTGGCTGGGCTAAAGCCAGCAAGGTCGTGCAGTTGGCGGCTGGCCTGCAGTGCTTCGATCATGGCCGGCGCCTGATCGGCAATTTGCACAAGCCCCCGGTAGGCCTGTAGTGCGGGAAAGTTGGTGGTAACAATGGGGCGCCCGCAGGCGAGGTACTCGACCAGTTTCAGCGGATTGCAGGCGCGAATTTGGCTGTTGTCAATAAAGGGCAGGAGGCTGGCATTCCAGTGCTGGCAGTAACTGGGTAGTTGCCGATGGGGCCGCTCGCCTAAAAATCGCACGTTGTCGAGGCCAGCTAATGCGCTGACATCGACGACTATTTTACCGATGAAAATAAAATGCCACTCGGGCAGTTGTTTGATGACAGTGCAGAGTAAGTCGAGGTTGAGCCAATGTGAAATACTGCCATAGAAACCGGCAATGGGGCGGCCATCGTCGGGTAGATCAAGGGCGCGGGGGCTGGGCTTGGCGAACAGTGCTAGATCTACGCCATGATTGAGCAGGCGGGTGGGCGCGCAGGGGAACTTCGCCACCAATCTTTGGCTGGCACAGAGGATTAAATCGGCCCTGGCGACGAGCGCCTCTTCACGGGCGGCCACGGTATCGTGATCGACCCCGGCCAGGGCGGAGAAGTCATCACCGCAATAATAGATCACCGCCGATTCCTCGAGGTGGCCGATGAAATCGACGGCCGTTGGTAGAGAGATCCACAGCAGCGGTGCTGTTATTTGCTGGCTGCGCAACAGGGGCCGCAGTTGTTTGAGCAATAGCCGTGTCGCCAACCAACGGGCGACACGGCTGCGGGGTGCGGGCAGCGTTAGCGGATTGACGAGGAAAAAATTGTCACTGGCCGGTAGTGATGACTTGAGGTGCTGCTGGGGCGAGGATGCTTTGCGCGGCCATAATTTATGCCAGGCACGTAAAATATCGTGGCGATTGAGGCGTGGGCGGCGCAGGCCGATGGAATTCACCCAGATTACTTTGCGCGCTTGGGCGAGATGTTCAATCAAGTGCTGAGTGCTGCTGGGCAGGCCGCCCCAGTCCTCGCCAAAGACAATCAGAGGGGGTTTCATCGTAGGTCACCGCGCCGCGTTGTGGGTAAGATTACAGGTCGTGGACTGACGGCGAGTAGCGCCGGACAGCTCACCGTTGGCCTTGTCAGCAGCGGGTATTTTCGCAAGGACTTTGGCGGGTACCCCGCCAGCGAGTACACCTGCGGGTAGGTTTTTCGTCACCACACTGCCGGCGGCGACAATGGTACCGCAGCCAATGTGCACACCTGCGGTTACGGTTACCCCGGTGGCTAACCAGACGTCATCTTCAAGCACGATGTCGCCGACTTGCGAATCGAGTTCGGGCAAGCCGGCCGCTCTGTCTTTTGCGTTGAGCGGGTGGCCGGGATAACCGGCGAGTAGGGCGCGCCCGGCAATGCGGACATTATTGCCAATCTTGATTCGCTGGCCCACGGCGATAGTGCTCATCCAGCCGATATCGACGTTATTACCCACCAGTAATCGGGGTTGTTGTCGACTACAGGTACGGCCACTGAAGGTGGTGTGGCCACTGATTCGACAATTATCACCGATTGAAATTTGCAGTGATCCGCTGACAAAGGGCAGGCCGCCGTAGAGGTAGAGCTGGTTCCCAGTACGGTTGAGACGCCCCTTAAAAAGAGGCGTCCACCAGAAAAACCGAGTGAGGCTGGTGAGGCTATCGCGCAAACCGCAGTGGACACTGTAGAGGGGGCAGAACAACCAGCGGGGTGCTGGTAGCGCCATATGGCGCAGTGCCTTGAGTTGGCGGAAGGTGAATTGTGCCCAGGGTTGGGGGCTGGTTTTAATGTGCTGCTTGATGTCTTGTAGGCTGTTCATGGTGGCGACTCCTCTACGGAAATGACGTTATTCAACGGTGACCGATTTGGCTAAATTGCGCGGCTGGTCAATATCGGTTCCCTTCAATACCGCACAGTGATAGGCCAGTAGTTGTAGCGCCAGGGTATAAATAAAGGGTTGCAGCAGGGGTTCAATGGTGGGTATGGCAATGGCGGCATCGATATAATCTTGCGCCTCATCGATACCCTGTTGATCACTGACTAGGATGACCTTGGCACCCCGCGAACTCACCTCTCGCAGGTTCGATAGGGATTTCGCAAAGAGCCGGCCTGGAGGCGCAACCACGAGGACCGGCATTGAGGCGTCAACCAGGGCGATGGGGCCGTGTTTTAGCTCCCCGGCAGGGTAGGCCTCAGCGTGAATATAGGTGATTTCCTTCAGCTTTAATGCGCCCTCAAGGGCCAGAGGCAGGGCGATACCTCTGCCCAGGTAGAGCATATGTTCGATATTCTGCAGTTTTTGAGCAATCGCTAAAATACGGTGTTCGCTGTTAAGGAAGTTATCAATGATGCTTGGCAGCAAGGTGAGTTGACTCTGCAGTCGCTTTTTTTCGGTTTGATTAATTCGACCTCTACTGACGGCGGCCTTTAAGCTGAACAGAAACAGTACGGTTAACTGGGCGGTGAAGGCCTTCGTCGAGGCGACGCCAATTTCGGCGCCAGCCATGGTTGGCAGGATGACGTGGCTCTCGCGGGCGATGCTACTGTCCACGACATTGACGATGGATATACAGTGTTGTGCGCATTGTTTGGCATGGCGCAGAGCCGCCAAGGTATCGGCCGTTTCCCCCGATTGAGAGATAAAGAGGCTGGGCGTACTGGCACAAACGGGGCCGTCTCGGTAGCGGTACTCTGAGGCAATATCGACCTCGACCGCTAAACCGGCAAAACCCTCCAGCCAATATTTGGCGATCATTGCTGCGTAGTGGGAAGTGCCGCAGCCGACAATATTGAGGCGTTGTAACTCGGCTAAATTAAAGGGCAGCAGGGGGAAGTCGATAGTATTGTCGGCACCGGGTAAGTAGTTGCCAAGGGTTCGCTTAATAACGCCGGCTTGTTGGTGTATTTCTTTGAGCATGTAGTGGCGAAAGCCCTGCTTATCACGATCACTATTACTTTGCTGCTCACAGATCACTTGTCGGGGCCGATCTACGCGCTTGTTGTGCTGATCGGTAATGGCGATGTGCAGCAGGCTGATGCGGGCCAGGTCGCCATCCTCGAGGTGGCAGGCTTGGTCGGCGACGGATTTGAGCGCATTGATGTCGGATGCTAGAAAGTGCCCACCATTGGCATAGCCTAGGGCCAAGGGGCTACCGCGGCGAGCGGCAAAGATGCAATCGGGAAGATCATCAAATACAGCGGCGATGGCAAAACTGCCCTCGAGCCGCTCCAGGGCCGAGCGCAGGGCTTGATCGTGCTCCAAACCGAGATTGAGGTAAAAGGTGATCAGCTGGGGAATCGTTTCGCTATCGGTATCACTCTCGAAATGAAAGCCCCGAGATTCCAGTTCAGTGCGTAGCTGATGACTGTTCTCGATAATGCCATTGTGTGCCACCGCTACTCGCGAGGTCATATGGGGGTGGGCATTGCGTTGGCTAGCAGCACCGTGGGTTGCCCAGCGTGTGTGGGCGATGCCAACACGGCCTTCGAGAGGCTTTGTTTCCAGACAGTGAATTAAACGCTCTATTTTACCTTCGGCACGTCGGCGTTGTAGGCCACTGTGGTCAACAATGGCAATGCCAGCGGAATCATAACCCCGATAGGATAAATTTTGTAAACCCTTAATCAGATGGCGGGTTACCGATTGTTTATTAATAGCTGCAAATATTCCACACATGATTTTTCGCCCGTAATATTCCTTGTTAGATAAGGTAATGCAGGGTTTGAGCCAGTTTTAAAAATGCTTGTATAAAGAGGTTTTTGGTGATTTTAGGGTGTTGATTGCGGCGTATTTTGCAAAATGCATTGCATCTCAGAAAATTTCTCTTTGTTTGGTTTTTCATTGGAAATAGTGCGTATTTCACTGCCGCTGTTATTGCCACTCTGGCTTTGGAAAACATCAATGCCGACGATAGGGTTTTGAATCTCACCCAACAGGCCTACTGCGGGAGTATCGAAAGGTGTTGTTTCGTTATCTATGCGACCCAGGCTACAGCAGAGATTCACTCGTTAAATGACTGTCGACCCAATGCGCTAGGGCAACAACGAGGGCGAGCAGGATGTAAATCGGCCAGGTGAAGCCCTGGGTCAGGAAGGTGGCAGAAATAACGGTTCCCAGTAAGCCTGCCAGTACGGCATGGGCGCTGGCGTTGATCGCGGGGTCAACAGGAAGGTGATGTGCCTCGATACGCTCTAGCGTTTGCAAAGCTGTTTTGATTAACATACCGATGGTCACGAGGAATACACCGAGACCGAGAAAACCAGTCTCGGCCAGGACGCCAAACCAGGTGCTGTGTACGGCGTGGTTGAGGCCGTCCCAGTGGGGGCTGTAGTAAAAGTAGTTAGCGTAAAAATTATTCAGGCCAACGCCACTTAAGGGGTTGTGCTGTGCCATACCCGTCGCGGCTTCCCAGGCGTAGAGTCGGCCCATGGCCGATTCGTCGATACCTGTTTCGGAGACACCACCTGAGCTGCGCCCTGAGATGTCCGCGAGCAGAAATACGAGCATGATCGCAGCTCCGCTGAGGCCAAAAAATAGGGTTTTTGAAGTAATGCGACGATAGGCAAAGACGGCAAAAATACTCAGTATACCGAGTAGCCCGCCGCGACTTTGGGTCGCGATGATGGCAAAAAAAAGAACCGGGGTACTGACTATGCCGAGGGCCGTGTTAAAGCGTCCAACGCCCTTGCTTAGCACCAGGCTCAAGGCAAAGGCCACGGGAAACATCAATACCAGTGCCAGATCGTTGGGGTCACCGAGTACGGAGCCGATGGCCCTGCCGATGGTGACTCGGGTGCCTTCAACAAGACCGATGCCCTGAGCCTTATTGCTCAAGGCGACGATGCCGACCAATAAACCGGAGATGGTAATTAGACGGCTAGCGAGGGCAAAATCTTGTGCGCGGCGCGATAGCCAGGCGATGGCAAAGGTCATGACGATGATTTTCCAATAGATGGCGCTGAAATAGGCGATAGCCACCGGTCGATTACTGGCCAGAGGAATGCCAATAAAGACCAGTAAAAAAAACACACTAATGGCTGTCAATTCGGGGCGCCAGTAGGGGGTGATTTCTGCGCTCAGCAGTAAATGCCAGAACAAGGCGCCGAGTGAAGCCATTGATAGTAGTAGAGGAATTTTAAAATTGTAGATTTGTGGAAATACTTCATGGATGCGAAAGAAGGAGAAAATAACGAAACCCAGTACCAATAAAAAGGGTTGCTTGAGGGTGAACAGCAGGGCAAAAGGGAGAATGCCGATCACTGCTATCAGGGCCGGGTGGGGAAACACATACCAACACAGTGCCAGGGCCAAGCTCGCCAAGACAGGTAATCGCCAAGCGGGCTTGTGGGGCTCCCCAGAGGGTAAGGGTAATTGACTATCGGCCATGCCCTAATGCCCCGCCATCGAACGCTGCCAGTGTGCTGGAAAGACAATTAGCTTGCGCAACTTGGCGATCACCAACAGGCTACTTAGCGCGACAATAATGAGGATTACTTGTTGAGAGTCGCTTTTACTTAACAGGGCGACACTGAGCCAGGCAAAGCTGATACCACCCAGCAGTAGCACTGAATGTGTCGGATAGGGTAGGGGCAGTAGTCGCTGACTGATTTTGAAAAATAGAATCAGGCGCAGGGCTTGTGCGCACAGCAGAGCGCCAATGACGCCCCAGACCCCGTAAAGGGGTGTCCACCACAACATCAGTAGTAGGCCCACGGCAGCGGCAGCGGTGTTGATTAATAACTGTATTCCGGTAGTTTCTCCATTTAAGCAGCCTAGGTTTACTAACTCGGTCATTTCTTTCAATAATAGGACGGTCACTAAACCAATCACATAGCGGCTGGAATCGGCATAGTTTGCCGGCATTAGCCAGTGAATGACGAGAGGTGCACAGAGGCCGACCATGACCCCAATAATGAGTGCCAAGGTGAGGCCGAGGGCAATGAAATTAGCGGTTCTTTGCTGGCCATTATGGCCCTTAAGGATGGCAAAACGTCGCGGTGCCCACCACATGCTAAAGGGCTGTAGTAGGAGCACCACCGGTAGGGAGAATTTAGCGGCGACACTAAACAGGGCGACTTCATCGAGGCTGTTGTGCTGGGCGAGAATCCAGCGGTCGAGACCATTGAGTGTAAAGGCAACCAGACCACTGCCGGTCAAGGGTAGGCTGTAAATCAATGCCTGCCAGGCAGTTTTCCGGCTCAAACTCAGGCCTGTACTGCGAATTTGTAGGTAGCTAAGCACCAGGGCTTGCAGCATAGCGGCGATCAAGCCAGCTTCAAGCATGCCAGCCACGCCCCGCTCAGCCTGTAACAGGGCGACGACCAGTAGTGCTTGAATGGCAGCTCGTCCAGTGGTGGCAAGGAAAAAACAGCTGGCTTTATTATGCATACGCAGCCAAGCGAGGGGGATCGAAATACAGCCCTCTAGAGCGAGGATTGAGAGCATCAAACGCAATTCATAGGGGCTGGCTGCACCGTTCATGGCCACAGCGAGGGAGGGCGCGCCATGCCAACCTAGCAGCCAGGCACAAAGACCGATGAGCAGTGCCAGCCCGTAGATTTCAGCGCCGATACGTCTGCGCTGGTGGTTATCGTCGCAGACGCCGGCGAAACGGAACAGGGTGTGATCGAGGCCCATTCCTATCAGTACGCTAGCGATGATGGCTAGGGTCGCAATGATCTCTAGCCGGCCAAAGTCCTCTGTCGACATATGGTGGGCTACGTAGGGCAGCATTAGCAGAGAGATGCCCTTCATTAGTGCGATGCTACTGCCGTACAGTAGGGCTTGCTTGAGGGCGTCAGGGAGTCTGCGAATCATCATTTCTAGCGCTCGCTGAACTCTGTCATCACGCTTTGAGCTGGTGCTGTAGTGAGCTTTTCTAAGCCCTGTTTGATGGTGGCGAACCGGGTGTCGGCACGATAGTCCAAAGCTATTTTTGCAGCGGCCTTACCGAGGCGAATGACCTGAGTCATGTCATAAGACACGGCAAGTAGCCTTGCGCGTAAGTCCTCGGCATCGCCAGCTCGGTATTTAATACAGTGAATATTGTCGGTGAGAATTTGATCCCAGTAGGCGCCGTCGCGGGGAATTAGCACGCAGTGACCAGACGCCATGGCCTCGAGAATGGAGAGGCCAAAGGGCTCCTTGGTACTGGTGGAGACAAATATATTGGCACTACTGCGTAAGGCATCTAAATGTTGTGGGTTTTGATACCAGAATACGCCACGAATATAGATCGGGGCTCGGCTTATGGGTAGCGCACAGTCGACAGGCTGTATGTAGCAGATGTGGGTTTGCGGGCGCTGTTTTGGGGCCATGGCTTGCAAGGCCTCGAGCAGGGTATCCAGGCCCTTCCATTTCAATAGGGAGGCGGCCCAAAAAATTACAGGGGTTTGCCTCTGGCAGGGTGTTGGCCAGCATCTGGGGTCTAAGGCGTTGGGTAATAGAGAATAGTTTTCGTCTAGTTGGTCAAGGGCCTCACTCTGGTCTAAGGATAGAACGGCGAGTAGCGAGTCTTTACTGCTTTCCAGGTAGTGAACGTGGTCTGCTAGGCGCAGACAGCGGGCGATCGTTCTAGAGCAAGCTACCGGCCCGTGAATCATCTGTACCAGCTGAAACCCGAGCCCGGGTTTGACGAGAAATAACGCCAGGTCAACACCTGGGCCGGATGCACCCACCGCAATGTCAATTTTCCCGATGCGTAGTCTGGCGAGAATAATGGCGAGAGCGATAAAGCTGTGGCGAAGAAAGTAGGGTAGCCCCTGTTCACAGCGGCTCAGGCATTTGGGTTGATATAATTTTAAGCACTTATAGCGAGTGTTTGTCCACGACGCTGGGTCGGCACTGAGTATCGTGACGGTAACGTTGTCGGGGTTTAAGGTGTTGAGTAATGTCGCAGTGGCGACCTTGGAACCGCCGGCAAAGGCAGTAGGGTCAAGTACCAACAAATGTTTGCGGTTTTTCATTGCCCCCTCCTCCCGCTACCTACGTTTAAGCCTGTAGTTGAGGCTGTGGTGAGATGTTGTATGGTCTGCTTGCACAGTGTGGATAATTTACGATGGGCGAGGGTGAGGATTTGGGCGCAAATCTTGATGCTGACTTGGCGCCAGCGCCAATGGCGGTGCCAGGCCATGGAAAGGCCTGTTTGTGCTAAGCAGTGCTGATAGAGTCGGGTAAAGTCTGTGACGTTGCGTTCAATCGTGAAATGTTGAAGAACATGACGGCGACCGGCCTTTCCCAGTGTCGTACGGAGTGCGGGGCTGGCGTAGAGTTGGGCAATACTATCGGCCAAGGCCTGTATATCTTCAGGAGGGACAAGCAATCCTGTGTGCTGATCGAGTAAGACTTCAGGAATGCCGCCCACTACCGGTGCGACCAGCGGTAAGCCGGCGAGACTGGCTTCGGCAAGGACCAGTCCGAAGGCTTCCTGTCGAGCCGCGCTGACAAAAAGGTCAACACCACTGCGCAATAGCCCGTTGACATTATCTTGTTCACCTAAAAAGTGCGTATAAGGACCGAGTTCTAATGACTGGCATAAATGTTCAAGGGCCTGGCGCTCGGGCCCTTCGCCAATGACCACAAGGTGGGCCGGTAAACCTCGCTTGCGCACATCATTAAGGGCCCTAATTATGATGTCGACGCCCTTGCGGTGGATCAGTGAAGCGGTGGTGGCAATCACAAAGTCCTCTTCAACAATGTTTAGCGCCGAACGCAGAGCGATGGGCCTTTGTTGATCCAAGGAGGTGTGGTCAATGCCGTTATGAATGACATGGCAGTATTTTGCGGGTACGCCGTCACCGCGCAACTGGTCAATCACTGAGTTGCTTGGTGCTATGGAGACACTGGCGTGGTGTAGACCCAGAGTAATACGTTCGTAGAGGGGGTAGGGGCTATGCAAATGGCTAATGAGAGGTAGGCGTCGGGCCCTAGCGATGATATTCAAACACTGGCTGGGGGCGCCACTATTGGCGTGGATCAGCTTTGCACCGTACTTGTCGACAATGTCGAGACCCCGGCGCAACAGTCGGCAGTAGGCGGCAATGCTGAAACGTGGTTTGCGAGAACCAAACAATAATGGCAAGGGCGATACCTCGACCGGAACAGCAAGTGCCGCCGCAGCTTTTGCCATGATTTCAGAGTTACACCAGAGGACAGGGTGGAATAGACTGCGATCGAGATAGCGTAATAGATCCAACAAGCAGCGTTCACTACCGCGTATCCAATCATCGCCATAGTGGGTAAACAGGATGGTCGTAGGTGGGGTCGTTAGCATGATAATACTCTCGTTACTGAAGACGTTGTTATTGACTTAGCAAGAGCTGAGCCAGCGGAGATTAATTCAGGGAAACAGGGGTATCTAAAGGTTTGTCGTGCTGCTATCAGGTCTATTCATATGGCAGTAAATGCCTTTAAACCCCGAGATTTCTTAGATTGCCTCGCATCATGCAAATTCACGCGCTGCTGCGAACACCATCGAGTGATCGGTAGGCCTGGATTAATTTTGGAATTGCGATATCACTGGAAAATCGTTGGGCAATTTGTTGTCGCGCGGCCTGCTGAAAAACCAGGCGCTGGCGTTGTTTCATGGTCAGCCATGTATGTAAACAGCGCGCTAAGGCGAAGGGTTTTTCAGGCTCGACGAGCCAGCCGTTTTGATCGTTCGCAATCACTTGATCGAGGGCGCCGACGCGAGTGGCCAGAACGGGGATGCCTCGGGACATGGCTTCAAGGGCTGCCATCGGAAGCCCTTCCTGACGAGAGGGCATAACAAGCAGCCCGATACGCGGCCAAATGTCGCTCATGTCGTTGACATAACCGTGGAAATGGACATTTTGGGGGGCAAGTTCAGACAGTACGGCACTCATCGGGCCACAGCCGTAAATGTGGAATTGCTGGCGTGGATAAAGCACCGCCATACGCAAAAAAAGGTCGGGACCCTTCTCATGGCTGAGTCGGCCTACGAAGGCAATTTGGCCACGATTGCGTGTCGGTAGCTGGCTGATAGCGGCGGGCATGTCGACGAAGTTGTCAATTAGCTGGGTGTTGTCAGGGAGCTGTGCCGCAATTTGTGGGCTAACAGCAAACACCTGCTGACTCCAGCGAGCACTGTGGCGATCGAGCCAGCAGTAAAACCTTAACAGTCCCCTGCTTTGTTCGCCGGCATGATACGTCGAAACCAGTTTTGAATGACTGCAAGCCAACACGAGTCGCGCATAAAGCGCGGCTTTATAACCATGACTATGAATGATTGTCGGTTTATGCCGCTGCAGGGCGCGCCACAGGCTGATGATGTTGCCATCAAGGCTGAAGGTCTCAATACCAGCGGCTTTTAACGCGCAGCGCAAAGGGTGTTGGCCGTAGTCTTTGATAAAGACTACGCAAACCTGCTGTTGGTATTTATTGAGGCCGCGCGCTAATTGTAATACGTGGGATTCAATACCGCCGCCGCAACGACTGTCGAGTAACAACCAGATGGACGATTTACTGGGGTGGTTTTGAGTCAACATGGTAGAGCCATTTGCTGTAAATGTAATTTAATGAGCAAATGTTATGCCGTGTTTTATTTCGGTATGACTAGGCATGCCGGCTGCTTGAGCCAAGTAATGATTGCAAATGACAATTAACGTGCTGGATTGCGAAGCAAAGTAAACAGGATGACCAATAAACACTATAAATACCGGGGATTTATATTGGCGTAAGGATTGCTATATAAATTTATCAGTGGCGTAGGAGGAAAAAGCAATGAGTACATATTTAGTAACCGGTGGCTGTGGCTTTATTGGTTCCCACTTAGTGCGTAGCTTGGTGTCTGATGGACACCGTGTGAGAGTACTCGATGATTTATCAACGGGAAAAAAGAGGAATTTACCGCCCCACTGTGAACTGGTTGTCGGTGATGTGACTGAGATGTCATTGGTTCGCGATTGTATGGTCGATGCCGACGCGTGTTTTCACCTCGCGGCAATAGCTTCGGTGCAGCAGGGTAATGAACAGTGGCTACGCTGTCATAACGTCAATCAAACGGGGAGCATTAATGTCTTCGAAGTCTGTCGCGAAAAGAAAAAGCCCGTTGTCTACGCTTCTTCGGCCGCAGTATACGGCGATAACGCGGAATTACCGCTAAGGGAAAATACCGGTCTACGACCAGTCACCTCCTATGGTGCGGATAAACTCGGTAGTGAGTTACATGCACAAGTGGCCTCATTGATTCACGAGGTGCCAACCACTGGCCTGCGTTTTTTTAATGTTTATGGTCCGCGTCAAAATCCACACTCACCCTATTCTGGGGTCATTTCAATCTTTGTCGATAGTGTTTTAGAAAAACAGGGTCTGACAATATATGGTGATGGCGAACAAACAAGAGACTTTATTTATGTCGCTGATGTGGTCAATTTTTTGCGCCAGGCGATGAAAAATATTGGCAGAATGCCACGGGTATTTAATGTTTGTCGGGGCTCGGCTGTCAGTATTAACCAGTTGGCTAAAACCATTATGTCGCTGAGTGATACAAGGGTGGCGATTAACTACCAACCCTCACGTAAGGGCGATATCCGGGTTTCTATTGGCGACCCTGCTGCCGCTCGACAGTATTTGTCAGTGACGGCAAAAACACCTTTATCTAAGGGTTTGCGGCTATTGTTAAAGTACAATTTTGAGAAGTATCAATCGCAGCAATATCTATTTTCGTCGAAAATGATTCACCAGTATTGATAGCCTGTAAGCACTTGCAGGCTGTTTATAAGCGGCGCGGATGACTTTCTGTAAACCCATAACAGAGACGTTTGAGGGAGGGGGGTTAGGAAATGTTATTGTCCTCGGCAGGTATTGACTCATCCCAGCCCTGTTTTTTTCGATAAATTGTCGAAGGGCTGACATTGAGTAGGGCTGCGGCCTTGGGAATATTGTCGTCACAAAACCTGATGGCGCGCTCAATGGCGTCACGTTCGACCTCGGCAAGAGATTTTATAGTGCCTTGGCAAGCATCCACCGCGAGTTCATTACTGTGACCTTGTGCGCTATGGTTATTGTGTGCTTCTTGGCCTAAGGGTGTTGATTGTAAGATTTGTAATGGGGCATTAAGAGGGGAGGGTAGATGGATTTTAGCAACACTCTTTTCGTTGTGTAAAACGACGATATTGCGAATGACATTTTGCAGCTGGCGAACATTGCCCGGCCAATGATAACTGCGCAGAATGACCTCTGTTTCAGGGCTGAAGTCGATAAAATCTTTACCTTCCTCCTTGGCATAACTGTTGAGAAAAAACAGGGCAATTTCAATAATGTCATCGCCTCGTTCACCGAGGGGGGGGAGGTGGAGGGGTACAACATGAAGACGATAATAGAGGTCTTCCCTGAATTTCCCCGCCGCAACGGCCTCTAGAGGGTCTTTGTTGGTAGCGCATATAAAGCGTAGGTCGGCTTTTTCTTCGACACTACTGCCGACCTTCTGAAAGCTACTGTTTTGAATAAAACGCAGTAATTTTGTTTGTAGATCAAGGCTCATTTCACAAATTTCATCGAGGAAAAGTGTGCCGCCCTCGGCATGAGCCGCAGCGCCCTTTCTGTCACTAACAGCACCCGTGAAGGCACCTTTGACATGACCAAAAATCTCACTCTCCATTAAATCATGGGGGATGGCCCCACAGTTTAAGGCGACAAAAGGTTTGTTGGCACGTGATCCCTGATGGTGAATCGCTTCGGCGCAGACCTCTTTACCGGTTCCGCTTTGTCCGGTAATAAATACGGTGGCTTTACTGGCAGCCACGGCATCGATAATGCGATAGACCGCTTGCATGGGTAGGCTGGAGCCAATGAAGCCGTGATAAGATTTTCGTTCAAATTTGGCTTGGTAGCCCTCGACCTGATGTTGCAGGCGTCGGCGGTTGAGCATGTTTTGAATGGTGATACGCAGGCGGTCGGCGCCGAAGGGCTTCTCTAAAAAATCTTCCGCGCCGAGTCGCATCACATCGACGGCGATATCGACCGTGCTATGGGCTGTAATGACAATCACGGAGCAGGAGATTTGTTCACTCTGTAGCCATTGCAGTATTTCGCGACCATCCATATCGGGTAGCTTTAAGTCGAGTAATATTAGCTCGGGAGATTGAGATAATATTAACTCTTTGGCGGCCTTGCCATTGTCGATGAGACTGAGCGCAATCTTTTCGTTCGCTAGGTATTGTTGATAAAGCCTCGCCTGCGGGGCGTTATCTTCGATTAATAATACATTGGGTTTATGGCTCATGACTCCTCCCTTGGTCGTTATGTAAAGCCTTGTCGGGCGCGCTTGGCGAGTTGACGAAATGATTCATCGCTAAGGTTTAGCAGGGTGTTTGCGGTACTCAAGGCCTGTTGATGATGACCGTCAATACAGAGTTGTTCGGTTTTTCGAGCGAATTGATGCAGTTTGGCATTGCCATGAGCAGCGGCACTACTACCCAAGGTATGACATTCAAATTCGAGGGTGGGAAAGTCTTGGTTTTCGATCGCGCTCTTGATGATAAGGCTGCGTTGTTTCGCATCTTCGATATAAAGTATTAGAAGTTTGGGTGCAATTTCAGCCGCCGTGTCCTTTACCATCTGTTGTAGCACCGCTTCATCGACATATTCACTACTGTTGCCACTGCCACTGCCACTGCCACTGCCACTGCCACTGCCACTGCCACTGCCACTGCCATTTTGGTCGATGGCCTTTTTAGCTAAGGCCTGCTCCCCAGAATCCTTCCCGGTCATCGCTAAGGTCCAGCTGGCGATACAATACAGAGCCGCGTTGCGGTCGATGGGTTTACTCAAATAATCGTTCATGCCCGCTGCTAAAAAGCGCTGCTTGTCTTCGGCCAAAGCGTGGGCGGTAAGGGCGACAATGGGCAGTTTTCCGACGTCTCCGGGTAAGTCGCGAATATTACGCGTTGCCGTCATACCATCCATTTCCGGCATTGAAATGTCCATTAAGACGATGTCGTAGGGTATGTTGCTGACCGCCTCAACGGCTTCACGGCCATTGGCAACAATATCGACCTTCAGATTAGCGCATTCTAAAATGCTTTTAATAATCATCTGGTTGGCAGGATTATCTTCAGCTAGCAGTATTCGTGTATCGCTGGCAGGTAGTATTTCTGAAACTTCTGAACGGATCACGGCTTCACCTTCAGAACTGGCTTGTAAGTGAATGGTGAAATTGAAGCTACTGCCTTTATTGATATCGCTGGTACAGTGAATATCGCCACCCATCATCATCACTAAGCGCTTGCATATTGCTAGCCCCAGCCCGGTACCCTCTTGATAGCGTGAATAGCTATGGTCGACCATGGTGAATTCATTAAAAAGGGATTGTTGCTTCTCAAGGGGGATGCCAATCCCGGTGTCTTCAACCGAACAGTGCAATACTAAATTATCGTCTTGATCGTAAGTTACCGACGCACTGACAATGATGCTGCCCTCATTGGTAAATTTAATCGCATTGTTAATCAGATTGATGAGGATCTGGCGCAGCCGATCGGCATCACTGTTGGCATATTGGGGTAGATCCTTGTCTAGAATTAGCAGTAGGGAGAGCCCTTTTTGCTCGGCCTGGTGGCGCAATAATTCGACGCTACTATGCAATAAACGGTGTAAATCGAAAGCGCTATGTTCTAGTTTAAACTTGTCCGCCTCCATTTTAGAAAAATCGAGAATATCGTTGATAATATAAAGTAGGAGTTCACCGGAGTCACGACCGGTTTGTACCAGATGGCGTTGTTTTTCATTGAGGGGTGAATCAAGTAAGAGCCCTAGCACGCCAAGCACCGCATTCATTGGTGTGCGAATTTCGTGACTCATGGTCGCCAAAAAACCCGATTTTGCGTTGTTGGCAGCCTCAGCCTCTTTGGTTTTATGGTTTAGGGTTTGTTCATTCTCACTGCGCTCGGTGATATCACGTAAAATACCCACATAGCCAGTCTCGCCATCGATATTCATATTGGCCATATTAAATTCAATGGGAAATGTGTGACCATTTTTACGTCGCCCGTGCAGCGCATTATTGTCGATGAAGATCTTTGGTGGCTGAAAGTTTGGATTTCCGACGCTATATTCATTGTCATTATCGGAGCTCTGTATCGGCACTAGCGTTGCGATATTGGTGCCGATAACTTCGCTTTTTGTATAGCCAAATATTTTTTCTGCGGCGGGATTAAAGCTCTGGATTAAGCCATGCTTACTAATGGTGATAATGGCATCGGCGACGGTAGATAGAATCGTTTTTTGGCGAATATCAATTTCTTTAAGGGCTTGCTCTGCGTCTTTGCGGTCGTGAATTTCCAGCTGCAATTCCTGGTGAGCCTGGGTGAAGTCCAGTGTTAAACCGAGTAGGGGTACGGTGTAGGCGATGATTTTCAGGAAGTGGGCAATGTTGAAATGACTATCGTAGAGTGCTGTAGAGCCAAAGGTCATGTGTAATTGTGTCATCACCTCAGGTACGGCGCTGATAATGAGACAGTAGGAAAAGACACTCGGGTGGCGTTTGTAAAGTAGGGGGTAAATTACCAGGCCGGCAATGATAAATAACAGTAAGGGCAGGGCATCGTAGGGTCGGCTAACAAAGGCATCGGGATAGGTTGTCTGGGGCAGGGCGGGTGAGGTGGCCGCTAAGGCAATAATAATATAGGTGCATAAACCGAATGCTAGGCTTACGCCAACAACAAAATTGAGATTTGGTTTGTGTAGATTTTGTGGCTTGCGAAAAATCGCGATAGTGACGCCAATGATCAGAATAAGGGCGCTGAACAGGCGAGATATTGCCCAGGTAAAGGGAATAAAGTCACTATTGTCGGTTACGGCGTCGATAAGCCTGGCGGCCGCCAGTGTGTGGAAGGCATCCATGCAGCCAGCGGTAAAAAAGGCAACGGCGATAATGGGTGTGGTGTCATTCTGAGTTGTTTTATAGTGGCTAAAACCAAGAAAAACGACAAATCCGGCTATGCAAAAGGCTGTCCACTCCAATAGTGCATGAGTGAAAGCACCTGTAAAAGCCACAAATTGACTTTCAAGCAGCTCGATTTCTTGAGTATCAAGCCCCGAGGTTTTATCTAAGGCTGGACTTTGCGAGGAGAAATCGACGCCGACCAGGTGCAAGGCGGCCGGTAGCAGGCAAATAGCAAGAATACCCCATCGTAATGCCTTGGGAATTGACGGGGGCTGAGCCTGTTGATGTGTGGTTTTATCGGTGTGCAAAGAGGCCATAACCTTTAGCCGTTACCGAGGCTATTACTGAGTAAACTCTGAACTTTTTCGCCGAGCTTTTGCAGAGAAAAGGGTTTAGTTAAATAGGCTTGCGCGCCGAGCTGAAAAGCATCTTCAATATTGCCAACCTTGTTTTTACCGGTCAGCATTAATACCGGTGTTTTTTGTGTAACACTCATGGCTCTTAGGTATTCGAGTACTTCGAGACCTTGCATGCCGGGTAGCATCCAATCTAGGATGATAATGTCGGGGTTATCACACTTCGCTAGCTCCAGGCCCTGCTCTCCGTCCATCGCCTCTGTCACTGCCAAGCCCTCGTGGTGCTCAAGCCGGTAGCGGATCTGGCGCAATAAGCTGGCATCATCATCTATGACTAGAACGCATTTCTTGTCTTTTCCAAAGGGCATCGTTAAATACCTATTCCTGCCATCATTTAAGCAGCCTTAACTGTGGGCGATTTGGCTGTAGGTGAATTGCTTGTAATATTGTTGATGATGTCTCCTTGAGTTATGGGCTTATTATAGGATTTAACAACTAAAGCACTAAATGCATACGGATGTTGTGATTAATGGCTTGTTTCTATAAGTTTAAATTTTGTTATAAAAAGATTTCCTCCAAGTCCATATCACTGGTTAGTTCAGCGAGTACTTCCATGTTGAGACTAAAGTTAGTCATAGGCTCACTGCTTATCATCACCTTGATCTTGCTGATGATAGTAGGGCTCGGTGCAGGTGTCAGCCTGAGATCTCCTCTGCTGAGAGACCTTTGGAATGCGGGGCATCTACTCCTTTTTGGTCTTCTCAGTTACGGCTATTTTTCTTGTCTCAGCATGGCCGCCCATACCCTTAGCTATAGGCTGTTATTGAGTAATATCGCGGCCCTAGGCTTGGGGGCCGGAATTGAATACTTGCAATTACACTTAGGGCGAAGTTTTTCCGTCGCTGATATTTTCAACGATGTCATTGGCGCTAATTTGGGCTTGCTGGTACTGGCATTGCAGAAGGCAAGGGTCGCAGGGCGGGGGCGATTGACAATACGGTTTGGTATTGTGCTTATGCTTGGTTTGGGTTTGCGGGATGTAGAGCTTCGGCTCTTGGATGAGTGGGCGATGAGACGTGATTTTCCCGTCCTGGCTAACTTTGAGACATCGATACAATTACAGCGCTGGACGTTTGCCAATGTTGTGGCGCATCGTTCACAACCGTTTCCCCGCTCGGGTGGTTATACCCTAGACGTTCAATTTCTTAATGGGGAATACCCGAGCGTAAGTCTCCACCACCTCGTTGGCGATTGGTCAAGCCTGCAATTCCTCCATCTCGCTGTGTACAGCGCCAGCAAGCAGACGACACCTTTTGAACTGGAAGTCTTTGACCGGGACTATCAACGCAATGGTTTTCACTTTAATGATAAATTTAATACCCCGCTTGTTATTGTGCCAGGCTGGAATTTCATCAATATACCGCTTCAGGTCATCGAAAATGCACCCCAGCAACGCAATATGGATATGCGTTTGATACAAGCACTGAGTTTATTTACCCATCAGCCGACGGTTCCTGTGCGCTTGTATATTGATAGCATTCGCCTCCTCTAGTGCACTAGGGGAGGTTTAATGGCGATTTATCTTCTGCTGCGGGGCCTGGCTCGGAGGCTTGCGAGGATCGCTCGAGTAGTAGCAATAGGACGTCATCTTTGATGGTGGTGCCAGTCACTTGTTGGAATGTTGCCATCACTTTTTCTAATGCCACGTCCAGAGGTTGGTTAAGTGTTGCGGCTAGAGTGGCGTTAATGGCCTCCTCGTTCTTTGCGCGCACCAGTGCGTCGCTGCTGGAATCAAACAGGCCATCGGTGTACAGCGCCAGGCGTTCACCTGCGCGTAAACAGAGGTGGCGATCTTGATACTCCGTGTCTTTGACCAAGCCAGGTAGCATGCCGCTGCTGGCTATCGGTGTCACCCCCTTGGCATTAATCAGCAGGGGTGGTGGGTGACCTGCCGTCGCGAGCATAATTTGCCCTTCCGGCAGGAGTAGGGCAGAACAGCAGGTTAGAGTAATCTTCGATAAGAGCTGGTCTTGTAAGGCAAAGTTTGACAGTTTTTCGAGCAGTGGTGCGGCACTGGTATTGTCCTCTTGCGCTTGAAGTAGGCCGTGAAGGTAGGCACCACAGGCATGGGCAAAAAACTTGGCGCTGTCGTCATGCCCCATAATGTCGGCTAATAACAGTCGTAAATGGCTCTCGCCAACCTTGTGGAGTAAGAGGTCACCGCCGCCCGTTCCACCGTTAAGTTGTGCCATTGCTAGTTGCCAATTATGGACGAGCTTTGGCAGGCGAATCGGCAGTGAGTTGGTAATGTTTTTGTTTAAATTCTTGGACAGTTGTCGACGAATTTTTTTTGAGCGGGATAGAACGCGTTCAATGCTACAGGTTAAGCGCTGCTTGTCGACGGGCTTACGCAGATAATCATCGACCCCTAAACCGTTGGCGCGTTGCTGTAAGTGAGAGTTGTCATGGGCACTGAGAAAAATAAAGGGCAGGGTTTCGGTGTGTTGATTTAGCTGTAATTGTTTACAGAGACCGAGACCGCTCATTTGTGGCATGTTGATGTCAGAAATGATGAGGTCGACCTTTTTACACTTTAGTTTCTCGATAGCCTCTTCGGCACTGGTGGCGACGCCGACTTTGTATTTTTTCGCCAGGTAAGCGGCATAAAGGCGCAGTAGGGTGGGGTCGTCATCGACAATAAGGATGGACGCCCTGGATGCTGTGTCCCCCCCCCAGATGAGTTGCAAGCGATTATGCGCGCCATCATCTCCGGGCCAATACTGTAGCTGGTCACATTGGCTGTGCAGTAATTCAATACCTCGCCCGACACTTCGCAAACGGGGGTCCTGATCAGATACGGGTGCCTGATAGAGGGTCGGGTCCCAGGGATCGCCGTCATCAATAACCTCTAAGCGCCAGCCGTTTTGCAGCTCTGCAAAACGTAGCGTCATGGTCTGCGCTGCACGTTCACGCTTGTCACGGGTTTGCGGCCCTGCGTGCAGTACCAGGTTATTCAAGACTTCCGATAGGCACAGTAAGATGCGTCGAGCGAGGACTTGCTCCTCAATACTGTCGCTTATTAACTGTTCGAGCTGGTGGCGTAGCTCGCGGGTGCCATTCAGGGTAACGGGTTCGTTGAGTGTGACGAGTAACTTTTCCATGCTAATTCCGCCGTGTTGTGACTCCACAATTGATCGTAGTTCAAATTGACATGGCCAGTAGACGATTGTTGCGCAGCCATGCGCCAAGGTACCGAACAATGCCCTTGAAGCGAGGTTCGAGTCGATTTAATTCACGCAGTAATTCGTTTTTTAGGGAGGGGTTGTCGCGATCGTTGTAAATACAGGCCAGCAATTGCGCCCCTCCGTCTTGCAGCCTGGTGATGGCGCTGGCGGCCATGGCCTCCGTGGTACTTCCAGCGAGTACAACCAGTACGGCGCCATCGCAGGCAGCCGCGACCCGTTCGGGGGGGATGTTGTTGCCATTGCTGCGGTTGAGAGCCGAGGTGTCGAATAAAATGCTGTCATAATTTTGCAGCCACTGCTCAATGCACTGTTCCAGCATGCCGGGTTTGCGCAATGTCATGATAAATTCGCGACGCTGGGGGCAGGGTATACCGGTAATGGCCAACTCCCCCTCGGCACTGCCCAGTAGTTGTGGCTCTGCCGCCGCACTGAAGAGCATCTCTTCGGGGTGCTTCGCGCTGTTGCCTCCCAAGCTTAAAAGCGGTTTCAGCGTCGGCCGGTAACAGTTGAAGTCCACCAGTAAGGTACTTTTTCCGGCCAGTAGATTGCGTTGCGCCAACGCCAGGGCCACAGAGGTCACGCCTTCACCAGGGTTGGCCGCGCAAATCGACAGTGCGCGTTGGCCACAGGACAGCAAGCGGCTGTATATTTGCTCAATTTCCATATGCTGGGGATTGAAGTGCATGATTTTTTACCTAGAGTAGCAATGCAAGTGCTGAAATTTGGAAGATGTCTTTGATAACGGTGCGTATTTTGCCCATGGTGCTGTCTTTTTTATTGGGAATAAATATCGTGTCGCCGGCGCGCAGTACGGGAATGTTGGCAATCCTAGCGTTGCGGCTGAAGTCGGCGAGGTCAAAACTACGGGCCTGGTTTTGACAGCAGGACAAATTAATGACCGTTATCTTTTGGATATAGGCGTCCGAACTGGGGCCGCCGGCCTCTGCGAGGAGGTCGAGCAGGGTCATGTTGTCATTAAAGCGATAGCGGCCAGGTTTGTTGACGGCGCCGATAACGCGCACCGTAGTCTCCTTGGATTGCTCGAGCCAGATACGGTCCTTTTCGGGAATAAAAATCGTGTCGCCGGTGCGCACCTCCGGCAGTAATTCTTCATCACCGGTTTCAAAATAGAGGGCCAAGTTTAAGCGACTGATACGTGCCGGCTTTTCACCACGATGACTAATGCGTACGTTATGTAGGTCGGCATTGCCCGTGGGGCCATCGGCTGCGGCCAAAATATCGAGAAAATGCATGGTGTCGGTAAACATATAGCGTCCGGGGGCGCCAACTTGGCCGAACACGTAGATGGATTTTTCCGAGGCCTGACGCACCCATTGGCTTTTATTGTTGGCGGGGTCTCGAGGTAGCTCGTGAATGCGCACGGTGGCACCGGCGCGAATTTGTGGTAGTAGGTGGTCGCCGTGGCCGCCGCTTATGAAGGCGTCGAGGTTGAATTGGCGATTGCGAGTACGGCCCTGGGGGTCGATAACAATAATGTCGATATTGCTGGTGTCTGCTGTTGAGCTAGGCCCGCCGACATGAGCGAGGAGATCGAGCAGGGTCATTTCATCGGACCACTCGATACGACCGGGGCGCAGCACCTCGCCGATGACGCGCACCGCGCGATCGGGGGCCACTTTTAGCCAGGATTTTTCATTCATATCGGTTTTTTCCGGGACAAAGATGGCATCGCCCGCTTGTATGTTCGGGGGCGAGGCCTTGACGGTGCCCTCGGTGTAACCGGCTAAATCAAAGCGCACAATCTCGCCATTGGCTCTCAGAATACGAATTTGTCGGGATTCGGCAAAGCGGGTGGGGCCGCCTGCGTTGGAGAGGATGTCCATAAAGGTTGCCCCCTTTTGGCCCTCGTAGGCGCCGGGTTTCGCCACTTCCCCCATCACATAGATAATATTGCCGCCGGTTTTCACCTGTTCTTCCTTATGGGGCACAAAAATAGTGGCCCCGGCCTCCACTGGGGGTAGTAGGCGACCGTCACCTTGGTCGAGGTAGTGTTTGAGGTTGAACAGCTTCGGTTCACCTTGAGAAATCAGCCGGATTTGCTCGATACCGGCATAGCGCGTTACCCCGCCGGCGCGCATTAATAAGTCAATCAGGCTGGCCGAGGCGCGATAGGAATAGCTGCCGGGGTTGTTGACCTCACCAAAGATTTTGATGGCGCGGCGATCCTCGGCGGCATCACCGGCATCGGCTGCCTTGGTGGGGTCGAAGTCGACTTCAATATTACCGGTCATCGGTGAGGAGGGAATGAAGAGGCTGTCGAGGGATTTCAGCTGCGGTAGATTGGCTAGGTCACCGCTGTCTAAGTATTGCTTGTAGTTAAATACCTGGCGCACACCGGCGCGGAGCAGCTGGATGCGATTGAGTTGAGCCCCCGTGCGCAGTCCCCCTGCCGCATGAAGAGCCATTTGCACGGTGCCATTGGCGGGCAGGGTGAATTCACCGGGCTGTTTGACATAGCCGTAGACACTGATGAGCAGTTGTCGCTGGGCGATATAGACCTGTAGAAGACTCAGGTCGAGAAAGACCTCACCAAGCTGGCTGCTCAATAGGTTTTTTAATTCTGACTCAAGACTGTCGGCAACGGCGACCAAACCGACTTCGGGTAGCAGGATGCGTCCCTGGCGATTGACGAGAAAAGCCTCCTCCAAGCTTGATTCACCGGGCAGGTCGATTTTTATCAGGTCGCCGACCTGTACGCGGTAGGGCTCCGCCTGAAGTTGCACTGGCTGGAGTAGCGCCAGCAGCAGGGCCGTGATCATGAATAGAGGGCGAGCGCCTAGACCGTTCATTACTACTTACCTCCGCCGGGTAGGCGTTTGGGTTCAAAGGTCAGTTCGATACTGACACGACGATTGACCAGGCGAATCGCTGGCGCCCGACCCGCAAACAAGGGTTGTGCAGCGGCAACACCCCAGACCTTTAAGTGGCTATTGCTCAGACCCAAGCTGACTAAATAGTCGGCAACGGCCTGCGCCCGGGCTGTTGACAGCGCCTGGTTGTAAGATTCGCTACCGAGCACATCACTGTGGCCGGTAATGAACAATTGATACTGGGGCTGCTTGGTGAGCCAGAGCACGAGGCCTGCCAGATGTTGCTGGTATTTTGGGTTGAGCTGGCTGGAGTTAAAGGCAAATTGATTGTCGTGGTTTAGCGCGAGCAGGGGCTTACTAGTGGCTAGGTTTTGACGCTGTTGTCGGGCGAGTATGGCCTTACTCTCTCGTATATCGAGCTGGGCCCTGGTACTCGCTGTTGCCGTTTGTGGGCGGCAGGTCGCGCCATCGATGCTGGTTAGTTTGTTTTCAATGGCACTTAGATCATGGCGTAGCTCTAATAGGTCGAGAGCGGCATCGAACACCAGATCGCCCTCCAGTTCCCGTGCAGCTCGTTGTTCCAATTGTCGAGCCAGCAGGGTGCTGGCGGGGAAGCAAGTCCTAGCGCCCCTGAGCACAAGGATATCGAGGTGGCGTCCAGCCAGGTCAAGGTCGATGCGCAGGCTCTGCCTTGGCCCCAGCGGCTGATCTGCGAGTAGCGGCGCGTGTCTGCCCCGTTCGCGCTCGGCCATACCGCCGTGCCCCCCCTGAGGCCAGTGCGTACAACCACTGAGGCACAGATACAGAGTAAGGGCGTAGAGCCTAAACATGGCTTGCTCCGGTGTTTTTAAGGCGGGCGGCGTTCGACTTTAGGGTGATTACGGTGTCGATTCGGAGTAATTCTATAAGTTCGAGGGCTTGACCTCGGGCTCCGCTGATATCGAGTATTCGACCTTGGCTCTTTAAGCGCTTGTATAAATAGACAATGGCCCCGATACCCGAGGAATCGATAAAACTCACCTCGCGGAGGTTTAGTGTTACCCGTTGTGAGTCTTTGGAGGCGACAATGGCCTCGAGTTCGGGGCGTATATGTGTACAGCCGAGGGCATCGAGTTCACCAAAGAAGGTGACAACCAGTTCACCGGCATCGGTGTTGACATGTTCTAGTCTCATAGTAAATCTCCGTAATGTCGTTGGTTTCAATTGGCTTTCCATCTCTCTTACAGTGGAGATAGCAGGGACTGTGCCAGTCGGAGATAAATTTATAAGTCCTTTAAAAACAGCAGGTTGAAGTGTTTCCGTTGTTTGCTGGCGATATTGAGTAAGGTGCTCTGTAGGGCGCCTTTGCATTCTGCACTGTCTTTTGCAAAGACCCTTGGGGTGGTTTCGCGACGTTTTTCTACGATGATGAAATCTCGGAAGATCGCGATCGCGCCTTATTAACTCAA
The DNA here is from genome assembly GCA_002162815.1 of Gammaproteobacteria bacterium 53_120_T64. Lineage (GTDB taxonomy): Bacteria > Pseudomonadota > Gammaproteobacteria > Pseudomonadales > Porticoccaceae > Reddybacter. The sequence continues at coordinate 18,889 of MAAT01000037.1, read as the reverse complement.
GGGCGTGGTTGTTTTTGGTGCGTCAAATGTTTCCGTGCCAATTGCAGGTGCAGCTTGCAGAGGGTGCAAGAATTTAAAGCACGTAAACTCAGTGCTATAGCTAAATATAGCCATACTTCATAATTGGCCTGTATTTTGCTTAATTGTGCCTTGTTACCATAATCTAACGGGAGTAAATGAATGAGCCAATCGACACCGGAAAGCAGTTTTTTGTCGTTTAGTGGAAAGGCCAAAATTCTGCATATGAGCTGGATGGCTTTCTTTGTCACCTTCTTGGTCTGGTTCAGTCATGCTCCGCTACTGAGTATGATTCAGGAATCGATGGGCTTGAGTGATCAGCAAATTAAGACCCTGTTGATCCTCAATGTCGCGCTAACGATTCCGGCGCGGATTATTACTGGCATGCTGGTCGATAGCTACGGGCCACGAAAAACCTACACCGCGATGTTGTTGGCCACAGCGGGGCTGTGTTTCTTCTTTGCCACGGCAAACAGCTTTGAAATGCTGGCCTTATCACGTTTTATGATGGGCTTTGTCGGCGCCGGTTTTGTGATCGGTATTCGCCTCATCAGTGAGTGGTACCCCGCTAAACAGTTAGGTTTGGCCGAGGGCATCTATAAGGGTATGGGCAATGTCGGCTCTGCGGTGGCCGCCGTGACCCTGCCAACGCTGGCGATTATGTTTGGTGGCGATGATGGTTGGCGCTATGCGACGGCCATCACCGGTGTCATTGCCCTGGTGTTTTCTTTTTTCTTTTATCGTGCGGTGCGCGATACCCCGGCGGGATCGACCTATTTCAAACCGAAAAAATCCGGTGGTTTGGAGCTGACCAGTAAGCGTGACTTCTATTTCTGTGTGTTGATGAACCTGCCGATGTTTGGCGCCCTGGCGGTGTTGACTTGGAAGGTGGCGGTACTCGGCTTGATCGGTGAAAGCGCCGCAACGCTGATTTATGGCCTATTAATTGGCCTCTATCTCTTCCAGACGCACCATTTATACAAGGTCAATAAAGAGATCTTTGTTACCCCTGTTGAGGAGTTAATGCAGTACAACTTTAAGCAGGTAGCGATACTCAGTGTTGCCTACGCGGTGACCTTTGGCGCTGAGCTGGCTGTGGTGTCGATGCTACCGCTGTTTTTTAAAGAAACCTTCCTGATACCGGTGGCGCTGGCCGGACTATTTGGTGCCTGTTTTGCGGTGATCGATGTGTTTTCCTGCCCCTCCGGTGGTTTTATTAGTGATAAATATGGCCGCAAGGGTTCGCTGGTGATCTTACTGGGTGGCGCGGCGGTGGGTTTCTTCTTAATGGCGCAAATTACTGCCGAGTGGCCGATCGCTCTGGCGGTGGCCACCATGATGTTTTGCTCCTTCTTCCTCGGTTCGGCAGCGGGTTGTGTGTTCGCCGTGGTGCCGCTGATTAAGCGTCGCCTGACGGGACAAATTGCCGGTATGGTCGGTGCCTATGGCAATATCGGTGCGGTGTTATTTTTGACCGTATTTTCTTTGGTGTCACCCTCGGTGTTCTTTTTAACCATTGCCGGCGGCATCGCTTTTGCCATGTGTTGTGCGTTCTTTCTCGACGAACCCAAGGGTACAATGGCAGAAGTTATGCCCGACGGTACCGTGCAGCTTATCGAGGTCCACTAGCGCCCCTGCGGATGCGTTGGCACGAGACGCCCGTTAGAGGGCGTCTTAATAATAAATCAGGTCTCTTGCGGGCCGAGTGAGACCCAATGGCAGATCAGTCGGCAACACACTTAGGTTTTACGGTGGCGCAACACTCGGAGACCGGCGCCAAGTCGCAAAATGAAGATGCCCTCGGTATTCGCATTCCCGAGGGCTTAACCCTTACCAATAAGGGCGCGGTCGCGGTGATTGCCGACGGTGTCAGTGCGGCCGAAGCGGGGAAGGAGGCCAGTGAGACCTGCGTACATAATTTCCTCTCGGATTACTATTCAACGCCCGATAGCTGGGGTGTCAAAAAATCCAGTACCCAGGTATTAACGGCCTTAAATCGCTGGTTGTTTGGTCAGGGGCGCAGTTATAACGATGCCCAAAAAGGCTATGTCAGCACCTTTAGTGCGGTGATTTTTAAATCGCAAATGGCGCATATCTTCCATGTCGGTGATTCGCGCATTTATCGTTTGCGAGGTAATGACCTGGAGCAACTGACTCGCGACCACACTACGTTTATTGGCGAGGGCCAGTCTTACTTAGCGCGCGCCATGGGCCTGGATGTCAAACTCGATGTCGACTATCGCAGCGTCGACCTCGCCATCGGCGATATATTCTTTCTCAGTACCGATGGCATCCACGATTTTGTCAAAGACCGGGATTTACGAGCAGCCTTAGGCCCGCTAGCGAGTGAGCCCGGTGAGAAAAAGTTTGCCGCTTGCTGCAGGGCCTTAATTACCTTCGCCCTCGAAAATAATAGCGCTGATAATTTAAGTTGTCAGATATTGCGGGTGGATAGCGTACCTGCACAGAGCATGGACGATGTTAGCCGCAAGTTATCGGTGTTGCCTTTTCCGCCAGCTCTCGAGCCGGGCATGATTCTCGATGGTTATCGTGTCGAGAGAGAGTTGCACGCCAGTAGTCGCAGCCAAGTGTATTTGGTCTGCGAAGTTGAAAGCGGCGCGCGCTACTGCATGAAGACGCCCTCGGTGAACTTTGATGATGACCTGGCCTATATCGACCGTTTCGTGATGGAGAGCTGGATAGGCAGTCGCCTGGATAATGCCCACGTGGCACGCGTTATCGAGGGCGGGCGAGCAAAGTCCTGCCTGTACTACCTCACCGAATATGTTGATGGCACCACGCTGGAGCGATGGATAGCCGAAAACCCTAAGCCGGCCGTGCAAGATGTTATTTACCTGGTGCAGCAAATGATCAAGGGCTTGCGAGCCTTTCATAATCGCGAAACCCTGCATCAGGATATTAAGCCGGGTAATATTTTGATCGATAAGAATGGCCAGGTGAAAATTATCGACTTTGGCTCCTGTTTTATTCAGGGTATTGCCGAAATTGCCACCCCGCTGGAAAGAGGTGGGGTGCTGGGCACTGCCGCCTATTCGGCGCCGGAAGTGGTGTTGAACGGTAAAAGTACGGTGCAGTCCGACATTTTCTCACTGGCGGTAATCGTCTATGAAATGCTGACGGGGGTGCCGCCTTTCGGTGGTAAATTGGAGGAATGCCGTAGCTCCAAGGCCTACCTGAAGACTAAATACGTTCCTTGTTATGAGCTCAATCCTCTTATTCCCATCTGGATTGATGGTGCGGTGAAAAAGGGTTTGCGTTTTAAACCGGAGCGGCGCTATGACGATGTGTTTGAGTTTTTACACGAGTTGCAAAAGCCCAATCCTAAATACAAAAAAAGTCACAATATCGCCTTGCTCGATGCCAATCCACTGTTGTTTTGGCAGGCGCTCTCCGGCTTATTGTTTGTCGCTTTGTGTTTGTCGTTGGTCTATTAATTGCGGCCCTTAAGTTGAATTAGCACACCATAATGACGGCTCTTGTTTTAAAGCGCAGCCAAAATATTAATCCTTAGCGTCCGTCAATTTTTTGGGCTTTACTTTGGTCAAATATATGGAGCTGGATTGGTGCGCGACTCTGCCTTCGGGTTGCTCTATGCAGCGATTGTCGAATTCGTTGATTATTTGCTTAATAGCGAATAATCAATGGCTTGTGGCGCCATGGCTTTAAGGTGTAAGTGTCGGTCGTCTGAGTCAAATATTTATTTGTTGGGCTAAAATTCAGCCAATAAAAAGCCCGGCATAAACCGGGCTTTTTATTACTTCATGCAAACTAGTTAGCGTTTGTCGAGAGGCGTTACACTGCGCTCTGTGGGGCCGGTATAGAGCTGGCGTGGACGGCCAATCTTATAGCTGTTGCTAATCATTTCGTCCCAGTGGGCAATCCAGCCAACGGTGCGGCCGGTGGCGAAGATAACGGTGAACATCTCCGTGGGGATGCCGATGGCTTTCATAATGATGCCGGAGTAGAAGTCGACATTCGGATAGAGTTTCTTGCTGACAAAGTACTCATCTTCGAGGGCGATTTCCTCAAGGCGTTTGGCGATTTTCAGCAGGGGATCGTTTTCCATACCGAGTTCAGCCAATACTTCGTCACAGGCTTCCTTCATCACTTTGGCGCGGGGGTCAAAGTTTTTGTAGACGCGGTGGCCGAAGCCCATCAGGCGGAAGGGGTCGTTTTTGTCTTTGGCGCGTTTTACAAAGGCGTCGATGTTCTTTTCGTCGCCGATTTCGTTGAGCATTTCCAGTACGGCCTGGTTGGCGCCACCGTGAGAGGGGCCCCACAACGCGGCAATGCCGGCGGCAATACAGGAAAAGGGGTTGGCACCGGATGAGCCGGCAAGGCGCACGGTTGAGGTTGATGCATTTTGCTCGTGGTCGGCATGGAGGATGAAGAGCTTGTCCATAGCCTTAGCGAGTACCGGATTGACGTTGGGTTCTTCGCAGGGCGTGCCGAACATCATGTGCAGGAAGTTCTCGGCATAGCTCATGTTGTTCTGGGGGTACATATACGGCTGGCCAATGTAGTGCTTGTAGCACATGGCGGCGAGGGTGGGCATCTTGGCGATCAGGCGGTGCGCGGTGATTTTGCGGTGCTGGGGGTCGGCGATGTCCAGGGAATCGTGATAGAAGGAGGACATGGCGGCAACCACGCCGCACATGATCGACATGGGGTGGGCATCGTAACTAAAGCCGGACAAAAACTGCTCGATGGAGCGGTTGACCATGGTGTGGCTACTGATCAGCTTCTCGAAATCGCTCTTCTCGGTGGCGTTGGGCAGCTCGCCGTTGAGCAACAGGTAGCAGGTCTCAAGGTAGGTGGTGTTCTGCGCCAGGTCGTTGATGGGGTAGCCGCGGTGCAGCAGGATGCCCTCGTTGCCATCGATAAAGGTGATTTTCGATTCGCAGGAGGCGGTGGACGTGAAGCCGGGGTCGAAGGTAAAGACGCCATTGCTCGTTAGCGCGGCAACATCGATCACATCGGGGCCGAGAGTGCCAGTGCGGACGGGCAGTTCAATGGCGTCGGCGTGGCCCTCAATATTGAGAGTGGCTTTCTTGTCGGTCATAGGGTTCCCCTGAAAGATATTTTGATGCCAGCAGCTTCGGCTGACATCATTGCAAAGCCCGCGACTCTAGCCTTCTAGGCCTGCGTTTGTCAATTTGCATCGGGCCTTTATTGGTCTTTCTCTGAGGGTGGCAATATTGTGGTGCACGCTTTTCCTGGGGCGCACAAGAAGAGGGCGGTTTTCGCGATTATGCCTGCATTTATGGGTGTTTTAGGGCTTTGGAGTGACGCCTTGAGCTGCCCATGATGCGTTGTAATTGAAGGTCAATACTCCTATAATGCCCCGCGTTCAAAGTTGCCTTGGCTCTGGCAGTCGACGGGGCTTTTTCGGTAACGATTTATATTTTTCTTTTTATTTGGCGCCTAAAAAATAACGCCCGTTATGGGTTTGAGGTACAGCTAGTTGTGAACGATAAAAGACCTGTCAATCTTGATATTGGAACGATCCATCTTCCAATTACCGCCTATGTTTCCATTCTCCACCGTATTTCCGGTGTTGCGCTGTTTGTGATTAGCGGCCTGTTTATATGGATGCTGGATCGCAGTCTCACCTCCGCAGAAACCTTTGCAGCTCTACAAGGGGTGCTCACCCACCCCTTGGTTAAGCTGGTGCTGTGGGGCATGTTGGCGGCGCTGGCCTACCACATGGTAGCGGGCATTCGGCATATGTTTATGGACTTCGGTGTTGGTGAGTCGCTTGAGGGCGGCATCTTGGGTGCGAAGCTCGTACTCTACATCGCTGCATTATTGATTCTTTTCGCAGGAGCCTGGGTATGGCTGTAACAAATGTAACAAGTTTTGGTCGCAGCGGGTTGTCCGACTGGGTCGTGCAGCGCGTCAGTGGTGTGGTGCTGACCGTGTACTTGCTGGTGATTGCCGCTTATTTGCTGCTCACCCCCGAAGTCGATTTCGCTAGCTGGAAGGCTCTAAACAGCGGGCTTTGCATGCGTCTGTTAACGGTTTTTGCCGTCTTGTCGCTCGCCGCCCATGCCTGGATTGGTATGTGGGGTGTGTTGACCGACTATGTCACGGTTCGCTTGATGGGACCGAAAGCTACCCTGTTGAGGGTGTTTTTGCAGTTGGGCATGATCGCGGTCATTCTTGTCTACGTGGTCTGGACTGTCGCTATTCTCTGGGGGAACTAGGTTAATGACTACAATGAGAACGATCTCTTTTGATGCCATCATTATTGGCGGCGGCGGTGCGGGTATGCGCGCCTCTTTGCAGTTGGCAGAGTCCGGTTACAAGACAGCGGTTATCACCAAGGTATTTCCAACGCGCTCCCACACGGTATCGGCACAGGGTGGTATTACCTGCGCTATCGCCAGTGATGATCCGCAAGATAAATGGCAGTGGCATATGTATGACACTGTTAAGGGTTCCGATTACATCGGTGATCAGGATGCGATTGAGTATATGTGTCAGGTCGGCCCCGAGGCGGTATTCGAGCTCGAGCACATGGGTCTGCCTTTTTCCCGTACCGAAGAGGGCCGCATCTATCAGCGTCCCTTCGGCGGTCAGTCGAAAGACTTCGGTAATGGCGGTCAGGCCGCGCGCACCTGCGCAGCAGCGGATCGTACCGGTCACGCACTGTTGCACACGCTTTATCAGGCCAACCTGAAAGCTAAGACGGTTTTCCTTAACGAGTGGTTTGCCATTGACCTGGTGAAAAACAAAGATGGCGCTGTGGTCGGTGTTATCGCTATCGATATCGAATCCGGTGAAACGGTTTACGTGAAGTCGAAGGCGACAGTATTTGCGACCGGTGGTGCAGGGCGTATTTTCTCCTCAACCACCAATGCCCATATTAATACCGGTGACGGTCTTGGTATGTCGTTGCGTGCCGGCTTTCCGGTGCAGGACATTGAAATGTGGCAGTTCCACCCCACGGGTATTCACGGTGCTGGCGTACTGGTCACCGAGGGTTGCCGGGGCGAGGGTGGTTACCTGGTCAATAAGGATGGCGAGCGCTTTATGGAGCGCTACGCGCCGAATGCTAAAGATCTTGCCGGTCGCGACGTTGTTGCCCGCTCGATGGTGCTGGAAATTCTCGAGGGCCGAGGTTGTGGCCCCGACGGCGATCACGTGCACTTGAAGCTTGATCACCTCGGTGAAGAAGTGCTGCACAGCAAGCTGCCGGGTATTTGTGAGCTGTCCGAAACCTTTGCCCACGTCGACCCGGTGACCGATTTGGTTCCCGTGGTGCCCACCTGCCACTACATGATGGGCGGAATCCCGACCAATGTCAGCGGTCAGGCTTTAACCTTGGATAAAGACGGTAAAGAAGAAGTCATCGACGGCCTGTTCGCCTGTGGCGAAGTGGCTTGTGTATCGGTACACGGTGCCAATCGTCTCGGCGGTAACTCGCTGCTTGACCTGGTGGTCTTTGGCCGTGCCGCCGGCTTGTTTATTGAAAAGTCACTGCGCGAGGGTGCTGCCCTGTCGGATGCCAGCGAAGAAGATATTGATACAGCCTGTGCTCGTCTCAATCGCTTGAACGGTAGTGATGAAAGTGGTGGCAAGACTGCCGACCTGCGCAAAGAGCTGCAAACCATTATGCAAAACCACTTCGGCGTCTTCCGTCGCGGTGACTTTATGCAGGAAGGCGTGAAGAAATTGGCCGATTTGCGCAAGCGTGTTGAGAATGTACAGCTGGAAGATAAATCTGCGGCTTACAACACCGCGCGTATCGAAGCGCTGGAATTACAGAACTTACTGGAAGTGGCCGAGGCGACGGCGATTGCCGCCGAAGAGCGTAAAGAGAGTCGCGGTGCCCATGCCCGTGAGGACTTTACCGAGCGCGATGATGAAAACTGGTTGTGCCACTCGGTTTATTTCCCCGATGATAAAACTGTAGCTAAGCGGGCTGTTAACTTCGCCCCCGTTACCCGCGAAGCCTTCGCTCCGAAAGCGCGTGTTTATTAATCTAAGTAGGGTTGCCTAAGATATGCTCAAAGTAAGTATTTATCGTTATAACCCCGATACGGATTCAGCGCCGTACATGCAGGATTTTCAGCTGGACACCGAAGGCAAAGATATTATGGTGCTAGACGTACTGGAGATGCTGAAGGAAGGGGATCCGACCCTGGTTTTCCGTCGCTCCTGTCGTGAGGGCGTCTGTGGTTCCGATGGCCTCAACATGAACGGCAAAAACGGTCTGGCTTGCGTCACGCCCTTGTCGGAATGTGTGAAGAAGAACACCTTGATCTTGCGTCCGCTGCCGGGTTTACCGGTAATTCGCGATCTGGTGATCGACATGGCGCAGTTTTACGCCCAGTACGAAAAAGTACAGCCCTATCTGATCAACGATAATCCGGCGCCGGCGATTGAACGTTTACAGTCTCCGGAAGAGCGGGAAAAACTCGATGGCCTGTACGAGTGCATACTCTGCGCCTGTTGTTCGACCAGCTGCCCCTCTTTCTGGTGGAACCCCGATAAATTTATCGGCCCGGCTGGCCTGTTACAGGCTTACCGTTTTTTGGCGGATACCCGCGATACCGCCACCGAAGAGCGTTTGGCGAATCTGGATGATCCCTTTTCGGTGTTCCGTTGCCACGGTATTCAAAACTGTGTCTCGGTTTGCCCGAAAGGTCTCAATCCCACCCAGGCGATTGGCCATATTCGTAGTATGTTACTAAGCAGCGGCACCTGATAAAGTGCCCTTGTTCTGCTGGGGGGAAGCACAATTCCCCCTGGTTTTGTAAGCCCCTTAATTCGGTAATTACTCAGTCAGGAATTGAAAGATGCAAGACAGCATCATGGAACAGTTTCTCAGTTCGTCCCATTTTTCGGGGGGCAATGCGGCCTATATCGAAGGCCTATACGAAACCTACCTGCATAATCCCAATGGCGTGCCAGAAGAATGGCGCGCCTTTTTTGATTCTCTGCCCCACATAAACGGCTTTGCCGGTGCGGATTCCTCCCACGCGACCATTCAAAATCACTTTGAATTGCTGGGCCGCAAGCGGTCTAGGCCCCTGCCGGCACCCGGTTCGGGTGGCGTCAATGTCGAGCACGAGCGCAAGCAAGTTAAAGTCCTGCAGCTTATCGCCTCCTATCGCGAGCGCGGTCACCAGAAAGCCAATCTCGATCCTCTGGGTTTAATGGAGAGGGAGGACGTCCCCGATTTAAAGTTGGGTTTTCACGGTTTAACCGATGCCGACCTCGACACCACCTACCAAACAGGCCCACTCTACATCGGTAAAGAAGAAGCAACCCTGCGGGAAATTACCGAGCATATGGAGGCGACCTACTGTGGTCAGGTCGGCCCCGAGTTTATGCACATCACCTCGCTAGCGGAAAAGCAGTGGTTGCAACAGCGTTTTGAGTCGGTGCAGTCACGGCCCAGCTATGGGGATGAGGCGCGCATTGGCGTATTGCAACGCCTAACCGCTGCCGAGGGCTTGGAAAAACACCTCGATTCAAAGTACCCCGGTACCAAGCGTTTTGGCCTCGAGGGTGCGGAGAGCATGATCCCGATGCTCGACGGTTTAATTCAGCGCGCCGGCGAATACGGTGCCCGAGAAATCGTTCTCGGCATGGCTCACCGCGGTCGCCTCAATGTTTTGGTCAATGTACTGGGTAAAAATCCAGCGGAATTATTTGAGGAATTTGAAGGCAAGAAATTACTCAATACCTCAGGCGATGTGAAATACCACCAGGGCTTTTCGTCGAATGTGATGACCCCGGGTGGTGAGTTGCATTTGGCGTTGGGGTTTAATCCTTCTCACCTAGAAATTTCGGCACCGGTGATTGAGGGCTCGACCCGGGCTCGCCAAGATAGGCGCGGTGATAGCGAGGGTAAGGCAGTGGTGCCGGTGATCATTCACGGCGATGCCGCCTTTGCCGGTCAGGGCGTGGTAATGGAAACCTTCCAGATGTCACAGACCCGCGGCTATAAAACCGGCGGTACGGTGCACATCGTGCTGAATAACCAGGTCGGCTTTACCATCAGTCGGCGCGAGGATTCCCGCTCTACGGAGTACTGTACCGATATTGCCAAAATGGTGCAGGCACCGATTATTCACGTCAATGGCGATGACCCCGATGCGGTGATGTTTGCGACGCTGCTGGCGATGGATTATCGCTACCAGTTCAGTAAGGATGTGGTCATTGATTTAGTTTGTTACCGCCGCAGCGGCCATAACGAAACCGATGAACCCTCCGGCACCCAGCCTTTGATGTATGAAAAAATTCGCCAACATAAAACTACGCGTGTCTTGTATGCGCAGAAGCTCGTGGTTGAATCATTAATAGCGGATGATGCCTCACAGGTGATGCTGGATGATTATCGCGACCGACTAGACCGTGGTGAACACGTTGCCAGCAATCTGGTGTCCGAGCCCAATGAAGAGTTATTTGTCGATTGGTCACCCTATATTGGTCACGACTGGGATGCACCCGGTGATACCTCTATCGACCTGCATTTATTAAAGCAGGTGGCAGAGAAGGTGAACCACATTCCCGAGGGGATAGTGGTGCAGCGTCAGGTACAGAAAATTTATGATGACCGCCGCAAAATGGGCGGCGGTGCCCTGCCCTTAAATTGGGGCATGGCCGAAATTCTCGCCTATGGCACTCTGTTAGAGCAGGGCTATAGCATTCGTATGACCGGGCAGGACTCGGGGCGGGGTACCTTTTCCCATCGCCATGCCGTGGCTCACAATCAAAAAGATGGCGCAGCTTACACGCCCTTATTACATATTAAAGACGATCAGCCGCTATTCGATCTCTACGATTCCTATTTGTCGGAGGAGGCGGTGCTCGCCTTTGAGTACGGTTACAGTACCGCTACGCCTCAGGGCTTGGTGATCTGGGAGGCCCAGTTCGGCGACTTTGCCAACGGAGCCCAGGTGGTGATCGACCAGTTTATTACCAGCGGTGAGCAAAAATGGGGGCGCTTGAGTGGCCTCACCATGCTGTTGCCCCACGGTTATGAGGGGCAGGGGCCGGAGCATTCCTCGGCTCGCTTGGAGCGCTTCTTGCAACTGGCTGCCGAGCACAATATTCAAATCTGTAATCCGACGACCCCAGCCCAGCTCTTCCATATGCTGCGTCGCCAAGCGATCCGGCCCTTGCGCAAGCCATTGATCGTCATGAGCCCAAAGTGGATTTTGCGCCACAAAGAGGCGACTTCATCCCTTGAAGATTTATCCGAAGGCCACTTTCAGACCATCATTCCCGATAATCTCGAGCGCGACAAAGTAAAGCGAGTGGTGCTGTGTAGTGGCAAGGTCTATTTCCACTTGCTCGAGGAACGTCAATCTCGGGGTCAGACCGATGTTGCCCTGGTGCGTGTCGAACAGGTTTACCCCTTCGATGAGGAGGTACTGAGCCGCTTGATCGATAGTTATGCCAATCTTGAAGATATTATGTGGTGCCAGGAAGAGCCCTTGAACCAGGGTCTTTGGTTTAACGGCCAGCACCATATACGCAAGGCGATTCACGCCTGCAATAGCCCGCTTTACCTGCGCTATGCAGGTCGCCCTGCGCGTGCGGCACCGGCAGGTGGTTATATGTCAGTGCATTTGGAGGAGCAAAAGAAGTTTGTTAATGAGGCCCTGGATCTCAATTATTAGTTGTCAGAAGCGCACTAATTGATCCGTTTAAACTAGCAAGGAAACTAAGCGATGCTAATCGATATTAAAGTCCCAACTTTTCCAGAATCTGTGCAGGAAGGCGAAGTGGCCACTTGGCATAAACAGGTGGGAGACCAGGTATCGCGGGACGATTTATTGGTCGATGTTGAAACCGACAAGGTCGTACTTGAAGTGGTCGCCGCTCAGAGCGGCGTATTGGTGGAAATACTAAAGGCAGAGGGCGCGATCTTACTCAGTGGTGAGATTATGGCGCGCCTAGACAGCAGTGCCAGCGCTAGCACCGAAGCGGGAAACTCTACCGCCGTCAAGGACACGGCGAGCGAGCCCGAAATTGAGGGCGATATAGCTGCGGCTAGCCCAGCGGCGCGCAAGCTTGCCGATGAGCGCGGCATTGACCTCGCGGCCGTGGTCGGCAGCGGTAAGGATGGGCGCATCACCAAAGAAGATGTGGTGAACTTTGTACCCGCGCAATTGGCCCCCGCTGCCCCCGAAGTTGTCAGTGCCGCACCTGCTGTACCAGTGGCTGGCGCTAGTGCGTTGACCTTAAACGCTGGTGAGCGTATCGAAAAGCGTGTGCCAATGACCCGCATGCGTGCGCGTATTGCCGAGCGCTTGCTCGATGTCACCCAAACGACGGCGATGCTAACCACCTTTAATGAAGTGGATATGCACCGCATTATGGATTTACGCAGCCAGTTTAAAGACCAATTTGCCTCCGTGCACAGCGGTACGCGATTGGGTTTTATGGGCTTTTTCGTGCGTTCGGCGGTAGAGGCACTGAAGCGCTTCCCACTCGTTAATGCCTCGCTCGATGGTTCCGATGTGGTCTATCACGGCTACCAAGATATTGGCGTTGCCGTATCCAGTGACCGCGGTTTGGTGGTGCCGGTATTGCGCGATGTCGACCAGATGAGCATTGCCGAGATAGAAAATAAAATTGCCGAGTACGGTGGCAAGGCCCGCGATGGCAAGCTGAGTATCGATGAAATTACCGGCGGAACCTTTACGATTACTAATGGTGGCGTCTTTGGTTCACTGGTCTCGACGCCGATTTTGAATCCGCCACAAGCAGCTATTCTCGGCATGCACGCCATCAAAGAGCGGCCCATTGCGGAAGATGGCAAGGTGGTCATTCGGCCGATGATGAACCTGGCGCTGTCCTATGACCACCGTATTATCGATGGTCGCGATGCCGTGCTCTTCCTTGTTGCCATTAAAGATATGATCGAGAACCCTGCAAAGATTTTACTTGAGATATAAGTCCTATCTTATTGACTAATAAAGGTTATTTACATGACTGATAAATATGATGTTGTAGTAATTGGCTCCGGTCCAGCGGGTTATGTGTGCGCCATTCGCGCCGCTCAGCTGGGCTTAAAGACCGTCTGCATCGAAAAATATCAAAGCGCAGATGGCAAGGGCATCAATGGTGGCACCTGCCTCAACGAGGGTTGCATCCCCTCTAAAGCACTGCTCGATAGTTCGATGAAATACCACGAAACGAAGTGTGATCTTGAAACCCACGGTATTAAGGTCAAGGGCGTCACTGTCGACGTTGAGCAGATGATCGCCCGTAAAGATGACATAGTGAAGAAATTGACCGGTGGTATTTCTGCGCTGTTCAAAGCCAATGGCGTGACCTCCCTCTATGGTACAGGCAAGTTGCTCTCGGGTCGTCGGGTTGAGTTTACCGACCTCAAGGGAGAGGTCTCGGTGATTGAGGCGGACAATGTGGTACTGGCCACGGGCTCCAAGGCGATAGATATTCCGGTGGCGCCGATCAATGGTGAGACTATTATCGATGCCAAGGCCGCCCTCGATATGACCGTGGTGCCCAAGCGCTTGGGTGTCATTGGCGCCGGTGTGATTGGTCTGGAGTTGGGCAGTGTTTGGAATCGACTGGGTTCAGAGGTGGTGTTACTCGAAGCCCTCGATGTTTTCCTGGCCATGATGGACAAGCAAATCGCCCGTGACGCCAGCAAGATATTTGCCAAGCAAGGGCTAGATGTCCGTATGGGCAGCCGCGTTACCGGCAGTGAGGTGAAGGGCAAGAAAGTCCACGTCAGCTACCAAACTGAGGATGGCGAGGAACATAAAGAAATTTTTGACAAGGTGATCGTTTGTGTTGGTCGACGTCCCTTTACCGAAAACCTGCTCGAGGAAGACAGCGGCGTCAATCTCGACGAGCGTGGCTCGATCTTTGTCGATGAGCACTGTGCCACCAATGCCCCCGGTGTTTGGGCGGTGGGTGACTTGGTGCGTGGCCCGATGCTGGCTCACAAGGGCTCCGAAGAGGGCGTGATGGTAGCTGAGCGTATTGCCGGGCAGAAAACCCAGGTCAATTACGATATTATTCCGAATGTCATTTATACCCACCCGGAGATTGCCTCGGTGGGTTTGACAGAGCAGGAGATCAAACAGTCGGGTGAAACCTACAATGTCGGCATGTTTCCTTTCGCGGCCAGTGGCCGTGCATTGGCCGCCGACGATACCGACGGTTTGGTAAAAATTCTCGCCGATGGTGAGACTGATCGCATCCTCGGATGCCATGTTATCGGCCCGTCAGCGGCCGAACTGGTACAACAGGTTGCGGTGGCAATGGAGTTCGGTTCGACAGCCGAAGACCTTGGTTTAATGGTTTTTGCGCATCCAACCATGTCGGAAGCTGTTCACGAGGCTGCTCTGGCAGTTAATGGACATGCCATTCATGTGGCTAATCGGCGCAAGCGCAAAGCAAAAAAGTAATCGATTTCTGCGCATAGGGGACAAAATAGTTTCCATGCAATGGCTTATCGTTTTTATTCTCGTTAACGAGTTGGGACTACAACATGAATTTACATGAATATCAGGGCAAGCAACTGTTTGCCGAATACGGCTTGCCCGTATCAAAAGGCATTGCTGCCGCAACTGCTGAAGAAGCAGTAGCAGCGGCCGATAAAATTGGCGGTGACAAGTGGGTGGTTAAAGCTCAGGTGCACGCTGGTGGTCGCGGTAAAGCCGGCGGCGTTAAGCTGGTTACCAAGAAGGAAGAAATTAAGGCCTTCGCCGAGCAGTGGTTAGGTAAAAACCTGGTCACCTATCAGACAGATGCCAACGGCCAGCCCGTCAGCCGCATTCTGGTTGAGACCTGCACCGAAATTGCCGATGAGCTCTACCTCGGCGCTGTGGTCGATCGCTCAACACGTCGTATCATCTTTATGGCCTCTACTGAAGGCGGTGTTGAAATTGAGACCGTTGCCGAACAGACGCCGGAGAAAATCCTTAAGGCTGAAATCGATCCCTTGACCGGTGCCCAGCCCTACCAGGGTCGCGAGCTGGCTTTTGCTCTCGGCTTGAAGGGCGCACAGATTGGCCAATTTACTAAAATCTTTATGGGTCTTGCGAAGTTGTTCGAAGATAAAGATTTGGCGCTGCTCGAAATCAACCCGCTGGTCATTACCGACGAAGGCAACCTTCACTGCCTCGACGCAAAAATGACCATCGATAGCAATGCCATGTACCGTCATCCCGAGCTGAAAGAATTTCACGACCCCAGCCAGGAAGATGCACGCGAAGCACAAGCTGCTGCTTGGGAGCTGAACTACGTTGCCCTCGACGGCACTATCGGCTGCATGGTTAACGGTGCTGGTTTGGCCATGGGTACCATGGATATCGTCGCGATTCACGGTGGTTTCCCCGCTAACTTCCTCGACGTAGGCGGCGGCGCAACCAAAGAGCGTGTTACAGAGGCGTTTAAAATCATCCTCTCTGACACCAACGTTAAAGCTGTACTGGTGAATATCTTTGGTGGCATCGTACGTTGTGACTTGATCGCCGAAGGCATTATTGGCGCGGTTGAAGAAGTGGGCGTCAACGTACCGGTTGTCGTGCGTCTCGAAGGCAACAACGCAGAAATTGGCTCTAAAGTACTGGCCGACAGTGGCTTAAATATTATCGCTGCCACCAGTTTGACCGACGCAGCAGAATCAGTAGTTAAAGCAGCGGAGGGTAAATAATGAGCATATTAATCAATAAAGACACCAAGGTTATTTGCCAGGGTTTTACCGGCTCACAGGGCACCATGCACTCCGAGCAGGCCTTGGAATATGGTACGCAGCTGGTCGGTGGTGTAACGCCGGGTAAAGGCGGACAAACGCATTTGGGTTTGCCGGTGTTTAATACCGTTGCCGAAGCGGTCGCGACGACTGGCGCCGATGCATCGGTTATTTATGTTCCCGCACCTTTCTGTAAAGATTCTATTCTTGAAGCGGCGAATGCCGGTATCAAGTTAATTGTCTGCATTACCGAAGGCATTCCAACGCTGGACATGCTGGAATGTAAAGTGAAGTGTGACGACCTCGGTGCCATACTGATCGGTCCTAACTGCCCCGGTGTTATCACGCCCGGTGAGTGCAAGATCGGCATTATGCCCGGCCACATTCACCTGCCCGGCAAGGTCGGTGTTGTCTCACGCTCCGGTACCTTGACTTATGAAGCCGTGAAGCAGACCACTGATTTTGGTTTCGGCCAGTCAACCTGTGTCGGTATTGGTGGCGACCCCATTCCCGGTTCCAGCTTCATCGATATTCTCGCGCTGTTCGAGAAGGATCCGCAGACCGAAGCCATCGTCATGATCGGTGAAATTGGTGGTACCGCTGAAGAAGAAGCGGCGGCCTACATCAAAGCCAACGTCACCAAGCCCGTTGTTTCCTACATTGCCGGTGTTACCGCACCTGCAGGTAAGCGCATGGGTCACGCCGGTGCGATTATCTCTGGTGGTAAAGGCACGGCCGACGAGAAGTTTGCCGCCCTTGAAGATGCCGGTGTTAAAACCGTGCGCAGCCTTGCCGAAATTGGCAATGGTCTGAAAGAAATCACTGGCTGGTAGTTTTAGTGAAGTGAAGAAAGAAGCGGCTTCGGCCGCTTTTTTTGTGTCTGGGCTTTGTAGGGGTACTTGTCGATCTTTAAAGACAGGCAGCTAATATAGGCAGGGTTAACCGACCTTTTCTAGCGAGACAAACTTATTGCTGGCATCGTATTTCAGCTGAAAGTGGCCCTGCACACCATCGTGGCTGACAAAGCGTCGCAAATGTTCCGCCGGAAAGCTCAAGCTGGCCCCATCTGCGCCACGCACCACCACCTGTCGAGCGCTGCCCCGGTAAACACGCAGATATTCCTGAGCTGAAATGCTGAGACTAAAAAAACGACTGGGCATGGGGCTGATTGGTCTCTTCTGGCGTATTACTTAGCCGCCTATTCTAACGCAAGTGTGCAGTTTGGCCCTGTTCACGGCTGACATAAGTTAAAATATCTAGCGCTTCGGCGTTATCGACTACAGCTCGCTAAATGAAGGACGACAGATGAAATCCCGCTTGAACTCCATGCTCGACTTGCAAGATGCCATGAACCGCAAAGTTAACCCCGATTGGCGAGAGCAGGGCTTCCCCTGGTATCGGGCAATTTGGGTCGAATGCGCAGAACTGCTCGACCACTACGGTTGGAAATGGTGGAAGCACCAACAACCCGATATGGAGCAGGTCAAGCTCGAACTCATCGATATCTGGCACTTTGGCCTAAGCCAGCTACTACTCGGGGATAAAGACCCGGAAGCGGTGGCGGATAAGCTGGTTGAGGTTTTTAGCAGCGTTAGCGAGAGTGGTGGCGGGGCGCTCGATTTTCGCGATCAGCTCGAAACTTTTACGCTCAGTACCCTCGGCACCCGCGACTTTAACCCCACTGAATTTGCCCTGCTACTGCAAACGGTAGACCTTAGTTTCGATGAACTTTACACCCGCTATATTGGCAAAAATGTTCTCAATTTCTTTCGCCAAGACCACGGCTATCAGGAGGGTACTTACCGTAAAGTCTGGGCTGGGCGGGAAGATAACGAACACCTTGTGGAGCTGAGTGGCGAACTCGATAGCAATGACCCTGGTTTTAAAGATGCAATTTATGCGGGTTTGGCGGCTCGCTATAAAGTATCGGCGGATTAGGTATGTAAGGCTGATATTGCCAAAGTGTCACCCATTTATAATCTGTGCCGTTTTTACCGAAAGTAACAGCAGTGCTACTAGATGCCGAATGTTCGCGATTTATAGGTTTCGCTGTTAGACGAAAACAAATGGCTTGTTGTTTGGTCACTTTCAATTTCTGGATATAGTGAATGAGTGAAAATCAAAGCTTAAATATTAAAATCCAACTCACTCCGAGGCAGACATTTTTAGATAGTCCAGAGATTATCTACCATTGGAACCGGATAATTATGGCCGGACTGTTGTTGGTGCTTGCTCTTGTATTTTCCGGTTGGGGTCTTCGCTCTCTATTAAGCGATGAAGAGCGCGGACTTGTTGACCAGAACATTGTGCTTAGCGGGGTCGACGGGAGTAAAGCCGAGCTTGAAATCAGCTCTTTTGCTGTATCTGGCAGTGCCGAGCCCTTCATATCTAAGGAAGGCGATAACTCGACAAGCCATAACTCGGTTGAACCCTTAGGAGGCTCGCCCCGAGGTAAGGATGCTGTTGTTCTGGCAAATATCGATCCCAATACAAAGCAGCTTGTTAGCCTGGAAGGGAAAGAGCTTGCCAAGGCGACGGTTGAGCCGGCATCGGCATCGCTACATCGAGAAAACACCAGTGTCCGTACCACTATCCTTGACGCTACGGCTGTTAAGGCTCCTGTAGCAAAATCCATTGTTGGACAAGTCAGGGCGCGGGACGCCAGTGTGTTTACGGCCGCTGAGGTCGAGGTGTTTTCGTCGCGGGTAAGGCGCTTTTCCCTGGCCCAGAGAATTTTTCGTAAAGAACCAGTTGGCACTATTGGGGGCGTTTCTTTTAGTAGTGACGGTGTTGCCAGTGTCTATGCCTATTCAGATGTCCGTGGTTTGCAGGGCGAAGCTATTTATTATCGCTGGCGGCTTAACGGCACAGATCAAGCCAAGGTGAAGGTGGCTATTCATGGCGAGCGTTGGCGGAGTTATTCGAGCAAAGTGATACAAAATACGATGCAGGGTCGTTGGAGTGTCAGTCTTGAAAATGCAAGCGGTGTGGTGCTCGCACGTGCTAAGTTTGTATTGGACTAATACTGCCAGGATAGGTGAGCCTGTAAATAGTTCTGTGTAACTGTCGGGGTTAAATGTAATCAGTAAGGCGGTCTTCGAACTCGATCATAAAGCGATTGAGGGCGGGCTTCCAGTTTCTAATTGGCATTGTCCA
>MAAT01000006.1:415-9743 GCA_002162815.1 Gammaproteobacteria bacterium 53_120_T64 | reverse complement strand
TCCCTGCACTGGCTCGGCCTGAGCTGGGATGAAGGCCCCGACGTCGGCGGCGACTTCGGCCCCTATCGCCAAAGCGAGCGCATGGACATCTACCGCCAGCACGTGATGCAGTTGATTGACGACGGTCACGCCTTCTATTGCTTTGCCACCCCGGCCGAGCTCGACGAGATGCGCCGCGAGCAAATGGCCCGTGGCGAAACGCCAAAGTACGACGGTCGTAGCTTGGCCTTAGCCGCAGATGAGATTAAAGCTCGCCTCGCGGCTGGGGAGCCCTATGTGATTCGCATGAAAATACCGGAGGAGGGCAGCTGTACCTTCACCGACATGCTGCGCGGTGAGATTGAAATCCCCTGGTCACAGGTCGATATGCAGGTGCTGCTGAAGGCCGACGGCATGCCCACCTACCACCTCGCCAACGTGGTCGACGACCACCTGATGGAAATTAGCCACGTGATTCGCGGTGAAGAGTGGATCAACTCCGCCCCCAAGCACCAGCTACTGTACCGTTACTTCGACTGGACCATGCCCGAGCTGTGCCACATGCCGCTGTTGCGCAACCCCGACAAAAGCAAGCTCAGCAAGCGCAAAAACCCCACCAGTATTAACTTCTACAAGGCCATGGGCTACCTGCCCGCCGCCGTCATCAACTACCTCGGGCGCATGGGCTGGTCGATGCCCAATGAAGAGGAAAAGTTCTCGCTGACTGAAATGATCGATAGCTTTGACATCGGCAACGTCCATCTCGGCGGCCCGGTGTTTGACGTCGAAAAACTCGACTGGCTGAATGGCCGCTGGATTCGTGAAGACCTCGACGACCAGAGCTTTGCCCAGGGCATGGCGGAGTGGGCCATCAACGAACAACGACTGGCCGAGTTTATTCCCCTAATCAAGGAGCGGGTCGAAAAGTTTAGTGACGTCGCACCCCTCGTGGCTTTCCTCCTCTCGGGGCTTCCCGAGCTGAGCGAGGAGAACTTCGCTAACAAAAGCCTCGATAGCGCGCAGATGCAAAAAATCCTCCAGTACAGTGTCTGGGCCCTGGATGGTGTTGATGACTGGCAGCGCGACAATCTCTACGCCGCACTGTCGGCATTGGCAGCCGCCTTGGAGCTGAAATTAAAAGTGTTTCTGGCACCGCTGTTTGTCGCCATTGCCGGTAGTTCATCGGCACCACCGCTGTTTGATTCCATGGCTGTACTCGGTGCCGATATGAGTCGAGCGCGCGTGCGCCATGGCCTCGCCGTGCTAGGACAACCCTCGAAGAAGCAATTGAAGAAGCTCGAAAAGGAATATCGACAAATAAGTGCAGAAATATAGGGGTTTTTCTTGACAGAAGTGGGTGACCCCCATAGAATTCGCATCCTCTTTTGGGGCCTTAGCTCAGCTGGGAGAGCGCAACACTGGCAGTGTTGAGGTCAGCGGTTCGATCCCGCTAGGCTCCACCAATTTAGAGAAAAAACATCGTTAAATCGATGACCTTAAAGCCCGCTTAATTCGCGGGCTTTTTTGTGTCCGCTAATTCTAGCTTTCGCCGACTCTAGCCGGTACAGCACTGCGCTTGCTGCCGCGTTGATAGGGGCTGCTCGATGGACACTTTCGGACTATGATGGAGCTATGAAGTCTTCGACTGTATCGTCTACAAACAACGCTGGGGCGATCATAATCAACCACTATCTACTGACAGCTCTGGCTTTGATTCTGTCATCGCTGAGTTATGCTGATGGCTCGCCCCCGTTAACGACAAGCCATCAAACTCTCTCTGTCCCGCCAAACAAGGTGATTTACAAGACTGTCGATGCCCAGGGCCGGATTAGCTACGGCGACCAGCCGGGGCTCAATGCCGTCGAGTCACAAACCCTTGAGCGACCCGTTTACGAGCAAGTCTCTGGGCTAGAAGACCTGCAATCGCGCCTTGATCAAATGGCGGCTACCACCAAGCGCCTACAGGACGATAGGGTATTGCGCGCCAAGTTGCGCCAGGACAAGGTCGCGGCCAGAGAAGAGCAATCCCAGCCAGCGCCCGTGATCGTGGAGCAGCGGGTTTATCGACCCCAGAGGCGCCATCCCTACCTCTATAAACCGCACTATTATGATGGGCACAGAAATAGTGCCTCTCACCACTCGGGTTCATCACTGGGGCTTCATCTGCGTGGTGGTAGTTCGAGATTTCGCTACGGTGTAACTTATGGCCACCAACACGACCCTCGCCCGGACCTAGAGACAGCAAAGCCGCACCAGCGAGAGCAAAGGCTGAAACGAAGTCCGATCTTAGCTCTTCCCAAGGTCAGTCGGGCTGATTAAGTGGATGTCATACCCCAAGCGGTGTGTCAGTCTTACAGGCATCGATAGCCCAGTATTGGCCAGCAAAAGTTCCACAGGCTAGAGCCTCAATACCTCAAAACTCAGGCTGACGAGCAACGCGACCGATGAGTGAGGCAACGCTTGCCAAAACAATGGTTTTTTAATGCCGCCGTTCCTGTTTAGACAGGCCCTTCGCTTGGGGTGGCGCTGTTGCTGTTGTCGAGTAGACCTTAGGGCCTGAAGGGTGAGAAAAGTCATCGGCTGGAGATGGTCTGCCAAAATAATAACCCTGTAGGTAGTCGCAGCCTTCATCGGTGAGAAACTTCACCTGCGCCTGGCTTTCTACCCCTTCGGCGACAACTTTAAATTTTAGTGTGTGGGCTAGGTTGATTATCGCTCGCACGATGACATCGGCATCCTCACTGGTGCCAATATCCTGGGTAAACGACAAATCAATTTTCAAGTAGTCGATGGGTATTTTTCGCAAATAACTAAAGGACGAGTAGCCCGTGCCAAAGTCGTCGACGGATACCCGCACGCCGATCTTTTGTATGTGGCTGAGGATGCGAATGGCGGTATCTGGGTCCTGCATGATCGCCGTTTCGGTTAATTCGAGTTCGAGTGCCCCGGGCGGAAGTGACAAGTCAATGAGTAACTTCTCAAGCTTCTCGCCAAAGCTCGGCTCATTAAGTTGTAGGGGTGAAACGTTGACAGCGACACAGGGGTAGTGACCGACAGGCGACTCACTCTGCCATTGCGCTATTTGCTGGGCGACTGTTTCCAGTACCCAAGCACCAATCTTGCCAATGAGCCCGGTTTCTTCAGCCAGAGGAATAAATTCGCCGGGGGGAATAGGGCCCAGGGTGGCGTGATTCCAGCGCAGTAGGGCCTCAACGCCGACCATTTCCAGGGTTGTTGATGAGACTTTTTTCTGGTAAAGGACGCTGAATTCATCCTTGCCGATGGCCTCCTTTAAGCCCTTAATAAGGGCCAGCCGGTGGAGCATTTGGGCCTGCATTTCGTTGGAAAAAAACTGCACATTCTGCCGTTGTTCCTTGGCCTTATACATGGCGATATCGGCGGCCTTATTGAGCTCGCTGCTGGTATCGCCGCAACTGGGGTAGCAGGCGATGCCAATGCTGGCGCCGCAGTGCACCGTCACACCATTGATGTCGAAGCTATCGCCAACCCTTTTCAATATTTGCTGGGCGACACCGCCGGCATATTTTGGATCGTGAATGTTCGTCAAGATAATGGCGAATTCATCGCCCCCCATGCGTGCGATAAAATCACTTTGTCGCAAGCCGCGTTTAATCCGCTGTGAAACTTCCTTTAAGAGTAGATCCCCAACATCGTGTCCGAGGGTGTCGTTGATCTCCTTAAAGTGGTCGAGGTCTAAAAAAAGCACGGCAAAAATACACTTATTGCGCTTAGAGTAGCTGATGGTGGTCTCTTGAAACTGGGCATACATTTGCCGATTGGCAAGACCCGTCAAAACATCGGAGGTCGCCAATTTGACATATTTTTGTTGGGTTAAGGTCAGGTTGAGAAACAGCTCAATCTTGCTAGAAAGGATTTTGGGGTGAAAGGGCTTGGTGATAAAGTCGACACCGCCCTCATTGTAGGCCGAGAGTAAACGTTGCTGGTTGCCATCCTCGGCAGTGATGAAAATAATAGGGATGTGACGGTAATTGTTATTACCCCTAATCAGGGAAACCGTTTCAATGCCGTCCATGTCCGGCATGTTGACATCCATTAGAATCAGAAAAAAATCGGTATCGAGCACCGCTTGCAGTGCCTCTCGCCCCGACAGCGCGGTGTATATCTCAATGTCAAAATGATCGAGCATTTTTTTGGTCGCATACAGGTTGTTAACCTGGTCATCAACAATGAGTAATGCGGGTTTAGTGGCTGCATCCATGCCTTATTCCTGCTAAGAAATGTCCGATTTCATCCAGTGAAAAAATATGGTCAGCCCCCGCGGCGTCAATGGCGCACTGGGGCATAACGTTGTACTCCGCGCTGGCCGGGTCTTGTACGATTGCCAGACCACCGCACTCTCTAATTTTTTGTAAACCATTGCTACCGTCGTGGTTGGCGCCGGTTAAAATAATACCAATCAAGGTATTCCCATAAGTATCTGCAGCACTTTCAAACAGCACATCGATGGAGGGAGTCGAGTAACACACTGCCGCATCGACCGAGAGAGAGAATTGTCGCTCGCGCTCAATCAGCAAATGGTAGTTGGCCGGAGCTAGATAAACGTGTCCGGCTTCAACATCAGCGTTCATTTGTGCCTCGGTAACTGAGATAGGACAAATTTTATCGAGGTGCTGACTTAAATAATTGTGCTCATCGCTTTTACGGTGTTGGACGATGGCGATGGGGATTGGGAATGTTTCTGGCACCATCGCTAACAGGCTCGACAGGGCAGTGAAGCCACCCGCCGAAACGCCGATGACAACGGCCTCGTAGCCGAGCATTATCCCCTCCTGTAGATTTTGCATGTCGGGCAAAATGCTTCGAAACTATTGGCAATGGGAGAGAATTCGATGGTTTCTTTATCACCGATGACGAGAAAGCTATTGACATCGAGGCTATTATCAAACAGATTAAAAACATGATCCTGCAGGTGCTTTTTAAAGTAAATAAGCACATTTCTACAAAGGATTAAGTTCATCATGCCGAAGCCCTCATCTTTGGCCAGATCGTGCCGATAAAAACGAATTTGCTCTCTGAGCGTAGGGTCTAGAATGGCCCACTTCCCATCCACCGTATAATAATCAGAAAAAGAGCAAATACCGCCACCGGCAATATAGTTTTTAGTATAGCCCTTAATATTTTCTAGGGGATATTTTCCTTGCCGTGCGATGTCCAATGAAGCCTCATTAAAATCGGTGGCATGAATGGTGCAATATTGCAGTAGCCCTGCTTCCCGCAAAATAATGGCCATGGAATAAACTTCTTCACCGGTGGCACAACCGGCATGCCAAATATTGACCGTTGGCAAGATCATTAAGGCGGGGATGACCTCGTTGCGTATGCTGGCAAAGACCGAGGGGTCGCGAAACATTTCGGTAACAGTGACCGAGATACTTTGTAGTAGCACGTCACGAAAATTTTCCTCATACAGAACTTTCGGTATTAGTTCGGAAATATGCTCGACGCCACTCTGTACCGCCAGCTGTTTAATGCGCCGTTTGATACTGGCGCGTGAATAATCGTTGAAATCGTAATCAAAATAACTTTTCACCATGCTAATAAACAGGTCGAGCTCGAGCTCTTCCTTATCGTTTACATTCATCCTTTGTAGAGCCAAACTTTTAACATGGCGATGAGCTTGTCCATATCCACTGGTTTTGTCAGATAATCACTGGCACCAGCGGCTATGCATTTTGCCCTTTCATCGGACATCGCTTTGGCCGTCAGGGCTATCACCGGGAGTTCGGCGAAGTTATCGATTTGGCGAATATGTCGCATGGCTTCATAGCCATCCATAATGGGCATCATAATATCCATGATCACCAGGTCGATATCGGACTGTACGGCCAATTTATCGAGAGCCGCCTGGCCATTCCCCGCCTCGTGGACCACGAGGCCGTGAGTTTGTAGATTTCGCGATAGGGCAAAGGTATTGCGCATGTCGTCATCGACCAACAGTATCACCCGGCCCTGGAGTATTCCTTCGGCTTCACCCTCGCTGTTTTGCCTTGGCCAATTATCTGAATCTGCGGTATCCAGTCGGTTATTAATAAACGCGAGTGCTTCATCGAGCATCACCTCGGGGGTTTCGGTGTTCTTGAAGACCAGGGTTGCCGAGTATTGCTCCAGCTTTTGCCGTTGCGCGCTATCGGGATCTGTTGCGGTGTGAATAATTAAGGCGGGAATCGCACTTTTATCCATGCTGTGAAGACTGTCTAAGAGCTCAAAGCAGTTCATATCACTCAGCTCGATATCGAGCACAAGACAATCGTAATTGCAGGTGTCGAAGGCTTTGAGGGCCGCCCGACCACTGGTCACGACACTGCAATTAATTCCCCGCCTATCTAATAGTTGGCTGATGGAATGGCTATCGCTTTCACTGTTATCGATAATTAGGACGTTGGAAAGGTGCGTTGCGAGGCCAAGCCCTAAACCCATGATCACCTGGCTGACATCCTCTTCACTGACCGGTTTCAATAGAAAATCCAGTTTCTTATGTTTCATCAGCTCGGGGTCAGGCTCGCGGCCCGAAATAATATGCACCGGTATTTCTTGGGTGTCGGCGTGAAATTTCAACTGGGCAATGACCTCCGCCCCATCGCGATCGGGCAGGCCCATGTCGAGCAAGATCCCCGTGGGGTGGTATTGCAGGGCCAGATACAGGCCCTGGGTGCCACTATTTGCAACCAAGCCTTTGTGGCCACTTTTCCTGACAATATCGAGTAGCAAGCGGGCGAAGACCAGATCATCTTCGATAATTAAGATCACCTTATCAGCGCTTTTTATTTGCGCGCTATCATCGCTGATCAAGGCTATCTCATGGCTTGCGGCTTCACCCTCAGTTGCCTTAGCGTAGGGGGGCGGGGCTGATACAGCGCCCGCCGGAGCATCGGCAACCCTAGTGACTGGTAAGCCAGCAGTCTGGGTATCGAGGCTTGAGACCAGCTCAACGCCACCGTCAGTAATGGCCGGCGGTTGCGCGGGTAGGTAGAGGGTAAACGTGCTGCCCTGTCCCTCGATACTGTTGAGATGTATTTCGCCACCGAGTAGCTTGGCCAGCTCTTTCGATATCGTCAGACCGAGCCCAGTACCGCCATAGCGCCGACTGGTGGTGCCATCTTGTTGTTGAAAGGCGGCAAAGATTTCGACCTGCTTGTTCTCGGGAATGCCGATACCCGTATCGCTGACCGCAAAGGCGATGGTTCCCTGGGCGTGCAGGGCCGCATTGATAAAGGCTAGGTTCGGCTCGGCGGCACTGATCTCGAGGTTAACAGAGCCACTGTCGGTAAATTTAAAGGCGTTGGAGAGGAAGTTTTTTAATATTTGCTCGAGCCGTTGTACATCTGTTTTTAGATGACTTGGGCAGTTTTCGGCAACATGGGTGGCAAAGTCCAAGCTCTTGTCTTTTGCCGTTGGCGCTAGCAAATTCAGCAGGTTGGTACAGCTTAGCGACAGTTTGTGGTTTTCGATATGGACACTCAGCTTACCGGCCTCAACCTTTGACAAGTCCATAATGTCGTTGATCAGATTGAGTAAGTCACTGCCGCCGTTGTAAATGATATCCAGATCTTCGATCTGCTCCGGCGTTAAGTTGCCCTCCTTGTTTTGAGATAAGTGTTGTGACAACAAGAGGAAGCTGTTTAAAGGTGTGCGCAATTCGTGGGACATATTGGCGAGGAATTCGGACTTGTACTTACTGGCAATGGCTAGATCTTTCGAACGTAATTCCAGTTCCTTACTGGCGAGTTCGATTTCATTTCTCTGTACTTCTAGCACGCGGGTCTTATCGTTGAGTTGTTGGTTGGAGGCACTCAGGCTATCGCGTTGTTGTCGCAATTCTTTCTGTGAGGAGAGTAGCTGCTTGGTCTGTTCTTCAAGATTTTCGTTAGCGGCTTTTAATTCCTCCTGTTGCACCTGTAATTCCTCCGACTGGCGCTGGGTCTTCTCAAGTAGCGCACCTTTCACGCCCTGCTCGGTGGTGTTGAGGATCATCCGGCCCAAGGGCTCTTTGAGGGCGGTCAGAAAATCCAGTTTTTGGTCGCTCAATTCAACAAAGGCACCGAGTTCGATGACCCCCTGAGTTACACCATTGACCACCAGAGGCATGACCACGACATTGCCTGGGTAACCATCACCGATGGAAGAATTGATGCGCGAGTAATCGTCGGGTATGTTGGTGATGGAAATCATCTCCTGATCGAGAGCGGCCTGGCCAACCAAGCCCTCACCCAGTTCAATGCTGTCACCGAGGTGTTTTCTTTTATTAAAGGCGTAGCTACCCTGCAGTATTAATACCTCACCATCGATGATGTAGAAGGTCATTATTTGCACATCAAGATATTTAGCGATGTACTGGCAGGAAACCTTGGCCATGGCGCGGGTGTTCGGGGCACTGCGAATGACCTCATTTAGCCCACTGAGCCCCGTTGCCAGCCACAGTTGTGTTTCACTTTCTGCCGTCTTCATCGACAGCGACGTGACCATGCTATTGATGGATTGTGAGAGGGCATCCTTGGCGCCCTGCGCACTGAGGCGCGCCGAATAATCACCTGCGGCAACCTTGACGGCAAGACTGCCGACCTCGCGCAAAATGCCGGTTAGCCGGGCCAGGGCAATACCCAGTGTATCTTGCGGGCCCCGTGCTTCGATCTGAGTGTCGACCTCACCGGCCGAAATCGCATCGGCCGTGGCGGCTATCTGCTTAATAGTCTCGATCATCTGGTTCATCGACTGCGCCAACAGATCATTATCACCTTGTTCCGTGACGCTGTAGCTGGTATCGCCCGCAGCCAATTTTTGTGCCACCACCGCGATGTCACGCAAAATCATCGTGGTGCGTTGTAGGGCAATACCCAGGGTGTCATCCAGGTCCCGGGGTTTAATCTCAATGGTATAGTCGCCCTGGGCGATCAATTCTGCCTTTCTGGTCAGCTGGGCAAGGTGGACTTTTATCGCTTGTTCGGCACTAATATCGCGAATGGTACCGGTATAACGCGTTTGCTGATGGAGGGTGTATTCGCTGACCGAGAGGAAGATGGCGAGGGTAGTACCGTCTTTACGTTTTGCCGTTAACTCCCGGCCGGTGCCGATAATGTTTTTCATACCGGTTCTTTGATAGTTGGCAAGATAGCCATCGTGCTCGCTGCGGTAGGGCTCGGGCATCAGCAGTTTAATGTTCTGGCCAATGACCTCGGCATCAGCGTAGCCAAACATCTTGCTAAAGGCCGGGTTGACCGACTCGATACGGCCCTCGGGCGTGATGACAATAATCGGGTCGAGGGCGGCCTCGATGATGCCCGCGAATTTCGCTCTTTCCAATTTCAAGCCC
>MAAT01000006.1:0-402 GCA_002162815.1 Gammaproteobacteria bacterium 53_120_T64 | reverse complement strand
CAATTTCAAGCCCAGCTCGGCATCCTTTTCCTTGCTGAGATCGCGAATGGTGCCGGTGTAGAGGCTTTGATCGCCGATTTTGTACTCGCTAACGGAGAGGAAGATGGGCAGGGTAGTACCGTCTTTGCGTTGCGCCTGTAGTTCCCGACCGGTGCCGATAATGTTTTTAATGCCGGTTCTTTGATAGTTGGCGAGATAGCCATCGTGCTCGCTGTGGTAGGGCTCGGGCATCAGCAGTTTAATGTTCTGGCCAATGACCTCGGCATCAGCGTAGCCAAACATCTTGCTAAAGGCCGGGTTGACCGACTCGATACTGCCCTCGGGCGTGATAACAATAATCGGGTCGAGGGCGGCCTCGATGATGCCCGCGAATTTCGCTCTTTCCAATTTCAAGCCCAGCTC
>MAAT01000036.1 GCA_002162815.1 Gammaproteobacteria bacterium 53_120_T64 | reverse complement strand
GCCATGGACAAGGCCAGTACCGAACTGGCCTTTGAAGACGCCGCCACCTATCGCGACCAGATCGCCGCCATGCGCCAGATTCAGGCCCAGCAGGTGATCGAAGCGGGCAATGGCAACATCGACGTGCTGGGCTTCGCGATGGAGGGCAGCGATGCCTGCATGCATGTGCTCTATATTCGCCACGGCCGCATCCTCGGTAGTCGCAGTTTTTACCCGCGCAGCCCGCTGGCCTTAACTGGCAGTGAGTTGCTCGGTGAATTTATTCCCCAGCACTACCTGAAGAGCAATTTAGCGGCGGAAATCCCCAGGGAAATCGCCATCGGTGCCAGCCTTGAGGAGCACGCCGTACTTGAGCAGGCGCTGCAAGCAGCGGCCGGGCGCAAGGTGGCGATTAACGATGTCAGTCGGGGCACGCGACGCAAGTGGCTGGAGTTGGCGACGCGCACCGCCGAGCAAAACCTCACCAGCAAGCGGGCGGCGGCCTCCAATATCTACCAGCGCTATGTCGATCTGCAAAGTACCCTGGGGCTCGACGAGCTACCGCAGCGTCTGGAGTGCTTCGATATTAGCCACAGCAGTGGTGAGGCCACCGTCGCCTCCTGTGTGGTGTTTAATCAAGAGGGGCCGCTAAAGTCGGATTACCGGCGCTTTAATATCGAGGATATTACCCCCGGCGATGATTATGCCGCTATGGAGCAAGCTCTGCGGCGGCGCTATAA
Organism: Gammaproteobacteria bacterium 53_120_T64; assembly: GCA_002162815.1. Taxonomy (GTDB): domain Bacteria; phylum Pseudomonadota; class Gammaproteobacteria; order Pseudomonadales; family Porticoccaceae; genus Reddybacter. Next base: position 10,037 of record MAAT01000036.1, on the reverse strand, counting down.
ACGCCTGCAGAATGGCGAGGGCAGCCTGCCCGATATTCTTTTTATCGACGGCGGCAAGGGTCAGCTGCGCATTGCCGAAGATGTACTCGGTGAACTTGGTGTCGTAGGCGTCACGCTGGTCGGCATCGCCAAGGGCTCGAGTCGCAAACCCGGGCTCGAAACGCTGCTGCTGACCACCGATAGCGGTGAGCGGGAGATACTGCCCGAACCCAACGGCCTGCTGCTGATCCAGCAAATACGTGACGAGGCCCACCGCTTTGCCATTACCGGGCATCGCCAGCGGCGGGACAAAAAGCGCCATACCTCGCGTCTCGAGGGCATTGCCGGCGTCGGCCCCAAGCGGCGCCGTGAGTTGCTGCGCTTTTTCGGGGGTGTCGGTGAGGTTGAAAAGGCCAGTGTCGCCGACTTGATGCGGGTGCCATCAATTAACCGAAAAGTGGCCGAAACCATTTACAGCACCCTCCACAACGGGTAACTTGCTAGCGACTTTTTAAACGCGGATTTTCATGCTCAATTTACCGAATATGCTGACCCTCCTGCGGGTCGCGCTGATTCCCCTGTTGGTGGTGGTTTTTTACCTGCCCTGGGATGCACGCTACCTCGCCAGCGGCGCCATTTTTGCCTTCGCCGCCCTCACCGATCTGCTCGATGGCTATCTGGCCCGCAAGCTCAATCAGGAAACCCCCTTCGGCGCCTTTCTCGACCCGGTGGCCGATAAACTCATCGTCGCCGTGGCGCTGATCATTTTACTGGAGCGCAATCCCTCGCTGGCCTTTGCGATTCCCGTGATCGTGATTATTAGTCGCGAGATTGTGATCTCCGCGCTGCGCGAGTGGATGGCCGAGATCGGCGACCGCACTAGCGTGGCCGTGTCGAATATCGGCAAGATCAAAACCGCCCTGCAAATGATTGCGATTATTGTCTTGCTGGCCTTTGACCCGAGTCAGTCGGCCCTGATGAGCGGGATCGGTTTCGTACTTTTATACGCTGCTGCGCTACTGACATTGTGGTCAATGCTGGTCTATTTAAAACTTGCCGCACCGCAGCTCCTCGAGGGTTCGCAGGGGCGAGCTGAAAAACCGGATTAAGACACGATAAGCCCTGTTCATTGGCGAATTGCTCGGGTACAATTCCGCCTCTTTTGAGGCTGGATGGCAGAGTGGTCATGCAGCGGACTGCAACTCCGTGTACGCCGGTTCGATTCCGACTCCAGCCTCCATTATTTTGCACAGCACATCTGCCAGTGCTGTCGACTAAAGCAATAAAAAACCAGTACGTGATACGCAAGCCGTTTAGAACAGCACGCAGTATTGCCCGGATGGTGAAATTGGTAGACACACAAGACTTAAAATCTTGCGGCTTCACGGCCGTGCCGGTTCGATTCCGGCTCCGGGCACCACATCAAAATCAGTAACAAATATTAGACAGCTAAAAAGCCCCGTGATGCGGGGTTTTTTATTGCCTGAAAGTTCACTGTTGTTGTCAGCCGCCCCTAAACTAGGCAAGCGAGGGGCAGCCATCGTTAAGATCGCTATGCCGACTAATCTTGACGAAGGTCCAGCAGTGCATAGAGCGGAGCTCCCCTGTCGATTCGACGGCGATGTCGAATCGCTTGATTGGCATCGGTTGAATTATTGGCCTTATCGGCGGGGTGCCACGGATAAGGCTATTCCGCCGCCTCTCAAGACTGTAGGCTGGGCTGCAGCTAGGTCCGTATCCTCGTGTTGTTAATAATAAATTAAAGGTTTATCGATGGCTTCTACCCTCTAGCGTTAAATAGCCTTTAGTCCTGCCGATACATCGCCTGTGCGCCACTAAATAATAAAAATTGAGGCTCAGCGAGATGATTAAAAAACACATACTGAAAAACTGTACCGTGCTTGATTTTACCCACGCCCTTGCGGGGCCGACGACGACACGCTTAATGGCGGAAATGGGTGCCGATATTATCAAGGTTGAGCTGGCACCCTGCGGTGATATGACCCGCAGGGTGCCCTATCTAAAGGATGGTCGCAGCGCCTATTTTGTTCAGCAAAATCGCGGTAAGCAGAGTTTATGCCTCGACATACGCCAGCCTGAAGCCGTCGATATTTTAAAAAAGCTGATTGCCCAAGCCGACGTGTTGATTGAAAACTTTACCCCCGGGGTGATTGCCGACATGGGTTTGGGCTGGGAGGTCGCCGAGGGTATTAACCCCGAGCTGATTTATTGCTCGATCTCGGCCTTTGGCCAAACCGGGCCACTGGCGCATTTACCGGGTTTTGATTACATGGGGCAGGCGTATTCAGGGGTCACCAGTTTATTTGGCGAGCCGGACGACGCGCCAATTATGCCAATGATTTCCATGGGTGATGTCAATACCGGGGTCCATGCCCTGGCGGCGATTAATGGCGCCCTGTTTTATCGCTCCCAGGGTGGGGGTGGCCAGCACATCGATTGCTCACTGCTCGACAGCTATTTTCACTGCCACGACTTTAATGTCCAGCTCTACAGCAATACCCAGGGTGAGGTGCAGCCGACGCGCAATGGCCGCCACCATTACGCCTTTGCGCCGAATGGCATTTTTAAGGGGCGAGATTCCCATCTGTTTATCATTGCCCTGTCGACGAAACATTGGCGCTCGCTGTGCGAGGTGATGGGGCGCAACGATTTATTTGAGGACGAGCGCTACGTGACCTTTGCCGAACGTGCCGCCCGTCTCGATGAAGTGATCGACTTAATAGAGGGCTGGATCGCCTCAATGCCCAGTGACCAGGCCGCACGTGAGGCCCTTGAAGCGGCCCATGTGCCGGTGGCGCCGGTGCTGACGCCCGCCGAAGCGCTGAATCACCCGCACTTGGTTGAGCGCAGCACTGTGCGCACAGTGTCGGATCGGGGGCTGGGCGAATTTCAAATCCCCGGTATGCCGCTGCGTTTTTCACAGTTTCCAGATTCACTGACTCTTGAAGCCCCCTACTTGGGTGAGCACAATGCCCGTGTGCTGCGCGAACGCTTGGCAATGAGCGATGACGATATTGCCCACTTAGTGGCCAAGAAGGTACTGCAGGGAGAGGCCATCCCCACCTAATAAACGATTCGCGAGCATGGCGCCGAGTGTGCGCGACTGAAGGTGACATGCGCTTGCTGGCGTATCATTGCGGTCATTCTGTGCCGCCAGTGTTGGCCTGAGCGCAAGCAAGAGATTGCCAGCACCTGCCGTAGTGCCAGCTTGCCGGGGCCTGAACTACCCCCACAGACACTCACCGATACTAAGGGCGCGACATGCCGAGCAGGGCGTTAACGGATGAACAGATTGAAAATTGCTTCGCGGTGCTGGCCGAGCTACGCCCCCATCTACAGCGGGGTGATTTTTTGACGACGCTCCGGGCGATGGCAGAGGATGGTTATAAACTGGCCTATATTGCCGAGCAGGGCGGTGTTGTTGCCGTTGCGGACTACCGTATCGACAGTAATGTATTGATGGGTAAACCTCTCTACGTCGACGACCTCGTCACCACCGAGCAAGCGCGCTCCGGGGGTTGCGGCCAACGGCTATTGAGCTGGCTGCGCGAGCAGGCCAAGGCCGAGGCTTGCCAGGTGCTGCACCTCGATTCCGGGACTCAGCGCCCCGATGCCCACAGGTTTTATTTTCGCGAGGGCATGAATATCGCCAGTTTTCATTTTAGTCAGCGGCTCAACCAGCCCTAGGAGCCTGATTCCCTGTCGCCGCCTTTAAATTGCGGGTGCTTTGGCCTGTCGCTTGTTTTACTGGCATATTGGTCAATACTAAAAGGCAGCATTGGTAGCCATTCTTTTTAAGATGCCGGTGATAAATTTGGGAGTTCACGGCATAGGGACAGAATAGGTAATGGTAAACATCCCCACAGGTATCGATAGTCCGCGCGCGACAAACCCCTGGTTGAGGCTTCGCCAGTATCTACGCGGCCTGAGCATCAGTGAAAAGATTATTGCCGGTTTTTCACTGCCCGTGGCGCTAATGGTGCTGGTATCCGTCCTTTCCTATCGAGGTACTCTCGCTCTGCGCGATACGGCCGCAGCGGTGACCGAGACTCAGGCCGTGATTACCCAGGCTCACTTGCTGGGCAAGCTGATAGTCGACATGGAAACCGGTGAGCGGGGCTTTTTGATCACCGGCAAGGACGATTTCTTGCTGCCCTTTGTCGATGCTCAGTGGCACTGGCAAGAGAATGTTCGGACTCTACGGGAGCGGCTTGGCGATAACTCCGTGCAACTTACTCGGCTTGGGGAGATGGATCGTTTGGCCGGCGACTGGTTGAGGACGGCTGCGCAGCCGGAAATTGCCCTGCGGCGCAGCGTTGAGCTGCCCTTGATGAGTCTCGATCACATTGAGCGCTTGCTGCAAAAAGGCACCGGTAAAGACATTCTCGATGGGATTCGGGCGCTGGCTACGGAACTCGACAGCCTGTTTGTCGCTGCTGATAGCCAGCGCGAGGCCAATCTCCTAGGCGCGGCGATCAAGTCCATTGTTGATATGGAAAGCGGTGAGCGGGGGTTTTTAATCACCGGCGTCGATAGTTTTCTAGGGCCTTATCGGCAGGGGCAGGTGGATTATCAGCGCTATATGGCGCAACTGCGGGCCCAGATATTAACCGCCCCCGATCCGCATCAGGTCAGCGAACTGCTCAATGCAGTCGAGGGCCTAGCCCAGCGCTGGGTGCTGGAAGCGGCGCAACCAGAAATGCAACTGCGTGCGTCGCTAAGGCCAGACCCGACAAATCCAGTATCAGGGCGCACAAGGGAACAAGACACAGGCCCGCCAGAGGTCTTTAGCGCCGTTGAGGCGGCACTGAATAGTGGTGCGGGCAAGCGCATCTTCGACCAACTGCGTGTCCCGCTGGCTCAGCTGGAGGAGATATTTCGTCATGGCGGGCTGGATCACAAGCGTATGCTGGCGCTGGGTCTCAGCGCGGCAATGGTTGCCCAGGAAAGCGCCCAGCGAGGCTTTTTACTGACCGCTGAGATGAACTATCGCCGGGATTTCAAAGCGGCGGGGATCGCCTTTCATGCCCGCCTGAAGACGCTACGCGATGGCGTTACAGCAGCCTATGATGCCAAGCGTGCGCTCTCTCGGCTCGATGCTATTGACGCAGCGGTGGCCGCATGGTTGTCTCATGCGCAGAGATTTGAAATTGAGGCGCGACGTGAAATTAATCGCAGTGGCCTGGCGCCGATGGAAGCCTTGCAGCGACGGGTCGCCGACCTCGAGAGCGATGCCAGAGTAGCGCCGTTATTGACGGTGTTGGGGGCGTTACAGCAAGGACTACGCGAGGCGGGTGATCTCGAGGGGCTGAGCTTACTGGCCCAGTTAGAGGGGAGGGTTCAGGGCCAGCGGCTTGACTTATTGCACGTGCTGATTTCTGCTGAGCAGGGGCAGGGGCAGGGGCAGGGGCAGGGGCAGGGGCAGCGGCAGGGGCAGGGGCAGCGGCAGCGCTTTGATGAGCGTGGCCGCAGCGTGGTGCAGGATCTGGCGCAGCTCGTCGCCTATCTGCAGTCTGAGGCCCGAGCTGACATTGAGTGGAACCCTGTTACCGAGCTTGCCGAACTCGAGCGGCAGTTGTTCCTTTGGCAGCAGAAGGGCGTGCAAATAGCCTCGATTCAGGGCGCTAGGCGGGGGCGTGAGGGCTCGGCCGCAGAATTGCGCGAGGTGATTACAGCGGGTATCGGCAAGGCGCTACTGGCGCAATTTTGGGGACTACAGGCCGAGGTGTTGGCAGACTTTCGCCGAGCCAGAAATACCGGGGCGCAGGGCCTAGTCATCGCGCTGGGTAAAGCTCTGGTGGATCAGGAAACCGGTCAGCGGGGTTACCTGATTACCGGCGATCAGCGCTTTCTCGAACCCTATGAGCAGGGCGGTGCGCACTTTAAAAGCCTGATCGCCCGCTTGAGTAACATTGCTACCGAGGCCTTTGATCCGGATCAGGTGCTGGCCGAACTACAGGCATTGGAGCTGGCACTCGAGCAATGGCAACAGCAGTCGGGGGCGCTCGAGATTGCCTTGCGTGGCGGGCAGGGCGATAACACGAAGAGTCTGGCGGCCATCGCTACGCTGTTTCAAGGGGGGCGGGGGGCGAGCGCACTGGCTGATATTCAATACCGGCTTGGCGCGCTAGATAAGGTTTTCGAACGCTCCTTCAATCAACGCGGTCAGCTCTTGTTGGCGGTTATCGACAAAGCGATCAGCGATATGCAAACCGGTAAGCGGGGTTATCTCATCACCGGCAGGGAGGAATTCCTCGCGCCCTATCGACTGGGCGAGGACTCTATTCGCCAGTACTTTGGCGAGTTGCGGGATCTCGTGCAGGCGGGTTACTTCAGTGCTGATATGCAGGTCAAAATTGAAGGCCTGCGTGAGCTGGCAGCGCGGTGGCGGCGAGAGGCGGGGCAGCCTGAAATTCAGTTGCGCGAGGCACTCAATAGACGCGGCGCGTCGATGCGTGAAGTGACGCGTTTAATCGAGTCCGGAACGGGCAAGCAGCTGATCGATAAGTTGCGAGTTGTACTGGCTGAGTTTATTCGCTATGAGGAGGGCGTGATTGCCTCGCGCTCGGTAGCGGCAGAGCAGGTGGCGCAACGCGCCTATCAGACGGTGCTGTGGTCAACGGTGTTGGCCGTCGCCTTAGTGTGTGGCGCGGCGATCTACCTGCTGAACACCGTTTTGAATTCGATTAAGCGCCTCGAACGGGGCACCCACGATATTGCCGAGGGCGATTTCTCGGTGCGTATCGAAGTCTTGAGCGAGGATGTATTGGGGCAATTGGCGCAGTCGTTTAATCACATGGCGCAGCAATTGAGTCAGGTGAGCGAGCAACACCAGGAGGCCCGGCGCAATCTCGAACACCAGGCTCGGGCGCTAGCCGGTGCGGTAGAGGATGCAGAGCAAGCCAATTTTGCCCTCCTAGAGCAAAAATTTGCGATGGATCAGCACGCACTTGTCTCGATTACCGATGTCGCCGGTACAATTACCTTCGCCAATGAAAAGTTTGCCGAAATTAGTGGCTACAGTGTCGACGAACTTGTGGGCAAAAATCATCGCTTGCTGAAGTCGGAGCGCCACGATGAGGATTTTTTCCACAGCCTGTATTTGGCTATTTCGCAGGGCCAAGTATGGCATGGTGAAATTTGTAACCGTAGCAAAGCTGACGAAATTTACTGGGTAAAAACCACCATTGTGCCCTTTATGAAAGAGGGTAAGGCGGAGCAATATATTTCTATTAGCAGTGATATTACGGCGAATAGAAATACCGAACAGCACCTGCTTGAAGCGAGGGATGTGGCGCAGAGGGCGGTCGAAGCCAAGGCCGAGTTTCTGGCCAATATGAGCCATGAAATACGCACCCCGATGAACGGCGTACTGGGCATGCTTGGCCTGGTACTGAAATCAGAACTCACTAAAGATCAAATTAAGCGCTTGGCCATGGCGCAAAGCAGCGCGCAATCGCTGTTGGTTATTATTAATGACATTCTCGATTTCTCCAAGATTGAGGCCGGAAAGCTCGAGCTGGAAGAGATCGTCTTTGACCTGCGCGCCCTGCTCGGCGACGTTGGGGAAACGATGGCCTTTAAAAGTGAGGAAAAGGCGCTGGCAATGATTCTCGACGTACGTGCCATTGAGCATTCGATGGTGGTTGGCGATCCGAGCCGACTCCGCCAAGTGTTAAATAACTTGGTGGGCAATGCCATTAAGTTTACCGATAAGGGCGAGATTGTGATTAAGGCCAGCCTTGAGGCTGACCAAGATAATGGCAATGAATTGCTTCTTACCTGCTCGGTGAGCGATACCGGGGTCGGTATTCCCGAGGCCAGTCGCGTTCGTATCTTTGAAGCCTTCGGGCAGGTTGATTCGTCGACGACACGGCAATACGGCGGCACCGGGCTGGGTTTAAGTATTGTCAAACAACTCGTGGACTTGATGGGTGGCGATGTGCATTGTAGTCGCACGGCCACGGGGGGCAGTTGTTTTGAATTTACCGTGTTGTTGGGGCGCAGTGAGGAGTCGCGGCTGGTGCTTCCGGAAATCGACATGGGGGCACTCCACTTATTGGTCGTTGATGCCAATGCCAGCAATCGCCAGGTACTCTGTGAGCAGTTGAGCCACTGGGGTGCCGAGGTGGTGAGTAGCGATACCGGCTCAGACGTTATAGCGCTATTACAAAACCGTGAAACACAGGGCCTACCCGCGATCGATGTCGCCTTTATCGACGCCGACCTACCCGGCCTGACGGGAGCGGAACTGGGTGCCATGCTGCAGGCGAGACGGACCTTTGCCGCCATTAAATTGGTGATGATGACGGCCATAACTAGCCGCGGCGAGGCGCGGCATTTTGCCGATATGGGCTTTAGTGCCTACTTCCCGCGCCCGGCGACCACCTCCGACCTGTTCGATGCCCTCGCGGTATTGGTCAGCGATGATGCGGTCTTACAACGAGCAAAGCCGCTGGTGACCCAGCACTATTTACACTCCTTGGATGGCCATGGGCAGGCAGCTCCGACGGCGCTGGATGACGGCGCTCTGGAGGCTGGGCGTCCGGCACTTGCCAGCGGATTGACCGAGGGGGAGCAGGGCGGGGGGCCGTTCTGGCCACCGGGGGCACGAATACTGGTGGCGGAAGATAACTATGTTAACCAGGCATTGGTCTGTGGTTTGTTGGAGAACTTTGGGCTGGATTTCTCCATCTGTAACGACGGCCAGCAAGCCCTTGACTGTCTTCAGTCAGCAGGGCAAGAGCAGCGCTTTACCTTGGTGCTTATGGATTGTCAGATGCCGGTACTCGATGGCTTTGCCGCGAGCCAGGCTATTCGCGCCGGCGAGGCCGGCGACAGCAATAAAACCCTGCCGATTATTGCACTCACGGCGAATGCCATGGCGGGGGATAGAGCCAAGTGCCTGGAGATGGGTATGAGTGATTATCTGACTAAGCCGATTGACGCGGATATGCTAGAGAGCAAGTTGCGCCATTGGCTGGCGACGAGTGCGTAGTGAGTAGTGAAGAGTGCGTAGTGAAGAGTACGTAGTGAAGAGTACGTAGTGAAGAGTACGTAGTGAAGAGCGGCCGCTGCGTTAGTGCTAGAGAGCTGCGCCGCGTGCGCTAGCCTGGTGCCTGCTAACCTTGAAAGCAGGGCAAAATCTCGGCAATTAATAAGCGTGTTTGTTCGAGTAAATCGGCGTCATCATTACCCATGGGACGCAGAATGAATTTTGAAATACCTTGCTCGGCATACTCGTGAATGCGCTGCTGAATGTGCTCGGCGCCAATGGCGACACTGTGGCTGAGGTCTTTACCCGGTGCTAACTTACTGAAACGGGCTAGCTCCCGCGCGGCGATATCATCGTTTGCGCTAGCAAAGCGAAAGAAAAATCCGCTGCCGTAGTGCTCGTCATCAATACGGCGGCCGCGCTCTTTTAGGGCCGCGACAATGGCTTTTTTCGCGATACCCGCTTGCTGGGGTGACTCCAGTCCTGCCTGCCAACCGGTGCCGATGCGTGCGGTGCGTTGAATGGCGGCCTCGCTGCTGCCGCCAATCCACAGCGGCAGTTCGGTCTGTGCCGGTAAGGGCGAAATAACCGCGTCTTGATAGTGGTAGTGGTCGCCGCTGAGAGTCACCGGGGCGCCGCGCCAAAGTTGGGTGATGATGTCGAGGGCTTCGTCGGTACGTTTGCCCCGGCCTTTTGTACCTCGGCCGGTGGCTTGCCATTCCGGTGCGCGAGCACTGCCAATGCCGAAGGCAGGCAGCATGCGGCCCTGGCTGAGAAAGTCGATAGTGGCGCATTGTTTGGCCAGTACCAGTGGATCGCGCAGGGCGGCTGAGGCGACGTTCATGCCGAATTTAATGCGCTGGGTGGCACCGGCAATAGCGGCGAGAGCAGTGATGCATTCGAGAAAGGGTTCGTCGGAAATCAGTCGGTCGGTTTGCCAAATGGAGTCGACGCCGCCGTCTTCGCACAGCTCGACCCAGCGCCAGAAGTTATCGACCTGCTGAAAGGGAAAACGCGCGAGGCCGAGGCCGATTCCAATTGC
>MAAT01000066.1 GCA_002162815.1 Gammaproteobacteria bacterium 53_120_T64 | reverse complement strand
CCCTTTAATATTTTGCCACCGTGGGCGGTGACGAGCTTGGCCGTGGCATCGACATCGGCGACAGAGGCGGTGGGCAGCCACAGGCCGCCCCTGGCCTGCTGTTCGGCTGATTGCGCTTTGACAATGCCGGCAATCAGTTTGTCGCCATTGCGCACCAGGCTGTAGTTGGGGTGGTACTCAATGTCCCAGCCAAACAGGGCTTCATAAAATTGCCCGGCCTTGGTGGGCTCGGGGGTCAGCAGATCGTGCCAAATAAACTTGCCGGGATAGACCTTGCCGCTACCCTGGTTGGTAATCGGCGTTTGCGCCATCCGGTTCTGGGCCGGCGATGGCTTGTCTGAGCTGGCACAGCCAGCGAGGAACATAATGGCACTGAGGCCAAGGCATAACAGTCGTGTAGGTAATGGCACGGTACGGCTTCCTTGTGTACGGGTTGACGGGTGGTGTTAAGGCCCCGGCAGTGTTTGGTCAACACTGCCGGGGTTTCTCGGGCCGCGGCCCGGGGCCCAACTTATTGCTTAAACAGTCTACTAAAGGCTACTGGCTACAGCCATGCCCTGACTCACGGCGGCGAGGGCATCCAGCTCCTTCGCCTCCGAGGCACCGCCGATCAGCTGACACTTAATACCGGCACTGTTCAGCTCTTGATAAAGGCGGTTGTTGGAGTCCTGCCCGGTGCAGAGCACAATACTGTCGACCTCGAGCAGCTGGTCTTCACCGTTGATGCTGTAGTGCAGACCGGCATCGTCGATTTTGTGATAGCTGGCGCCGGGCACCATTTTCACGCCTGCCGCATCGAGTTCGGCGCGCAGCACCCAGCCGCTGGTGAGGCCGAGGCCACGACCGAGTGATTTCGGCTTGCGTTGCAGCATGGTGATTTCGTGGGCCGGGGCGGGGAATTGCGGGCCGCCAGCGGCGAGACTACCGGCCGAGGCCATGGTGGTATCGACGCCCCATTTTTTCAGGAAGGCCTCGGTATCTGGTGCTCCTGTGCTCTTGCCGTGAGTGAGGAGTACGGCGACATCAAAGCCGATGCCGCCGGCACCGAGAATCGCCACGCGCTTGCCGGTGGTGGCCTTGCCACTGAGCAGATCGAGGTAGGAGATCACCGAGGGGTGGTCGATGCCGTCTATTTCGGGAATGCGCGGCACGATGCCGGTGGCGACAATCACCTCGTCGAAGTTATCACCGAGGCTCGACGCATCGACAGTGGTATTGAGCCGCACCTCGACGCCGTATTTGTCGAGGTGGGATTTGAAGTAGCGAATAAATTCGTAGAACTCGGTCTTGTCGGGCACGGTTTTGGCCAGGTTTAACTGACCGCCAATTTCGCTGCTGGCGTCAAACAGGGTCACCGCGTGGCCGGCCTCTCCCGCTGTGCAGGCGGCGGATAGCCCTGCGGGGCCGGCACCAATAATGGCAACCTTCTTAGGGGCGCCTTTGACTTGAATGTTTTCTGCAAACTCTAGCTCGCGGGCGGCCTTGGGGTTGACCAGGCAGCTGGTGACGCGATTGCTAAAGATAAAATCGAGGCAGGCCTGGTTACAGCCGATGCAGGTGTTGATTTCCTCGGCGCGGCCCTCGGCGACTTTGTTGGCAAAGTGGGGATCGGCGAGCATTGGGCGGGCCATCGAGACCATGGCAGCATCGCCACTGGCGACGATGTCGTTGGCGACCTCGGGAGTGTTGATACGGTTTGAGGCGATCACGGGAATGCTCACCGCTGCGCTCAGTTCGCGAATCGCAAAGCGCCAGGCACCGCGCGGCACCATGTAGGCGATGGTGGGGATGCGCGCCTCGTGCCAGCCGATGCCGGTGTTGAACAGGGTGACGCCGGCCTCTTCTAGGGCTTGGGCCAGTTCGATGATTTCGGCACCGGTGGCACCGTCTTCCACCAGGTCGATGGCGGAAATGCGATACATCAAAATAAAGTCATTGCCGACGGCGGCCTTGATACGACGGACAATTTCCAAGGGCATGCGCATGCGGTTTTCGTAGCTGCCGCCCCACTGGTCGCTGCGATTATTGGTGCGAGTGACCAGCATCTGGTTGAGTAAATAGCCCTCAGAGGCCATCACTTCAACACCGTCGTAGCCGGCTTTTTTGGCCAGCACCGCACTGTGGGCGAAGTCTGTAATAATTTGCTCGATCTCATCACTGCTTAGGATATGCGGTGTGCAGGGATTGATGCGCGAGGGAATGTCCGAGGCGCCCACCGGCTGGGGGATTTTCGCATTGCGCCCGGTGTGCAGCAGTTGCATGAGGATTTTGCCGCCCTCGGCGTGCACGCTGTCGGTGACCAGACGGTGCTTGGGCAGTTCGCCCTCGTTATCAAATACTGGGGCACCGCTTTCGATCACGCCGCTGTCGTTGGGGGAGTAACCGCCGGTGACAATCAGTCCCGCGCCGCCCTTGGCGCGCTCGCCGTAAAAAGCCGCCAGGCGCTCATAGGGGCGGTCGAGCAGCTCCATACGGCTGTGCATGGAACCCATCATGATGCGATTTTTGAGGGTGGTGAAGCCAAGGTCGAGGGGTTGTAACAGGGGGGCAAAGCTCATGGGGACTCCAGGGCCGCGCAATGACGGCCCTCATTGTTAATAAAAGAAGGGTGGGATTCGGGTGCTATCGGGCTTCGGCACCGGTAATTTCAATCGTTTCAGTGGGTACATCGGAGCGAAAGGGGCCGCGGCCACGAGTGGGGACGCGCGCCATTTTATCGACCACATCCATGCCGTCGACGACTTTTCCGAATACCGCGTAGCCCCAGCCCTGGGCATTTTTGCCACTGTGATCGAGAAAATCATTATTCGACAGGTTGATGAAAAACTGGGTCGATGCCGAGTGCGGGTCGTTGGTGCGGGCCATGGCGAGGGTGCCGCGCTTGTTTTTCAAACCGTTGTCGGCTTCGTTAAGAATCGGCGCCAGATTGGGCTTTTTTCGTAACTTGGCCGTAAAGCCACCACCCTGGGCCATAAAGCCGGGGATCACGCGGTGAAAAATAGTGCCTTTGTAGTGACCGCTATTCACATAGCCGACAAAGTTGGCGACGGTGATGGGTGCGCGGGTGGGATACAGTTCAATCACAATATCACCGAGAGTGGTGTGCAGGGTGACCTGGGTTTCCACGGGGATAGGTGTTGCGCCGGGATTGATGGCGGCAGAGGCGGAGGCCTGTTGCAGGGGTAGTAAGGCGCTGAGCAGGAGGGCAAAGCTAAGGCCAAGATTTTTTACAGTGTTAGTCATCGGTTTTTCCTGTTAATCGCTCGTTGTTTGGGCTTGGTTGGCGAGGGTGTCAGTGTTTTTTTACCACCTCACCGTGTACTACCCGTTCGACAATATCGCCGCTGATGATGCGGGGAATATCGCTGACCTGAGTCACCTTGGCGAGCACATGGCGCGGCGTGGTGTTGGCGCAAATGGTTTTGATTAAGGCCCCATCGAGAGTCACGCCCTCACGCAAGGCCACGAAGAGTACCACGGGCATATCGTCGTTCCACTATTGGCCAATGCAAATAGAGTCGATCGTAGCGTCACTATGACCGTGAATAACGATGCCGCCATGGGCGCTGACCTCGCCGACATCGCCGTGGGCCCAGATATTGGGGTAGGTGTCGAAATAGGCGGCGTGAAACTTCTCCCCGTTTTCATCGGCCCAAAAGGCGATAGGGCAGGAGGGGAAGGGCTGGGTGCAAACGAGCTCGCCCTTTTTCTCGATCACGCTTTGTCCCGCATCGTTCCAGATCGCCACCGCCATGCCGAGGCCAAAGCACTGCAGCTCGCCTGCATAGACCGGCAGATTGGGATTGCCGAGGGCAAAGCAGGAGACGATGTCGGTGCCGCCGGACATCGAGGATAGGCAGACATCGCTTTTGAAATCGCGGTAAACGTAGCGAAAGCTTTTGTGAGACAGCGCTGAGCCGGTGGATAGGATCGCTTTTAGCCGCCTGAGCCGATGGCTTTCACGGGGCACGATACCCTCTTTTTCCAGAGTCTCGATGTATTTGGCGCTGGTGCCAAAGATGGAAATCTCCTCTTCGTCGATCATATCGATCAAGCTGCTGGGCTGGGGTGCGAAGGGCGAACCGTCGTAGAGCACGAGAGTGGCGCCACTGGCGAGGCCGCTGACCAGCCAATTCCACATCATCCCGCCGCAGGTGGTGTCGTAAAACAACGTGTCTTCGGATTTTATATCGGTGTGCAGTTGGTGTTCTTTGAGGTGCTGTAACAGGGTGCCGCCCACCGAGTGGACGCTGCACTTGGCTGCCCCGGTGGTGCCCGAGGAATACATAATGTACAGCGGGAAGTCGAAGGGCAGCTGGGCGAACGCAAGCGCGGGGGTGTTTTCGCTGACCAGTACATCGGCGTAGAGTCGGGCCTTGGGGATAGCACAGAGATCTAGCTTGTCGGACGCTGGGCGGTTTAACACCGGCACCACGATCAGCATCTCAATACTGTCGATTTGCTCGGCAATGGCTTTGACACGGGGCAGGGAGTCGATCACCTTGGCGTTGTAATGATAGCCATCGCAGGCGATTAACACCTTCGGTTCGATTTCGCCAAACCTGTCCATCACCCCGTTGATGGCAAAGTCCGGTGCGCAGGAGGTCCACATGGCGCCGAGGCTGGTGGCGGCGAGCATGGCGATAATCGTCTCGGGTACATTCGGCATACAGGCCGCAACCCGGTCACCGACGGTAACGCCGGCGGCTTTCAGTCCGGCGGCCAGTTGCTCGACTTCGCGATTGAGCTCGGCGTAAGTCAGCTCACGGCGCTCGCCGTTTTCAAGGCGGGCGACGATGGCGATAGTGTTAGCGCTGTCTTGGTTGTGGGCGTGGCGCAGCAGGTTTTCGGCAAAATTTAACGCGGCACCGGGAAACCAGCGGGCGCCGGGGAAGCGTTCGCCATCTTCCAGTACGGCGGCGTAGCGCTGGCTGGCGATGACCCCGGAGAACTGCCAAATGCTCTCCCAGAAATCTTCGCTGTTATCGATCGACCACTGGTGGAGTTGTTGGTAGTTGTCGAAAGTGACAGCGTGTTCGCCTTCAAGAAAGCGCTGAAAGGCGGACAAATTGCTGTTGGCTATGGCCGCGTCGGCGGCTTGCCAAAGGGCTGTGGTGGGAGCTACTGCCATGGGGGCTCTCGGGTTGTGCGCAGAGGGTGATCGCAAAACATCGAATTATAAACGCCTCACAGGGGGCGCGACAGCCTCGAATCAAAAACCCCCGGTAGAGTGACCGTGTTGCAGGGCTCTGGGTATGGAAATTGGCCCACTGACTGTTCGTTTTGGCTTGGTTGCGGGCCCGCCTAATCGAGGTACTCAAACACCCTCACCACCTTAACCACACCACCGGTGTGACTGGTCACCGCTGTGGCTTGGTCGGCGCTGGTGCGCGAGACAATCCCCATCAGGTAGACGATGCCGCCCTCGGTGACGACTTCAATTTCACTGCTGTCGATCGCTTGATCGGCGAGCAGTTTACCTTTCACCTTGCTGGTCAGCCAGCTGTCGTTGGTGCGGGCCAGCAGCGAGGACGAGCCCTGTAGCTTTAATTCGTTATAGACCTGGCGCACGCCCTTGTAGTTGCGCGCGGTGGTTCCGGCCAGCGCGCGCAACTCGCTGTTGGCCACCTCGCCGGTGAGCAGCACCACCTTGTTGTAGGTGTTGACGTTGATATGGGAGTTGGCCAGTTGCGCCGAGGCCTTTTTAATATTGACGCCGATCATGGTGGCCATTTGCCAGTCGTCGATATCGGTGCCGATAGAGGTTTCGCTGGGGTCGGGCTCAATCGCTTCACTGGTAACGGCATTAATCAGGCTGGTACAGGCATTGAGGCTGAGGGCGGCGCTGAGCAGTAGGACCAGGCGTAGGGGAGAGATTGTGGCTTTGATCAAGTGTGTTCTCCAAATAGCTGGGATTCAATCAGGTCGCAGAGGCAGAAGACACTGAGCTGGTGTATTTCCTGAATGCGGTATTGGTCATCAATAGCGACGTGGAGTTCAATGTCATTGTCGTCCAGCAGGTGCGATAGGGCGTGGTCGCCGGTGGCGGTAAAGGCGATGACGTGTAGGCCCCGCGCCTTTGCTGCTTCAATGGCCCCGAGCAGGTTAAAGCCGGCGTAACCGGCACTGAACAGCACCAGCACATCGCCCTCGTTGCCGAGTGCACTAATCGGTTGCTGGTAGGGGCTGGCGTGCGCGTCTACGTCGTTGAGATCTCCGGGCGCGGCCTCCGCTTGCAGGGTGAGGGCGGGAAAACCGGGGCGCTCCATGGTATAGCCATGGGTCAGGCAACGGCTCAGCGTGCTGGCGGGCGCATTGCTCAGGCCCTCGCCGCAGGTCAGTACCTTGTTGTCCAGCAGAAGCTGGGCGACCAGCCGGTCTGAGGCGGCGGCGAGTGGCCCCGAGAGCTCTTCGCCGACGGACATTTTGGCTTCGATACTGCGGTGAAAAAGTTCGATCACCTGTTGCTGAGGATCTGAGTTCATGGCTGGGTTACTTCTGGGCTGGGGTGTTGGTCGGCCTGTACAGAGTATCAGGCCTCGGGGCGAAAGGCGTCGCGAAGCCAATCGATATTGCTATTGTTTTCGGGGCTACTGTTTGCCGCTGCGCCGGAACTTGACGCTGAGGTTATAGCGTTCATGCAAATGGCGTCAAAGCGGCAGGGCTGGGCATCGGTGAGGCCGGTCTTGAGCAGGTAGTGTTGGGCGGCGCTAATCAGTCGCGCCTGTTTGCGGGCATCGATACTGTGTGCGGCGCCGCCGAAGCGCGGGTTGCTGCGCAGGCGCACCTCGACAAACACCAAGGTCTCGGCGTGGCGGGCAATAATATCAATCTCACCGCGTTGCGTGCGGTAATTTCGCTCGACAATTTCCAGACCCTGTTGGGTCAGGTAGTGGCAGGCGAGGTTCTCGGCACGGGCACCGCTGTTGGCCTTGTCGCGGGGGAGCTTGGTGCGGAAGGGCAGCCTGACCATTAACTATTCCTCAATCCGCTTTCAGTTCGGGCGCGAGGCGTACCTTGCCACGATGAAATTCTGCCCAGGGATAGCTGTGTTGAATACGGTCGTTGGCACCGAGGGTCAGTGTGCCGGTGTGGCCAAAAAAGGGTGTTTGTGGGTAGGCGCGCATCATGTCGGCCCACTGGTGCAGTTGGTAGGCGTCGACCCCGAGGGCAAAGAGGTTGCGATAGGTCGACTTTAAGGTGTCTGCGGGTTTTAGTTTATCCGAAACAATGCCGGGCACGGTCCAGGGCATGGCACTGAAGCGAATGCCCTCGAGATCGCGATTGCGCCCCGGATTTTCCGTGCCGGTATAAATATGTGAGGTGGCGTAGGTGGGCAGGTCGTGGGCGTAGTAGAAATCCAGAGTGGGTTTGATCTGCCGCCCTTGGTCGGGGTAGGCAATGATGAAAACCATGTCGATATCCTGCCGCCGCTGGGCTTCTACCTCCAGTTTTTTACCGAGGGTGCGGCGCAGTTTGTTGGCGCGCTGTTGGCTGTGGTCGATCAGTAGGGCCGGCTTGATGATGGATGAAAAGTCTTTTTGCCGGAGGCTGTAGGGGGTGGCGCTGATTAACCTGCCGCCCAGTTCACTCCAGTATTTGTGAAAGGCCTGTCGCGCCGTAGCGGCCCACTTGGTATCGGGGGTAATAACCAGTGCCGAGCGGTGGCCCTCGAGCCAGGCGCGGTGGGCGATTTGGCGGGCTTCATCGTCAACGGAGAGACCGAATTGCAGCAAGTTATCGTGGTTTGGCACCAGGGCTTGAGCGCTATCACTGAGATAGTTGAGGCCGACTAGCGGGGCGGATAGTTCGGGCAGAGCGGCCAGTAGCGCGAGGTTTTCCTTGCGCAGGGGGCCGATAACAATTTCGGCACCGCTGGCCACTGCCTGCTGGTAGAGGCGGGTGATGTCGGCGGTATTGGTATCGTAAATATGCAGGGGCGCGGTGTTGCCCTCGTTTTCGAGCACATGGTAGTAGGCGCTGAGAAAGCCCTCGCGAATGGTCTTGCCGGCGCGGGCATATTTACCGCTCAAGGGCAGCAGTAGCGCCAATTGTCCGGGTACGGCCTTGGCCACCGCCTCGATTTGCCGTTGGCTGGGAGGAGGGAAGAGCACCGCCGGGTGGCCGGGCCAGCGACTCTGCCAGAGGATCAGTTGCTTGGCCCACTGGCGCAGGTCACCTTGGTGCTGGCGACCCAATTGAGCGAGGTTGTACCAGCCCTTGAGGGCGCGGGTTTCGGCCGCCGTCTCTAGGCTGCTGAGGGTGGTATCCGGGGTGTTGATCAGCAGTTGCCAAATTTTCTCATGGGTGGCGCTGATATTGTCGGGCGAGGCCTGGAGGTGGGAGAGGACAATGTATTCCTGAGTTGCGGCCTCATCTTCACCGAGCAGGGAGAACAGATCGGCACGTTTGCTGCGCCAGGTTTTCTGTTGCTCGAGGGCCATGGTGGCAAAGTGAGCATCCAAGCGGGGATCGTTGAGCAGGTCGCGGGCGGTGAAGTATTCGCCCTGCTCGAGTAAGACATTGCTGTAGAGGAGGGCGAAATCAAACAGTTGTGGCCCGGAGAGCTGGCCGGGGTCGACGCTTTCCAGCGCGCGTTTGACGTTTGGCGCGTCGACAAGCTGGGTGTAGAGTTTTGCCGCCTCGATCAATAGCGCCTCGCGGCGAGGGGAGGTGCTGGCTTGTGCGTGGCGAATGCTCTGTTCGGCCCGTTGTAGCAGGCTTTGCTGTACCGTCGGCGGCGGTGCCGGCGGCTGGCTGGGTAGTTCGCTGCAGGCAGCGCTCAGCAGTGTGAGGAGTAATAAGGTCGAGCGAAGGCGAGAGCTGGGCAGCATCGTTAACTCAGTATATTGAAGTCGCGGTGGGCCGAGGCCCTGTGGACATGGGTAATTGGTGGCTATGGTACAGCGCGGGTTGGGGATACTCCAGATCGATAATCGCTGGATGCCCTGATAGCCTCGAGCCTACTCTGCCCCGTCGGGATTGTGCCTCTTTAATGCCCCCTTATAATGCCAGGGAAGGAAAGATGGATAACTTGGTTGCCCCGTTCAATAACTCAATCACACTGTTTGCTTAGGGGCGCATTTTTTACAAGGTGTAAAAAAACCTGACAACTTTAAGTGCTCAAAGATTTAGTTCTTAGTCATTTCTAGCGAATAACCGCCGTACTTTATTACCCATTCACGGCGATTGCCTATTTCAACTTGTTGATATTGAATACTATTTTATCCGCCAGCCCGGCGCCGCTGCTTACGTTCAGGCCAATCAGCCCAGTTGTAAAAAAAGCTGACACTTTTTTGAGTAAAAAGCGGTTATGGGCGTCTTATTTCATGAATGAATTAAAATAAACTCTATTATATTAGTATATTTAGCACATGTTCGTCTAAAAAGTAGAGTGTAAAATTTCCTGACAGAATAAGGCGTTTTGTGTGTTTTTTGATCAAACACGATGGGGGACACTTAAGCCATGCGCAAAGCGATCAACCCTCGCTCGCACCTTAATTTTACCCCGGCCGAACTGAACTCGGCTTATCACTGGCTCTGCCAGCAGCGCAAGCACCACCCTGCGAGTGCCGATATTGGGTCATTTCGTTGTAACGGGGGTAAGTATCAATTACCACTGCTTGAAGTAATCAACCAGGGGCATTACCGGTTTTCGCCACTAAAACGCTTAAGGAAAGCCAATGGCCAGTCTATTCACCTGTGGTGCTCAGAAGATGCCCTGGTGATGAAGCTTCTGGCAGGACGCTTGGCAAGGCAATTCAAGCTGCCTAAGAGCTGTACCCACATCAAAGGCCATGGCGGTTTAAAAAAGGCGGTGTGCCGCGTACAGCAACAACTCAAGCACTATCAGTTTGTGTGCAAAACCGATGTGAAGCAGTTTTATGAAGCCATTGACCACGCGCTACTGAGCGAGCAAATAGACCAGCATATTAGCTGCCGTACCACCCGCTACTACCTACAGCAGGTGATAAGAAGAACCGTGGAATACGGCGGCAACTATCGCGACATCACCCAGGGTATTGCCCGTGGCTGCCCGCTGGCACAACCGGTGAGCCGCGAAGCAGTTAAATCCAAGAGATGATATTTTGGTAAGTGTAAATATTATTGATATGTAATTTCCGTTAGGCAAAAAAAGCCCCTGTAACAGAGGCATATTTCTATACATGAAGTGTGGTAAGTTAAACCACTTTTTTCTTTCTCATAAAACCAAGACCAGCCAATCCTAAACCTACTAATGCTAATGAAGCTGGTTCTGGTACTGCGTTAGTATTGAACGAGCCAACTTGATATGCTAGTTCTGGTGAGTTCGCATAGTTGGATCTACCCGCTGAAACTATTGCTCCAGTCGGGTCCCATGCTGACAAATCAACTAGGTTAGAGCTACTAAATGAAACTGACAAGTCAATATGATCACCACTCTGCCAGTTGTTTCCACACCTTATTTGAAGTTTGTCACTGCCTGAGTCGTTGAAAAGATGCGCACACAGTTGGTTAGCGAACGAGATCATACTACCGTTGTCAATAATTGTTCCTTGCACTGTAGCTGTAGTTGGATCAGGATCTTCTCCAAGATTTGAAGGGCCGATGAATAACGAAGATCTTTGACTAGGCCCGATGGTTACCCCTTGATCAATCGTACCAAAAATATCGAATGATAAAGTTGTTTCCGTTGCATTCCAATTCGCCACAATTAATGCCGCATTAGCTGAACCAGAAATTAAAAATAAAATGCCAAATAACATATTTTTCATAAACCATTTTTCCATATTTGTTAAATTCATAGTTTTTAGGGCTAACCTGAAAATGAATATGTACACCCATGGAAATTACAGGCAAAACCCGCGCCAAGACTAAGAATGCTCAGTTTAGCACTTAAGGAAGTAATAGGGGACAGACCACGATAAGAAGTAATAGGGGACAGACCCGAATGGCACTAAGTTAAGCCTGTTTAGCGGTATATTTACTTCGATGTTTTATCTCCTTCATTTCATGTCTGGGTGCGGTTAATAATGCAAAAGGTTTAGGTCTTCGTTTA
>MAAT01000073.1 GCA_002162815.1 Gammaproteobacteria bacterium 53_120_T64 | reverse complement strand
GGTGCCGTATTTACTGAGGGCAATGGGTTCCTTGTTTTCGGGCTTTTTATAGATTTCATAGCGCCGGTAGAGGCGATAATCGCTAAGGCGGCGCAGCTCGCGCAGGGCCGATTGCTCGTCCTTGTCGAGTAGCATGGCGACCAGCTTGTCCCTAACCTTGCAGGATTGCGCACTGAGGTCGGCATCGAAGAGGCTACTGCCATCGCCCAGGTTGGGCAGTTTTACCACCTCCTTAAAAAAGCGCCAATACTCCTTAAATTCCGGCAGCCACTGCCAGTCAAAATAAAAGCGCTCGCGGTCGGAGCCGAAGACGTGGTGTTCGAGTTCTTTGTTGAGGTCTTCGAGCACCCGCTTGCCATCGTTGATGGCCTGATAAATGGAGTGGCACAGATTACTGACAAAAGCGGTGTGAAAACTGTCGCGCAGGGCCGCGAGTTTTTCGGCCTTACCGACCAGCACATTATTTTTTAAGGCATTGTGAACGGACTGAACATCATCCGCCATTTTGACCAATTGCGAAAAATACGCGATACCGTGTTGCTCAACGCCACCGCTGGTGTAGACAATCGTATTGTGGGTCTGGGCCCTTTGATTGTGTTCGATAATGGCCTGATACAGCGCCCGGTCATGGTGGTCGAGCTGTTTCAAATAGGCGGCATTTTCTTCGTCAAAGCAAAAGCCCACGCCGGCATTGCGAGCCTTTTGCTCCGCCGACTGTAACGCCACCTCGCTGTCAAAGGCCGGGTAATATTTGCCGATGTCCGACACGCCGGCCTCACAGGTATCGCGCTGATCTTGCAGGCCCTCCTGTTCGGCGGCCAGTTTTGCCACGCCAGAGGCGAGGTTTTGCTGCTTCTCATTGCAGGCACCGAGGTCTTTATTAAGGCTCGTGCCGGCGTTTTCCAGGGTATCGATTTCGCTCTGTAGCACCTGCAAGCGCGCCTCTAGCGCCTCAAAGTCACTTAGGTCGAGGTTGCGCAGCTGATCTTCGGCCTGCTGCCGGGCACGATACAGGGCTAGCATTTGCGTCAACGTGTCGCCGCACTCCACCGGCTTTACTCGCTCGATCAGCTCGTAAATACGCGCCACCTGCTGGTTCGTCTCGCCACACTGAAAGCTCTGCTGCTGTAGCGCACTGGCTTCCTCCCGCTTCGCCTCCAGAGCGCGCTGGCGGGCACCTTGACCAAATACCAGGTCGGCATCGTCAATATCACAGCGAAACATCGCGTAGTTGCCCGAACCCAGACCCGAGGCGGTGACGCCCCGACGCGTGCGGCGCAGACTCTCTTCATCCTTGACCCGCAACACGGCGCCGTAGGAGGCCTGTAAATAGTATTCGGCGATCTTGTGCTCAACACTCATCAACTCGACGATGGAGTCCTTGGCGAGGCTGATTTTGGCGGCGTCGCGCTGGGCCTTGGCACCCTGAATCACCCGGGCATTGTTGCGCCCCCCCTGCAGCCCACGCACCACACGAATGGCCTCGGCCTCGTGTTCGGGGTCGACAATAATGCCAAACCGCGCGCCACCCATATAGCCCTCAATGGCCATTTGCCAGCGCGGGTCAATAATCTCTACAAAGTCACACAACACCGCGGCTCGCGCCCCGGGGCACTGTAAATTGATGGCGCCAATAGCCGTCGCGACATGGGCTGGATAATTCACCTTATTGTGTTCGAGGCGCTGAATTTCCAGCTGTTTGCGCTCGCCGCGCTCGTTGATATTAGTCACTTGGCGCTGGCTGTCGTTGTAGCAGGCCAGCACCTGGTCGCGAATACTGTGCGGGCCACTGCAACGCTCGGCACTGTGCAAAGCAGCGGCCAGGTCGCTGTGCTCACGGTCCAGTTGTTGCACCGCCTCGAGCTTGTTCTCTAGCGCACCAATACCGACCCAGTCTTTGGTCATTAACTGGGGCATGTCGAGACCGCTATCTTCTGGCCCGCGCAGCACCTTTTTAACCATCAAGAGCAGGGCTTTATCTTCCAGTGCCGGAACCTCCTTCGCTAGCGCACCGCCCTGTAAGCTTTGTTGCAGTTGTCGTAGGGCCTGGTAGTTACGCGCCAACTGCGGCTCCTGTTCCAACAGGGCCTTGGCGCTGCCCACCAAGCGTTGCTCACAACCCTCAACCTCTTGTTCCAACTGGTCTTTGTCGCGCAGAGCGGCGATGCCCTGGCGCTGGGCCTTGAGGTCGATCAGCTGATTATTGAGTGCGCGCTTGTGCTCCGCATTGGCCTGAATATCCAGCTCGCGCTGGGCGATGGCCTCTTCGTTGTGGCGCTGCTGCTGCTTCAGTGCCAGGTAGTCATCCTGCTTCACCACAACCTGGCGACTGAACTCGGCGTATTGCCCGACGCGATGGCCGAGCCAATTGTCGATATAACACTGCGCCTGATGTTGCGCCGTATGGAGGTTGTCCAGGGCCTGTTTTATCTGCTGGGTTTCCTCGTCCATGCCGTGAATGGTCTTCATCAATTCCGAGACCTGGCGAATATCGTCACTCAAATCTTTCGGCTCTAGAATCTCACGCTCGACAAAGTCGCTGATACTTTTCACCGGCTTGTAGGCCATAAAGTTGGCGAAGGTGCGCGCCGCATGCTTGGCCTCCCGGTCGGAGACGGCCCCGGGCTGGCCGCGAAAGGCACCGTAGAGACGCCGCAAATAGGGACCCTTTTTGTCGTAGATCTCCACCGCCTCGCTACCGAACTGGCGCTTCAGGCGATGGGCAATTTCGGGCAGGGGCACAATGGACTGACCCGTGGAGGCCTCGAGTAAAAAGTCCTTCAGGCACAGCTGCTGGTTGGGAATGATTAAAAACTGCAGTTCGTCCTGGCGCGCCTGGCGATTGGCACTGGCCGCGTCGAGATGGGCGCGCACGCACATCACCGCACTGAAGACCTCGCCGGCCTCACCCTCGGTGGGGTGAAAGACTCCTGCCACATAGCCGTCGCAGGCCTGGGGCCGGGCGTAGCTGCCGTCGTCACAACCCAATACATAGGACGCCAGTGTGCGCACCTGCTTGCCGCCGCGCCCGCGCTGGGTGGTTTCATCCTGCCCGGGGTTATAGGTAAAGAGGTTTTCGTGGGCCGCCGTCATCAGCGATTGCAGGCCGTCGGCGGCGGTGGTTTTACCCGAGCCATTGCC
The DNA here is from genome assembly GCA_002162815.1 of Gammaproteobacteria bacterium 53_120_T64. GTDB lineage: Bacteria > Pseudomonadota > Gammaproteobacteria > Pseudomonadales > Porticoccaceae > Reddybacter. The sequence continues at coordinate 8,128 of MAAT01000073.1, read as the reverse complement.
GCCGGAGAACAGATTGATGGGGCCAAAGTCGAATTCGAGGGGGGGGATATTGCCCCAGTTAAGATAGATAACGCGCTTACAAAACATCGTCGCCCTCCTCTGTGGTGGCGCTCATTCTTTCTGGTACGGAGTCGGGCATGGAGTCTGGCGCGGGATCTGACGTGGGATCTGGCGGGCAGAGCTTGGCCAGCACTTGGTCATCGACAAAGCTGGTGATCGAGGGGTGGATGCTGATCCAGCTCTCGGCAAAATCGAGGTCTTGCTCGGTGTTATAGCGAATCAGACGCAACTGACGCAGGCGTTTGAACAAGGCCTTTCTCTCACCGGCATTATCGGGCAGCGCGCGCTTGAGCAAATTTTTGTGGGCAATAGCGAGACTCTCCAGCGGCAACATCACACACCCCTTATCGTCGACCTGGCCATCGCGCAGCGACTTCTCGTACTCGACCCGCAGTACCAAAATCAGTGCCACCTCTTGTTGGCTGGGGCGCTGGCGAAAACCACTGTTAAAAGCATTGTGGTCGTCATCGGCGAGGCCCGGCACGGTGGCACCCGGGGGAAAGATACGCACAAAGCAAAAGCGTCTGTCGTGCTGTACCCGCACCTTGAGAAGGGCTAAATAGTCGTCAACCAGCTCACTGCACTGCAGGTAGCGGTCGTAGAGCATGCCTTCAATTAGACTCTCGTCGCGGCACAGCACCCCGTAGTCGAGGAGGCGAATCAACAGCTCCGAAAAATCATCGGCGCTAATGGTGAGGTCTGCGAGCCCCTCTGCAATCATCTCTTGAAACATATATCGGTTAACCAGGGCTAGGGGGCGGTGTTGTAGGGGCTATTGCATCTTCTGCAAGGGCAGAACGGGCGGTCTCGTGCGTCTCGGCACTGCTGGCCAGTAGCTCGATAGTGAATTCGTCGAAGCCACGGTAGTACGCGCTGTCCTCGACCCGCCGCCCGGTGGCCTCGACACGAAAGCGCAGTTCGCTGCTGAGATTATTTAGCGCCCCGACTTCAATAATATGGGCCATGGCCAGCAGGTCGTGGGCATCATCGACCGGCAGACTACGGGTCGAGATACGTTGCCCGGCGTGCATTGCCTTCAGCACATAGTCTTTGAGATGGCCGTTGTTGGTCATAAAGGCCTGGTCGAGTAATTGGCGGATCAGCAATTCCCGCTGTGCGGGTGCGTCGACGCTCTGTGCCGGCGCTAAGGCATTGTCCACCCAGGGGCGGGTTTGGCGGTCCTGCAGTTTAATCTGCTGGGGGTCGATTAAGGCCAGATTAAAACTCGCCATGCTGTCGGCCGCACCCGCCATGCGCTGGCGATATTGATCGTCGCTCACGTCGGCCAGCTCGGCACAAACCGCCAGCAGGTCGTTGTTGTGGCAGCTGTTCATATAGCTCAGTTGACGAATAATAATATCGGCGCGCTTGGTAAAACCGTGTAGCGCGCTGCGCAGCGCCGGCAGCATAATGTCGGCGGCATTGCGCATGCGCTGCTCGATGGTATCGAGAATAAACCACAAATAGGATTGCTCGTCGCCACACAGGCCGGGCACCGTGCGACGTAGGCTGCGCTCGATTTCCTGCTTAAAGCCCTTCGACTTGCGGCGGATCTTCGCCACCACGCGACTGATATCTTCGCGATGTTTTTCAACACTGTCGGCCGACAGGCGCACGGCAATATCGGGCTGAAAGCGTTTTTCCATAAATTCGAAAAACTGTTCGGCGGCCTGCTGCACCAACTGCTGAGACTCAACCTCGCGAATCAACTCGCGCTTGCGCTCGTCGAGTTCGGCAATCACATCGGTAAAGTCGGTAATAATGCGTTCGGAGTATTCATAGGCATCGAGCAGGTCGTAGACCTCGCCGCGACTGAGCAGGGCCTCGAGAGCATTCAGGGTATTGCGGGTGTTGCGGTGGCGGGTGCGAATTTGCGTGCTGTCGGCCTCGAGCAGCGCCTGGGCAAAGACCCGACCCAGGCGCGTAAAGGGGAAACTCGAATACAGGGTAGCGGCGTCGACCTGACGCTCCAACCAACCGCCCTCGACCAGTTGCTTGAGTGCCCAGTTGGCCTGCTCGCGGTGGTTTTTAAAGCGTGGCTCCAGCTCGTCGCCAGTCGCTGTTGCCGGCTCATCATCGAAAACCTGGTCGACCGGGCGGGCCAGCGACTCCGTCAACAGCGCCAGTATCTGCTCGCGGCTCAGGGCCTGGCCGTAATCGGCCGTTGAGCTGTATTGGCGCTGGTAAAGCAGGCACAAACACTGCACCAGCTGTTCGCGGTATTTGCCGGTGAGGGGCTTGAAAAAGTGCCGGCGTTGGTCAGTAAAAAACATAGGCAGGGATCGTCGTGAAGCGGACGTAACAGGCGGCGAGACGGGGCTCGAAAACAGCCCGCCACTCTAGCGCAAAAACGCCGCTCTGGGTATCGGTAAAACACGATAGAGCGGGGCTTTACCAAGGCCTGCCATCTAGCTAATACTTGCCAAGTTCAGCCGGGGCATTGCCATGAGACTCTGGGGGTTCAGCGCTAAGCCCTACATTCAAAACCAGCGGCAGTGTTAACTGAGCCAGACACCGAGAAGGACTGTCTGGAGAAAATTGTCAACACCCCTCCATACCAAGGCTATTCAACCCGCTTTGGAAGGTAAGCTCACGCAGAATGCGCACTAATCCCGCAAGTAAAGCCAGATTTATTTATGAATATCAACGACATAGAATAGACAAATTTATTCTAGCCACTTAATTATTACTTAGGCCATTTTTAGCTTATCGCCACTAACAAGCCCAACCTTTAGGTCACTAGCCTCATAAATGACTTTACCCTTATGAATGACAACACCATCTGCAACACCCATAGGCATTGGCTTTTTAAATACACGCTTAATGTGTAATTGATATTGAATTGAACCCGCATCAGGGTAAATTTGGCCGGTAAACCTTACCTTGCCCACACCTAGCGCACGCCCGCGCCCCGCCAAACCTGATGAAGCCAGAAACACACCCAAAAGTTGCCACAAAGCATCCAAACCTAAACACCCTGGCATGACGGGATCGCCTTGGAAGTGGCAGCCAAAAAACCAATGATCAGGCAGGATTTTCAAGCTTGCATCTAACTGCCCTCTTTTAAATTCCCCCCCGCTACTGCTGATTAAGTTGATTTCATCAATCATTAACATCAAGGAATTAGGTAACTGAGCATTACCTTCGCCAAAGAAGCCCCCGCTCCCCATTGCTAAAACTTCAGTTTTTTGGTACTGCATCAATATCTCCAGTTTTTATAAGAGATGCAGTTTTATCAGTATCTGGGCGCAATCAATTGTAAAAATCGGACCTAAATCGATTAAAAAAAATTCTAGGGCTTAATGAGAAATGTTTTTTAAAGTCATTGAGAAGGTGCGATTGGTCAAAAAAACCCAACTCTAAAGCTGTTTTTAACGAATCATCAGGTGACATATACAGTTGTCTAGAGACATGCTGAATGCGAATTATTTGACAAAACTCCTTAGTGCTCAGCCCGGTATGGCGCAGAAACACCCGATTTAAATGGCGAGCACTCCACCCCACACTATTCGCTAATTGACTGACTTTTACATTTCCACGGGATTTGTATATGAAAGATAATGAACTATCAAACTGGAAACTTGACTGAGGAGTGTAGCGCCTTAACAGCCACTTATTGCAAACTTCTGCTCGCTCACGAAAACAAGTCCTTCGATAAATATCACTATGAAGGCTGCCAAAATGACGGCAAGGAAAAAATTTTTGATCGGCAAGATGTCCAGTTATTTCTGAAACGTCAAGATTAAAAAAATATCGTAAAGCGCCCGGATAAAATCGAATTCCAAAATATTCTCCTGGCCCCAAGATTTGAATATCATATGCTTCGAGTCGAGCACCACCGACCATCGAACCTTGGGGCGATATAAATATTGACTGACTCCCGTCTGGCATTACAGGGTAAGGTGTGGGCCGTTGAGCCGTAATTTGCAAATATGAGTGAACAGCGCCTTTTAAAATATTACTCGGTGACAATGACTGCAACGAAAGCCCGAAATTACTCAAACCTGTTTCGGATATTGTTGGTTGGAATGGTTTAAACAATTCTGTCACCATCAGCATCTATATTGCGCTTAAATACGGGGCTTAACGAGCCTATAGATAAATTATAATAACGGAGTTTATCCCAGAGTAATAAAAACTCATAGCCCCTTTATCACGCATTATTTTACAGGCTAGCAATTGCCCTTACCTGCTTTGACAAGGCCAATATCGCCTCGCATTCTAGTGTTTGACCGAACCTCATTATAAACACCCATCTGTAATTTTCTTCTCGCTCACCCTTTGTGCTCCCCCTCTGTTCTGCCGACCCCGAGGGGATCGTACGATGGAGGGGAATTTGGCAAGTCGGGCAAGCCGCAAAGTGGCGCATGGCCGTAGTGGCACCAGGGTTTCTCCGCGCTTTGCCAGGGATGTTATAATATTTCCGCTACCACAAATCCAAAAAACCCGAGCTTTGGAGTCAGGTCTTGCCTTTTGCACCGTTCACAATGCGACTCACGCGCGAATAGTGCAAACCGAAATGTTTACCTATTGCCTTCATACAATAGCCGCCGCTGGCATAAGCCCTGGCAATCCCGTCATTTCTGCTCTTACCTATTGATTCATAATATTCCAGGGTTTTAGGCACACCTCGGCGCTGCCTTGAAGGTATTTCTGACAGCTCTTTTTCACCGTCTATCAAAGCTTGCATCTTCTCTACAAAATCTTCATCACCCAGATAAATCTGGTTTTTCAATTGCGCCCAGGCTGATGCTTGCCCTTTACCTTCTTTTATAAATTGCTTGTACGCTTCAATCGCAGCCGTTTTTTGCCTGCCAAAGGCGGCCAACAGCCAGTCCACATGCAAGTAGTTCGGCCTTACTGCCTGGCCAACGGTCGCACGATAACTGCTCCATGGCCACGCATTAGCGCTACGCACCATGCCCGCTCGCACTGGATTGAGGACGATATAACGGGCTAATTCCAGTAAATAGCTGTTTTTGTCAACCACAATCGCTTTGTAGCGGCCCTGGAAAACATGTCCTGTTCGAGAATGTGCGCGATTAAAATTTTGTGTGTAGACACCGTTTAGCTGACGCATGCCTTTGGACAAGTTTGCATCCGGCGTCTCTACCAGCAAATGATAGTGGTTCGACATCAAGCAGTAGGCATGACAATGCCAGTTGTGTCTTTCGCAAACATCACTGAAAACTGACAGAAATAATGACCGATCGTCATCAGTTTCATAAATATCTTCGCGACGATCACCCCGAGAGGTAATGTGGTACAGCGCACCGGCAAACTCTAAACGCAGTGGTCTCGCCATCTCCTACACCTTCGAATGGTTTTAGATAATCTATGGAAAATACAGAGATTATAGGCAAAAAACAAGACCTGACCCCAATTTATTTAAAATCAGAGGTGGATGTCCTTCTATATTTTCTCCTTTTAAACGACTTGTTATGCCTTTTCTTGAAGAAGCTCTTCAAATCTCGAAAATATATGTGAAAAGTCAATAAATGAATGATTATCAAGCTCTATAGCTTTTTTCCACAGCTTTGTTTTGGCATTGTCCTTAATTTTAAAATACTCAATCCCAACAGCCTTTTTTGTATCTACAAACCTATTACGAGTTAGGAATTCTTCTGGTAATAAATTTTCAATTTCGATATAACTTGCAAAGTTATCATAATCGAGATCGGCAAGGACATCTAATCGATTAGGAACTGGTAGAAGCATTCCATAACAACAATTATGATCTTTTCTTTTTCTATAATGGCCAGTTCTCTTATCACCTAAAACTGTTTTACCCCAAAAACTCTCACGCTTTAGATGATGAAAATTTTCACCACCTTCTTTATCAAAATCAAAAAGTCCTACAATCTTAGTATCCTTAAATACATTTGAATTCTTACTTCGTAATAAGCCTGCTAATGCTCCGGCTCCTTTTAATCCAAGTATTGAGAAGTCAGCTTGTTTATCAAAAACGTCTTCTAAGTTTTCCACAGTGAAGTCATGATTATTTAACTTTAGCCATGCTATTTTATATATCTGCTCGTATTCGTCTTCGACGAAAAGACATTTAGTTTGGTTATCTACTTTTTGTAATTTTTTTTCTAACTCAACCCTAATCCTTTCTGTTTCCAAAAATACTTTTTCAAGTTTCTCATTTAACAAAAACACACCCAACTCATCATTAAGCTGATTCGAATGCTGTAGATGTTCATCTTCTGCTTTTAACTTTCCTTTTGAATCAGTTTCGATTCTGGATATTCTAGATGCAGAAACAGATTCATCTTTCCAAACGCGATACTTTGCAACATTGCCTCCTTCAATCGAAATAAAATTAAAAGAATGTGTGGTTATAAATATTTGTGCATTGTCAGTAAATTTTTTCTGAAAGCGACTTGCTAGTAATTGAGCATTCCTATATTCATAAGAGTTTTCTGGTTCTTCAAAACCCCAAACAAAATATTTCTTAGATTGAACATCCTTTCGAACAGTTCTGCTTGTATAACTCTTTTCTTTGATAGAAATATAGTTAAGTATTTCTGGGATTAATTTTGCCTGAATGCCATCGCCTCTTTGGGTAAGCTCAACATCACCAGTTTGAACTTGAAGAGTTCTAAATAGATCAACTAAGTTTTCAGGTAATTGAAAAACTGGTGCGTAATCCAGATTTTTCTGACCGATGATTTCTTTAAACTCATCCATTAACAATAACGTTTCATTCTGAATTTCTTTTTGAAATTCATTTTTCTTAATATCAATTTCAGAAGATTGGGCTTTCCATAGAGTTTGTTGTAACTCACCGAATAAATGAGAGAAATATTCCTTGTCCTTAATAGCTGGGACATAATGATATTGGATTTGTGACAAAAACTCGGTTAATTGTTTTTGTAAGCTCGCTTTTATTGGTGATTTTATACTCTCGTCGTCTTCTAAAAACCTGGAATAATCAGCATTCTTTTTCTCATGTTTGAAACTTGTTTCAATATTTGTTCTTGAATCAAATTGGCTATATTGAGAATTTTTTTTCCATTTTTTACTTACCCAAAATTTTTCAGGTAGATAGACTTTACCGGATTGGCTATTATTTTTTCCTGCATTCTTAATATTAGAAAACCAAATCTTAATGGTAACTAGTTCTTCTTTAATGTCCTTAGCATCAGGAAATTCTTTTATATAACGATCCCGTGTAAAGTTAAAGAATTGCTTGTGGTCTACATTTCCATTAAAAAATAGATTTAATCCTCTAAGAATATTGGATTTTCCAGAGTCATTAGAACCAGATATTATGTTAAGCGGGTTAACTTTAGAAAGTCTCGTTGTTTCTCCTTGCCTATTTCCAAATGAACGAAAGTTCTTAATTTCTATCTGCTCTATAAGTATCATTAATTAAAACTTCTTTAGTTAACAGCTAATATCGAAATTAGCCTGAAATGCATAACGCCCAGCATCAGCGGTCGCAGCGAAGCGGAGATCCGACTGCATGCACTGGTTAGGTGACGTTTGATAATAGTCGTGGATTTTGCTTTGCATTTTCGAATGACCCCTTGTCAATAAAAGGCCAAATTTCATATGGGCCTTGTGACATAAAATGTTCTTCAATTTTGTGTCTTCTGAATAATCTGGCAACATAACCATATTCTTGTGGGCGTACACCAGGATATGAAATTTTAGGCCACTTATATTCTTCATTTGTGTAAAGAAATAACAACCAGTTTGCCATTTTTCTTTTTCCTATATCTGGTATTTTCCAATCGTCTCTCATTTTATGCTTTCTTAAGTCACAATAAAATGGCCAAATTGATTCCCATATAGCAGAAATCGAGAATCCTTAGGGTCAGGTCTTGCTTTTTGCGCTGAATGTAGCAAACACCCACCCTATAGCACTCGCCTAGCATTACCCATTATTACGAACGTGATTAGAGACCCTAGACCACCAAACTCCCCAGCCTTACCACCACCCTCACAACAAAACACTTTCCACTCTTGTTTGCCCATGAAATGCCGCAACCAATGAATAACGCATAAATGACTCACAGGTCGTAAAATAATCCCCAAGCCAATACTGCAGGTCTTCAGC
>MAAT01000046.1 GCA_002162815.1 Gammaproteobacteria bacterium 53_120_T64 | reverse complement strand
GAATCGCGTTATCGACCAACACGTGGTACCAGGGCTCCTCCTTTGGCGGGCAGGACGTGGCCATTTGCTGATACCACTGCTCGCTGAGCATAAACACGGGATCGACCTCATAGATGACACCGCGATAGGCAAACAGGCGGTGTTGCACCAATTGGCCAATGGTGAACTTGGCTAACTCACTCATGGCGGGCTACCCCCTGGCTAAGCTTCATCTTCATGCCTGGCCTGCACCAGTGGCAAGCCGCTGGTATCGATGGACACGGTGAGCGAAATGGGCCGGCAGCAAACAAAACAATCCTCAATATAATCGTGCTCCCCCTCGGAGCAATCGATGACGAGCTCGATGGGCTCGGCGCAGTAGGGGCAGGTGGTGTTGATAGTTTCTAGTAATGACATGGCAGACAACAATGGGTGCTCGGGGCAAGGCAGATAATTATAATGGTGTTTAACTTATAGTTGATTGATTACTTTGATGCAATCGATTCAACGGGCTTGCTGGCGCCCCATCGCGGGATAAATTGAACCGCCAGCCGCTTTGCGCTTTAATGTCTGGCGCAGCGGCGGGGCCGTTGCAGCTACTAATTTTTCAGTTAACGGAGGCGAACATGGCAGAAGCATATATTGTCGGTGCATTGCGCACGGCGACAGGTAAAAATAGAGGGCGATTGAGCCAAATTCACCCGGTTGATTTGGGCGGAATGTTGGTCGACGGTTTGATTGATCAGGTTGGCATTGACCCCGAAAAGGTCGACGATCTAATTTTTGGTTGTGTCTCGCAAAACAGTGAGCAAGCCGGTAATGTCGCTCGCAATGTTGCTCTGGCTTCGAAGCTGGGTGAGTCTGTACCCGGTGTGTCCGTTGATCGCCAGTGTGGTTCCGCCCAACAGGCGATCCACTTTGCCGCCCAGGCTGTGATGTCCGGTACTCAGGACGTGGTGATTGCCGGTGGCGTCGAGTCGATGAGTCGCGTGCCGATGTTCTCCAATATTTCTGACAGTGCCGAGCAGGGCCGTGGCATGCCGAAAAGTCAGCGTCTCGAAGAGCGCTACCCGGGCATCGAGTTCAGCCAGTTTATGGGTGCTGACATGCTGGCTAAAAAGTATGAATTGACCCGTGAAGAGCTGGATAACTTTGGCTACCAGAGCCACATGAAAGCCCTGGACGCCACCGAAGCCGGTCGTTGCCGTGAAGAGATTCTACCCATTGAGGTGACTCTCGAAGGCGGTATTGCTTTCACCCACGATGCTGATGAAGGCATTCGCGCCAATGCCAACCTTGAAGCCCTAGCGGGCCTTGAGCCCCTGGCCGAGGGTGGCATGATAACCGCTGGTTCTGCCAGCCAGATCAGTGATGGCTCGGCGGCGGTGATGATGGCGAATGCCGACGCGGTGAAAAAATACGGCCTCAAGCCTCGCGCCCGTATCCACACGCTGTCCGTGGTCGGTTCCGATCCGGTCATTATGCTCGAAGGCCCGATTCCCGCGACACAAAAAGCCCTCGAAAAAACCGGTTTGAAGATCGAAGACATCGACCTTTACGAAATCAACGAAGCCTTTGGCTCCGTACCCCTGGCCTGGGCTAAAGCCGTGGGTGCCGATCTCAATAAGCTCAATGTCAATGGTGGCGCTCAGGCCAATGGTCACCCACTGGGTTGCACCGGTGCCAAGTTGATGACCACTTTGTTGAACGAGTTGGAGCGCCGCAAGGGTCGCTACGGCCTGCTGGCTATTTGTGAAGGTGGCGGTACCGCCAACTGCACGATTATTGAAAGGCTCGATAGTTAGTCTTCGTTTAGCGGCATAAAAAAACCCGGCAATCGCCGGGTTTTTTTATGCCTTTTTACAGCGCTGTAATAAAGTTTAACCCGCCGATTCGGGGCGATAAACCTTAATCGGGTGATAGCTTTTTTGATAACCCGGTTGCTTCGACCACGGCACGCCTGCGGTGGTGCCGCCGTCGACGGCGATGGTTTGCCCGGTGACAAAGGTGGAGCGCTCGCCGGCTAACCAACAGGCCATTTGCGCAATGTCGTCGGGCTGGCCAACGCGGGGGATTGGCTGTTTAATTTTGTAGTCGATAGTCGGTGTTTTGTCCTCGCGGCCCACGGTGTTGGTCGACAGGGGGGTGACGATGAAGCCGGGACAAATGGCGTTGACGCGAATATTGTCTTCACCCACTTCCAGGGCGACAGACTTGCTGAGATGCACCACCGCGGCCTTGCCAACAGAGTACAGGTGGGGGGTGTGGCCACACACCAGTGCAGCGACACTGGCGGTATTGATAATGCTGCCACCGCCCTGTTTTTTCATCACCGGGATACAGTGTTTCATGCCCAGAAATACGCCTTTTACCAGCACGTCCATGGTGATGTCGTAATCTTCTACAGGGGTATCTTCAATGGGGCCAATGGCGCCACCAAAGCCGGCATTATTAAACATGCAGTCGAGTCGTCCCCACTCGCTGACAGCCTTGTCGACCGCCGCTTTCACCTGGGCTTCCTGGCTGACGTCGGTTTTTATAAACACCGCCGAGCCCTCAAATTCATCGGCAAGGGCTTGGCCGAGCTGCTCTTGCATATCGGCGATAACCACCTTTGCGCCCTCGCGAATAAATACCCGCACCGACTCCGCGCCGATACCACTGGCACCACCGGTAATGATGGTCACTTTTCCGTCTAACTCACCCATTGGTTTTCCTCATAATTGAATGTATTGGTATTGAAAATTTGGGCGTCGATAGAAGCAGTTTGTCCAGTGGTCGTCAAATTAATATCGCGTCTATAGCGTGAATGAACCGCCGAACCGCTTTGGTTGATGCGGACTCTGTGTCAATATCGAGCCATAAAATAATGATCTAAAGGTGGATGACTTACCTTTGGCGGAGGACTGTGAACATGATCGACAGTGACTACCAAAGTAAGCTGGATGAATGGCAACAGGGCTTGTTGGCCTTTTTATACAGCTTTGAGCGCGAGCAGGAGGACGTCGGCCTTGGCTCTGTTAGCGCCTCACGAGGGCGGCTCAAAAATAACGTCGGTGAATTTTTCTCGGTAACGAGCAAGACCTTGTTTAGTCAGATACCCGATGCTGGTCTGCATGATTTTCATGATGCTCTGGCCAGAGCCAGCCGCTATTTTAGCGATGCTTTCGACACTTTTATGGCGGCCGGGGGTGAGAGCTTTAATCAAAACTTTCTGAAAAGTCGTTTTTACTTTTGCAAAGGGCTGGAGCGCTTATATCACTTGCGGCTTGAGTTGGGGCTGCTCGAACCCTGGTGGTATACAGAGGCTGCCTACGCCTTGAAGAACAGTCTTGACCCCTTGTTTGTTGAGACCGAGCTGCCCGTGGGCTTGATGCATAAGCTGGGTAGTGAAACCCATGCCCCGTATTCGTTGTATGTGCCCGAAGCCTATAACGCCGATTGTGCTCGGCCCCTATTGATTTGCCTGCACGGTGCCTATGGTGCGGGTGAGGAGTTTATCTGGACCTGGATGCGCATTGCCAAAAGTGCGGGTTATATACTGCTGGCGCCGAATTCCATGGATATGACCTGGTCGGTGCTCTATCCGCCCACGGATGTCGATGCCATTAGCGCCGCCTTTGATGAAGTTTGCAGTCAGTACAATGTTGATCGGGACAGGGTCTTCCTCACTGGTTTGTCCGATGGCGCCACGTTTTCCTATTTACTGGCCTTTGCCCGCCCCGAATTATTTGCCGGTGTCGCCCCCATTGCCGGTGAGCTGAGTCAGGTGGCGGACCGCATGTTACGCAAAAAGGCGGCGGGCGATGTGCCCTTTTTTGTTGTTCACGGGGTTAAGGATCATATTTTTGCTATTCGCTCGGTGCGCAGTACCTGCGGTTTGTTGGAGCATCTGGGTTACAATTTACGTTTTGACGAGCTGCCCGATTGGGGCCACGCCTACCCCTATCGCATTAACGAGCAGCGAGTGTGGCCCTGGATTGACGCACTGGCCTCGAACGACCCCCTTGCAACGACCAGAGAAAAGAGCTAACGATGAAGGTACATGTTGATTTGTGTTTGATCCCCATGGGTGGCGATGTCTCGGTCTCAGCTGAGGTGGCAGCATGCCAGCTGATTTTTCAGCGTGCCGGCTTGAGTCATCAGCTTCATGCCTTCGGCACTAACCTAGAAGGTGAGTGGGACGAGGTGATGGCCGCCGTCAAAGCCTGTCATAGTAAGGTGCATCAGTTGGGCCGGGTGCGTGTCAGTTCTACCCTGAAAATTGGTACCCGCACAGACCGCGAACAAAGCCTCGGCGATAAAGTCGAAAGTGTGATGGCCAAGATTTAAATCCGCTAGTTTATATTTTTTTTCATTTCCCCTGTTATTTTATGGAGTTAAATAATGTCGCGAATATTACTGGCTAGTTTGTTTTTTTTCGTCTCCCTACTGAGTGCCGGGAGCCTTCGGGCGGCGAGTATTGTCGACCAAGAGATATTGCAAAGCCCCGACCGAACGCCGGCCTTTGTCGAGCGAGATGTCTATCGCCACCCGGCACAAACTCTGGACTTTTTTGGTCTTAAAGCCAATATGACCGTAGTGGAAATTTGGCCCGGTGGCGGTTGGTATACGGAGATACTGGCAGCCTCGCTGGCTGAGGGTAAACTGTATGCCGCCCACTTCAGCAAGGATTCTAAACTTAAATATTTTGTTAAATCACGGCTGTTTTTTGAAGAAAAAATGAAAGCTTACCCGGAGGTTTATCACGCCGTAACGATGGCCGAGTTTAGCCCGAAGATGAATCAATTGACCGTGCCCGACGGCACTGCCGACATGGTGCTGACCTTTCGCAATGTGCATAACTGGTTGCGCAGTATTAATGAGGCCGAAGCTTTCGCACTGTTTTATCAGGCCCTAAAGCCGGGTGGCGTACTGGGTGTGGTTGAGCATAGAGCGCAAGCGAACAGCGACTGGGAGAGCATGAAGGAAAGTGGTTATATGACCGAAGCCTATGTCATTGCTCTGGCTGAAAAGGCCGGCTTTGTACTCGATGCCAAGAGTGATATTAACGCCAATTCTAAAGATAGTGCAGACCACCCGAAGGGGGTTTGGACCCTGCCGCCCACCCTGCGTTTGAAAGACGAGGATCGCGCTAAATATGTAGCCATTGGTGAGAGTGACCGGATGACCCTGCGCTTTATAAAACCGGATACCGCGAACAGCACGGCGCATAGCCAATGATGGAGGTCCCGGCTGCCAATTTAGCCCCCGAGACCCTGCGTGCGATTATCGAAAGCTACATCGTGCGTGAGGGTACCGACTACGGTGAGGCCGATTACAGCCTCGACAACAAGGTGGACCAGGTGAAGCGCCAGCTTGAGCGCGGCGAGGTGCTGTTGATGTGGGACGAGGTGCTGGAGAGCTGTAACCTGATTACCAAAGCCCAGTGGCAGCGCTATTTAGCGGAGAGTAAAGCGGAGTAAGCGCCGTGCGATAAGGGCTGCTAGGGGCTTGGCAGAGCCCGCGCTCAACGCTTGCCGAGGAGTTCGCTATAGAGACGCTCATAATCGTTGGCCATGCGCTCAACATGAAATTTTTCCACTACTCTCTGGCGGGCATTGTTGCCGATGGCACTCAGTTGCTCGGGTGTTTGGCGGGCGATCAGGGTAATCACTTCACCAATGCTCCGAGTATCTTCGGGTTCAATTAACCAACCACAGCTACTATCGCCAAGCACCTCCTTCATACCGCCCCTGTTTGAGGCGAGGGCCGGTAGGCCGGAGGCCATGGCTTCGACCAGTGCCAAACCAAAGCCTTCGCGCAGAGATGTCAGCACAAACACATCGAGGTTTTGCAAGAGGGTGGCGATATCTTTTCGATAACCCAAAAAGACAATCTGCTGTTCGAGGCCCAGTGCCTTGACTTGATCTTTGAGTTCTTGCTCGAGGGGGCCGGTGCCAATGATGACCAGGGCGATGTTGGATTCGCTTTGGCAGGCGATGGCAAAGGCCTCGATCAGGCGGCGGTAATTCTTCACCTCGGCGAGGCGGCCAATAGTGCCGAAGAGGCGTTTACCGGCGAGCTGTGCGCCGAATAGCGACTCTCTGCGAGCCGGCGTCGATGTGGCCGGATTTTGCCGCTTTGAGAAGGGTTCGGGGTCGATGCCATTCTGAATCGCCAGTACCTGGTTGGGGTCTAATTTCCAACTCATGGCAATCAGGTCTTCGGCACAGGTTTTTGATACACAGACGAGCTTGTCGAGGCGCTGAAAACTCAACCAGTTCAACAGTCGTCGCGAGGGGCTGATTCTGCCATTGACGATGCCGTGCAAGACACCAATGATGCGCGGCTTTCTGCGTGCGAGTGCCGCCGCCCCGACACCAATGGGGATGGTGCGTCGAAATTGACAGGCCAGCAGGTCGACGCCCTCTTCATCAATCAATTTTGCCACCGCGCGCAGGGTCGAGGCTTGAGTCCAGTTCAGGCGTTTTTTGTCGAGCTCAAGATAAACCGTGCGCTCGACCAGCGTGTCGAGAGGGTTCTGGCCGTCCGGTTTGCCGCTGAGGTAGCAGACGATGGTGCGAATTTGTTGCCGCTGATCGGGCACCATGGCGTCGAGTAGCGGATAGCTACCTTTGTAGCTCTTAACAAGTTGCAGGAGGGTGTGACTCATGGGCGCATGATAGCGTCTCCGCTTGGCGATGCAAACCGACACGGCGGGTTTACATAGGGCTAGCCTTGAAACTAGGCACCTGGCCCCTCAGTGATCCGCTGAAGGGTGGTTTTATGCGGTGCCCGAGACCCTCTTTCTTCATGCACACAACATTTGAAGGCTGTAGCGCTTGAAAATGCTGAAATCGCCCCTATCTAGAGTCTGCACCGTGGCGTGTCTGGTACCAGCTCGTCGGGCGATCGATGCGTCAGCGGACGGCACAGAATTTCTGCTTAAACCTTGAGTGTTTAAGCGCTTTAACCCCATTTGTAATGACAATCAGGAGACCACCATGTCTACCACTCAGCAAGCCGAAACCATGGGCTTTCAAACAGAAGCCAAGCAGCTACTGCACTTGATGATTCACTCCCTCTACAGCAACAAGGATATCTTTCTGCGTGAACTGATCTCCAATGCCTCGGATGCCTGCGACAAGCTGCGTTTTGAAGGCCTGCAGCAGCCCGAGCTACTGGAGGGTGGTGATGAACTGGTGGTCAAGATAGAGCTCGATGCCGAGGCCAATACGGTGACCATTACCGATAATGGCATCGGCATGAGTCGCGACAATATTATTGCCCACCTGGGCACTATCGCCCGCTCCGGCACAGCTGAGTTTTGCAGTGCCCTGAGTGGCGATGAGAAGAAAGACTCTCAGTTGATCGGCCAGTTTGGCGTCGGTTTTTACTCCGGCTTCCTGGTGGCTGACAAGCTGGTGGTTGAATCTCGCGCTGCCGGAGAGGCTGCCGATCAGGCCGTGCGCTGGAGCTGTGACGGCGAAGCCGAGTTCACGGTCGAAAATATTGAGCAGGCCGAGCGCGGCACCAAAGTCATCCTGCACCTTAAAGACGATGCCAGTGAATACGCCAACGACTGGCGCCTGCGCAGTCTGGTGAAAAAGTATTCCGACCACATTGCCGTACCGGTGGAAATGCTCAAGCCGACGCCGCCGCCCGCGGAAGATGAGTCCGAGGAAGATATTGTCGATGTGCCTGAATTTGAGCGCGTCAATGCCGCGACCGCGATGTGGACCCGTCCCCGCAATGAGCTCAGCGAAGAGGACTACATTGAGTTTTACAAGCACGTCTCCCACGATTTCCAGGACCCCCTGACCTGGAGCCACAACCGGGTTGAGGGCAAGTTCGACTACACCAGCCTGATTTACATCCCCAGCCACGCGCCCTTCGATCTCTATAACCGCGATGGTGCCAAGGGTCTGAAACTCTACATTCAGCGCACCTTCATCATGGATGATGCCGAGCAATTTCTGCCCATGTTCCTACGCTTTATCAAGGGTGTGGTCGACTGTTCCGACCTGCCTCTCAACGTATCGCGTGAAATCCTCCAAGATAGCCCCGCCGTTGATAGCATTCGCTCGGCCCTGACCAAGCGCGTACTCGACCAATTGGCGAAAATGGCCAAGGAACAGCCCGACGACTACCTGAAAGTCTGGGAAGCCTTTGGCTCCGTCTTGAAGGAAGGCCCCGCCGAGGACTTTGCCAACAAGGAAAAAATCGCTGGTCTGCTGCGCTTTGCCAGCACCCGTGAAGGTGATGAGTTGGTTTCACTGGCCGACTACGCGGCGAAGATGAAAACCGGCCAGGACAAGATTTACTACCTGATCGCCGAAACTGATATCGCCGCAAGAAGCAGTTCTTACCTGGAAATCTTCCGCAAGCAGGGCATTGAGGTATTACTGCTGAGCGAGCGGGTGGATGAGTGGACCATGTCCAGCCTGCAGGAATTTGATGGTAAGCCACTGCAGGATATTAGCCGTGGTGAACTTGACCTGGGAGAACTGGGTGAGAGTGCTGAAGAGGCCGACAAAGAAGCGACGACCATCAGTGACGATTTGTTGGGCCGTATTAAAACCGTCCTCACAGATCAGGTGGGCGATGTGCGCGCCACCACGCGCCTCACCGAGTCTCCTGCCTGCCTGGTACTGGGCGAGGGCGATGTCGGTCCGCAAATGCGCAAAATTCTCGAAGCCGCCGGTCAGCCCGTGCCCGAGACCAAGCCGGTGTTAGAAATTAACCCCGACCACCAATTACTTGCGCAACTGCAGGGTGAGCAGGACAATGACAAGGTCGAAGACCTGGTGGGCGTGATGTTTGATCAGGCGGTGCTTTCAGCCGGTGAACAGCTGGAAAACCCGGCCTTGTTTGTACAGCGTCTCAACCGTTTATTGTTTAGCTAAACAGGTCGGCTTAACTCTGTATTGAGTTTATGGGGCACAGGGACGTGCCGAAAAACCGTTTTGACGCCGCTGCGAACTTGGCATGGGCGAAAAAATGTCTGGAGAAATTTTGAAAAACAAAAAAATCACCGTACTGGGTGGTGGCAGTTTTGGTACTGCCATAGCCAATATGATTGCCAGCAATGGCCATCCGGTGACCCTCTGGATGCGCGATGCCGGCAATGCTCGCCACTGTATGGCGGTCGGTGAAAATACGCGCTATTTGCCGGGTTATAAACTCGATCCAAACCTGCAGGTCAGTGCCGACATCGACGCTGCCCTGGCGGGGGCCGAGGTGGTTTTTTTCTCCATTCCCAGCAAGGCCTTTCGCGGTGTCTGCCGGCAAGTGGCAGGACTTATCCCGCCACAAACCATGGTAGTGAGCACGGTGAAGGGCATTGAGGGCGAGAGCTTTAGTTTGATGAGCGAGATCCTGGCCGAGGAGCTCGATAACCCGCGTATTGGTGTGATTAGTGGCCCCAACCTGGCCCGGGAAGTTGCCGCTCGGGAAATTACCGCGACGGTGATTGCCAGTGATGAGCCAGCGGTGTGTGAAACGGTACAAGAAATTCTGCAGACCGCCTTCTTCCGGGTCTACGCCAATAGCGATCGCTACGGCGTCGAGCTGGCCGGGGCGCTGAAAAATATCTACGCCATTGCCGCCGGCATGGCCGCATCTCTGGAAGTGGGGCAAAACACCGTAGGTGTGTTGATTACTCGCAGCCTGGCGGAGATGACGCGCTTTGCGGCCCATCTCGGTGCCGACCCGATGACCTTTCTCGGCCTGAGCGGGGTCGGGGATCTGTTCGTGACCTGTGCCTCCGATTTGAGTCGCAACTACCGCATCGGTTATGCCCTGGGCGAAGGTAAGAGTCTTGAACAGGCCATCGAAGAGGTAGGGCAGGTGGCGGAGGGCGTGAATACCACGCGTATCGTCAAACAAAAGGCCGAGCAGCTGGGTATTAATATGCCCCTTGCCAGCGGCCTCTACGATGTGATGTTTAAGGGTGGCTCGCTGCCGCGCGTCCTGCTGCGGGTGATGCTCTCCGAGCAGCCGGATGATGTCGAATTTCGCGTTAACAGCTAAGTGACGAATACTTAGGGGTCTTTATGGAATTGTTTTTTCTACGCCACGGTGAGGCCGAAGCCTACGCCGCCAGTGATGCCGAGCGCCGCCTAACAGCCACTGGTGAAGAGGCGGTGCGCGGCGTGATTGACGCCCGTCGCGAGGCGCTGGCCGGGGTAGAACTTATCGTCACCAGCCCCTATCGCCGCGCCCGGCAAACGGCGCAAATAGCCGCCCACTGCCTGGACTTTGAGCGAGAATTACTGGTCACCGAGCACTTGCAGCCCGGTGGCGACCGGCAAGGCCTGTTTCGTTTTATTGAAACGCTCCAGGCGAACTCGATTTTACTGGTTACCCACCAGCCCTTTGTTGGTAAAGTGTTAAGCCTACTCAGTGGCGACAAGCAATGGTTGGCCACCGGTACGGCCAATCTAGTGGCACTGCAAGCCGAGGCCTTGGTGCCGGGTTTTGCCGATGTTCGCTGGGCGCAGCTGCCGCTTACTGAGTGAGCCGCGTGAACACGCTTGAAATGCCTGAATAAATCACCTGTAGTGAGCATTAACTGCGACCCTCAAAAAAGCCCTTACTCATGACTGCTTCGACACTATCCTCGCTCAATAACATCGAACATCGCTTTGATAACCACGGCATCAATCTTGCGGCCGTGGAGTGGGGCGATCCCGATGGCCTGCCGGTCATCGCCCTGCACGGTTGGCTCGATAACGCCGCCAGTTTTGCGCCCCTGGCGGCAAGGCTGGAGGGCGTCCGTCTGATCGCCCTCGATCTCGCCGGCCACGGCCTCAGTGACCATCGCTCGCTCGATAATACCTACAATATTTGGCAGGACGTTGCCGATGTCTATGCCGTGGTTGAGCAGCTTGGCCTCTCGACATTTGCCCTGCTCGGCCACTCTCGCGGGGCCATGGTGGCGACTCTGACGGCCGGGACCTATCCCGAGCGGGTTAGCCATCTCGGCTTAATCGATAGCTTTGTACCCCAGGCGATCGACGCGGCTGAGCTGCCCGAGCAATTGGCCCTGTCGATCGCCGATAAACACCTGCGCCTGGGCCGTGAACCACGTATCTATGCGACACGCGATGAAGCTATCGCCTCGCGCACCAGTCGCGGTGCAAGCCGCTTGTCAGTGGCAGCGGCCAAGCTTATTGCCGAGCGCGGTTTGCGGGCTGAAGGTGAAGGCTTTCGCTGGCGTGCCGATGAGAAGTTGAAGGTGGCTTCAGAGCTCAAATTAACGCCTGCCATTGTTCAGGCATTTGTGGCACGCATTCAATGCCCGAGTTTACTGTTGCTCTCCGACCCGCAACGAATGGAACGCTTTTACGGTATGGAACAGTATGCACCGGGGCTTGTCGTTGACATCATCGCAGGCAGCCATCACTTTCATATGGAAGAAACCGTGGTGCCCAGCGCCCAGCAATTGAATGACTTTTATCGGACAGCCACGTGAGTAAAGCCATCGCTACACCCTGTATTGGCATCTGCTCATCGAGCATGGGTGACGATGTGTGTCGGGGTTGCCATCGCTTCGCCCATGAGGTGGTCAACTGGAACGGTTATCCCGAAGAGCAGCGCGTTGTGGTGTTTGAAAGGCTGGATTCGCTATTGATTCAGATTCTTAATAACAAAATACAGCTGGTTGATAGTGGCTTGTTAAAGTCAAAATTAACGGCGGCAAACATCACTTTTCGAGCACACAGTGACCCCCACTGCTGGGTTTATGCCCTGTTGAAAAAGACCCGTGGCGAGGGTGTTGACGCGACGGACTGGGGCTTTCGCCTGTTGTCAGCCTCTGCTGATATAGCGTTGCCGCGTTTTTATGAGGCGCTTGAAGGCGAGCTTTATCGTCTCTCCCAGGCCCACTACCAGCGCTACCTTGAGCCGGGTATAGTGGCGGCACGAAACGCAAAAAAAATAGCCAGCAACAATAACTGAGTGGAGAACAACGATGTTTAAACTTTACGGTTTCCCGGTGAGCAATTATTACAATATGGTGAAGTTGACCCTGTTGGAAAAGGGCTTCGAGTTTGAAGAAGTGATTACTCGCCCCAGTCAGGAAGAAGGCTATCTCAGTAAGAGCCCGATGGGCAAGATCCCCTGCCTGGAAGTTAAAGAGGGCGCGCTCACCGAAACCAATGTCATCTTTGATTTTCTCGAAGACCTGTCCTCAGAGGTTCCCCTCTACCCGGAAGATCCCTACGCGCGTGCCAAGGTGCGCGAACTGAGCAAGTCGATTGAGCTCTATCTGGAGCTGGTCACCCGGCAATTACTGGGTGCAGTGTTCTTTGGCGCACCGGCCGATGAGCAGTTAAACGAGAAGGTGAACGCCGAGCTCGATAAGGGCGTGTCCGCATTGAATCGCCTGCTGATTTTTGGGCCCTTCGCCGCCGGTGAGGCCATGAGCTATGCCGACTTCATGCTCTATTACACGGTCACCCTGGGCAACATGGCGACCCAAAAGGCTCTCGGTCGCGACCTCTGCGATGAGCTACCGGGTCTCGCTGCCTGGTTGACCATCATGGATGGCAATCCCCTGGTGCAAAAGGTTAATGCCGACCGCGACGCGGCGCTAAAAGCAATGATGGCATGAGAACCATGGTAATTGTCCTGGAGCAAACTGGATCTTGAGTGATCTCGATGAAATCGCGGCCTTTCTACCCTGTGCGACACCCGATGCCTGGGTAGAGGCCGCCCTACAGAACCAAACCATCCTGCTGATCGACCACGCCAATTGTGAAAAAAAGGCCGCCAGCACCGCCCTCAATTTAATGTTCCGTTATATAGAGCAATATCAACTGCTGCACAAAATGTCGCGCCTGGCTCGTGAA
>MAAT01000001.1 GCA_002162815.1 Gammaproteobacteria bacterium 53_120_T64 | reverse complement strand
TGAACGGCGGCTATCGCTAACGGTGAGATGGTAAAAAGGGCGCTTTTTGGAACCGCCACGTGCCAGACGTATTGTGACCATGAAATCTGTTTTCCTATTTGTATCGGTGTTTCCGAGGGCAAGTAGCCATCCGGACGTACATTACGCAGAACCTGAATTGGGCATCTACAACACCCCTACAAGGTTTCTATTACGCCTTAAAATAAATGACGCAGCAAAACCACTGACAGGCCTACGGAAAGGCGCGATATTTTACGTCAAATAAAACTGAATGAACACCACCTTTAACGAACATTCTTCGAATACTTAGCGACGAGAGCCCCCAGGCGGCATTCCGCCGCCCTGGGCACCACTTTGCGCCATCATGCTCTCCATGCCGCGCATCATCTTGTGCATGCCCTTGCCCTTCATTTTCTTCATCATTTTACTCATCTGCTTGTACTGCTTGAGCAGGCGATTGAGGTCTTGAATACTGGTACCCGAACCCTGAGTGATACGCCGCTTGCGCGAGCCATTGAGGATCTCAGGGTTGGATCTTTCCGCCAGCGTCATCGAATCAATAATCACCGACATGCCGCCCAGCTGGGAGTTTAAATTCGCCTGTTCCGCCATCTGCGCCATATTGCCCATGCCCGGCAGTTTTTCTAACATAGTGCCCATGCCGCCCATATTGTTCATTTGCTGCAGCTGATCGCGCAGGTCATTGAGGTCAAAGCGCTTGCCCTTTTGCACCTTCTTGATCAGCTTATCGGCTTTCTTTTTATCGACCTTGCGCTCGACTTCCTCGATCAGCGAGAGCATGTCACCCATGCCGAGAATACGCGAGGCGATTCGCTCCGGGTGGAAGGGCTCGAGAGCATCGGTTCTTTCACCGACACCGAGGAATTTAATCGGCTTGCCGGTGATTTGACGCACAGACAGCGCCGCGCCGCCACGGGCATCACCGTCGACCTTGGTCAAAATAACCCCGGTCAGCGGCAGAGCCTCATTGAAGGCGCTGGCAGTATTCACCGCGTCCTGGCCAATCATGGCGTCGATCACGAACAGGGTTTCCACGGGCTTAACCGCCGCGTGAAGGTCCTTGATTTCGGTCATCAAGGTTTCATCGATATGCAGGCGACCTGCGGTATCGATGATCAAGACATCGGCAAAACTTTTGCGCGCCGCCGCTAACGCAGCATTAGCGATGTCGACCGGGCTCTGCTCGGTGGCACTGGGAAAGAACTCAGCCCCGACCTCTGCCGCCAAAACCTCTAACTGTTTAATTGCCGCCGGGCGATAGACATCGGCACTGACCACCATCACCTTTTTCTTTTCCCGCTCACTCAGGTAGCGAGCCAGCTTGGCGACCGAGGTGGTTTTACCCGCACCCTGTAAGCCGGCCATTAAAATGACGGCTGGCGGCGCCGCAGCGAGGTCGAGGCTCTCATTGCTGGAGCCCATCACCAGTTCGAGCTGGTCCTGGACAATCTTTAGGAATTGCTGCCCCGGGTTGAGACTGAGGTTAACTTCCTGACCGACAGCCCGGTCGCGCACCTGCTCAACAAAGGCTTTCACCACGGGCAGAGCAACATCGGCCTCCAGCAGCGCCATGCGCACTTCGCGCAAGGTATCCTTAATGTTTTCTTCGGTGAGGGTCGATTTTCCTGAAATGGTTTTCAGGCTATGGGAAAGGCGGTCGCTGAGATTTTCAAATAGAGCCATGGTGGTTCGGTTCCCGCTGTAAAGTGAGGCGCTAGCAAGTAGGGTATTTAGCCGCCTAGTATAACCGATCAAAACGCTCACCGGCAGCCATGCAGCGACCACGACATCTCAAGCCAAGAACACCAGCGTTCAGCCCACCGCGCGGCGTGAGCCCACGAGCCCCCGGTGAGTCATGCTTTGCGCCACTGTCTTTCTGTGCCAAACTCGGCCAATCTGATCAACTCGAACAGCTGTTATGTCCGTACAATTACCTCCCTTGATAGCTATAGCCTGCTACTTATTCGCCTTCGCCTTGCAGGTGCGGGCCAGCCTGCAAGCATCCGACAACCCTGTTGCCAGCTCCCGGGGCATCATTCTCGGCTTGAGCGGGCTCGCCTTAGTCGCCCATTTTGTCACCAGCTGGCAGCAAATATTTACCGCTTTAGGCACCGATTTCAGCTTGCTACCGCTGTCGGTGGCAATATCCCTGGTCATCAACGGCATGGTGATAGGCGGCAGCCTGCGCCGCCCCCTACACAGTCTATTCCTATTACTCTTCCCGCTCAGCGCGCTGGCGCTCGCCCTGTCCCTATTGCCTATCTGGCAGAGCCCGCCTCGCAACAGTCTGCCCCTGGGATTAAGCCTGCACATACTACTCTCCATTATCGCCTACAGTCTGCTCAGTATTGCGACCCTCGAGGCACTTTTCCTCAGCTACCAAAACCGCCAGCTGCACCAACACCACAGCAGCGCCTTAATGCGCATACTGCCACCCCTGCAAACCATGGAAAGCCTGCTATTTAGCCTGTTAATTACCGGCTTTACCTTACTCACATTGGCACTGGTCAGCGGCCTATTCTTTGTCGATAACTTTTTTGCCCAACACCTGGTACACAAAACGGTGTTTTCCATCGTCGCCTGGCTACTCTACGCGACCTTGCTATGGGGGCATTTTCGTTGGGGCTGGCGCGGTAAAACCGCAACGCTGTGGACTCTCGGTGGCTTCGGCTCACTGATGCTCGCCTTTTGGGGTAGCAAGTTTGTTCTCGAGGTCATCCTGGCTTAAAACGCGGGCCGCAATCCGAGTTGCCAAGCCGTGCAAACTCCTTCAACATGAGCGATCCTTAGCTATGAGAGGTTAACTCCTCGTTGAACGACGCTCCGATATGGCTGCTTACCAGCGTGCTGGCAGGCCTACTGATTATCTCTGCTTTTTTCTCTGGCTCCGAAACCGGTATGATGTCTCTCAACCGCTACCGGCTGAAGCATCTCGCTAAAAACAACCGTGGCGCCCGGCGTGCACAGAAGCTTCTCGAGCGCCCCGACCGCCTGATCGGCATTATTCTAATTGGCAATAACGCGGTCAACATTCTCGCCTCCATCATCGCCTCCATTATCAGCATCCGCCTATTTGGCCCGGAGCTGGGCATTGTCATCGCCACCCTCGGCCTCACTTTTGCCATCCTGATTTTTTCTGAGGTGACACCGAAAACCATTGCCGCCCTACACCCCGAGAGCGTGGCCTTTAAGGCCAGTCACGTTCTCAAACCGCTGCTGAAGATTGCCTACCCTCTGGTGTGGGTCGTCAATCAACTGTCCAATGCCCTCGTGCGCCTACTGGGCTTCAACCCCTTGAAAAAAATTGACGACAGTCTCAGCAAGGAGGAGCTGCGCACGGTGGTCGATGAGGCCAAAGAGGAAAACCTCTCCTCGCGCCATCAGGATATGTTGATCAGCGTGCTCGATCTGGAAAAGATTGGCGTCAACGACATTATGGTGCCGCGCAGTGAAATTCTCGGGCTCAACCTCGAGGATGACATCGACTCTCTGGTCGAGCAGATCGTCAATACCGAACACACCCGCATGCCCGTCTACGAGGGCGATATCAATCAGATAGTGGGCATTCTCCATATGCGCAAGGTCAGTCGTATCTTGCGCGGCGGTGAGGGCGAGCTGAGCAAAGAGGCCATTAAACGCTTTGCCAACCCCACCTACTTCATCCCCGCCGAAACGCCTCTGCATATTCAGCTGATCAACTTCCAAAAGAACAAGTACCGCCTCGGACTGGTGGTCGATGAATACGGCGACATCGAGGGCCTGGCCACCCTCGACGACATCCTCGAGGAGATCGTCGGTGATTTCACCACTAATATTTTTGAGCACGAAGACGAAATCGCCAGGCAAGATGACGGCTGTTACCTGATCGACGGCACCGCCAATATTCGCGACATCAACAAAACCACCCACTGGGACCTACCCGTCGACGGGCCGAAAACCCTCAACGGCCTGGCTCTCGAGCACATTGAGAGCTTCCCCGACGCCAAGGTCAGCTTCAGTATCGGTAACTATCGTCTCGAGGTACTAGCGCTGTCGGAAAAGATGATCAAAAAACTCAAGGTCTGGCAGGTACTCAGTAGAGGACCCGACGAGCTCTAAGTATCGCGTTGAATTTAAGCAAAGGGGTTGCCAATCTTCGCCCGTTCGCAGGCCTTGCTAAGCACCTCCCGGCGCGCAGTATTGTCCAACAAAATCCACTGCCGAATTTCCTCACCACTGCGATGACAGCCGGTGCAAATATCATCGCCGTCGAGGGCGCAAATGGAGACGCAAGGCGAAACCACTGGCGCCTCTTCTGCCTCCCCACTATTGCTAACATTCTCCACTTTACTATCGACACCCACTATTCAGGCCCCCTCTTTTGCCCTAGCAGTGTCAGCCAGCAACGCTGTCGCCAAGGTGTGGTCAAGAGGGTAAATCCAGGGGTGTCAGCGAGCTGCGGAAACTTGCAGCCTTTTCAATGTAAACCGCTGCCGAGTTCTGCAGCACTGCAATGGTTTTTTCATCCAACTCGCGAACGATTTTCGCCGGAGTGCCGAGCACCATCGAATTATCGGGAATCACCATACCTTCGGGCACTAGGGCATTGGCGCCGATCAGGCAATTTTTACCGATCACCGCACCGTTGAGAATCACTGCGTTAATACCAATCAGCGAGTTGTCGCCAATGGTGCAGCCGTGGATCATCGCACAGTGCCCGATAGTGATATTGCAGCCAATGTTGGCCTGTATACCAGGATCGGTGTGAATAACCGCAGTGTCCTGAACATTGGTACCGGCGCCAATATTAATAATATCGGTATCGCCGCGTATTACCGCACCAAACCAGACACTGACCTGGTCACCCAAGTTCACCGAGCCAATAACATCGGCACTGGGGGCGACAAATACATCCTTGCCCAATGTCGGCACACGGTCTGCGTATTGATAAATCATCTATTCACCTCTTTTTAGCCCCCCTCTTTTTGGGGGAGGACAGTTTATAACGTACCGGGGGCCTCGCCCTCGGGGAATTGCGGAAAGCGTTGGCGGATATCGAGGGGCAGATCGGCTTTATCAACCTCGGCATTCAAGCCCACGGCAAACACCCGGTTGAGCATGTCGACCAGCACCGCGAGAGTAAAGCCCCAAATGGTGTAGCCCTGATAATGATAGCAAGGCATCCAGCAGTAATGACCCAGTACATCGACTTGCTTCTTAATGAGATGCCTTGGCTCCAGCAGGTACGACAGCGGCACGTGAAAAATTGCCTCCAGCTCGGAGGGGTCGGCGCGCAACGCCAGGTTGGGGCGAATAAAGCCCAAGTAGGGTGTCACTTGCACCCCCAAACGGGTGCGTCGCTGTGGCAATTGGGCGATCATCTCGACCTCTGACGGTGCCAGTGCCACCTCCTCCTGACTTTCCCGCAGAGCAGTGAACAGTAAACTACTGTCACTGCGCTCCCACTTACCGCCCGGGAAGGCCACCTGCCCGGGGTGGCTGTTCATATGCTGAGCGCGCTGCGTAAACACCAACTGGGGGTCGGCCTGCCGAGTGAAGGCTAGCAACACGGCCGCTTCGCGACTGCCCTCCGTTGGCTGCAAAGGCTCGGGCGACAGGGCGGCAAGTTGTTCAGAAATTTTATTTAACACCAATAAAAACCTGTCTATTTTATTCCTGCTTCTCAGTCGGCAGGGGTATACTCGGGACAACAGCTTGTCATAAATTATTCAGGATAAACGAGTACATTGAAATATTGCAGTAATTGCGGTGGAGGTATCAGCCATCGCATCCCCGAGGGGGACGATCGCCACCGCCATATTTGCGATGGCTGTGAAACCATACACTACCAGAATCCCTGTATTATTGCCGGCTGCATCCCCGTCTATGAAAACCAGGTACTGCTCTGCCGCCGTGCCATTGAACCCGCCTACGGCTACTGGACCCTGCCCGCCGGATTTATGGAAAATGGCGAAACCATGCTCGAAGGTGCCAGGCGCGAATGCGTGGAAGAGGCTAATGCTCACCTGCACTCGCTAGAGCTGTACAGCATGATAGACATCCCCCACATCAATCAGGTGTATGTGTTTTTTCGTGGCGAACTGGAAAAACCCGAATTTTCTCCGGGCATTGAATCCCTCGAAGTCGAACTCTTTGAGGAGCACCAAATACCCTGGCAGGACATCGCCTTTCTCTCGGTTAAAAAGGCCCTCAAGCAATTTTTTAAAGATCGAGAAAGTGGGGTATACCCGGTGAGAACGGATGCTATTCGCCGCAAACCCTAGACTCACCCCAATTTAACGCGGGTGACCAACACCTGCCGAGTAATTCATCCCGAACCCATTGCGCCAAAACCTCTCAAAATACGCACTATTGTCTTAATCGGCACCCTCAAAGGCAGTTAGTGCCCTCCTCTTGGCTAAGGCTTTTCCGTAGAGTTTCCGTCTAGTAAACTGACCAGTACCCTTTCCGGTACGGCTTAAAATAACAAAGTCTCTACCAATCGACCTCCCAGATAGGAAACCCTTGGCAATGCAGCCCACCCTAAAGAGCTTACTCTCCCTCTGTCGCATTATCAGTTCAACGATTTGTTTATTCGCCCTCCTCAGCCCAAGTGTCAACGCCGAGCCCAAGGCCTATCAGGTCAAGCAGCAAACCGTGTATGACCTGAAGTCGGTATTTGCCTCGGTGCAATCGATGGACGTCACCCAGGGCCGGGCTCGTATTGGCGGCACCCTAGTGGAACTACTGGTCGATGAGGGTGATATTGTCGAGGCCGGGCAGAAGCTAGCCCTGGTGCGCGACGAGAAACAAAAATTGCAAATTGCCGCCTTCGCCTCCAAATTGCTCTCCCTCAACGCCCAGTTACAGCTCGCCAAAACCACCTTAAAAAGAGTCTCGACCCTACGTAAAACCGGCAAAGCTAGCCAGGCTGAGCTCGATAAAGCAGAAACCCGGGTCGACGTCGTCAGCGCCGATATCGCCGCGCTTAAACTAGAACAGGATGTGGTGCGCGAGGCACAAGCTCAGGGTGATGTGCTGGCACCCGCCCGCGGTCGGGTATTAAACGTCAAGGTCACCCACGGTGCGGTGGTAATGCCCGGTGAGGCGATTGCCGAAATCGCCGCCGACAGCTATATCCTGCGTTTGATGTTACCCGAGCGCCACGCCCGCTTTATCAAACAAGATGACAAAGTACTCGTTGCCGAGCGGGGTTTGCTAGACATCAACGATAATGACAAACAGTCGACACGACGTGAAGGCACCGTCTCCCAGGTTTATCCCGAACTCGACAACGGCCGTGTGGTCGCCGACGTTCAGGTCGACGGTCTCGGTGATTTCTTCGTCGGCGAGCGCGTCAGAGTCTGGGTTTCCACCGATAAGCGCGAAGCCTATGTCATCCCCGAATCCTACATCCATCGTCGCTATGGCCTAAGTTTTGTCTATTTAAAAGACGGCAGCGAAGTTGTTATCCAGCCCGGCACGCAACTCGCCAAGGGCATTGAAGTGCTGTCAGGCCTGCAAACGGGCGATACCTTGGTACAAAAGCCCCCCCAGCCGACGCGCAAAACGCCTGCCCCATCCAATAGCGCGGGAGAGTAACTGTGTCTATAGGCATCGCGGGGCGTATCACCCAGGGCTTTATTCAATCGGCACTGACGCCGCTAATTTTAATTGTTTCCGTCATTCTTGGCGGCATGGCGCTATTGAGCATGCCCCAGGAAGAAGATCCACAAATTACCGTGCCCTTCGTCGACATCTTTATCACCACCCCCGGTCTCAAGGCCGAGGATGTGGTCGAGCTGGTCACCAAGCCCTTTGAAGATATTCTCAAGGGCATCGACAATGTCGAGCATGTTTACTCGATGACCCGCGACGACGGCATTGCCCTGACGGTGCGCTTTGACACCGGCTTCGACGATGATGCTGCCGTGGCAAGGGTCAACGATGCCATCGACGCCAACCGCTATCGCGTGCCGGCCAACCTGCCACCCCCGCTCGTCATCGGCCGCAGCATCGACGACGCCGCCGTGGTGGTGCTCACCCTGTCACCCAAGCCCGGCAATAAAGGCCGTTGGAGTGCCGAGAGCCTCTACGACTTAACCGAGGAGCTGAAGCACGAGATCATCAAGGTCGACGATGTCGGCCTGACCTATATTATCGGTGGCCACCCCAAGGAACTGCGCATCGAGCCCGACCCCGAACTGCTCTCCCTCTACGGGGTCACCCTCAACCAAGTGGTCGAGAAAGTTCGCAATGCCAACCTCTCATTTGCCGCCGGCAGTTTGCGCAACACCAATCAACTAACACCGGTCATCGTTGGCCAGACGCTGCACAGCACCACAGAAATTGGCCTGCTGGTGATCACCACCGCCGATGGCCGACCGGTCTATTTACGCGATGTCGCCAAGGTTGTGATCGGTGCCAGCCTGGGTGAACACCGCGTTTCCCAGCTACTACCCACCAGTGCCGATGGTAATAGCTACGAGCGCCTGCCCGCCGTCACCCTCGCCATCGGCAAACGCAATGGTGCCAACGGCGTGGCCATTAGTGAAGATGTGCTGAAGCGCCTCGAACAGGTGCGCGGTGATTTAATCCCGGCCGACATCAATGTCGCCATCACTCGCGACTACGGTGAAACAGCGGGCCACAAGTCCAACGAAATGATGTTCCACCTGATTCTCGCCACCGCCGCCATCGTGATTATTATGGGGGCATTTTTGGGCTGGCGAGAGGGCATTGTGGTACTACTGGTTGTGCCCTCAACCATCCTTTTAACCTTTTTCACCTGTTGGCTACTCGACGTTACCCTCAATCGGCTGACCATGTACGGCATTATTTTTTCCATCGCCATTCTCGCCGACGACGCCATTGTGGTGATCGAAAATGTCTCTCGGCACTGGAAAATGCGCGATGACCGCAGCCTGCTACAGGCCACCATTGACGGTGTCGCCGAAGTCGGCAACCCCACCATTATCGCCACCTTTACCGTGGTCATGGCCATGCTGCCGATGCTCTTCATCCACGGCTTTATTGCGCCCTTTCTCGAGCCCATCCCCATTGCCGCCATTTCAGCGATGGTCTTTTCACTGATTCTAGCCTTTACCGTTGTACCCTGGGCGATGTTGAAACTGCGCCCCGAGAGCGATGACAGCGCCCCCCAGTCAGAAGCGGAAAAACTTGAAGACGAAAAAGAAGCCCAGGGCGGTATTTTTGGCACTGCGGTTCGCGTCACTTTGGGTAGCCTACTGAGTACCCCCCAGCGCGCCAAATACACCGTGTTCGCCATTGTCGGCCTCACCCTGCTGAGCTTCCTTATTCCCTACAACAAGCTAGTGTTGTTCAAAATCATGCCCTTCGATGATAAGCAGGATATTCAAATACAGTTTGATCTACCCGAGGGTTCCACCCTCGAAGCCACCGACCGCATTTTGGTCAAGGCCGCTGAGTTGATTGGCGATATCGAAGAAATTCAAAATATGCAGCTCTACGCCGGTGTTGCCGGGCCCTTTAATTTTTACGGACTGGTGCGCCAGGACTATCTGCGCAACTCGCCGGAACTGGGCGAGGTGCGCATCCGCCTGTCGTCCACCTGGGATAGAGATCGCGAGAGCCACGCTATCGCCATGGAAATCCGCCAGCGCTTAAAGGCTCTTGAGCTGCCGGAAAACACCACCGTAGAACTGGTCGAGTCCCCACCCGGGCCACCGGCACCCTATATTGTGCTGGCCGAGGTCTACGGCCCCGATGCCGCAACCCGCCGCGCCAGCGCGCGTAAAATTCAGCAGGCCATTGATCAGGTACCCGCCCTGGCCGAAACCGACAACTCTCTCGGCAACCCGCCGCTGCGCATGCGCATCGCCATTGACCAGGAAAATCTCGACTTTCATAAAATCGATGAGGGCGTTGTCTACAGCACCCTCGCCGCCCTGCTGCAGGGTGTCGACCTGGGCTACTCTCACCGCGGCGATGGGCGCAACCCCATCCCCATTGTGCTGCGCCAGCCCAAGGAGTCATTGTTTGTCGGTGAGCGCCTGCTATCGACACCCATCCCCACCATGAGCGGTGAAACCCGGGAGTTGGGCGATGTGGTCACCATTAGCCATGAACCCGCCTCCTACCCCATCTATCGTCGCGATGGCCGCTTCGCCGACCTGGTGATGGCCAGTATTCGCGGTGAACACCGCGACGCACCGATGTACGCCCTGCACGACGTTGAGCAGATCATCAAGAAAATGGACTGGCCCGAGGGCATGCAGCCCGAGGTGCGCTACTTCAACCAGCCAGAAGATGAGAGCAAACCAACTCTGCTGTGGATGGGCGAGTGGGATGTCACCAAGGAGACCTTTGTCGAACTCGGTTCCGCCTTTAACTACGCCATACTCGGCATTTACATCTTGGTGGTCGGCCAGTTCAGCAGTTTTAAAACCCCACTCGTGGTGCTGCTGCCTGTACCGCTGGGTTTTTCCGGCATCATCCTCGGCCACTGGATAATGGATGCCACCTACTCCATGCCCTCCACCATTGGCCTCATTGCCCTCTCCGGCATCGTGGTGCGCAACTCGATTTTATTGATTGAATTCATCCACATGCAAAGCGCGCAGGGCGTACCGATGCGCACCGCCGCCCTGGAGGCGGCGGCCATTCGCGCCAAGCCGATCTTTCTCACCGCCCTGGCGGGCATTGCCGGGGCCGCATTTATACTGCCCGACGCCATGCTTCACGGCATGGGTGTGGCCCTGATGTTTGGCCTCGCCTCGTCGACGATACTGACCCTGATGGTGATACCGGCGATGTATGTCTGGCTGCGCGATGATGGGCGCGGGGTTTAGAGCCCGGCCACCATACAGCCCGCTATAAAAAAGCCCTCCATTGAGCGATCAGTGGGGGGCTTTTTTATAGCGGGTAACAGTAAAGACAATAAATGATAATAAGAATCGATATCATTTACATTGATAATGATTATCATTTATACTGGAGCCTCTCTGACCCGACAGCCTCTTCGTTTTCTTCAACATGCTTATGCACTCATCCCACGCCGAGCTACGCGCACAAATAGACAGTCTCTATAGCGACAACCACCGCTGGCTACAAGCCTGGTTACACCAAAAACTGCACTGTTCTCAGCGCGCTGCGGATCTATTACACGACACTTTTATACGTCTGCTAAGCCGGGAACAGTTGATTGAGGCCCGCGAACCCAAGGCCCATCTCATGGTGGTGGCCAAGCGGGTATTGCTTGACCACTGGCGCCGGGAACGTATCGAACGGGCCTATCTTGAAACCCTGTTATCACAAGTCGAAGCCCGGGCTCCCGGCCCGGAAGAACAGCACCTGATACTAGAAACCTTGCTGGAAATAGACCGTTTATTAGATGGCCTGCCAGGCCCGGTTAAACACGCGTTTTTATATGCCCAATTACACGGCCTCAAGCAGGCTGAGATCGCCGAGAAAATGTCACTTTCCATCAGCACCATCAAGCGCTATCTGGTCAGGGCCGGCAGCCAATGCTACTTCGCACTGCAAGTCGAGCCCTAAGCCCACCCGATGAAAACCAAGCGAGGCAGCGGGCACGCGGCGCAAAACACCCCGCCTGAAATTGCCCAACGCGCGGTCGAGTGGCTGCTGGAGTGGCAGTCGTCCGATGACCCCGACACCACATGGCAAGCCCTGTATGAGTGGCGCCAACAGCACAGCCAACATGAGCGGGCCTGGCAACAGATTGAAGCCATCAACCAAAAATTTAATCACCTGACGAGCTGCAACAATGCGGCGCTCGCCGAGGCAGCACTAACGACTCCAGCCTCCCCTAACGCGGCCCTGTCGCGCCGCGCAGCCATCAAAACTCTTGGCCTCTGCGCATTTATTAGTAGCGGCGGTTGGCTTATCGCCCAGCGCCAGCCCTGGCAGGATTGGCAGGCAGACCACCACACCGGGGTCGGCGAACAACGACGCATAAACCTCGCCGACGGCAGTAAAATCACCCTCAACAGCGATAGCGCGATCAAGGTACGTTACGGCCCCAGCGAACGCCGGCTGATTCTGCTAAAAGGTGAGGTCTATGTTCGCACCGCACCTGCCGCCACACCCTTCATCGTAGCGGTCCCCCAGGGCATCTTACGGCCTCTCGGCACGCGCTTTTCCGTGCGCCAGCTCGGCAAGCGCTGCCGCGTGGCCGTGTACCAGGGCCGGGTGCGCGCGGCACCGCAGGCCCACTCACAAGCGGTGATCGTCGACTCGGGCCAAAGCCTAACCTTTACCCCGAGCCAATGCTCAG
>MAAT01000051.1 GCA_002162815.1 Gammaproteobacteria bacterium 53_120_T64 | reverse complement strand
ATTTGAAACACCGAGGAGGTGTCGGGGTCTTTCGGCTCACCGGGCTCCAGCAGATTGGTTTTGATTTTATTGATGTGCTTCTTGAGCTGCTTTTCAGTCAGAAATAGCGGGATGGTATTGCCGTAGCTCTTGCTCATTTTGCGGCCATCGAGACCCTGCAATAGGGGTACATCGTCATCGACCAGGGCCTGGGGCAGGGCAAAGTGCTCGCCGTAGTGGTGGTTGAAACGCTGGGCAATATCGCGCGCCATTTCGACGTGCTGAATCTGGTCGCGACCGACCGGGATCTGGTGGGCGTTAAACATCAAAATGTCGGCAGCCATCAATACCGGGTAGCTGAACAGGCCCATGGTGACGCCAAAGTCGGCATCCTCCCCTGCTGTTTCGTTATCCTGTACCGCCGCCTTGTAGGCATGGGCGCGATTCATCAGGCCCTTAGAGGCCATGCAGTTGAACAACCACATCAGTTCCGGAATCTGCGGGATATCGGACTGACGATAAAACACCGCGTTGTCGGTATCCAGGCCTAGGGCGATCCAGCTGGCGGCAATTTCCAGCGTCGAGCGATGCACCGCGTCGGGGTCATTGCATTTGATCAGGGCATGATAGTCAGCGAGAAAATAGAAGGACTCCACGTCGGTGCTTTTACTGGCCTCAACGGCGGGACGAATGGCGCCGACATAGTTGCCCAGATGGGGAGTGCCTGAGGTGGTGATGCCGGTGAGTATTCTCTGCTTGCTCATAATTTCTCTGCGCCATATTTCGGTTTGTGCATGACAGCAGCGCTAATAATGCTCACGATGCTGAAAAAAGTCGGCGTCATGATACCTGATTTAAGAGCCCTACTGGACTGTACAAGTGCCCTATTACAGCGGCATCTGATTGAGTATCCAGCCTAGTACTAGCACCTGGGGCAGTGTGACCAGGGGTAGAAAGAGGGCGATCTTCCAGGATTTGGTGAGATCTTTGAGAATCATAATTTCGGTGTAATCGGTGGCGATGCCGGCCATTAAGAAGGTAAAACCATTGCCCGGCGCACCGGCGCGCAGCACCAGATCGGCGGCGATGGGGGTTGAGCCCTCGGAGCAAACTTCGATAATGGTGGCCGCCAGCAAGGTTAGCAGTAGGCCCATCAGCGTTGGGCCAAACAGGGTGCTATAGGTATCGATGGGCACAAAGGCGCGAATCGCCGTGGCGAGTACTAGGCCAAAGAACAACCAGCGGAACACCATGGCTGAATCTTTCAGGCCATCCCACAACAGCGCGCCTATAGACCTGTGGGTAAAACTCGCCCCGGCACAGAGTTTTTTTACCTCTGGCCACACGGCTGGGGCTTGTTCTTGAGCGTTGGCATCGGGGCTAGCGGGGTTAGCATTTAATACCCCTTTCCCAACGAGGCGATCGAAGATGACGCCGCTGATCAGGCCAATCAGCAGTGACAAGCTAATATAGAGCAAGGTCCATTTGAGGCCGATCAGGGTGAACATAATGATGGTCAACGACAGGGAGTTCCACGGGCTGGCAATTAGGAAGGCCATCAACTGACCGAGGCTGGCACCCTTTTGATAGAGCTTGGTGCCGACCATTAAAATGCCGTGACTACAGAGGTCCAGGAATAAACCGGCAAAAGTGGCCCGCGCGATGCCCTTGAAGGTACCCCCCCGGCCCAGGGTCGCCATAATCAGTTCGCGGGGGATGCGCTCCAGCAGGCCAACAAACACCACCGCCGCTGCCAAGCCCCACCACATTTTATTCATCAGCTCGAAGATGCCGCCGCTCATCACCGCCAGCCAGCGCGGTAAGGCCTCACCATCGGCAAAGCCCCAGCCCAGAACATAACAGACCAGTACAATGCTGCCCGAAATCCACAATAAATAGTCGCGCTGGGCTTTTTCACTGGGGCAGCAGGAAGTCTCGGCCAGCTCTGGTGCTGGCTCTGGCTTATTGCAACAGGAGCTCATGACTCCACCCCCTTTACGACCTGGCTCTGCTCTGACTGGCCCGATAGGGTGTCGATAATGGCGCAGTCGGCTTCTTCGTTGTTGGGGCAGACGCCAACCAACTGTGCCAGCAGGTCGCGAGTTGCCCCCAGTTCACGAATATGGGCATCTACCTCTGTTAACTTATCACTCACCAATTGATGAACTTCGGTACTGCGGCGCTGCGGGTTCTTGTACAAGGCCAACAGCAATCGGCACTGGTCGATATTAAAGCCAAATTGGCGCGCCTGGCGCAGGAAGCAAAGAATTTGAACATCACCATCGTGATAGCGCCGATAACCGTTCGCCCCACGACGAGGCGGATCCATCAGATCGATGCTTTCGTAGTAACGAATGGTTTTTGCCGCTAGACCACTGAGCTTGGCCACTTCGCTGATATTCATACCCCACCTCGCCTTAGACACTGACTTTACTTGAAGTATTAATCTAAGCCTTACAGTAACTAGAAGGTCAAGCAAAGAATCTTCGCCGGCAGGATGGTGGGGTTTTCGTTAAACGCGATAGTCAGGCCCACTCCAGCAAAGATGAACACCGCTGTCGGGCGAATAAGAAAAAAGAAGGGATGGAAGTGCGCAGGCGGTTGGAGAACACACCTACGCTGAGGAAATGGCTAGTTCACGCACTCTAATAGGCTGGCGAATTTCTCTATCGATTCCAGTTCAAAGCCAGCGTGTAATTTTTTGCGCTTGGCTATCTCCCTCACTTCGCTGAGGGTAAACCAGTCAACTTCCAATAACTCACTGTGATCAATACGACCGATAACACCATCAAACAGCGTGCCGTAGACCTTGTGCTGATAACCCTTGTAGGAATAACTGCCGACATCGACCAGCTCACCCATCGCGGTATCGAGCTCTTCGTGAATTTCTCGACGCGCGGCTTTCAGCGGCTTCTCGCCCCAGTCGATGCGGCCACCGGGCAGACCCCAAATACCGGTATTTTCACCCCGCACATTGTTGTGTACCACCATTAAGAACTCGTCGTTTGATTTTAGTATGCAGCGCGAAGTACGGTATTTGTGGTTCTTCATAATAGATCCAATTCAGTGAGACAGACCAGTCGCTACTGCCTACGAGCCAGCCATGATATTGATTAATAGACTGGATTAAAAATAACAAGATATTATTAGCCCTACCGCGATCAAGATCACAGTCGCAACATGGCTAAAAAACCTTTCAATCGTGGCAAAAATAGCCTTTTCCCAGGAGGTGCCCAGCACTGCCGCTGATCAGACAATTGAAAAAGACAATGGTTTGGTATTTGATGTACGGCAAAATTCATCTGCGACCCCGCCGTTTAACAGAACAAACGACTTGATGCAGAATCGACAGGCACGACAAATAGCCATTATAAATATAAACGGAGCTCCAGCATGACCCAGACACCAGCCGTACTGAGCGGTATAAAAGTATTAGAGATCGCCACCTTTGTGTTCGGCCCCGGCTGCGGTGCCGTGCTCTCCGATTTCGGCGCCAATGTGATCAAGGTCGAGTCCCCCGGCCTCGGCGATCCTCTGCGCCACGCCCACAAAGCCCCGCCCTTTATGAAATGCGATTTTGCCTACCCCTGGCAGCAGGACAACCGCAATAAACGCAGTATTGCCCTCGATTTAAAAACCGATGCCGGCCGAGAAATACTCTTAAAGCTGGTCAGAGAAGCCGATGTGCTGATCACCAACTTCCCGCCCAATGTCCTGGCGCGTTTAAACATTCGCTACGAAGACCTGGCCCCGGAAAACGAGCGCCTAGTGTACGGTCAAATCACCGGCTACGGCGAAAAGGGCGATGACGCCAACACCCCCGGTTTCGACGGCAATGCCTACTGGGCGCGCACCGGCTTAATGGACGCGGTGCGCACCGCCGAGGGCGAACCCGCCATGCCCGCCCCAGCGATGGGCGACCACCCCAGCGCCATGACCATGTACGCCGGGATAATGACCGCCCTGTTCAACAGGGAGCGCACCGGCCAGGGTAGTAAGGTCAGTACCAGCCTGATGGCCAATGGCCTATGGGCGGCATCGAGCGCGCTGTCGGGCATACTCTGCGGCACCAAGCCCTACCGTCGCCTCAATCCGGAAAAACCGGGTAGCGCCCTGGTCAACTACTACCGCACCCAGGACCAGCGCTGGATTTCACTGATTGTGATTCAGGAAGAGAAGCACTGGCCCAACTTTATTAAAGCCATTGAACGGCCCGACTTGGCTACCGACCCGCGCTTTGCCGAGTTGGCCATTCGCTTTAAGCACG
Organism: Gammaproteobacteria bacterium 53_120_T64; assembly: GCA_002162815.1. GTDB lineage: Bacteria > Pseudomonadota > Gammaproteobacteria > Pseudomonadales > Porticoccaceae > Reddybacter. The sequence continues at coordinate 9,059 of MAAT01000051.1, read as the reverse complement.
CCAAAGAGCTGGGCGCCATTCTCAGCGATATTTTTAGTACCCGAAGCTGTGAAGAGTGGCGCGAACGCCTGCGCGAACAGAAAATCACCTTTAGCGTGGTCGCCACCTTTGAGGATGTTATCGACGATGCCCAGGCTCACGACAACGACATGTTTATCAATGTCGAGGGCCACAATCAAGGGCGTGGCCAAGCCGTCAATAGCCCTTTCTGGATAGAAGGGTCAGACAAGGTGGCGGCCCATGTCGGCTCGGAGCTGGGTGCCGATAGCGCGGCTATATTGCGTGAGCTAGGCTATGGAGAGAGCGACATCCAAGGGCTTAATGAACAGGGCATAATAGAGGGATAAGTAGAGGAATGAACTGCCCAGCCCCAGCTGTATGCCTGGGGCTGCTGCACCAAGTTCAAGGCAATAAGTGTTCAACCATTAATTGCAGGGACTCCCGCCCCCGAAAGCGGTTGATATCAAGGCGATACACCGCCGCCACGGTCTCTAGTGCAGCGGGCGTACTGCCCTCTTCCACCGTATTGAAGGCAATCGCATCGACCACCTGTGTTGATGAGGGGCCGTAGCCCAGCACCAATTTCAGATGTTTACCACCCACCACTCGCTGTTGCACCACGGAGAACTCCCCGTAAAAACAGGGCTCGGGAAAGTGCTGCCCCCAGGGGCCACCGTCGCGTAGCTGCTGGGCGATGGCCAGGCTAAAATCACCCGGCTCCAGCTCGCCATCGGTGAGTACCTCGGCCGCTAGGTCATCGCTGCTTAACTGACGACGCACCTCCTCGTCAAAGGCGGCGGAAAAAGCGGGGAAATCGGATTTTTTTAGTGACAAGCCGGCGGCCATGGCATGACCGCCAAAGCGATCGAGTAATTCCGGGTGACGGCTGGCAACGGCATCGAAGGCATCGCGAATATGCAAGCCGGGGATCGAGCGCGCCGAGCCCTTTAAATCATCCTCACCCGCTTCGGCAAAGGCGACAACGGGACGATGTAACTTATCTTTAATGCGCGAGGCCAGTAGGCCCACCACGCCCTGATGCCAGCCCTGATCGTAGAGACACAAGCCCCAGGGCATATTGTCGGCATCGAAATCGAGTTCAGCCAACAGCGTCAGCGCCTCGCTTTGCATATCGGCCTCGATTAAACGGCGATCCTGATTCAGCTCATCGAGACGCAGGGCCAGTTGCCTCGCCTCGGCCGGGTCATCGCTGAGCAAGCAGCGAATACCAATGCTCATATCATCGAGACGGCCCGCCGCATTGAGGCGTGGCCCCACGGTGAAACCCAGGTCGGAGGCGACCAGCCATTGCCGGTCTTTATTGGCCAGCTCCAGCAGCGCGAGAATACCCGGGCGTGCTCGCCCGGCACGGATGCGACGCAGGCCTTCGTTGACCAGCACGCGGTTGGTTTTATCCAGCGGCACCACATCCGCCACGGTACCCAAGGCCACTAGGTCGAGCCAGTCGGCCATCAGTGGCTCCGTCAACCCTGCCGCTGCAAACCAGCCCTGCTCACGCAGGCGTGCCCGCAATGCGCTTAAAAGGTAGAACACCACACCAACACCGGCCAAATTTTTGGCCACGAAGGCACAGTCGGGTTGATGGGGATTGACGATAGCGTCGGCAGCGGGCAGCTCGGCACCGGGCAAATGGTGGTCCGTGACCAACACTTTAATGCCCAGGGCTTGGGCCGCAAGCACACCGGCAATGCTCGAAATGCCATTGTCGACGGTGAGAATAAGGTCGGGCTGGCTCTGTTGAGCGAGGCCAACAATCTCGGGCGTTAAACCGTAACCGTAGTCAAAACGGTTGGGCACCAAGAAGTCGACCTGTTGAAAGCCGAGGGCGCGCAGGGCGAGCACGGCCAACGTGGTACTGGTGGCACCGTCGGCATCGAAGTCACCGACAATCAGTATTGACTGGTTTTGGCGCAGGGCATTGCAAAGTAGATCGAGGGCGGCATCGAGACCGCGCAGGGTGTCGGGCCGGGGCAACTCGGCCAGCTTCAGGGACAGTTCGCGCTGGCTAAAAACACCCCTACCGGCATAAACTCGCTGCAACAGCACGGGCATGGTGGCATCGAAGTCGACACCACTCAATTCAGGTTCGCGATAGCACACCAAGGGTGATTGAGCAGCGGCTAGCTCCGACATATTGCGTCCCCAATATTGTGCTGCTAAACAGTGATGTGCGCCGCCATATAGGCTTGCACCTTGGCTAGATCATTGGCCTCGACGTGATAGCGCTCTTCACGCTTAAAGAGGTCGGCCATGTGATGGGGCAAAGCGGGGCTCTCGGGATAACCCGCCTGCATCACCGCATCGGGAAACTTCGCTGGATGGGCCGTGGCGAGACAGATCATCGGTGTCGCCGCTGAGCGACGGCGTTGGCGACCGGCCTGTAGACCGATGGCCGAGTGGGGGTCGAGTAGATAATCACTGCTCTCGTACTCGTCGCGAATCACCTGCAGTGTTTCTACATCGTCGAGACGATAGGAGCTAAACACCTTGCGCGCCTGTGCCAGCGCTGCGGGGTCGAGTTCAGTGGTATTACCGGCACCGAGGGAGGCCATCAGGCCATCGATGGCCGCGCCATCTTTACCGTAGAGGTCGAACAACAGGCGCTCGAAATTGCTCGAGGCCATAATATCCATGCTCGGTGACAGGCTGTGTTCGATGGGTTTTTTACTGTGGTCATTAGCGCTAATGCAGCGGTGCAGAATATCGTTGGCGTTGGTGCCAATCACTAGCTGCTCGACGGGCAAGCCCATGCCGCGCGCCAGGTAACCGGCAAAGATATCGCCAAAGTTACCGGTGGGCACGGCGAAAGATACCGGCCGGTGTGGCCCACCCACAGAAAGCGCCGCCCAAAAGTAGTAGACAATCTGCGCCATGATGCGCGCCCAATTGATGGAGTTCACCGCCACCAACTGACGGCCATCGGGCAGAAAGGACTGATCGCCAAAACTGGCTTTGACCATATTCTGGCAATCGTCAAAATTGCCTTCAACGGCGATATTGTGGATGTTGTCACTCAACACGGTGGTCATTTGACGGCGCTGTACGTCGGAAACTCGACCGTGGGGGTGGAGTATAAAAATATCAATATTTTTACAGCGCCGACAGCCCTCTATCGCCGCCGAGCCGGTATCACCCGAGGTGGCACCCATGATCACCACTTTTTGGCCGCGCTTGTCGAGAATATAGTCGAGCAGGTGACCGAGAAACTGCAGGGCAAAGTCTTTAAAAGCCAGGGTTGGGCCGTGGAAAAGCTCGAGTATCCATTCATTGTGGCCACTCTGTACCAGCGGTGCGATCGCGCGGTGGCGAAAGTCACTGTAAGAGGCGTCGATAATGCCCTTTAAATCGTCGGCGGGAATAGCGCCGGCAACGAAGGGGGAAATCACCTTTAGGGCCAACTCGTTGTAGGGCAAGCCCGCCCATGAGGCGATTTCTTCACGACTGAACTGGGGCAGCGTTTGGGGCACGAACAAGCCGCCATCGGGTGCCAGCCCCGTCAGTACGACCTCTTCAAAAGACAGAGCGGGGGCCTGACCACGGGTGCTGATATATTTCACGTTTTGACCTTTCCTATTTTGAGCTTGCTGAACTTAGCTTGGCGCAATGGCACTTAGGCATCAAGACTTTCGAGACGAATTCTCACCACCGAGCCATTCACCGATGCCAAGGCTTCGATTTCCTCAACCGCATCCCGCAGGTTTTGTTCACGGGTGGTATTGGTAAGCATAATCAAGGGTACATCGCTGGCCCCGGTGGGCGGCTCTTTCTGAATAATAGCCTCGATGCTAATGCCACGCTGGCTCATGATCTGCGCCACACTGGATAACACACCGGGCTGGTCGAGCACCGAAGCGCGCAGGTAATAGGCGCTTTCAATGTCGGCAATATCGAGCACACCGGGGTCAACAATCGCCCCACTGGTAAAGCCCAGAGCGGGTACGCGATTTTCAGTACTAGAGCCAATACTGCGCGCCACATCGACGATATCGGCAATCACGGCAGAGGCCGTCGGCTCGGCACCGGCACCCGGGCCGTAGTACAAAGTGGGGCCAACGGCATCGCCCTTGACCATCACCGCGTTCATTACACCGCTGACCTGGGCAATTAACTGGCGTTCGGGAATTAAAGTGGGGTGAACGCGCAGCTCAACACCGTCTTGACGCTGTTTGGCGATGCCCAAATGTTTAATGCGATAACCCAGCTCTTCGGCGTACACCACATCTTCGGGCTGAATAGCGGTAATGCCCTCGGTGAAGACGGCATCAAAACGCAGCGGCATGCCAAAGGCGATAGAGGCGAGAATTACCAGTTTGTGAGCCGCGTCTGTACCCTCGACATCGAAGGCCGGATCGGCCTCGGCATAACCCAGCGCTTGAGCTTCGGCCAGTACATCGGCGAAGTCACGGCCCTTGTCACGCATTTCAGTGAGAATGAAATTGCCGGTGCCATTAATAATGCCCGCCAACCACTCAATTTTATTCGCCGACAGGCCCTCGCGCAGGGCTTTAATGATGGGAATACCACCGGCGACACCCGCCTCATAGGCGACACAAACGCCCTGCTTTTCAGCGGCGACGAAAATCTCGTTACCGCATTCGGCGATTAGCGCTTTATTGGCGGTGACGACATGCTTGCCATTGGCTATCGCCTGCAATACCAGTTCTTTCGCGGTGGTCGTGCCGCCGATCAGCTCGACAATAATATCGACATCGGGGCGACAGATGAGGGCGAAAACATCTCGCTCAACGACAACCTCAGCGGTATCACAGCTGGCATTATCACGCCGCGCTCCGACGACTGTTACATTGATATCACAACCAGCGCGCGCATTAATTTGCGCCGCATTGCGAGCCAGTACATTAAAGGTGCCGCTACCGACGGTACCCAGACCACATATCCCAATATTGACTGACTTCAAGGAGCCCCCGCACGCAGATAAGAAAAATGATGGCCACCATAATGCTGGCCATGCCGAGTGTCAACGGCTGCGCGCGCCCTACTGACTGGCAATACCCAGCACCTTGGCCAGATCTGCGGCGGGACGGTAACCCGGTATCAGGGAACCATCGGCCAAGACGATAGCCGGCGTGCCGTTGACGCCCATTTGTTGACCCATCTGGTATTGCTTTGCCACGGGGTTATCGGCACAGGCCTGCGACTCAATGTCAGCGCCATTTTTTAGTCTTGTCAGCGCTTGGGCAGGGTCTTTAGCACACCAGGCCGAGACAATTTTTTGATAGGAGGGAGAACCGATACCCGCACGTGGGAAGGCCAGGTAGCGCACCTCTATGCCCATGGCATTGAGCTCAGGTACTTCTTTGTGCAGTTTTCGGCAATAACCACAGTCGACATCGGTAAACACATTGATGACACCTTTAACCGGCCCCGTCGGCGCGAAGACAATGAATTCCTGCAAGGGCGTTGCGGCGAGTAGCTGGCGGCGCACACGGCTAAGCCCCTGCTCTTTGAGGTTGATAAAACGCCCCCTGCCCACTTGGTAGAGATCGCCATCAAAGAAGAACTCGCCATCCTTGTAGACATAGAGCAGCGGGCCATTTTCAACCTGCACCATTGAGATGTCCGGAATGGGACTACTTTGAATATCGCCGTAGTTAAGACCCGGACGAGCCGAACGCAAGCTCGCCATAATGCGCGCTCGGCGCTCATCGCCGACCTCTGCCTCTCGCTTATCCACGTCTTCGGCCCACAGGGGTTGAGCCAGGGAGGACGAGATAAGGCCAATCAAAGCCAGCGATCTGAGACTCGCCGTCATTTTACCTTTAAAAAATTTCTGCATTCAATCTAACTCCACTACGGGTAACGGTGCTTGAAATACAGAGCCGGAAAACGCTTCCCGCTAGGCAGGATTAGGCTCTGGGGTGATGCTCCGCATGCAAGGCTTGCAAGCGGCTCTTGGCTATATGGGTATAAATTTGCGTGGTCGATAAATCACTGTGGCCCAGCAGCAGCTGCACCACCCGCAAATCGGCCCCGTGGTTTAATAAATGCGTGGCAAAGGCGTGGCGCAAGGTATGCGGGGACAGGCTTTGCTCAATACCCGCCACGTTGGCCCAATGTTTGAGCCGATGCCAAAAAGTCTGGCGGGTCATGCCCCGACCGCGCTGGCTGGGAAACAGCACTTCGCTGGCCTTGATGCCCAGCAATTCAGGGCGGCTGTGACGTAAATAGCGCGCTAACCAATCGAGGGCCTCTTCACCAACGGGCACCAACCTCTCCTTAGCCCCCTTGCCGATCACCCGCACAACACCCTGGCGTACATTGACCTGACTGACGGTCAAGCCCACCAATTCCGACACTCGAAGCCCGGTGGCATAAAGCAGCTCGATCATGGTCTTATCGCGCAGGCCAATAGCCGTATCGACACTCGGCGCCAGCAATAACTGATCGACATCGGCCTCGCTCAAACTTTTCGGTATCGGCTGGCCCAGCTTGGGGCTGGGGATCTTTGCGGTCGGATTAATACTGAGTTGCTTTTCCCGCAGCCAGTAGTAATAAAAACCCCGCAGACAAGATAGCGAGCGGGCCGCCGAACGAGGACTCCTCGATGGATCTAAGCGAAAGGCCATATAATCACTCAGCAAGGCTTGATCCGCAGTCATCAGTGTCGAGCCCAAGGGCTGCAGCCAACGACTGAAGGCCGACAAATCGCGACGATAGGACTGCCGAGTGTTGTCACTCAAGCCCTTTTCCAACCACAGCGCATCGATATATTTATCGATGCGCGCCTCATCCGTCACAATACTCATGGTCCCAGTGTAGTGCCTCGGCGCCGGCCCTGTAAATGGCAGGGGCCACTACCTCGGCAGCAATAAACGCCAATACCCAGACACAAAAAAGGCGACCGAAGCCGCCTTTTTATCACCGCAGGGTAGAACCCTAGCCGAGTTTTTCTTTAATACGTGCTGCCTTGCCCGACAACTCGCGCAAGTAGTACAGCTTGGCCTGGCGCACGTCGCCGCGACGCTTCACCGCAATACTGTCAATCGCCTTGCTGTACGTCTGGAAAGTCCGCTCAACACCGATGCCGCTGGAGATCTTACGCACAGTGAAGGCCGAGTTAATACCGCGATTGCGCTTAGCAATCACAATACCTTCGAAAGCCTGCAGGCGCTCGCGATCGCCTTCGCGAACCTTGACCTGAACAACAAGGGTATCACCGGAACTAAAGGCAGGAATATCCTTACCCATTTGCTCCGCTTCTAGTTCAGCGATAATTTTGTTCTTGCTCATGACCAGCTCCTGATAACTCTCTTTTACGGCTTCACAGCCGGGTTAATGTCGTCAACAACTTGCTGTGAAGCTCGCAATTGTTGTTCATCGTTTCTAGTGGCCGGACCTAAACAATCCGTACCCTTATTACTCTTTTGCAGCAGCCAATAGGGCTGCCTGCTCCTCTGTTAGTGTCAAAGCCGCCAACAGCTCCGGTCTTCGCGACCGCGTTCTCAACAACGAGCGCTGTAAACGCCAACGCCGTATTCTTTCATGATTGCCCGAAAGCAATACCTCGGGCACTGCCATGCCCTCATAAACTTCTGGCCGCGTATAGTGCTCACAGTCAAGTAAGCCCTGTACAAACGAATCCTCTTCAGCCGACGCCTGGTGCCCCAGTACGCCCGGCAGTTGCCTTAGCAGGGCATCCATCAGCACCATCGCCGGCAGTTCTCCGCCGCTGAGCACGTAGTCACCGATCGACCATTCTTCATCGACCTCTAGCGACAATAGGCGCTCATCAATACCCTCGTAGCGTCCGGCTATCAACACCAGGTTTTCTCTACACCCGGCAAAATCGGCAACCGCCTGGTGTTTCAATAATTGTCCCTGTGGTGATAAATACACCACTTTGCACGGGCCCTGCATCCAGGCCCTAGCCTCCGCGATAGCTTTGCGTAAAGGCTCCAGGGTCATCACCATGCCCGGCCCTCCGCCATAGGGTCTGTCATCAACACTGTGATGACGGTCGGCGGTGTAATCACGGGGGTTATAAAAACCCACCTCCACCAAACCCTTACTGAGCGCTCGGCCAGTCACGCCGTAATCCGTTACCGCTTTAAACATTTCGGGAAACAAGGTCACCAGTGCAATTTTCACCGGCGACTGTCCCTAGGTTCGATGCCGGCCAAGCCAACAAACGCCCCTATTTTACTTGTCACACGCGCCAGCGTCGCAAAGCGCCTCAACAAAACCACCCAGCTAAAACTCGGGGTCCCAGTCGACAAGGATTTCACCAGCAGCGATATCGACCTCCAGCAAGAACTGATCCACATAGGGTATCAGCCTCTCCTTCTGGTCAATGCTGTCACTGATTCCCCGCACCACCAGCACATCATTGGCGCCGGTTTCGAGGAAACCCGATACCTCACCGAGCAGCACACGAGTATCGTCAACAAGGCTATAAACCTTTAAACCCTGCAGCTGGTACCAATAGTGCTCACCACCGGCAAGGGCATCAAACTGTTTGCGCAGTACAAAAATCTCGACACCGCTGAAGGTTTCAGCCGCGTTGCGATCATCGATACCACGTAAATGAGCAATAGTGCCTTTACCCTGAGCCCGAAAATCATCGGCCTTAAGCTCTTGCCAGCAACCATCGACGTTGACTCGCCACGGCTGATAGTTAAAGACATTCTCTGCCGGCTGGGTGTAGGAGTGTACTTTCACCCACCCCTTAATACCGTGAGGGCCGGTAATCCTTGCCACCACGGCATAATCGCCGGTTTTATCCACTACGCCACTCACAGCTAATCCGCCAGGCCCTGTCGTCAAACCAGGCAATTACGCGGCAGCTTTAGCGGCCTTCTTTAACAGGCTAGCGACGCGATCGGACAAGGTAGCACCCTTGCTGACCCAGTAATCGACGCGCTCTTGATCGACGCGCAATGGCTCTTCCTGCCCGCGAGCAAGAGGGTTAAAAAAGCCAACGCGCTCAATGTAGCGACCATCGCGTGAACGGCGGCTATCGCTAACGGTGAGATGGTAAAAAGGGCGCTTTTTGGAACCGCCACGTGCCAGACGTATTG
>MAAT01000021.1 GCA_002162815.1 Gammaproteobacteria bacterium 53_120_T64 | reverse complement strand
ATTGTGGGTGCCGCTATGCGTAAGTTAGTTCACCTAATCTATGGCGTTTTAAAAAATGGCGAGCCATTTGATGTGAATTTTACTTGATTGTTAAGACGGTATCTGACCCTAAAGGCCCTTGACCCTAAAGGCCCTACTAAAGCTCTCTCCTAAAGCTCCCTCTAAAGCTCTCTAGTATCTGACCCTAAAGCTTGCTTTAACAAATTCACAGTAAAGGGCTGGGTATCGTCTGCCCAAAAGCTGACCCTAAAGCTAGCAACCATTAACGCCGTATCTAATAATAGCTGTCCTAACTGAAAATACGCTGATTACCCTTGCTGAAATGCGCTGCTGGTAGGTATTGTATGGTCTTAATTTATTATCTGAATTCAGTATCGAATGAATTTTTGAGGGTGTTGTGATGGGCAATAATGGCATTGGTTGTTTACCTGCTGGCTGGGTTATTTCTACTACCGGGGTGTTGATGTTGGTGTGGGCGTTTTTCAGCTACCTGATCTATGTCTTTACTTCCCCCAATGTGCCGGTTTGCTTTCCGCCTTTGACGGGGTGTGTGGCGATTAGTACTGCTGGGACTCATGGGGAAATTGCCAGTATTTTTTACCGGGCCACGGTGCTACCTGCAGCCTCTTTTTTAGGTATTTCGGCATATTTCGTTATCCAATATTTATCCAGTCTTGGGCTACAGAGCTTGCCTGCTTTCGATAAAATTCGCTGTCTGATCGGTGTGGTTCTTACGCCGCTATTCCTGGCTATCGCCGAAGCGATACTCAACGGTTACAGCACCACGGGGGTGTTTGAGGAGTTGCATATTCTGTTTTCCGGCTTGGCATTTTTGGGCATTATTATTTTCGAATTGATGGTGGCTTATCAGCTACTGAAGTCGGAGGCTAGTCGGGGCAATATGCTGCTATTTCTGCTCCCGACTTGTGCCTTATTACTTGGTCTATTGGGCAATAGCGTCTTCAATAGCAAGATTATTGAATGGAATGTGTTCGTGCTTGTCAGTGTCTGGCTTGTCTTCATGGGGCGCAAGGTGAGTTCAGCGCTTGTACATGGCGAGCAGTAAGTGAGCCCCGCTTAACGACGACCTATCGTGCTCGGCGTTGAGTTAGATTTTTTCATACTGTAGAGGGCTGTTCGAGGACAGGGCGGGCGCAATCGCGTTAGTGAAAACCTTCGTTAGGTGGGAGGCGTGCCTCTGAAACAAGTTCGGTGGCGCTCGCGGCTTCCATCGATAGTCAGTTCTCTACACCGTCGAATACGTGGCGAGTAGAGCCCTGGCCCCAGTCAAGTTTGCTGCCTTTATCGGGCTGCGTGCATACCGAGTGACGAGTCACGACAGCGGAGCCTTAGCGCTTAGGCTGTTATTTTGTGGTGCTATGGACTATGAATAAAGCAGTTGAGAAAAGTGGAGTGACTTGATGCGATATTTCATTATCTGTACGGCACTGGTGCTGTCGATGTCTTTTCCAGGGCAAGCAGGTAAGCCAGACAGCCCGGTGGTGAAGGCTGATTGGGAGCGTGATTTTTTGCTCGCCAATCTCGAGTTCACCTTATTACATGAGTTCGGTCACTTGATTATCGAGGAGTTTAAACTCCCCGTGCTGGGCATGGAGGAGGATGCGGCCGACCGCCTTGCCATTATTGTGATGATGCGAGAGCACCAACATGAGTCGGCGGCAGATTTTATTCCCTGGTTGTTATCCGTCGCCGGTGGCTGGTATACCGAGTGGGAACTAAAGGAAGGGCCGAAGGTGAAGTTGGACTATTGGGATAATCACAACCTTGAGATCCAGCGCTTCCATAATATTGTCTGCCTGATTGTTGGCGGCCATACCGACTTATTAGAAGATGTGATGGATACCGAGTTTTTGCCGTTTGATCGTGCGGTGAGTTGTGACTATGAGTATAAGCAGGCTCGACATGCTCTCAATTGGTTGCAGTCTTCGTATGGCCAAAAATCCATCGTAGCGCTTAAAATGGACGCTGTTAAAGTGTTTTATAAAACCCCTCGAGAGGGCGAGAATAAAGCCATATTTGAATTAATAAAGACCTCGCAAGTGGCTGAAAAATGGGCGCAAAAACTCTCTTCTAGCTTTAAATTCCCGCGCCCTATTAGCGTCGAGTTTGACAATTGTTTCGGTCTGCCCGATGCGTTTTGGCATGCCCCTACAGCATCGGTGACGATCTGCTATGAGTTGCTGAGTCATTTTTCGACGATGATAAAATATCGCCGCGAGCATTCGACCAGAGCCTGCGGTATTCCCATTTTACGCAAGTATATGAAAGAGCTTATGAGCTGTACTTAGGGCCGCATTGATCGGCTGGTGAGTGTTCTGCGCACTAAACTATTGTTCTTCGCCGTCTCGGCATAGCGCGAGGGGTAGTGGCGCTTATAGTGCTAGCTATTGCCAATGGCTAGCGGGTGGCTTTGTTCTTGGTATCGAATTCCAACCTCCAACCTCCAACCTCTTTACTTGCCGTCTTCTTTGTTCAGCCTTAAGTAGCGTTGTTCGGTCGTCGCGGTTGCCAGCAAGGGGTTTGATGATTTGCGGATCTACACCTATACTGTTTGTCCATACAGTATAGGTGTAGACGGTGAAGTTAGCTTCTCTTACCCCGGCGTGCAGACGCACTAGATTATTACTGCCGCTCTATCTGAGCCGTGTTGCGGCGGGCTTCCCCAGCCCGGCCGACGATTATTTGGATGGCGGTTTAGATCTCAATGAGCATTTGATAGCGCATGCGGCGGCGACGTATTTTGCCCGCGCCGAGGGTGACTCAATGATTGAGCTGGGTATCTTCAGTGGCGATTTACTGATTGTTGATCGCGCCGTGCAGGCTGTGGATGGTGACGTGGTGGTGGTTGCCGTCGATGGCGAGCTCACTATCAAGGTGCTAGACCTCGCCCACTCTCGTCTATTGCCGGCCAATAAGCGCTGTCGCCCGATTGAGATAGCGCCAGAGTCTCAGGTTGATATCGAGGGCGTGGTGATTCATGCGGTGCATCATTTAAAGGCTGGGGGCGGGGGGCCAACCTGTGATTGGCCTGTGTGATATGCGTAGTTTTTACTGTGCCTGTGAAAAGGTCTTTCGCCCCGATATTCGCGACCGGGGTGTGGTGGTGACCTCGAATAATGATGGTGTAGTGGTAGCCCTCGATAACAGGGCGAAAGCGGCGGGCATTAAAAAATTTGAACCCTACTTTAAACAACGCCCGCTGATTGAGCGCGCCGGCGTGCTGGCCTTTTCTAGTAACTATGAGCTCTACGGAGAGGTCAGTGGGCGCATTATGGCGACTCTGGCCGAGTTGGCGCCGAGTAATATTGAGGTGTACTCGATCGACGAGTGTTTTGTCGATTTTAGCGCCGTGCCCCGTGGCGAATTAAAAGCCTTTGCCGCGCTGCTGCGCGATACCATTTGGCAGCAGCAGGGTATAAAAATGGGGGTCTCGATTGCCCCCAGTAAAACCTTGGCGAAGCTTGGTCAGTGTGCGGTGAAAGAATATTCCCAACTTGAGGGTGTCTGTGTATTGACGCAAGCCCACCAGTGGCAGTGGCTGGCGGCGCGGGTGGATGTCAGTGACGTGTGGGGTATTGGTCGAAAGCTGACGGCAAAGCTAAAGACCAGGGGTTTGGCGACGGCGGCAGATTTGAGTGCAATGCCTCAAGCCGAGGCTCGAACCTTACAGGGCATTACTCTGGTACGCACGATTGCCGAATTGCAGGGCGAGGCCTGTATCGATATCGACTGCCAGCCGCAGTCCAAACAAAGTATTATTTCCAGTCGCTCCTTTGGCCAGAAGCAGACGCGTTTAGAGCCCCTGCAGGAGGCGGTAAGCCACTACGCGGTGCGTGCGGGTGCCAAACTCAGGGCGCAGTCATCGCTGTGTTTTCGTCTCGTGGTCTGGATACAGACCAGTGCTCACGACGCGACGCCGTATGCCGATGAATTGGCGGTGAGTTTACCCGGTGGCACGGCCGATAGTCGGCAGCTCTCCAGGGTGGCTGTGGCTTTGGTAGCGCAACTTTATCGACCCGGCTATAAGTACGCCAAGGCTGGGGTGGTGCTCCACGACCTTCGCCCAGAGCGGCTGGCGCAGCTCGATCTATTGGCGCCTCGGGCGGAAAACTCGGTGTCGCTGATGAAGGTGATGGACGGGGTGAACCGGCGCTTCGGCACGGGGGCCGTTAAGTTGGCCCGCCAGGGCGGTGAACATGGCTTTGCGATGAAGCGGGCGATGAAGTCACCCAGTTATTTAAGCCGTTGGCGTGAAATTCCGCGCCTAAGGCTGGGTTGAAATCAGCGGCTTATTGGTGGGCAGCGTTACTGAGCAGAATTGCCAGCCTTCAGCGCGTTTCTAAAAGCAGATGGCCGGTTAGTGCTGTACTCAGGTGTGTAGTCCGCACTCCAGGTTATCCGCCGCTTTGGTGGGATCGTGATAGTCCGCTTCCGAGGGCAGGTCGTGCTCGAGTAGGTAGTCGACCAGGTTCATCGTGGTGGAGTGAAAGCAGGGCGCGACCTTGGTGGTGCTGCGGCTAGCATCCCAGGTGAAGATATCCTGGGACTTCCTGAATTCGGTTTCCTCGCGACGCATGCCGTTAATCCACAGGTCGGGCTGTATTTCACAAAAGGCTCGAGTAAAGGGTTCGAGTTTGACCCGTTGGGAAAATTCGGCGTGTTCGGTGGTGCCAATGTCGGGAATGCCCTGGTAGCGAGCCTGTAAGTGGGCTGCAGAAAACGCCGGGTGAAAAATCTTGAGGTTTAAATCCAAGCGCGCGACCAGTTGGTCGACAAAGCGGTAGGTGGCGGCGGTATTAAAGCCGGTGTCACACCACACCACGGGAGTCCCGGGGCGAATGCTTTGTACCATGTGCAATAGCACGGCGGAGTAGGCGGAGAAGCTAGTGCTGATAATGGGCCGCTCAGCGGCATCGAGGGCTTTCGCCAGAATCTCCACCGGCGCGGCATCGCTCATTGTGAGGCTGGCTGCGCTGAGGTCAAACAAGGCTTCTCGCTGTGGCGAGGCGGTGTTGAGGGGTGGCTGCGGGGCTGCTACAAGGCTCATAGTGTGTCGGGTAATCGCGTCTGGCTTCGAGGGGGAGATTAAAGCGCTGTGGCGCGGGCAAGTAAAAGAACGCTTTTCAATATGCTTATTTCAAATCGAGGGTTTAAAGAATATCAAAGACCGTTCTTAGAAGTGATTCCCTTGAGGATAGCTTGGCTCGTTTTGCCGAGGAAATGCAATGACGGGCTTGGGGGCTTGGGGGCTTGGGGGCGGGCTGCGTAAAGAGGCGGGGAAGCGCCGGGGCGTAGGTCTAGCTCAGACGCTGGGGCGGGCCGGAAAGGGAAATAAACAGGCACAAAAAAGCCCGACATGAAGTCGGGCTTTAAGGTACGCGCTATAGCGTCAATATGGTGCACTCGGAAGGATTCGAACCTTCGACCGCCCGGTTCGTAGCCGGGTACTCTATCCAGCTGAGCTACGAGTGCGTGTGGGCGGCACTATAGTGAGGAAGTCGTTTTTAGTCAAGACTATTTTCACTTTTAGTGCTTTCCAGAAGGCTTTTTATACCCCCCGGCTGTGATTGGCCCAATAGGGCGCCCGCAGCTCGCGGCGTAAGATTTTACCGCTGGGGTTGCGGGGTAGCTCGGGGATGAAGTCGATCGACTTGGGGGCTTTAAATCCGGCGATTTGAGTGCGGGCGTAGGCGATGATCTCCTCTTCGCTGAGCTCGGCACCGGGGCGCAGCACTACGCAGGCCTTGATGGCCTCGCCCCACTGTTCGTCGGGGATGCCGATCACGGCGACGTCGATAATGTCGTTGTGGCTGTGGACGGCGTTCTCTACTTCGGCGGGGAAGACGTTTTCACCACCGGTGATGATCATGTCTTTAACCCGGTCCTTGATAAACAGGAAGCCTTCATCGTCGAGATAGGCGGCGTCGCCAGTGTGATACCAGCCGCCAGCTTTGACTTCTGCTGTGGCCTCGGGGTTGCGCCAGTAGCTCTTCAGTATCCAGCTGCTCTTGAGAAGGATTTCGCCGACCTCACCATTGGGCAGGGTATTGCCGTCGTTGTCGACGATTTTGACTTCAGAGCCAGCGGCGGGCTTGCCGCAGGAGCGCAATTTATTGCGTCCGGGGGCGTGGTCTTCGGGGGCCAGTTTACTGATGATGCCGTAGTTTTCAGTGGCACCATAGAGCTGCATAAAGTCACAGCCAAAGACTTCGCCGGCTTCAACCAGTACCGATTCGGAGATCGGTGAGGCACCGTAGTAGAGGCACTGCAAGCTACTATAGTCGCGCTCGCGAACTTTCGGCTCTTGTAGCAGCATTTGGATCATCGCCGGTACAAAGAGTGCGTGGGTGATTTTGTCATTGCTCAGGGTGTCGAGCACGACAGTGGCATCGAACTCGGCCAGCAGATGGATATGGGCGCCGCGCAGCAGGGGCACGATGGTGAGGTTGATACCGCCAACGTGGAACAGGGGCATGACATTGATAAAAGTGGCGCTGGGGTCTACGGCGAGAATGTCGTTGTCGACGAAGGCGTCGAAGGCGTTGGCATAACCCTGGTTGGTGAGCTGCACGCCCTTGGGCAGGCCGGTGGTGCCGCTGGTGTAGAGTTGGAGGATGTCATCGTCGCCCTCGAGCGTGACTTCCGGGCGCTGCGTGGATTGCTGGTCGCGCCAGCTTGTGTAGTCGATCCAACGCGGGTGATCGCCGTCGATGGCGATAATATTTTTGATGAATTTGAGGTCACTTTCTATGGCTTCAATGGTGGCGTAGAAATCCTTGCCGACAAACAGGGTGCTGTTTTCGGTGGAGTTGAGGATTTGTAGCACCTCGGGGCCGGCCAGGCGCCAGTTAACGCCGGCGGTGGCGAAGGCCGATGCGCTGGCACCGATGAAGATTTCGAAGAATTCGGTGGAGTTTTTCGCCAGATGGGCGACGCGATCCTGGCGCTCTATGCCAAGCTCCAATAAACCGTTGGCAACCTGCCAGCTGTGTTCCATTAACTCGTTAAAGCTGGTGACCTTGCCTTCAAAGGTGATGGCCGGGTGGTCGGCTTGGCTGCGCTGAAGTTCTTGAAATTGGTCGGCAAAAAACATGAAATCTCCCAATAAAGCTATTAATAATATCTATGGTTAAGCTGTTGGCGAAGCAGTCTAATACTTGAACGTTTGTTCTTCAAGCCTGCAGTTTATTGGCTGCCAGTGCCGAGCGCAATGACAAGGGGCTGAGTGCGGTACTTGTTAACACTCGGCGATAAACACTGCCCTACGTGGTGCCGGGTGACCCTCAAGGGTGCGAGTGCTGTCATCGGGGTCGAGGAAATCCGGCAGGGATTCAAAGTGCATCCACTCGGTGCTGCGCTGTTCCGTGGCGCTGGTGTCGCAAACATCGACCAGGCGGGGGGCTTTAAAGCCACACTTGCGCAACCAGCTCAGTAGGGTTGGTGGGCTGGGGATATACCAGACATTGCGCATTTTGGCGTAGCGACCCTCGGGCACCAGGACTTGACCTTCGTCGCCTTCTATCACCAGCGTCTCCAGTACCAGTTGGCCGCCATTCTTGAGGCAGGCTTTCAGTTCAAGCAGGTGGTCGATGGGCGAGCGGCGGTGGTAGAGCACGCCCATGGAAAATACCGTGTCGAAGGCTTTCAGCTCATTGGGCAGGTGTTCGATGCCCAGCGGCAGTACATCGACGGGGGGTTCTTCGATGGGCAGATTATCGGGATCCAGTTTACGCGTAAACGATTTAAGCGCATAAAACTGGTGGACAAAGCGCGGCGAGGGGTCGATGCCAATGACCCGCTTGGCGCCCTCGCCGAGCATGCGCCAGCAGTGGTAGCCATTGCCGCAGCCGATATCGAGCACCAGCCTGTCCTGCAGAGGCGCGATGTGGGGCAGCAGGCGCTGCCACTTCCAGTCGGAGCGCCACTCGGTATCGATATCCAGGCCAAATAATTGGTAGGGGCCTTTGCGCCAGGGGTGGAGTTCCATCAAGGCGGCGCGTAATGCCTGCCGTTGTGGCTCGCTGCAATCACCGGCCTGGCCGATACGCACCGCGTTTTTGAAATCGCAGCTACTGGGCGTGAGTGCGGGTAATTGCGCGAGGCTCTGTTGCCACTGGGGTAAATCGCCCCAGCGCTGTAGGCTAAGTTGTTCCGCGATTTGCTCGGGTAATTGCTCGGCCCAACGTGTCAGGCTACTTTGCTTGAGAGTACTTTGCTGTGCGCCGAGCTGGTGTAGTCCGGCAATCAGGTCTTGGTAGTCGATCATTTAAGGGTCGCTTGTTTGATGCTTACTGGCTTAATAGTCACTGACTTAATGGCCGCTTACTTAACAGCTAGCAGCGAGGCGAAATTAAAACACTGAAACCAGATGTCGATGCTGTTGAAGCCGACGCCACTCAGTCGTTGCCGGTGCTGGTCGAGGGTTTCGGGAATCAGCACGTTTTCCAGTGCCGAGCGCTTTTGCGCGACTTCCAGTTCGGAGTAGCCATTGGCGCGCTTAAAACTGTGGTGTAGCTCTATCATTAGCTGATTCAAGTGCTCGTCGGCGAAGGCAATTTTCTCCGACAGAATCAGTATGCCGCCGGGTAGCAGGGCATCGTAAATACGCTGCATCAGTGCAGTGCGCGCCTCGGGGGGGAGAAATTGCAGGGTAAAGTTGAGCACCACCATCGAGGCCTTGTCGAGAGGGCTGTCGAGCAGGTCGGCGCAGATTAATTCCACGGTGGTGTCGCTTTGCTGATGGGCGAGGATGGTCGTGCAGTGTTCAATCATCGCCGGGGCATTGTCGATGGCGATGATGCGGCAGTCGGGCACCTGGATATGCTGGGCCATGGCCAGCGTCGATGCACCGAGGGAGCAACCCAGGTCGTAGCAGTTTGACTGGGGTTGGGCGTAGCGTCCGGCCAGCGTGCCGGTCATGGCGATAATGGTTTCGTAGCCGGGCACCGAACGCTGGATCATATCCGGGAATACGGCGACGACGTCTGCATCGAAGGTAAAGCCGGCAATATCGGCGAGGGGGCGGGAAAATAAACTATCGTGTTTCAAATTGGTTTTTCTGTTGTTCGGGGGAGTGAGTGGGGGAGGCCTAGCCTCTACTCATGACAGGCTGTAAATACGTCCCTGTACGCTCGATGTCGGCATCCATGCCTCCGACGGTCATGAGTAGCGAGTACGCCTCGCTAGTCAGCTATTTGGTAATACCTAGCTTACAGCGTGAATAACTCCAAGTTTAAAGAATCCAGCTTAGCCGCGCTATCGGCATTGGTGATCACCGCCGTGCTGCATTGCTCATCGCTCAGGTATTCCCTGCCGACACGCTGCAGGTCGTCGAGCTTCACTTCGCGGACCTGATTGCGGAAGGCTTCGCGCTGTTCGCGGCTGCGACCGAAGAGCTCGGCATGGAAGCATTGCTTGGCTTCGCCAGCGGGCGAGGAGGGTTTGTCGATACCGGAGACAACACCGAGGATGGCCTCTTCGACCTGTTGCCACTGGTGCTTCTCCTCTTGCAGCCAGACCAGTGAGGCCTGGAAGTCGTCGAGGGTGCCCTCGATACGGGGGTCTCGGTAGGAGAAGAAGCGGAAGGCGCCGCCATTATTGTCCTGCCCGGCACCGCCGCCGTAGGCGCCGCCCTGTTCGCGAATGGCACGGTGTAAGTAGCCGTTGCGCAGAAAGCCACCGAGCACACTGAGTGGCGCAGCGTCGGCATGGCCCACCGGCACGGTGGGGTAGGCGCGGGCGCAGAAGTTAACCTGGGTGCTGGTGGCCCACAGTTGCTGGCTCGGGGTGCAGAGCTGGGGGCGACTAAAGGGCGTGAAGGCCGAGCCGTCGCCGGGCTGTAGTGTGCCGAGAAAGTCGCTGGCAAATTGGCTCATGTGTTCCTGTTCGCCGACCAACAATGCCTGTCGCGGAGCCTTTAAAAACAGCGCGTGAAGCTCGGCCAGTTTGGCAGCGAAGCTGGCCAGCTCGACCTGCTCGTCCAGTTTACTATCGAGTTGCTTGGTGAGGCGTATACCTTCCATGCCGCCCCAGCGATGGGACAACCAGGCGCCGGGGCTGGCATTGCTAGCCGCAGCTGCCATAGCGAGGGTGTGACCGTTGCCGGTAATACTGCTTTCACGACGCGCGCGAATTTGCGCGATCAGTTCGCGCAGGCGCGGTAGTTCATCAAAGCGCACCGACTCAAAGGTCGTGTTCATCAGCTCAGAAAGGGCCTTCTGATTATTCGCTAAGCCTTTAGCACTTAACACTAAATGACCGCTAAGGCTTTGCAGATTATCGACCGCACAGCGCACCGAGGCGTGGGTGCTAATCGCGCCGCACACCTGAGACTGCCAGAGCTGGGTGGCGAGGTAGTCCTTATCGCCGACACCGAGTTCGGTGAGGCAGCTGGAGTAGAAAGGCAGTAAATCAATCTGTTCGTCGCTGAGCGCGGGCAGGGCAACCAGTAGTTGCTGGTAGACCAAGCCGTTGGTGCCAACCTCGTATTGGCTCAGGGGTAGTTCGCCCTGAGTCTTACTGGTGGCGTTGACATAGGCCATCTCGGGGGAGATGTCTTCGAGGCCGACCTTGGGTAGTACGCCCTCGTCGTCGGCTTGCATTTGGCGTGCATTCAAGGCGGCAGTTTGGCTGATGATCTCTTGTTTTTCAGTGTCGCTGAGCTGGGCCTTGATGGCGGCCAATTGTGCGGCTTCGCTTTTCTCGCGTCGTGCCGAGAGAGCGGGTTCGGGGCGCAGGGTTAAGCGCACGCGGTGGGGATTGTCGACCAGTAGCTCGCGGGCCAGCGATTTAATAAATTCGGGGTCGGCGATAGAGGCGCGCAATTCGGCCAGTACCGGCTCCAAATCGAGCAGGGCGATGGGGTCGCCGCGATGGGTGGCGCTGGTCAATGAGGTCAAAATTAATTGCAGGCCGTAGGGGTAACCGTCGCCGCCAACTTCCCGCTGTTGCAATTCCAGCTGGTGCAGAGAGGCTTCGACCTGTTCCTGAGCGACACCGTTCTCGGCGACATCGCGCAATACGCCCATCACCAGGTTCTCCAGTTCGACGGCTTTCTCGGGTTCGCTGCCCTCAATACCGCAGACGAAGCACATTTCTTTTTGCGAGTCATCCAGACCACACAGGGGCGATGGCGAGCTGCCGAGGTCACTGGTTTCGAGAGCTTTTAATAAGGGCGAGGCACTGTTGTCGAGCAAAATGCTGTTCAGTAAATGGGCCTGCATACAGGATTTTAAATCGGTGGCCTTGCCGAGTAGCCAGCTAATAATAATATGGGTCTTATTGTCGGTGGAACCCTCCTCGTCAAAGGCGTAGGACTCTTCAACGGCGATGGGTGCCAGGTAGCGCTTTTCGTCGGGTACGGCGATGGTTTCAGCCAGGGGCTCGAAACGGTTCAAGGCCTCGCTTTCAAAGTTGGCCTGGTGCTCAGCGGCGGGGATGTCGCCGAAGGTCATAAAGGTGGCATTGCTGGGGTGGTAGTGGGTCTGGTAGAACTCTTTTAGTTGCTCGTAGCTCAAATCGGGAATTGCCGCCGGGTCGCCACCGCTGTTGTAGTGGTAGGTGGTGGTCGGGTAGAGGTAGGTGCAGAGGGTGTGCCACAGGGTCGAGGTGACCGAGCTCATTGCGCCCTTCATTTCATTGAAGACGACGCCCTTGTAGACCAGCTCGGAGTCGCTATTTTCGGCTTCTTCAAACTCCATTCGGTGCCCTTCTTGGGCAAAATCTAAGGGGTCGAGTCGAGAGAAAAACACTGCATCAAGATAGACTTGCAGTAGATTGTTAAAGTCTTTTCTATTCTGGCTGGCAAAGGGGTAAGCGGTCCAGTCGGAGCTGGTAAAGGCATTCATAAAGGTGTTCAGGGAGCGGCGGATCATCATAAAGAAGGGGTCGCGCACCGGGTATTTTTCACTGCCACACAAGGCGGTATGTTCGAGAATATGCGCGACACCCCGGGAGTCTTCAGGCACTGTGCGCAGCGCCACCAGAAAGACGTTTTCATTGTTATCGGTAGCGATATGAATATGCTGAGCGCCGGTTTTAATGTGGCGGTATTCACTGACGTCGAGGTCGAGTGATTCAATGCGCTGGCTGCGCAAAAACTCAAAAGCGGGATGGGCGGGAGCATTCATAAACAGCTTACCTGGATATTATTGGGAGTAGGGTGTGGGCTTTGCTTAAGGGTAGTGCAAAGCAGCAAAATTGAGGCGCTCGTGGCCAGATTTGTTGGGCTTTATTCTACTCTGCGACGGGCGCGTGTGGTGAAATTTTTAGTGTGTATCAAAGAGCCGGTGCTATAGAAAGGTGGGCTAACGGCTCTTTGATAGGGACATTATTTGAGCTTTCTGGCAAACAACTCAAAGGCGATATCCCAGTGGCGCTCGGCGGCGTCGTGGTTGTACATCATGCGTTGGGGGAAGGCAAAGCCGTGCTCGGTGTTGGGGACTTTTTCGAGCACGTAGTCGATATTGTTATCACTCAGGCAGGCGTCGAGGGCTTTGATCTCGGCGTCGGGCACATAGGGGTCGTGGGCGGCAAAGCCGAAATAAAGCGTGCAATCACTGCTGATCTTGGGGATCAGCAGGTGGGCGGAATCGCTCTGCCCGGTGACGTGGGAGACGCCGTAGAGGGAGGCCATGGCCTTGAAGCGCTCGGGGAAACTACCGGTCACGGCGAGAACAAACTTGCCGCTCATGCAATAGCCAATACAGCCCATGGGGCCAGGTAGGGCGTTGGGATGGGCGTCGAGCCAGTCAATGATGGCGCCCGTGTCGCTGATAATCATGGTGTTCGTGTGGGCATCGAGCATTGCCATCATTTGGCCGCCGGGGTCGCGCACGCCGTAGCGGTAGTAGAGGTTGGGAATGATGGCGATATAGCCCTGGGCGGCGATGCGCCGCACAAAGTCGTAGAGCTCGCCGCGCACTCCGGGGGCATCCATGTAGAGCACCACGGGGGGGTAGGCGCTGGCGTCATCGCCGGCGGGCCAGGCGACAAAGCATTCCATCTCGCCATCGGGGGTGGTGATGTTGACGAAGCCTTCGTTTAAGCTTGCTTGCTTGCTCATAAGTGGGTTCTACCGTCCTTCAAAAAGTAAATTTGCGTGGCGTGTGATTGTATCGGCTGGGGGCGGGTTCAAACACGTTTGGCGTTGATGACGCCCTCGGTTTCCAGCGCTGCGATATTCTCTGCGGAGTAGCCCAGGGTCTCACTGAGAATTTCATGGTTATACTCGCCGAGAAAGCCCGCCGTTTGCTCGGGGATTTCGGGAAAGGCTGAGAAGCGCAACGGTGTGCGGGGGATTTTCAGGGCTCCCCAAACCGGGTCGTTCACGGTGCGCACCATATTGCGGGCCTGGGTGTGAGGGTGCTCCATAACCTCGGGCACACTGAGTACCGGGGCGCTAGGTATGCGCTCATCCTGTAATATTTTTAGTGCCTGATCGGGATCGCCAATACTGTCGAGCCAGTTTTGCACCGCTTGGTTGACGGCAGCTTTATTGGCGCCCCGAGCGGTGAGGTCGATGAAGCGGGGGTCACTGAGCATGTCCTCGCGGCCCATGGTCTTGGCCAACTTGTCCCATTGGGCGCCTAGGGCGAGGACAAATAAATAGCGTTCGCCACATTTGAAAATGCCTGCCGGAGCCGCTAGGTCGTGGCTGGCGCCCGAGCGCTTAGGGGTGTAGGCACCACCCGAGGCATGGTAGAGCTGGACGTTGATGTCGTGATAGCTGAAGAGGATTTCTTGCAGACAGAGGTCGAGGTGCTGTCCTTTGCCACCGCGAAAACGGTGAAACAGGGCGGAGACAATGGCCGCGTAGGCGTGGGTGCCACTGGATACATCGCCAAAACTAAGATCGGCAAAAACCGGTGACCGGTCGGGTTCGCCATTCATATCGATAATGCCGGCATAGGATTGGCCGATGAAGTCATAACCTGGCAGGGATGAGAGTGGGCCGTCTTGGCCGAAGCAGGAAATGGAGCACATCACTAAATCGGGGTTAATGGTTTTTAATGTCTGCCAATCCATGTTGTGCCGCTTCATCACTCCGGGGCTGAAGTTTTCCACTACCACGTCGGCATCGCGGATGAGGTCGTGGCAAATTTTTTGTGCCTCGGGCCGGGTAATGTCCAAGCTCATGGTTTTCTTGCCGAGGTTGTGTTGCACGTAACAGGCGCTGCGACCGTCTTTATGCATCGGCAACTGACGTACGGGATCGCCGGTTAGGGGCTCAATTTTAATGACCTCGGCACCGTGTTCGGCCAACATTTTGGTGCAGTGGGGGCCGGCGATATAGTGGGAAAAGTCGATGACTTTAACACCTTCGAACATTGTATTTGGAACCATGCTGAACTCCTGTAAATAGCATGTGAATTATTATTGTGGTCTAGCGCGAAGCGTCCTTGCAAGGATTGCGTATTGAACAAGTACTGCGAGCACTGAAACGCTATCCGTGCTCGCAGTATTGAGGCTTTGTTGGCTTAGATGTCTTTGGCGTTTAGCACACCGGAGGTTTGCAGGGCGCTAATTTTTTCGGCCGAGTAGCCCAGCCGGTCGCGCAATATTTCCTCGTTGTGTTCACCGAGGAAGGGCGCCTGCAGCTCCAGTCGATCGGGAAACTGCGAGTAGCGCAGCGGTGTGGCCGGGATTTTGACTTCGCCAAAGGCGGGATCCTTAACGGTCTGCACAATGCCACGCTGTTGCATATGGGGGTGGGACATAACTTCCGGCACGCTCAGTACTGGCGCGGCGGGGACGTGATTTTCTTGAACAAGAATGCGCACGGCCTCGGTGACATTGTCCACAGTACTCAACCAGCGTTCGATTTCGGCACTAATTTCTTCGCGATTTTCATTGCGTACCAGAGGGTCGGCAAAGCGAGGATCATCGGCCCACTCTTCTTTACCGAGTAGCTTGATCAGGTTATTCCACTGCGCGCCAATGGCGACGATGATCAGATAATCCTCTTTGCACTTGTAGAGCCCGAGGGGGGCAACGAAGGCGTGTTGATGACCGCTGCGCTGGGGCACCTGAGCACCGCCGGAGGCATCGTAAACCTGCACGTTCATTTCGTGATAACTGAACAGGCAGTCGAGCAGGGCAATGTCGAGGAACTGTCCGCCGCCGCCCATGGCCTTGTGATACAGGGCGGTAACGATGGCGCCATAGGCGTGGGCGCCGGTGGAAATATCACCGAAGGCCATGCCCGAGAGCGCCGGGTAGCCGTCGGCTTCGCCGGTCATACCTAAAATGCCAGAATAAGCCTGGCCAATGTAGTCAAAGCCGGGCAGTTTAGAGAGGGGGCCTTCTTGGCCGAGGCAGGAGATGGAGCACATGATGACATCGGGGTTGACCTTGCTGACGGCCTCCCAGTCCATGTTGAATTTTTTCATTACGCCGGGGGTGAAGTTCTCGATCACCACGTCGACGGTTTTAATCAATTCGTGACAAATCTCCTGGCCCTCTTTGGTGCGCAGGTCGAGACAGAGATTTTTTTTACCGCGATTGTGCTGAATAAAGTAGCCACTGCGGCCGTCTTTGATAACGGGTAAGTGACGGGCGGCATCGCCGATTTGGGCTTCCACTTTGATCACCTCGGCGCCGGCTTCGGCCATTAAGCGAGTGCAGTGTGGACCGGCAACAAAGTGAGAGAAGTCGAGAACTTTGACACCGTCGAGAACGTGCTTTCTGGTCATGGAATATGCCCTTATATGTTTGAGCCGGGATGCTTTGCTACTGGCTCAGATCAATGAATGTGTTTTGTCTGTATATCGTTGTGTTGAGTGAGGTGTTTTTGCTCTTATAATTCCGGGTTCTGTTGTAGCACTAAAGTGTTGCCAGATGCTAGTTTATTCATGCGCCGTGGCGGCGTATTGGCTGATGTCGAAAATGTGGAGAGTGAAAATCAATGGCAGTTGTTTACGGTGATGGTGATACCTCGTTTCAGGCCGCAGGTGGTCAGGCGGGCATCCAATGTTTGGTCGATTGCTTCTACGACTATATGGAGAGCGCGCCTGAGGCGGCGGCGATACGTGGGATGCATCCAGAAGACCTCGCGGTGACGCGAGATAAACTGTATTGCTTTCTCTGTGGTTGGCTGGGGGGAGAGAAACTGTTTGCTCCAAAATACGGGCCGATCATGATTCCCCGTGCCCACGAGCATCTCGACATAGCGGAGCCGGAGCGAGACGCTTGGTTACTGTGTATGGAAAAAGCCGTCGCCGAGCAGCCCTACGCCGAAGACTTTAAGGCCTATTTAATGCGCGAACTGTTTGTGCCCGCCGAGCGCTGCCGCATTGTTAGCCAGCGGCGTATAGAGGCGGAGCAGGCGAGTGAGTAGTGCTACTCGCCGGTTAGAGGGGCGGCGATAAAAATGCCCACTTTCTTTTTATCCAATGCCCATCAGTTCTTTGACCGCAGGCTTCATGATTTTGCCGTTGGCATTGCGGGGTAGTGGTTCGTGGTGCTGGGCAATGCGCACCGGCACTTTGAAGGCGGCGATTTGACTGGCGACATGGGCCTGTAGTTCTGTTGGATTAAAAGCAGATCCCGGGCGCAATTGCACCAGGGCGGCCACTTCCTCACCCAACACATGGTGGGGTATACCAACGACGGCGGCGTCGATCACATCGGGGTGGTTGAACAGGGCGCTCTCCACTTCAATGCAGTAAATATTCTCACCGCCGCGCAGCAGCATGTCTTTGATGCGATCGACGACATACAAAAAGCCCTCGGCATCGATATAGCCAAGATCACCGGTGTGCAGCCAGTTGTCGATAATGGTCTTGGCGGTGGCCTCGGGATTGTTCCAATAGCCCTTGATGACCTGCGGGC
The DNA here is from genome assembly GCA_002162815.1 of Gammaproteobacteria bacterium 53_120_T64. Lineage (GTDB taxonomy): Bacteria > Pseudomonadota > Gammaproteobacteria > Pseudomonadales > Porticoccaceae > Reddybacter. Next base: position 148,835 of record MAAT01000021.1, on the reverse strand, counting down.
CCTTGACGCAGATTTCACCGATTTCGCCAGCGGGACATTCAGCACCGTCGCTAGTGACGATTTTTATTTTGCAGATGGGTGCGGCCAGGCCGACGCTCTCGGGACGGGCGATATAGTCCTCGGCGACATTCACCGTACTCAAGGCGCTGGTTTCCGTCAGTCCATAACCATTGCTGGCGCTGGAGTTGGGGAAGGCCTTCTTTACCCGAGCCGCGAGTTCCGGTGCCGGTGGCGCACCGCCAAACAGGATGCTGCGAATGGTTGAGGTGTCGTGGTCGGCGAGGATCGGCGACTCCAGTACCTGCAAGGGCATTGACGGCACGCCGCCAAAGGCGTGGAGCTTTTCTTTTTCAATTAAACGAATGGCGTCGTCGGCATCCCATTTATACATAAAGACAATCTTGCTGCCCATAATCGTGCTGCCACAGAGCATGGCCAGTGAGCCGGTGACGTGAAAGAGGGGTGCGCTGATCAATTGCCCTATTTGCTCCTTGGGCTGTATCGGCTCGCGGCCGTAGCGGTATTCGACGCGAACGCGCAAATACACGCCGCTGAGCTGATTGCTGCATATATTGCGGTGGGTGTTGATCGCGCCCTTGGGTTTGCCGGTGGTGCCGGAGGTATAGTAGATACTGGCCTCGTCGTCCGGTTCAAGGGCGATGCTCGGCATACTTTGGCCGCTATTAAGGGCAGACATCAGCGAGCTGAATTCTTCCACATGAGAGAGGGGCTGATCCTCACTTCTGACTTTAATAATGTGTTCGAGTGTGGGTATGCGGTGGCGAGTGTCGGTCAGTAGCTCGGCCCGCTGTCGGTCGGTAAATGCTAGGCGCGCGCCGCAGTGCTGCAGGGCGTATTCCAATTCCGCCCCCGTCCACCAAGCGTTGAGGGGGACGATGACGGCGCCGATGGCGGTGGCGGCCCAAAATATGACCGGCCACTCCGGGTAGTTGCGCATCGCCAGGGCAACGCGATCGCCCTTGTTAATACCGTATTGCTCGATCAGCGCGTGGCCCAGTGTGACCACCTGCTGATAGTGCTGTTCGTAGCTCAGTCGCTGGTCTTCATAAACCAGGTAGTCGCGCTCGGCGAATTGCCGGCTGTGCTCGACAATGGCACGCAGGTGGGGGAAGGCATTTTTCCACACGGCGGTGGCGGTACCGCGAATTTCAACCTCTTCGATTTCAAAGGGCGATCCGGGGGCGGTGAGTTGTTTGTCGAGCAGCTGAAAGTCGATGGCCATGGTATTCATGTTTTTATCCGTTTTATGGGATTATATTTATTGGCGAAGTACCGGGGCAGCATAATTGAGCGCTCAGGCTAAGACAAACAGAGAGTCGCCAGCGTGCAGCCAATGCGGCGATTAGCCCCTATAATTCAGTATTTAACCCCGTAATAAAAGGACGAAGGCGATGACTTTATTTGATCTCACCGGCAAGGTGGCGGTGATTACCGGCTCCACCAAGGGCATTGGCCGAGCCATCGCCGAGCAAATGGCTCTACACGGCGCCCGCGTTGTGGTGTCGAGCCGTAAGGCCGATGCCTGTGTCAACGTTAGCGCCGAGATTAATACCTTGGTGGCGGGGCAGGTGGGAGAGGCGATGGGCATAGCCGCGAATATTTCTCGCAAAGAGGATCTTGAAAACCTGGTGGCGAAAACTCGTGAAGTCTGGGGCAAGATTGATATTTTGGTTTGCAATGCTGCGGCCAACCCCTATTACGGTTCGATGCTCGACATTAGCGATCAGCAGTTCGAGAAAATCATGGATAACAATATCAAATCGAATCACTGGCTCAGCGCGATGGTGATTCCAGAGATGCAGGCCCGCAAAGACGGCGTGATTATTATTATTTCGTCGATTGGCGGTGTGGTCGGCCACACCACCCTGGGTGCTTATGGTCTGTCGAAGGCGGCCGACATGGCGCTGGCGAGAAATATTGGCGCTGAATTTGGTGGCGATAATATTCGCGCCAATGCCATCGCACCGGGGCTGATTAAAACCGACTTTGCCAAAACCCTGTGGGATAACCCGGAGTACTTGCAAAAAGCCACCGCCAGTTGCCCCCTGAGTCGTATAGGTGAGCCCAATGAAATTGCCGGGGCCACGGTGTTTCTGGCCTCGGCAGCGGGGGCCTTTATGAATGGCCAAACCTTGATTATTGACGGTGGCCGCACGATGTCGAATTAGACCTTTCGCCGCGATGGTTTCTCGGTCGGCACTGTTTGAGCATTATTTTTCATCATATTTCTAATAATTAATAAAAAAAGAAATGATGATGAAAGTGGGAACGTTGAGCGTGTTTCAGGCGGGCCTCGAGCAAGGCCTTTCCGGTTTGAGGTGTATCGCGGCAATTTAAACATCTGCAGTTTGGTCGAGCCCCTGGGTTGCGACTCGCTGTGGGCGGCGGAACATCATTTTACCGATTACACCATGTGCCCCAGTGTTACCGAGTTTTTGGCCTATATGGCGGGGCGCACTGAGCGCATTGGCCTGGGCACGGCGGTGTTGATACTGCCCTGGCGTAAAGACCCGGGCCGCATCGCCGTTGCAATGGTGATGCTCGACAACCTCTCGGAGGGGCGGGCACTAATGGGCTTCGGTCGCGGCATTGGCCGGGTTGAATACGATGGCTTTGGCATTCCCATGGAGGAATCGCGGGATAGGTTTGACGAGTCGGCGGCGATGATTATCAAGGGCCTGGGGACGGGCTTTATTGAGGCCGACGGCAAGTTCTTTAAGCAGGAGCGGCGTGAATTGCGGCCCCGGCCTTTTAAAAGCTTCAAGGACCGTTTTTCATGGCCTCTCAGCCGCCGGATACCGCCGATGTGGTGGCCGATCTCGGCGCGGCAATGATGGTGTTTGCCATTTCGCCCTGGGAAAGCCGGGCCAAGGATGTCGATCGCTACCGTGCCCGCTTCCGTAAATCATAGGGCGCAGAGCCACCGACGATTGTCGCCAATATCTTTTGCGTCGGTGACAAGGATGAACAGCGCGCCAATGAAAGGGCCGATAAGTATAGGCACGACTACTGGATTTTCGCCCTCGATCACTACGAGATGGACGGCGCTCACTTTGGCGATAAAAAAGTCTACGACTACTACGCCAAAAGTGCCGCCATAATGCGGGATCGCGGTCGGGAATCGGTGAGCGAATTATTCACCAATAGTCAGGTTCACGGTACGCCCGAGCAAATACTGACAAAGCTACGCAGAATTGATCAGCTCACCGGGCCGATGAACCTGAATGTCTGCTTTAGCTTTGGTGGCATGCCCTTCGACTCTGCCGAGTCGAGCATGGGTTTATTCGCCGAGCAGGTCTTGCCGGAGCTACACCGTTGGTCCTGTGATCCGGTCCAGAACCAGGCCAGTGCCTAAGGGCAAAACCTGCTGCCTAGCAAGACGCGCTTTGCCCCGTGGCGAGCGTGTTTTTTTATGGCTGCAAAGCACCACTCGCCAGTCTTGGGGTGGTGCCGGGTGGGGGCAGCGGGCGGGTTGTTAATCGGCCGTGGCATTGCGGCAACCAGGGCTTTGTAGCACACTAGCGCCGACAAATAATCAGTAGTAATACACATCTAATAAACCATCAAAAGGAGATAGACAATGGCGAGTTTGCGCAGCCAGATATTGGCGCCCATTATGCGAATGACAATGAAGAAAAAACTGGGTAAAAGTGGTGACCCGGCGAAGGAGCGAGAGTTTCTCGACAAAATGTCGAACATGACCTCACGCCGCGCTCTGGGCCGGTATGATGTGGTTGGTGGTGTCTCCGGTGAGTGGCAGCAGGCCGCACTGGGCAGTGTCGACAATGTGATTTTATATTTGCACGGCGGTGCTTTTGTGATCGGCTCCCCGGCCAGCCATCGGGATATGGTTGGTGCTATCGCCGATGCAGCCCAGGCGCGAGCGTTTATTGTCGATTATCGTCTGGCCCCAGAAACGCTCTTTCCGGGTGCTGTAGAGGATGCCGTCGCCGCCTATAAGGGTCTATTGGCGAATGGCGAAAAAGCCGAAAAAATCATTATCGCCGGTGACTCCGCCGGTGGTGGCCTGACCATGTCGACCCTGGTTGCCCTGCGCGATGAAGGCATTGAGCTGCCCGCCGGTGCCGTTTGTATCTCCCCCTGGGCCGACCTGACCTTCACCGGTGACTCGATGATCGTTAAAGACAAGGTTGATGCCATGCTCAGCCGCGACAGCTTGTCGTGGTTTGCCGGTCTCTACCTAGCCGGGCAGGACGCCGCTGACCCGAAGGCCTCGCCGATCTTTGCCGATCTCAGTGGTCTGCCACCGCTGTTGATTCAGGTGGGAAGTAATGAGGTCTTACTCGACGATGCCATTCGCCTCAATAAAGCGGTGAAGAAGGCCGGTGGCGATGCCACTCTGGAGGTTTGGGATGGACAAATGCATGTTTGGCATCTGATGGCGACCATTGTGCCCGAGGGTAAGCATGCGGTGAATGTCATTGGTACCTTTGTGAAAACCCATACTTAATAGCACATCGCGAGTTCGGGCGTCGTTTGCCCGACTCGTGCATTGTTTGCCCACCCTCGAATCATGCGTTTTTTGCAGTGCTTGGATCGAGAGCGGCCTCTTAATTATTGAACCCTTGCACAAGGATGAGCAGGTTCAGAGAAGACTTGAGCTTATGAACTACGGCTATTGTGTTATCGCTGTTTGGGGGCTTAGATGAGTGCTGAGCTTTACCTACAGACGTTGGGTTTGGCGGGCCTGTTGTATTTCATGGTTTTTCTGTGTTCTATCTATGTCTGGCGTATTTCAAGCCTACGCTTGGTGTGGCTGGGGGTCGGAGGGGCCACTCTGCTCAGCGCTATCCTGCGCTTAGTGACCCTGTTCGACATGAGGTCCCAGGAGTTTCTACGAGAGAGCTACTCATGGTTGTCCCTTCTCGATGTATCGATACCAATACTGCTATTGGCGGGGGCGGGTTTTGCGCTGCCGGTGATAAAAACCTATAACCGCCGACTTGAGTTGGCGGAGGACAGCCAGCAAGCCCTGTTGGAAAGTGAGGAGAAATACCGCGAATTGATTGAAAGCACCGGAGCGGGTTATGTCATTCTCGACGACCAGGCCAATGTACTCGAGTGCAATGAAACGTATGTGAGCTTGATCGGCCGCAATGGCTTTGATGAAGTTATTGGCCACAATCTCACCGAGTGGGTGGATGAGACGAAAAAGGGCGATTTTGTGATTGCTGAAATGGCCAATCATTTCGGCGGAGAATTGCGAACCTATGATGGTCTGACCTACCTCGATCCCCACGGTAGGCCGATTCCCCTCGAAATCTATAGTCGCGGCAGGCAGACTAAAGAGGGTTTGCGCATTATTGGGCTGGTGCGGGATGTTAGTCAGCGCGAGGCGGTGCGCAAACAGCTGGAGGCCAGTGAGCGTCAAAGCAATTTATTATTTGAAAATGCGCCGATTTCAACGGCGATTTTTGCCCCTAATGGACAATTTTTACGTGCCAACAAGGCCCACGATGAATTGTGGGGCGTAGTGCTTAGTGAAGTGGCCCCTGACTTTAATATTCTTCAGGATCCCCAAACCAATCACTTGATTGGCAAAGAGACGCTGGCGGCCATTTTTGAGGGTGAGCGCATGGAGCTGGAGCCCTTTATCTATCGGGCCAGTGAGTTTGTTCCTCAGTCGGGGTACGACAATACGATTTTGCCGATGTTCTTCCCCCTACTCGATGATGAGGGCGTGGTCGAGAGTATTGTGCAAATGCATATCGACCTGACGGAGAGGGTGGCGGCCGAGCAAAAAATTCGCGAGAGTGAGGGTTTCTACCGGGCCCTGATCGAAAGTACCAATGATGGCTATGCCCTACTCAAGCCGGATGAAACCGTCATCGATGCCAATGCCGAATATATACGCCTAACCGGTCACTCGGAGTTGTCCGACATTAAGGGCCAGGTATCCCGGCAGTGGGTCAGTGGTGATATGGGGCTTGCAGAATTGGGGCATTTGCTGGAAGTTGGCGGCAATGCCTCCGGGGTGCGCTGCGATTATCGCCATAGCGATGGCACGTTAATACCGGCGGAAGTCAGCGCCACCCTCGTGGAATCGAGTACAGGCCCGCAGGTGGTGGTATTGGCCCGGGATATCAGTGAGCGCTTAGAGTCCGAGGGTCGCTTGCGCCAGGCGCAAAAAATGGATGCCATCGGCAAGCTGACCGGTGGTGTGGCCCACGACTTTAATAATTTATTGGGGGTTATTCTCGGCAATACCGAGCTGGCGCTGGGTAATCAAGCCGCACAAGCGGCCGTGGGCCCCTACCTAGACGCTATTCTCGATGCCACCGAGCGCGGTGCCGACCTTACCCACCGCCTGCTGGCCTTCTCGCGCCAAACCCCCCTGGCCCCGAAAGTACTGGATATCAACGTCGCCCTAGAGAACGCAGGGGCCTTGTTGCAGCGGCTAATTGGCGAGGATGTCGACCTGATGCTGGTCACCTCCCAGGCCATTCCCAACTGTGAGGTCGACCCCGGTGAACTAGAAAATGTCATTATTAATCTGGCGAACAATGCGCGGGATGCCATGCCAAGGGGCGGAAAGCTTGTTATTGAAGCCAATAGCATGATTTGTGAGCCCCATAATAAAATGGTCAGTGGTGGTGAGCTCAAGGCCGGGAACTATGTGGTGGTTTCCGTGAGTGATTCCGGCACGGGCATCGACGCGGATATCCTACACCGCGTGACGGATCCCTTTTTCACCACTAAAGACGTGGGTAAGGGCACGGGCCTAGGTTTGAGTATGGCCTATGGTTTTGCCAAACAGTCCAACGGCCACCTGTCTATTTACAGTGAGATGGGGGAGGGTACCACGGTGAATATCTTTATCCCTGCGCACTCTGCCGAGGCCGAATCTATCGCTAGCAGAGCGCCCAGTATCATCCCCAAGGGCAATGAGAAAATACTCTTGGTGGAAGACGATCCGGCACTGGCGACCATGGCCTGCCACATGCTCGAGGTCCTCGGCTATCGTGTCGAGGTGGCCGATACCGTTGATAGGGCAATAGAGATGTATCGCCAGCAGGCCGATTTTGATTTGTTGTTGAGCGATATGATCTTGCCGGGTGGCCGCAATGGCCGCAATGGCCGGCAGCTGGCCGATGAGCTACAGGCGATCACGCCGGCGCTGAAGGTGATGTATATGTCCGGTTATACCGAAAATGCCATACTGCATCACGGGCGGCTCGATGCTGGAGTGGTACTCCTACAAAAACCCTTTCGAACCTCCGATCTGTCGATTCTGGTGCGCCAGGTTCTCGATAGTTAGACTCCTTAGCCGAGTTCGGGAGCGGCTTTATAACAAGCCTGAGTGTAGAGGAAGAAGCGTAAGTCCTTGCCCTGAGGGTATTCGGGTGTGGCTGTTGTCGCGCTTATTGCTTGCGATTAAATCGATAAGCGCTGTTGTTCTTGCCTTTCAAGGGGCTTACCTCATGTTATCGGCGCTTCAATACTTGTTTAGACAACATTGATGCCATATTAGCCAAAGGCACCTTCTTATAGTTTGCTGATCTGTACTTGGCAGGACAGGGTACTGGCTACCTTATTTTTGCTAACTTTCGTACTTAGGTCTTTACTGATTCATGTGAGTGGCGAGTAGGGCTTACACGACGCTGCTACTCCCCTCAATAAAGCGACAAAGAAAGCCGGTGTGGATGTCACCTTGGCATTGAATGTTAGCCAACATGCCAGAAAATAAGCGAGCTTTGAGGTAATTGATACCTGTGTTGAAATTCATCTGTAAGAGACATCCAAGGGTGGTCGATAAGGTGACGCCTTTATTCCTTCTTTATGGTGCGATAGTCTTACAGCTTTTCGTCTGCATTTTTTTTCTTTACGCAATACGCTTTACGCCTTCTTCGCGGAGGGGTGGGTGATGGTCGCACTCTCCATGGAGCTAGGTATTATTCTTATGCTCAGTATTGGCTTGGGTGTGAGTTTGCTTTCTCTCATTAAGTTGAGCCGGCGTTTGCAGAGTGCTGCTAATGATTATCAAGTATTAGAAGAGCGTGAAAAAAAATATCGGGCGTTGATTGGAATTACGGGTACGGGCTATGTCATCCTCGATGGCAAGGGCAATGTTCTAGAGTGTAATGATGCCTATAGTCAACTCATTGGTCGCAGTGGGCCCGATAAAGTGATTGGCCACAATATTGCGGAGTGGCTGGAGGGCCCTGGTGACCCCGATGACTATATTCAGAGTGAGTTGGATGCCCATGCCGATCATAAAATAAAAGTCTACAGTCGTTTGTTGTTCCGTCATCCAGGTAGTTCTACCCTACCGGTAGAGGTGCGTAGCCGAGCAACAGAAAGCAAAAATGGTCTGTGTATTCTGGCGCTGGTGTGGGATATTTCGGAACGGGAGAGCGTTCGAAAAAAACTGCAAGTGAGTGAGAGGCGGGCAAATTTACTGTTTGAAAATGGGCCTATTTCAACGGCCATATTTGCCCCCAATGGCCAATTTTTACGTGCCAATAAGGCCCACGGTAAATTGTGGGGTTTTAATCGGAGTGAAGTCACCCCCGATTTTAACTTATTGCAAGATGAGCAGGAAAATCGGCTTATTGGAAAACAAAGGCTGGCGGCTATTTTCAAGGGTGCATCGATAGAGTTGGAACCCGTGGTCTATAAGGGCAGTGAAAACAGTTTTAGTAGTGGTCGGGACAATACTGTTTTACCGATGTTTTTCCCCCTGCTGGACGATAAGGGTGAAGTGGAGAGCATTGTGCAAATGCACATTGACCTTACCGAACGGCTCGCCACTGAACAGAAACTCAGTGAGCAAGAAGCCTTTTATCGCGCTGTGGTTGATAGTACTAAGGCTGGGTATGCGGTACTGAATACTGACAGAGTCGTCATTGACGCCAACCCCGAATATGTACGTCTAACCGGTCGTGCGGATCTATCCCAGGTAAAGGGGCAGATCACTCGGCAATGGATTAGAGGGACCATGGGCATGGAAGCGTATAAGAGCCTGCTCGAAAAAGGCGGGACCGTACACGGTACTCGTCTTGATTTCGGTCCGCCTGGGGGCCCCTATATACCGGTGGAGGTCAGTGCGGCTCTGGTGCAATCGAGTGCCGGCCCGCGAGTTGTGATGTTGGGCTGGGATATTAGTGAACGTTTAGAGTCAGAGAGCCGACTGCGTCAGGCGCAGAAAATGGATGCCATTGGTCAATTAACGGGGGGGGTTGCCCACGATTTTAATAACTTATTGGGGGTTATTCTTGGCAATGCTGAGCTAGCACTGGCCAATAAAGGCTTTGATGGCACCGGCGCTAAGTATTTGCAGGCGATTCTCGATGCTGCAGAGCGCGGCTCTGATCTTACCCACCGCCTGCTCGCCTTCTCGCGTCAGACGCCTCTGGCACCAAAAGTAGTTGATATTCACGATACTCTGGAAAGTGCCTGTGCCTTGTTACAGCGGCTTATCGGTGAAGATGTTGATCTCTGCTTGGTCATTGGCCAGAACATTTCCAACTGCGAGGTCGACCCCGCCGAGTTAGAGAATGTCATTATCAATTTATCGAACAACGCTCGAGACGCCATGCCTAAAGGTGGTCGTTTAACCATTGAGGCCAATGAGATGATGTGCGATGCGCAGAATAAAATGGTTTGCGCCGGTGAGCTGGCAGAGGGGGAGTATGTGGTGGTCTCCGTCAGTGATTCGGGTACGGGTATCGAGCCAGATGTCCTTCATCGTGTCACCGATCCTTTTTTTACCACCAAAGATGTGGGTAAGGGCACGGGCCTAGGCTTGAGTATGGCCTACGGTTTTGCCAAACAATCAAATGGCCATTTGAGTATTTACAGTGAGTTGGGTGAGGGCACGACGGTTCATATTTTCTTGCCTGCCCATGCGGATGAGGTTGCCGAAAAAGTTTCACAAGGTCCTGAGCTTGACCCCAAGGGCAGTGAAAAAATACTGCTGGTTGAGGATGACCCCGCACTGAGAATCCTGGCTTGTAATATGCTGGAGGTGTTGGGGTACCAGGTGGAGTCTGCCGAAGATGTTGAAAAGGGTATGGCTCTATATCACCAGCATGGGGGTTTTGATTTGTTGCTGACAGACATGATCTTACCCGGAGGGCGCAATGGCCGAGATTTGGCGAATGACTTACAGGCGCTAAATCCGGGATTGAAGGTGATGTATATGTCGGGTTATACCGAGAATGCCTTGCTCCATCACGGGCGGCTGGACGAGGGTGTCGTGCTATTACAAAAGCCTTTTAGAGCGGCGGATCTATCAAGGATGGTACGACTAGTTTTGGACAGCTAGCTTGTTGTATCGCTTATTGCTTGCGATTAATCGGATAAGTGCTATTGCTCTGACCCTTAAAGGGCTGAGCCAACATGCGCCCGAGTCTAAGTTCATCTTCGCTGCGGAATTGATCAATGCCAATGCCCATCTCTTGATGACCCGCTGCGGGTTGGGCGCAATAGGTGCCAAAGGCCCTGTCCCAGAGTGACAGATTAAAGCCAAAATTACTGTTGGCCTCCCGGGGGATGACCGAGTGGTGAACGCGATGCATATCCGGTGTGACGATGACACGTCGCAACACCCTATCCAGACCTAAGGGTAAGCGAGCATTGGCGTGATTAAACATGGCGAGCACGTTGAGTAGCACCTCGAAAATTAATACCGCGACAGCGGGGGGGCCCAATGCGGCGATGACCACGAGCTTAATGGCCATCGATAGGATGATTTCCAGGGGGTGGAAGCGGGCACCGGTGGTGACATCGAAACCGAGATCGGCGTGGTGCATGCGGTGCAAGCGCCACAGTGCGGGCACCGCATGAAATAGGATGTGCTGACAATAAATTGCCAGGTCAAGACAGATAATGGCGAGCAAACAGGCACTCCACAGGGCTAGCTCCACCTGTTGTAGCAGCCCCCAGCCTGCAGCCTCGCCCGCGAGTGCCAAGCCGACAGCGGTGGTGGGCATCACTAGGCGCACCACCAGGGTATTGACGATCACAATGCCAATATTGCCGGGCCAGCGCCAGCGGCGTTTTACCTGGCCGCTGCGCCGGGGGGCGATGAGCTCCCAGCTGGCCATTAGGGCGAAAATAGCGATGAAAAAGCCCAGGCGAATTTGCGCCTCGTTGCCGAGCAGCAGCTCCTTCATTGCAATAAACCCCTATATTGACAGACTGTTGTTAGTGCTCGTGGGCGACTCCGGCCCCAGCGGGGATACGAATATCATCGATCATCGCCTGCACCTCGACGGGTGGTGGTGCGGTAAAGCGGCTGATAAGGGTGGCCACGGCGACATTGAGTGCCGCGCCAAGGGTGCCAATACCGGTCGGTGAAATACCCAAAAACCAGTGCTCGGGATTATTCATCTCGGGTGCGACAAAATTGAAATAAACAATATAGGCCAGGGTACTACTGAGACCCACTAACATGCCTGCCACAGCGCCTGAGCGATTGATGCGCTTGGAGAATATACCCATGACAATGGGGGGAAACAGTGAGGCGGCGGCCATGCCAAAGGCAAAGGCGACCACCTGGGCGACAAAGGCCGGTGGGTTAATACCAAACCAACCGGCGATAAGAATAGCCACTACAGCCGCGAGGCGGGCGTAGAGTAATTCCCGCTTATCGCTGATGTCGGGCATAAAGGTGCGCTTCATCAGATCGTGAGCCACGGAACTGGAGATCACCAGTAGTAAGCCCGCTGCCGTCGACAGGGCGGCGGCCACGGCACCGGCGGCCACTAGGGCGATCACCCAGTTCGGTAGCTGGGCAATCTCCGGGTTGGCCATCACCATAATGTCGCGGTCGACATACATCTCATTGGCATTGCTGGTGAGTTCGTTGCTAACGACGCGTTCACCATAAGTACCCCGTACCTCGGTAAATACCGGCTTGGTAGGGCTAAAGGCGTGGCCGGGGCGGTACTGCATAATGCCGTCGCCATTTTTATCCTTCCAGGCGATAAGGCCGGTGTTTTCCCACTTTTCGATCCACGCGGGGGCTTCACTGTAGGCCACTTCGTTAACGCTCTCGGTGAGATTTAAGCGTGAAAAAGCGGCGACGGCGGGAATGGTGGTGTACATAATGCAGATAAAGACTAGGGCATAACCCGCCGATTTGCGCGCATCGGATACTTTGGGTACGGTGAAAAAGCGCACGATAACGTGGGGCAGGCCGGCGGTGCCAATCATTAATGCGGCGGCAATGGCCAGTGAGTCAATGGTGCTGCGGGTGCCCACGGTGTAGGTATTAAAGCCCAGCTCAGTGGTCACCTGGTCGAGTTTTTGCAGCACCGTGAGGCCCGACCCGTCATTCAGCTTGTCCCCCAGGCCGAATTGTGGGATCGGATTGTCGGTCCACATAATCGACATAAAAATGGCTGGCACCATAAAGGCAAAAATCAATACACAGTATTGGGCGACCTGGGTATAGGTAATGCCTTTCATGCCACCGAGCACGGCGTAACAAAAAACAATGGCCATACCGATCACTACACCGGTTTCAATTTCCACTTCTAGAAAGCGTGAAAAGACAATGCCGACACCGCGCATTTGTCCGGCAATATAAGTGAAGGAAATAAAGATTAAACAAACCACGGCGACCACGCGAGCGAGCTTGGAGTAGTAGCGATCACCAATAAATTCGGGCACGGTGAAACGGCCAAATTTGCGTAAATAGGGCGCTAATAATAGGGCTAAAAGCACATAGCCCCCGGTCCAGCCGACTAAATACACAGCGCCATCACGGCCGGTAAAGGCGAGGATGCCGGCAACAGAGAGAAAGGACGCAGCACTCATCCAGTCGGCTGCAGTGGCCATGCCGTTTATCACGGGGTGAATGCCACCACCGGCGACATAAAATTCTTTCGTGGAGCCAACCCTCGACCAAATGGCAATGCCAATATAGAGGGCAAAGGAGAGACCGACAAAAATAAAACTCAGTGTTTGCGCGCTCATGATGGGGCACCTGTATCGCCACTTTTGTCATCGTCATCGACGCCGTGGACGCGCTCGATTTTTTTCATCCAAACATGATAGATAAAAATAATCGCGACAAAGCAGAGCATGGAGCCCTGCTGGGTGAACCAAAAGCCGAGGGGAAAGCCGCCAATGCTAAATTGGTCGAGCCAGTCGCTAAACAGGACACCACAACCCAGTGAGACAAAGGCCCAGGCGCTGAGTAGTACGATCAGCACTCTGACATTGGCTCGCCAGTAAGCCTCGACATCGATTTCTTTTAGGGTTTCGCCATCGTGGTGGGAGTGGGGGGGGAGATTTTCCGCCGCATCGTGGTGGTAAACGTTGTTATCGTCTCCGGGTTTTACAGAGTGAGTCGGCTGGTCGCTGTTTGGCTTCATTACTGTCCTTTCATGGGCGTTATTTTTCTGATGCGCAAGGCTGGCCTGATGCTCGGGCGATGTCAACCGAAAGCCCGGTATAGTCGTTGTATAGAGGTGATATATCATTGAGCTTGAGGGCAAGAGAAACATCGGAAAAAACCGTGGCGGTGGCGCCAATGCTGGAATAAATTATTTTTAGTGACATAAATTGATCGCTACAGGGGAAATCTTTATCATTCACCCTGGAATAAGAAGGTTTAGAGTATTGCTATTTCGCACAGCAATAATTGTTTGGTTTTAATGTCATTGAGGAGTTCAATATGAAACAAGTACTGGCCCTATGTTGTGTCGTAGTACTGACTGGTTGTATGTCGACTGACCCCTATACGGGGCAAGAAAAAACCAGTAACACCGCTAAGGGGGCTGGTATCGGTGCTATTGCCGGGGCACTGGTCGGCATGGCCGTATCGAGTAAATCCGATCGTGGCAAAGGTGCGCTGATTGGTGCCGTCGGTGGCGCTGCCATCGGAGGCGGCGTGGGTTTTAATGCGGATAAGCAAGAGGCGGCGCTGCGTGCCAAACTCGAAGGCACTGGTGTCAGCGTCGTTCGCGAGGGTGACAATATACGCTTAATTATGCCTGGGGATCTTACTTTTGCTGTCGACAGCTATGCAGTGCGCTCGGAATTTTATGCGACACTCGAGTCCGTGGCACTGATCTTAAAAGAGTTTACCAAAACCAATATTCGCATCGGTGGACATACCGACGCAACGGGTGGTGATAGCCATAATCAGACGCTCTCTGAGCGCAGAGCGGCGAGTGTTGGTAGGTTCTTGATTTCTCAGAGCGTGATGTCGGCCCGCGTCTCGACAGCGGGTTATGGCAAGCGCTACCCCATTGCCAGTAATGACAGTGCTGCGGGTCGCCAGAGTAATCGCCGGGTCGAACTTGAGCTGGTGTCGTTTTAGTCGCTAGCCGAAGAACTCAATACGACACATTAGAGGAGCGATGACCTTGCGAGTCGTATTGAGATGCGAGACAGGCTATTTTGGTGCTGCCCAACTATTGGCAGAATCTTTGCAAATCCCGTTGTTAAGTAGCGAGCCTGTTAGCAGTGAGTCCGTTAGTCATGATCGGGCCGCCTTGGCCGCCATTGATTTTGAGCTGTGGCTGGGTAGCGCGGGGCTCGCCCTGCGCGAGCTGTCGGTGGCCCAGGATCATGGCAGGGCTAGACATAAAAACACGCGTAAAGAGAAGCCAAGCGCCGATATTCGCTGTGATTTTGTCGCCGGTGAACTGCGTCATCGCCGCCTCTATGGCGGTGGTAAAAACCAGATGATTCTCAAGGCTACCGGCCTCAATAAGCATAAACCCTCAATCATGGATTTAACGGCTGGCCTGGGTCGCGATAGCTATGTCTTGGCCACGGCGGGGGCGCAGGTGACGATGTTTGAGCGCCAGCCCGTTGTCGCCGCATTGCTGGCCGATGGTTTGCGGCGCTTGTGTGGGGCTGGTGATGAGCAGGAATTAGCCATTGCACAGCGCTTATGTCTCCACCAGGGCGACAGCCTCGATTGTGCTGCGGCACTGGCCGAGCAAGCGCCACCGGATGTGATTTATCTCGATCCGATGTTCCCCGAACGCGGCAAAACGGCGAAGGTCAAAAAGGCGATGGCTTTTTTTCATCACTTGGTGGGTAGTGACGATGATGCTGCGGCCCTTTTACCATTGGCATTGGCAACAGCCCGCTATCGGGTGGTGGTTAAACGGCCACGCCATGCGCCGCCTCTGGCGGATATGAAACCGGGCTTGTGCTTTGAGGGTAAGTCGACACGCTTTGATGTCTACCCCCTAAAGAAAATGCCTTAAAGAAGATGCCCGCGTAAACATCTGCTGGCTTCTTCTCGTTAGTCTTCGGACGAGCGGCTAGTTTGCGCCGGTGTCTTACTGCGTAGCGCTAACATACTTCCCGCTGCAATCAAGCCCAGGCCAATAAAGGCGTGGAGTGTCCATTGATAGTCTTCAAAGACGGTGGAGATTAGCAGGGCAACGATGGGGAAAATCAAGAAGGTATAGCCACCCTTATCCGGGCCGATCAATTCGAGTAAGCGCAGGTAAAAGCCAAAACCCAGTGCGGTGCCGAATACGGCCAGATAAATCAGTGCGGCAGAATATTGTAGGGTGTATTCATAGTGAAAGGTCTTGCCGCTAAATAGGGCGACGAGAAACAACAGCGCGCAGCCATAGAACATCCCCCAGGCGTTATATTGCACGACCGGTAGTTGACGTCGAGTGCTCATCCACGTGGCGGTAATACTACCCATAGAGGCTAAAAAGGTGGCGAGCAAGGCCAGCGATAAACCGCGAACGCTGTTGTTAGCCAATGAAATGCCGGTGAGTTCCGCCGAGAAAACTAGGGCGATGCCAGCAACGCCGATCAGTGCACCAAGCAGGGCGGGCAAAGACGTTTTATTGCCGAGAATAATGCGCGCGGTGAAAATATTAATAAAGACAATGGTCGAAAAAACCACCGCCACTAGACCGCTGGTGAGCATGCCTGTGGCCTGGTAAACCAGATAGTAGTTACCGGAAAATAGGAAAAATCCGAGTAATAAAAAACTGCAGTGGTCCCTTAGGGGGAAACGTAGGGATAAACCTTTACCGCGACACCAGAGAAACATCACCAGTGCGGCAATGGCGTTGCGATAAAAGGCCGAGACACTGGGATCGACGACGCCAAGGTGGAGCTTGACCGCGATCCAGGTGGAGCCCCATATCAATACGGTGGCGCTAAATAATAAAAAGACCTGCAAGCTTGTTCCTGCTAATAATTATTTTTGTGGTGAAAGCGGACAGGCTAACAAAGTGAACTCTTCAGTATGCCCTGATAGATTCTGCTGAGTTTATCCAAGTCGCTGGCGATGATTTGCTCGTCGACCTTATGAATGGTGTCGTTCAGTGTGCCGAGCTCAATCACCTGCGTGCCCAACTTTGCGATAAAGCGGCCATCGGAGGTGCCACCACTGGTTGATAGCTCGGTGTCGAGGCCGGTTTCGGTTTTAATGCTATCAACGACGGCGGTGACGAGATTACCAGGTTCGGTAATAAAGGGCTCGCCGCTCAAGTTCCACTCAATGTCATAACGCAGTTCGTGTCGTTTGAGAATCGCTTCGACCCTTTGCTGTAGCTGTGGCGCGGTAACTTCGGTTGAAAAGCGAAAATTAAAAACAACCGTGACATCGCCGGGGATGACATTGGTGGCGCCGGTACCACCATTAATATTCGATACCTGAAAGCTGGTCGCCGGGAAGAAGTCATTGCCGGCGTCCCAGTGTTCGGCCATTAATTCGGCCAGTGCAGGCGCAGCGCGGTGAATGGGGTTGTCGGCCATGTGGGGGTAGGCGATATGGCCTTGGGTGCCCTTAATGGTGAGTGTCGCATTAAGGGAGCCACGGCGGCCATTCTTCACCATGTCGCCGAGCAGTTGATTACTGGAGGGCTCGCCGATAACACACCAGTCGGGGATAATATTTTTTTGTTGTAGCCAGTCGACCACTTTAACCGTGCCATTAATGGCCGGTCCCTCTTCGTCACTGGTGATCAGAAAGGCAATGCGCCCACTGTGGTCGGGGTGTGCTTCAACAAAACGCTCACAGGCGGTAACCATCGCCGCCAGCGCGCCCTTCATATCGGCGGCACCACGCCCGTGCAGAATGCCATCGCGAATTAAGGGCTCAAAAGGTGGCTGCTGCCAGTCTTCAAGTTTTCCCGTTGGCACCACGTCGGTGTGGCCCGCAAAGCAAAGAATGGGGCCGGACTCTCCCTTTACCGCCCAAAAGTTCTCGACATCGCCAAAGGGCAGGCGCTGGATGTTAAAGCCGATAGCCTGTAGACGCTCTATCATTACCTCTTGGCAACCGCCATCAAGGGGCGAGACCGAGGGTCTGCCGATAAGCTCACAGGCCAATGCCAAAGTGGCCGATGGTGTCTCGCTGTTTTGCGTCATATTGTTGGTTTCGTTGTTTTGCGGTAATACGTTGAAAGTGTCATCTCTATTTAAAACGCCGACCCGCAGTGCAGGTCGGTTGCATTACTTTTACGAAATACGCTTAATTATGGGCGTGCAATGCCTCGTTAAGCTCAACGGCAGTCTGGTTGGTTAAGCACTCAACAGCACCGCTGGTGGAGTTGCGACGGAATAATAAATCAGGTTTTCCGGCCAACTCTCGCGCTTTCGTTTCGCCAACGACTTGCCGGCTGTCGTCGAGCATCACCACTTTAGTGCCAGCGGTAATATACAGCCCGGCTTCGACAATGCAGCGATCGCCCAGAGGGATGCCGATGCCGGCATTGGCGCCGAGCAGGCATTCTTTACCGACGGAAATAATAATATTGCCACCGCCCGACAGGGTGCCCATGGTTGAGCTGCTGCCACCGAGGTCGGAACCGGCGCCGACAAACACACCGGCAGAGATACGGCCCTCGATCATATTCGGGCCTTCGGCGCCGGCGTTAAAGTTGACGAAGCCCTCGTGCATGATGGTGGTGCCTTCACCAATATAGGCACCGAGTCGTACGCGGCGAGCGTCGGCAATGCGGACACCAGCGGGAACCACGTAATCCGTCATTTTGGGGAATTTATCGACGCTGTCGATGCTAAGGTTTTGACCTTTGATACGTGCTTGTACCTGTCGTGCCGGTAATTCGGCGAGATCAATTGCGCCTTCGTTGGTCCACGCGACATTGGGCAGGGAACCGAAAATACCGCTCAGGTTAATACCGTGGGGCCGAACTAGCCGGTGGGAAATCAACTGGAGTTTTAAATAGGCTTCGGGCACCGAGCCGGGCTCGTCATCGCTGGCGAGAATAGTCGCCACACAGGGGCGAGAGCTGTTGAGCAGGGCGCGTGCCGCATCTGCCTGGGCGCTTTGCTGCTGTTTATCCAGTGCATCGGCAAGACGTTGCAGCTTGCTGTCATCGAGTGCAATCACGGCATTGCCTTCGCTGTAGCCCAGTGCTTCGCTCAGCGCAGCGGCGATCGCGTCGTCGGGGTTTAACAGGGGCGCTGAGTAGAAGACTTCGAGCCATTCATTGTTTTGATTTTGCGTGCCGACACCGATGCCGATGCTGTAGAGCTTTGTCATGTGTTCTGCCTCGTTCTTGATCTGATTGTCTGATTTAGTTACTTACTGCAAAAATTGAGTTGTAGGTGTCGGCCTTAAAACCAACATACACCGCGCCGTCGTATTCGAGCACGGGGCGTTTAATCAATGTTGGTAACTCGACAAGTAGGGCGTTAACGCTGTCTGCGTCGAGGTTTTCTCGCCGTGGCGCGTCGATGGTTTTCCAGCTGGTACTGCGCTTGTTGAGTACGACTTCCCAACCGAGGGCGTCTATCCACTTGGCGACCTGTGCTTGGGTCAGTCCATCGCTGCGCACATCGTGAAAGGTGAAGGCAATATCGTGTTGCTCCAGCCAGCGGCGCGCCTTTCTGACGGTATCGCAATTTTTAATGCCGAAAAGTACGGTCACAAGTTTTATCCCCGATTTTCTTGAAAACAATGGCGTGGTGAAAAACGCTGGCTAGGATAGCAAAAGCGACTCTCGAGCACATTCTGTTTATCTGCGCCCTAGCGCACTAAAAAGCTATTAGGCTTTTTTTGTAACGAAGGCTTTGGTTCGCTTTGGGTAGCAGGTGGTGCAAATGTCACAGACTCGACCATCGCAGCCACGGGCCGAGCAAAATTCACGACCGTAGTAAATGATTTGCAGGTGTAGGGCATTCCATTTTTCTTTGGGAAAAAGTCGTTTCAGGTCTTTTTCAGTTTGTACGACATTTTTGCCGTTGCTCAGCCCCCAGCGCTGCGCGAGCCGGTGAATGTGGGTGTCGACGGGGAAGGCGGGGTGGCCAAAGGCCTGGGACATCACCACACCGGCGGTTTTGTGGCCAACACCGGGCAGGGTTTCCAGGGCTTCCATGTCTTCGGGTACTTCGCCATCGTAGTCATTGACCAGTATTTGTGAGAGCCCGGCAATGGCTTTTGATTTGCGCGGTGACAGGCCGCAGGGGCGAATAATACCGAGAATGGCCTCAACCGGCACGCGGCACATATCGGCGGCATTATCGGCCAGCGCAAACAGCGCTGGCGTCACCGTATTGACCCTGGCATCGGTGCACTGTGCCGACAGCAGTACAGCAACCAGCAGGGTGTAATTGTTGCTGTGGTCGAGGGGGATGGGCTGCGTTGGATAGTGCCGGGCCAGGGTCTCGAGAATATAAGCGACCCGCTGTTGCTTGAGCATTTACAGGCTCTCGATGCAGTGTTTAATGCGCTGCGCCGCGTCTTTACATTGGGCCAGCGGTGCCACGAGTGCCATGCGAATGCGCTGCTCACCGGGGTTACCCGTTGCCGTATCGCGAGCCAGGTAGCGCCCCGGTACCACCGCGACATTTTGTGTGGCCAGGAGTTGGCGGGTAAAAACATCGTCGCCAATGGGTGTTTGCGGCCACAGGTAGAAACCGGCGTCGGGCTGACTAAAAGTCATTACCGGTTTGAGGATGTCGGTGACGGCGCTAAATTTTTCGCGGTATTGGCGGCGATTGTCGAGCACGTGTTCTTCATCACGCCACGCCGTCGCGCTGGCCCACTGGTGTTGAATCGGCATGGCGGAGCCGTGGTAGGTGCGATACAGCAAAAACTGTTGAATGATGGCGGCGTCACCGGCAACAAAGCCGGAGCGTAGGCCGGGTAGGTTGGAGCGTTTTGAGAGACTGTGAAAAACCATGCAGCGCTTGAAGTCATCTCGGCCCAATTCGGCGCAGGCCTGCAATAAACCGGGTGGCGGCTGGTCTTCGTCGGCGTAAATTTCGGAGTAACATTCGTCGCTGGCAATCACAAAGTCGTGGCGATCGGCTAGTGCTATCAATTCCTTAAGGCTGTCGAGCCCCAGTACCGAGCCGGTGGGGTTGTTCGGAGTGCAAATATAAACCAGCTGGCAGCGCTGCCAGTCGGCGTCGCTCAGGCTGGCGAAATCCGGCGCAAAGCCATTGTCCGCGCTGCAATTGATAAATACCGGTTCGGCGCCGGCGAGCAGGGCCGCACCCTCATAAATTTGGTAGAAGGGGTTGGGCATGACCACCGTGGGTTTATTGGCGGGATCAATGACGGTTTGGGCAAAGGCAAACAGGGCCTCTCGAGTACCGTTGACGGGCAATATGTGTCGCTCGGGGTCGGGCTGCACTGGCATTTTAAAGCGCCGCGCCAGCCACTCGGCGATGGACTGACGCAGCGCGACAATGCCCTTGGTGCCGGGGTAGATACCGAGGCCGCTACTGTGTGCCACGCCGTCGAGGCGGGCAAGCAGGCTATCGACAACCACTTGTGGAGCGGCATGCTTGGGCTCGCCAACGGAGAGGCTAATTGCCGTTATGGCGCTAGGCGCCTCTATGCCAGCGAGGAGGGTTTTGAGTTTTTCAAAGGGGTAGGGGTGCAGGCTTTGTAACTTGGGGTTCATGGCGCTCTCATTACTGTCTGCCCCTTACCCCTTGTTCTTGGGCGGGGCGCTGATAGGTTGGTGATAGTGGGGCTTTTTTATTCGCGTTTTTGTAGTAATTCCACCGCGCAGCCCGGGCTTTTCTTTTCGAGATTGCGGGTGTTCAATTCCCGACAAATGGTTTGTTCGATGTCGTGACACAGATCCATGTCGTTAAGGGGTTGGTTCTGCGCGTCGGTGAGGTAAAAAACATCCTCGACGCGCTCGCCCAGGGTGGCAATTTTAGCGCTGTGCAGGTGGAGGTTGAAGCGCATAAATATTTGTCCGAGTTGCGCCAAGAGGCCGGGACGGTCGGGGGTGACAACCTCGAGGTAGGTGGTGGGGCTGTCGTGGCTGTGGTCAATATGGGCTGAGGTGCCAATGGTCAGTTGTTTGAGTTGGCGCGGGGTGCGGCGTTTGACCTCTATCTTGCTCTTGTCGTTGGCGAGCAATGCCGCGCGCAACTTATTTGCCACCCGTTTGACCTTGTCGCTGCGGGTGGCAAAGGGCTGGCCCTGCTCATCGAGGACATAAAAAATATCATAGGTGTGGTTTTTATTGCCGGTGTAGAGCCGGGCATCGTGAATATCCAGCCGCAGGGTGTCGAGGGTAGCGGCGGTAATGGGGAAGACGTTGGCCAGCCCCTTGGTGTGGATGAAAATACGCGTCACGCTGTCATCTTCCATGCCGGCATCTTCGATTAAAATTACCGGTTGAGCCGGATCGTCGGCAGAGAGCACCGCCTTAATGCCCCGCGTAATGACGCTGGCACTTTCACGCAGAAACAAGATTTCATCCATATCGTGCCAGAGGGCGTTGCTCTGCTCGCGGCTAATGCCTTCTTTTTCGAGCAGTGCCAGGGTTTGGTTGCGGGTGTCCGCTATCCAGTGCTGTTTGTTGACGGGGTTTTCCAGGCCGCGCCGGAGCGCATCGCGGGTTTGGAAGTAGAGCTGGCGCATCAACGAACCCTTCCAGTTATTCCACAGGGTTGGGTTGGTGGCATTCATATCGGCAATGGTCAGTGTAAACAGGTGGTCGAGGTGTATTTGGTCGCCGACCAACAGCGCAAATTTATGGATCACGTCGGGGTCGGAGATGTCTTCGCGCTGGGAAATACTCGACATTAATAAATGACTCTCGACCAGCCAGCTAACCAGGCGAGTCTCTTGCTGGGTAAAGCCATGTTGGCGGGCGAACTTGCTGACGTCAACTGCACCCAGTTTTGAGTGGTCACCACCGCGACCCTTGGCGATATCGTGAAACAGCCCGGCAATTAATAGCAATTCGGGCTTGGGCAGGTTTTTAAGCACATGGGAGGCGACGGGAAACTTCGCTTCTTCGGCGGCATTGCCGAGCCGGCGGATATTGCGAATCAGCTGAATGGTGTGGGCGTCGACCGGGTAAATATGGAACAGGTCGTGTTGCATTAGGCCGGTAATGCGATCGAATTCGGGCAGGTATTTACCGAGAATACCGTAGCGAGTCATGCGCTGTAGCTGGGTGGTAAGGCGCCCGCTACAGCGGAACAAGCGCATAAACAGCTCTTGGTTGTAGGGGTTGCTGCGAAAGGCCTCGTCAATTTGGTAGCGATACTGGCGAATTTGTTGGATCGTGGTCGAGCGCACACCCTGAATCGAGGAGTCCTCGCCGAGTAACACGAAAATTTCGAGCAGGGCCGAGGGGGTGTCGCTAAAGAGTTTACTGTCGATGCTCTCGATAAAATTATCGCGCACCTGAAAGCGCGCATTGATGGTGCGCAGGGTGCTTTTCTTGTCGCTCTGATTAATGACTTCATCCATGTACTGCAGCAGCATGTCATTTTGTTCGCGCATCATCAGCACCACACGGTAGTAGCGCTGCATGAATTGTTCGACGGCCAGTCTTTCCTTAGTGTCTTGGTAGCCAAACATTTGCGCCAGTTTGCGCTGGGAGTCGAACAGCAGACGCTCTTCGGCGCGCCCGGCGATCAGGTGCAGGCCGTAGCGCACGCGCCACAAAAAGGCCTGACCCTTGCGCAGTAGCTCGTATTCCTCACCGGCGAGAAAATGACTGTTGGCCAGCTCGGCGAGGGAGCGCTTGTGAAAGTGTCGCTTGGCGACCCAGCCAATGGTTTGGATGTCGCGCAGGCCACCGGGAGCCTCTTTGATATTCGGTTCGAGGTTGTATTCGGTATTGCCGTGTTTTTCGTGGCGCTGGTTTTGTTCGTCGTATTTGGCGCGAAAAAACGCCCCGGCGGGCCAGATATTGGCAGGACCCGTTTGCTCCTCCATTTTTTGGCGCAGGCCGGCATTGCCCGCGAGGGTGCGGGCCTCCATGATATTGGTGGCGACGGTGATATCGGTCTTCGCCTCGTCAACACAATGGGATAGGGAGCGCACGCTGTGGCCAATGTTGAGCTGGATATCCCACAGGAAGGTAAGGAAGCTCTCGATACTGGCTTTGTAGGGTTTGTGATTCTTGTCACGGGTTAACAGTAGGAGATCAATGTCGGAGTGGGGGTGGAGTTCGCCGCGACCGTAGCCACCGACGGCGAGCAGACTGATGTTGTCGTCCCAGTTAAAACGCTGCCAGGCGTGGCGCAGTATGCTATCGATAAAGGCGGCGCGTTCTTGCACCAGGGTTTCAGTGTCCTCGCCCTGTTCAAAACGATTGTTGAGAAAAATATCGGCGCCGCGAATGGCGTCGCGAAACACGCTCTGAGCACCCCCCTTAGCAAGGTTGATGAGGAAGCGTTTCTCATCAAAAAAAAGGGGCGTGGGGAGGATTTCAGTGGTGGGCTTCATGGTGGCCTGTGCTTGCGTGTCAATGGGCTGGGTGCGGAGTGTGAGCGCTAGCCTCGATAAATTAAAAGGCTTCGTCGGGACGGGCGGTCAGCACCTCAACGCCGCTGGCAGTGACCAGCAGGGTGTGCTCCCATTGTGCGGAGAGGCGGCCATCGCGGGTCTCCACCGTCCAGCCGTCGGCCTTCAGTTTGGTGTGTTGTTTTCCGGCATTGACCATCGGCTCGATAGTAAAGGTCATGCCCTCTTCAAGCACGAGGCCGGTGCCGGGTTTGCCGTAGTGTAAGACTTGCGGGTCCTGGTGAAATTCGTTGCCGATGCCATGGCCGCAATATTCACGCACCACCGAGTAGTAGTTAGACTCGGCGTGTTTTTGCACAACGTGGCCGATATCACCGAGGCGGTTGCCGGGTTTGACCTGTTCAATGCCTAAGTAGAGGCATTCCTGAGCCACTTTAATCAGTCGCTCGGCATGACCGGCGGTTTTGCCAAGGCAAAACATCTTGCTGGTGTCGCCAAAGTAGCCGTCTTTGATCACCGTGATATCGAGGTTGATGATGTCGCCACTCTTGAGGATTTTTTTGGCGGCCGGAATACCGTGGCAAATCACGTGATTGACGGAGGTGCAGATCGACTTGGGAAAGCCGCGGTAATTGAGACAGGCGGGAATGGCCTGTTGTACGTCGACCATAAAATCATGACAGATTTGGTCGAGCTCCTCGGTGCTAATGCCGACTTGCACATGGGGGGCTATCATTTCGAGGACATCGGCGGCGAGCTTGCCGGCAATGCGCATTTTTTCGATTTCTTCGGGTGTTTTAATGCTAACGGACATGAGCAAAGTCGTGGGCTGTGGAGGGGCTTCATTGTAACCAATTTTAAGCGCTCTTCAGCGCTGATTCCAGGGTCGTCGCGCATTAATTCTTGGCGTCCACGTCGGTCTGCCTGTATTTGGATCGCCAATCACCTCGAGTTCTTCTAATGCGCGGCCAATTGTGGTATAAAGCGCGCCCCGATGGAACGGCCGTCGGGGTTTACTCTAACGACTCACACTTACCGACACATTGGCTTGGGTGCCTGCTTGCTTCGCAACGCGGGTTAGACAATGGGGGGGTGGAGGCTTAACCCAACAGGGAACTTAAATTATGACAGTAGTAAGTATGCGCGACATGCTCCAGGCGGGGGTCCATTTTGGCCACCAAACTCGTTACTGGAACCCGAAAATGAGTCAATACATTTTCGGTGCACGAAATAAAATTCACGTCATCAACCTTGAGCACACAGTGCCGGCATTTAACGATGCCCTCGAACAGGTACGTCAGCTCAGCGCCAGTGGCAATAAGGTCTTATTCGTCGGCACTAAGCGTGCGGCGCAAAAGGCTATTAAAGAAGAAGCGGAACGCGCCGGCATGCCCTATGTCTGCCATCGCTGGTTGGGCGGCATGCTGACCAACTACAAAACCATTCGCGCTTCTATTAAACGCTACCGCGATCTTGAAGCACAGAGCACGGACGGCACCTTTGAAAAGCTGACCAAGAAAGAAGGCTTGATGCGCCTGCGTTTGATGGAGAAACTGGAGCGCTCGATTGGTGGTATTAAAGATATGGGCGGCCTGCCCGATGCCTTGTTCGTGATTGACGTCGATCACGAGCGCATCGCTGTACAGGAAGCCAATAAGCTGGGCATCCCCGTTATCGGTATCGTCGATACCAACAGTAACCCCGACGGTGTCGATGTGGTTATTCCCGCCAATGACGATGCCATCCGCGCGGTGAAGCTCTATGTTATGGCGATGGCCGACGCAGTACTGGAAGGTAAAGCCGGTGGTGCTGTTTCCTCTGAGCACGATGAGTTTGTCGAAGTCACCGAAGCCCAGGCTGATGCAGCCCTGGCAGAAGAGGCTGCGCCAGCCACCGAAGAGGCTGCTGCACCTGCGCCAGTCGCAGAAGAAGCTGTAGCGCCCAGTACTGAGGCTTAAGCCTTAGGGATCGGTTCGCCATGGCGGCCGATCAGTCGTTAATAAAAAGGGGGCGTGGCCTCCTTTTTATTAACTGTTTTTTATCGAATTGATAGCAATGTAAAGCGAATTTATTGAGAGGATTTCCCATGGCAGCGATTTCTGCTTCCCAGGTTAAAGAGTTACGTGAGCGCACCGGTCTCGGCATGATGGAGTGCAAAAAAGCACTGGCCGCAGCCGCTGGTAATATTGACACGGCGATTGAAAACTTACGTAAATCCAGTGGTATGAAAGCGGCTAAAAAAGCCGGTCGCACGGCAGCCGATGGTGTTGTCGCTGTCAAAGTGGCCGACGATGCTTCCTACGCAGTGCTGGTTGAAGTCAATTCAGAAACGGATTTTGTGACTAAAGACGAAGGCTTTAAAGCCTTTGTTGCCGCTGTTGTCGACAGGGCATTCGCCGACAAGCAAAACAATGTAGAGGCTCTTGCCGCTGCAATGGAAGATGCCCGTCAGGCGCTGGTGCAAAAGTGTGGTGAGAATGTCAATGTGCGTCGTCTGCAGTTGGCCGAAGCCCCCGTCGTTGGTGCCTATGTGCACAGTAATAGCCGTATTGGCGTGCTGGTTGCCCTAGAGGGTGGTACCACCGAGCTGGCTAAAGATGTGGCTATGCATGTTGCTGCGGTTAACCCCCAAGTTGCCACGCCCGATGAAATGCCCGCCGATGTGGTCGCCAAGGAAAAAGAAATTTATGTTTCCCAGGCTATCGAAAGTGGCAAGCCGCCCGAGATTGCTGAAAAAATGGTCGTCGGCCGTTTGAAGAAGTTTCTCGCCGAGAGCAGCTTGGTTGAGCAGCCCTTTGTGCGCGACCCCGATATTAAAGTCGGCAAGATGTTGGCCGATGGCGGTGCCAGTATTAAAGGTTTTACTCGCTATGAAGTCGGTGATGGCATTGAAGTTGAAGAAGTGGACTTTGCCGCTGAAGTGGCGGCACAGATTAGCGGCACTAAGTAAGTTGTTTTCCGCCGGTTGCTTTTTGACGGGTCGGCGGAGTTTGGGTTTGCTACAAGAAATAGCGCCGCGTTTTTAACCTTAATGGAATATGCCCATGAGCAACCCAAGTACCGATAAAAAGTACAAGCGCATTCTTCTCAAACTCAGTGGCGAGGAGCTAATGGGTGATGGCAAGTTTGGTATTGACCCTAAAGTACTAGACCGCATGGCCCTGGAAATTGGTCAGTTAGTCGGTATTGGTGTGCAGGTAGGTTTGGTGATTGGCGGCGGTAATTTGTTCCGTGGTGCGGCGCTCAGCGCTGCGGGCATGGAGCGGGTTACCGGCGATCATATGGGTATGTTGGCCACGGTGATGAATGGTCTGGCGATGCGCGATGCCCTCGACCGCAATAATATTTCGGCGCGGGTGATGTCGGCGATTCCCATGAGCGGTGTGGTTGAACACTATGATAGACGTCGTGCCCTGCGTTATCTGGGCTCGGGTGATGTAGTGATTTTCAGCGCCGGTACCGGCAACCCCTTATTTACCACCGACTCTGCAGCCTGTCTGCGCGGTATTGAGATCGATGCCGAGTTGGTGCTGAAGGCCACCAAGGTGGACGGCGTGTATTCTGCCGACCCCATGAAAGTGCCCGATGCAACGCTGTACTCGAGCTTGAGTTACGATGAAGTGTTGGATAAAAAACTGGAAGTGATGGACCTAACGGCGATTTGCCTGTGCCGCGAGCACCGTATGCCGGTGCGGGTTTTTAGAATGTCCAAGCCCGGTGCGCTGTTGAGTGTGGTAGTGGGTGGTGACGAGGGAACGTTGATCGAAGAAGCCTGAGTCCGTTGGTACGCGCAAAATGATCAATTAAGAGACGACTGATTATGATTAATGAATTAAAAGAAGACGCCCAGCAACGCATGAGTAAAACGGTCGAGGCGCTGGGTCACGCGTTGAATAAAGTCCGCACCGGTCGCGCCCACCCGAGCATCCTCGAGGGTGTCAGGGTTTCCTACTACGGTAGTGAAACGCCTCTCAGTCAGGTGGCGAATATCTCGGTTTCCGATGCGCGCACCCTCAGTGTTACGCCCTGGGAAAAGAATATTGTCCAAGATGTCGAGCGGGCGATTATGAATGCCGGTCTTGGTCTCAACCCGTCCAGTGCCGGTGAGGTGATACGCATTCCCATGCCCGCGCTCACCGAGGAGACGCGCAAAGGCTTTATTCGCCAGGCCCGTAAAGAGGTAGAAAACTCTCGGGTATCAGCGCGCAATATACGCCGAGATGTGCTCTCTGATATCAAAGAGTTGTTAAAGGAAAAGGATATTTCCGAAGATGAGGAGCGTCGCGCCCAGGACGATATACAAAAGATCACCGACAGCTTTATTAAGCAAATGGATGACCTGCTGGCGGTCAAAGAAAAAGACCTGATGGAAATTTAACAAGCCGGCGAAACGCAGGGTTTGACCGTCCCGGGAGGTATGTCCGGGCCGGTCTCTTCAAGAAAGCAAGCTGGGAAGTAGATCCGGGATAATAGTATGGCGGAAAATTTGGCCAGTGAAAGTACTCAGCCCCTCAAGCATGTGGCGGTGATCATGGACGGCAACAACCGTTGGGCGAAGGCTCAGGGCTTGCCGGGCCACGAGGGTCATATCGCCGGTGTCGAGCGGGTCCGGGATATCATTGAGAGCTGCCGGCGCTATCGGGTTGAAGTTGTCACCTTGTTTGCCTTCAGTAGTGAAAATTGGCAGCGGCCGGCCCTAGAGGTCAGCGGTTTAATGGCTCTTTTCGCCAGTTATATTAAAAAAGAAGCGAAGGCGCTTAACGAGCGAGGCATTCGTCTACAGGTGATTGGTGAGCGCGGTCGATTCAGCTCGCGCCTACAAAAACGCATTGCCGATGCCGAGGCGCTAACTGCCGATAATACTGAGATGACCTTGGTATTGGCGGTCGATTACGGAGGCCGCTGGGATATCGTCAACACCACGCGCAAGCTGGCGCAACAGGCTGTAGAAGGTAGTTTGTCGGTGGCTGATATCGATGAAAGCCTATTCGAACAAAACCTTTGTCTCAGCGACATGCCGGTACCCGACCTGTGTATTCGAACGGCCGGCGAGCAAAGAATTAGCAATTTCCTACTTTGGCAGTTGGCCTACAGTGAGCTCTATTTTGCCGACTGTTATTGGCCCGATTTCGACGCCGTTGCCTTTGATACTGCGGTTGCAGCCTACTACCAACGACAGCGCCGTTTTGGCCTCAGTCAAGAGCAAATGGTGGCTGAAGCCACGGACACTGAGCGCGCGCCCACTTGCGAGCGAGTCAGCGCTTAATGTTAAAACAGCGGGTAATAACCGGCTTGGTTCTAGCGCTGGCTTTTCTTGCCGCTTTGTTTGCTCTGCCGGCACTGGGTTTTATTGGAGTGATGGCGGGCGTCTTGGCTTACGCTGCATGGGAGTGGAGTCATCTTGCTGGCTTAGAAAGCGCGGCCTTACGGGGTTTGTACACGCTATCTGTTTTAGCCCTGGGTGCCGCTCTGGCCGGCTATCTCGGTTATGAGCAGAACATTATTTTCGCTGAAAAGCCCCGTTTCTTATTGCTCGTGGCCTGTACCTGGTGGGCCATCGCACTGCTTTGGGTGCAAAGCTATCCCAGTAGCGCCATTCTCTGGGGCCGGCGCTGGCTCTGTTTATCTATGGGCTTGTTGGTGTTGTTGCCGATGTGGCTGGCTCTTGCGGGTCTGATTTCACTCACTGCGGGGCCGCAGTTAGTCTTATCCGTTGTCCTTTTGGTGGCACTGGCCGATATCGGCGGCTATTTCGTCGGTCGTGCCTTCGGTCGTACCAAGTTGGCTTCGAAGGTGAGCCCAGGCAAAACCTGGGAGGGTTTGCTCGGCGGTCAATTGGCTATCCTTGCGGCGGTGCTTGCCACTGGCTGGGTTATGAATATAGAGGCCTCGCGCTTGCTCCTGTGGGTGGGTTTGGCGATGGTAACGGGGCTGGCCTCGGTATTGGGCGACCTGCTTGAAAGCATGCTTAAGCGCCAGCGCGGCGTTAAAGATAGCGGCACCATTTTACCCGGTCACGGCGGTGTACTGGATCGGATCGACGGTCTAACCGCCGCCTTACCTGTCTTCGGTCTCGGTTTGTCGCTGCTGTACAATCGCCTCTAATGTAATACCACTAAACCGTTGCCTCTAATCGTTGGGCTAGTTCTGCCCCTGCCTCGGGACGGCATCTACGCCTGCCAGTCGCTGCCTCCTATTATTCACGTGGACGAAAGTTAACCTCGTTATGAAGCTGCCTACACAAAACCTTACAATTCTCGGCTCCACGGGGTCCATTGGTGTCAGCACTCTCGATGTGGTCGCCAGGCATACGGAGCAGTTTCAGGTCTTTGCTCTGACCGCGAATCAGCGCGTTGAAGCGCTGGCGCAGCAGTGTCAGCAATTTCATCCGCGTTATGCGGTGCTGGGCTCGGAAGCCGCAGCCGAGCACTTGCGTACGTTGGTGGGCAGTAGTGTCGAGGTGCTGTGGGGTGAGTCGGGCCTGGCTACGGTTGCCGCTCACGCCGAGGTTGATACGGTGATGGCGGCCATCGTCGGTGCGGCGGGCTTGCTACCCACCTTGGCGGCGGTAAAGGCCGGTAAAAAAATCTTGTTGGCGAATAAAGAGGCCTTGGTGATGGCGGGGCAGCTGTTTATGGATGAGGTGGCCAAATCAAAGGCGATTTTGTTGCCTATCGACAGTGAGCACAACGCCATTTTTCAATGCCTGCCAGCGGATTACAGCGGCCGCGAACAGGCCGGTGTACGGCGTCTATTGCTCTCTGCCTCGGGCGGCCCCTTTCGAACGACCCCGCTGGCGGACTTGGCGACGAAGACCCCAGACCAGGCCTGTGCCCACCCCAATTGGGCCATGGGTCGCAAGATCTCTGTCGATTCCGCGACCATGATGAACAAGGGTTTGGAGTTGATCGAGGCTAGCTGGCTGTTTGCCGTGGCGGCCAGTGATATCGATATCGTGATTCACCCCGAAAGCATTATCCACTCTCTGGTCGAGTATCGAGACGGCTCGGTGTTGGCGCAATTGGGTAATCCCGATATGCGCACCCCGATTGCCCATGCACTGGCCTGGCCACAGAGAATGGAATCCGGTGTTAGCTCGCTCGATTTAATTACCATTGCCAGTCTCAATTTTGAGGCGCCGGATGAGCAACGTTTTCCCGCACTGCGGCTGGCCCGCGCGGCGGCGGAGAGTCGTGGCGATGCCCCGACGGCATTGAATGCCGCTAACGAGGTGGCGGTTGAGGCTTTTTTAAATAAAACCATTGGTTTTACCCGTATCGCCGCTGTTGTCGACAGTGTTATGCAGGCCTGGCGGCGAGGTGAACCTTGCGAGTTGGCGGCAGTCCAAGACGCGGACCGGCGCGCCCGAGCGATGGCGCGCGAGGTGATCGCTAGACAGGTGTAAGATAGTGGCGGCCCCAAATTCTGGGTGCATGGCTGAATAACACGAGAGCGGCTTTTTATGGCATTTCTACAAATGGTTTTTTATACCCTCGTCGTACTGGGTGTGCTGGTGACCTTTCATGAGTTTGGTCACTTCTGGGTTGCTCGGCGCTGTGGCATTAAAGTGCTGCGTTTCTCCATCGGTTTTGGCACTCCCTTATTGCGCTGGCATGACCGCCATGGCACCGAGTTTGTTATTGCGGCCTTACCCCTCGGTGGCTATGTGAAAATGGTTGACGAGAGGGAGGGCAATATTGCCGATGCCGATATTCCCTTTGCTTTCAATCGTAAGACGGTGTGGCAGCGTATGGCGACGGTCGTGGCGGGTCCGCTGGCCAACTTTATTCTCGCCATTTTGCTGTATTGGCTTGTCTATATGCTCGGCGTACAGGGTGTGGCACCGGTAGTGGGTGGTGTCGCTCCCGATTCGGTTGCCGAGCGCGCAGGGCTGGAGGCCGGGCAGGAAATTCTCGCTGTCGATGGCGAGCCGACGCCCACCTGGCAGACACTTGGCGAGCGCTTGGTGCATCGCATTGGTGATGATGGCGAGATCCGCTTCACCGTTGGCTATGCCGATTCCAATTTACAGTACGAAAGTGCGGCCTCTCTTGCGGGTTGGCAGGTCGATGCTAAAGTTCCCGACCCCATTGGTAGTTTGGGTGTTGAGCTCTACAGGCCGAAGGTACTGCCGCAGGTGGATGCTGTTACGCCGGGTGGCCCCGCGGACCAAGCTGGCTTTCTCAGCGGTGACCTATTGCTGTCGGCCGATGGTGTGGCGATGGTCGATTGGTATGCCTGGGTCGAACATGTTCGGACCCGGCCGGGGCAGGCTATTGCGGCACTTGTCGAGCGCGAGGGGCAAACCTTGGTGTTAAGCGTAACACCGCGCCGTGTCGAACAGGCGGGCGAGACGTTTGGTCAGGTCGGCGTCAGCGTAGTGACGCCAGAGTGGCCGGAAGATTTTTTCCGTGAAACGCGCTACGGGCCGGGTGGTGCTTTTGCCAAGGGTCTGTCGCAGACCTGGTCGACCACGCAGATGATCATCAACTCCATCGGAAAAATGTTGAGCGGTGCACTTTCCGTTGAGCATTTAAGCGGGCCCATTACCATTGCCAAAGTGGCGAGTAAGTCGGCCGATTACGGTTTGGTGTCCTTCCTGCAGTTTATGGCATTGCTCAGTGTTAGTCTGGGCGTGCTCAACCTATTACCTGTGCCGGTGTTGGATGGCGGTCATTTACTTTACTATGTGGTCGAGGCAATAAAGGGCAGTCCTGTGTCCCTGCGGGTGCAGGAGGTTGGCCAGCAATTTGGTCTGTTCTTTATTATTGGTTTGATGGTGCTGGCACTATACAATGACCTGCTACGGCTTTGAGTCGATAAACTAAACTAACAACAAGAGTTACCTTACGCGTCCATGAAACGACTCCTTCTGCCGCTGTTGCTTTGTCTGTGTCCCCTATTCGCCTCCGCCGAGGTTTTTCAAATTGAAGATATTCGCCTCGAGGGCCTGCAACGGGTCTCGGCGGGAACCGTCTTTTCTTCGTTACCGGTACAGGCTGGTGAGTTGATTGACGAGGTGGGTATTCGCTCGGCAGTGAGAGCGCTATTTAAGAGCGGCTATTTCAATGATATTCACATCGCTCGGGATGGCAATGTGCTGGTGGTTAGCCTCGAGGAGAGGCCCGCCGTTGCCGAAATCAATATCGATGGCAACAAGGCAATTGAAACCCCGGACCTGTTAAGTGCCTTGCGCGATGCCGGTTTGGCCGAGGGTCAGATTTTCCGCCAGACCGTATTGGAGGGCATGAGCCAGGAGCTACGCCGCCAGTATGTGAGTCAGGGCCGCTACGGCGCTTCCGTGGTCTCGGACATTGAAATCCTGCCGCGCAACCGGGTGGCGGTCAACTTAACCATTGATGAGGGGCAGGTCGCCTCAATCAAACACATCAATGTGGTGGGTAACAGTGCCTTTGACGATGAGGCCGTGCTGAAGCTCTTTGAATTGAAAACTACCTCGATGTTGTCCTGGATTTTTAACGACGACAAGTACTCCCGTGAAAAGCTCTCTGGTGATCTCGAGCGCTTAGAGTCCTGGTATTTGGATCGGGGCTACCTGAAATTCAGCATTGACTCCACGCAAGTTACGATTAGTCCCGACAGAGATGCCGTTTTCGTTACCGTTAATATTAACGAGGGTGATGTCTATACCGTTGGTGAGGTTGAGTTGGCGGGGGAGCTCATTCTTCCCGAAAATTTTTTGCGCCTGCTGATTTTAACGCGCCCGGGTATGACGTTTTCCCAGGTGTTGATGACCTCCACCAATGACGTAATCATTCGACGCCTAGGAGCCGATGGCTATACCTTTGCCGAGGTCGAGGGCTATACCGAACTCGATGACGAGGCGAAGACGGCAAAGATCACCTACTATGTGACGCCCGGTAAACGCTCCTATGTGCGGCGCATTGAGTTTCGCGGCAATACTAAAACCGATGACGAAGTACTGCGCCGTGAAATGCGCCAGATGGAGGGTGCCTCGGCATCCAATACCCTACTCGAACACTCCAAAGTACGGCTCGAGCGCCTCAGTTACTTCAAGCAAGTGGATATGGAGACGCGCGAGGTCCCCGGTACCAATGACCAGCTCGATGTTTTTTATACCGTCGAAGAGCAACCGTCGGGTAGCATTGGCGCCAGCCTGGGTATCGCTCAGGGCTCGGGTATCATCCTCGGCGGCAATGTTTCCGAAAGCAATTTTTTGGGCACCGGCAACTCCGTTAGCCTAGGGCTGAGCAGCAGTAGTTACCGCGACAGCGCTTCGCTGTCATTTAACAACCCCTACTTCACCAAAGACGGTGTCAGCGCGGGCTATCGCGTGTCCTTCACCTCGACGGATTACGGCGAGTTTGATGTCGCCGATTACACCACCGACAGCTTCAATACCGGCGTCACCTTTGGCTATCCGCTGTCAGAAACCTCTCGGATTAGCATCGGTTTTGGCTTCGAGCAACTACAAATTGATGTCGGTTTGTTTCCGACCCAGGAAATCAGGGAGTTTCTCGCTGAAAACGGTGATAACTACAATATGATCACCAGCAGTTTGAACTGGAGTAAGTCAACCCTGAACCGGGGTGTACTGGCCACTCGTGGCGCCTCCCAGCGCGCCGGGGTTGAATTTTCTACCCCACTGGGAGACATGGAATACCTTAAGTTTAGTTATTCGGCGCAGTATTTCCATCCCCTAACGAGCAGTTTAACCCTACATTTAAAGTCGGATTTCGGCTATGGCATTGGCCTCGGCGATACCGAGCGGCTGCCTTTTTTCAAGAACTATTACGGCGGTGGCTTTGGTTCCGTGCGTGGCTTTAAGCGCAATACCCTGGGCCCACAGGATACCCCCTTTCCAGGCTTTGATGACTCCGACGCCTTTGGTGGTAATGTCAAGATTACAGGTTCGGCTGAGGTGATCTTTCCCGTGCCCTTTATGGCCGATAATCGCAGTGTGCAGGCGGCCTTCTTTATTGATGCCGGTAATGTTTTTGATACCGACTGTAGCCCCACCCAGGCGAACTGCTTTAAACCGGAGTTCGGTGAACTGCGCTATTCCATGGGTATCGGCGGTACTTGGTTGAGTGGCTTTGGCCCGATTACCGTCGCTCTTGCCAGGGGTATGAATGACAATGAATTTGATGAAACGGAGTTTTTCCAGTTTTCATTGGGCCAGGGGTTTTAAACACCTAAACAATCAGAATAAATCAGTTTTAAAAGTAGCATAACCTTGATGGGAGAGTGAATGTGAGTAGTGTAAAACGTTTATTGGTAGTGTTGGCTTGTGTGTTGAGCCTGAATGCGGTGGCCGAGGATAAGATTGCGGTTATCGATGTTGCCAGGGCTATTTTTAGTACCGATATTGCCAAGCAGCGTCAAGATGAAATGCAAAGTGGTATTGAGTTCTCCTCCCTGCAAGCCAAGTACGACAATATTGGTGCCGATATGAAAGCGCTGCAAAAGGAAGTCGAGGGCAAGGCCATGACGCTATCCCAGGAGCAGGCTGGCGATTATAAGAAAAAGATGGAGTATTTACGTGCCGATATGGAACTGGTCTCTCGTAAACTCCAGGCGGAAGTGAAAGAACTGCAAAACAAAATTATGCAGGAGCTACAGCCCAAAGCACTTGAGGCCATTAAGGAGTTGGTCGAAGAAGGCAAAATCACCTTGTTGCTACAGCGTGAGGCGGTGATTTCTGCCACACCCGATAAAGATCTGACCGGTAAGCTGGTCGATCGTATGAACAAGAAAACACGTTAAAAGCCATTGATGAGCTTAACTTTCAGCCTGCAAGAAATAGCGGATCACCTCGGCGCTGAGTTGCGCGGTGATCCCGCTTGTCGCATACAGTATTTGAATACCCTTGAGCACGCGAGTGAAGGCGAATTAAGCTTTCTCGCCAGCAAGGCCTATGAGCGTTATTTGTGCACAACTCAGGCCAGCGCGGTACTGCTTGAGCCACGCTTTGCCGCGGCTTTTGAGGGTGCGGCGCTGATCGTTGATAACCCCTATGTCGCCTATGCCCGCATCAGTGCTTGGTTTGATAGCAGTGCACAGAGTAGTGGCGTAATTCACCCCACGGCAGTCGTTGCCGATTCAGCGCAGCTGGCGGCCGACGTTAGCATTGGTCCCCATGTCACCATTGGTGAGGGTGTGAGAATTGACGCCGGCGCGAGTATTGGCCCAGGCGTGTCGATCGGTAATGATAGTACGATTGGCAGCGGTACACGCCTGTTCAGCAACGTCAGTATTTACCACGGTGTCAGCATTGGCCGCAATGTGGTGATACACAGCAGTACAGTGATTGGTGCCGATGGTTTTGGCTTTGCCAACGACGCCGGCAAGTGGATCAAAATCCACCAGCTAGGCGGTGTGGAAATTGGCGACAATGTTGAAATTGGCGCCTGTACGACGATTGACCGCGGTGCCCTCGGCAATACTGTCATTGAAGACGGGGTGATTATCGACAATCACGTGCAAATTGCCCACAACGTGCGGATTGGTGAAAATACGGCGATGGCAGCCTACTCGGGCATTGCCGGCAGTACCACGATTGGTAAAAACTGTGTTTTTGCCGGGCAGGCTGGCGCGGTTGGCCACATTACCGTCGGTGACGGTGTGGTGGCGATGGCCCGCTGTACTATTTCGAAGTCGACCGCCAAGGCGGGCTCCTATTCTTCGGGTCTGTTGATGTCAGAGACGACACAGTGGCGTAAGAATGCAGTGCGTTTTGGGCAACTCGATGATATGGCGCGGCGCCTCAAGAAACTTGAAAAAGACAGCCAAGCATAGCCCCCAAATTTAGTATTGAAGGACGTTCATGGATATTGATGAAATTAAGAAATTGCTGCCCCACCGCTACCCGTTTTTATTGGTTGACCGTGTCGTAGAGATAGAACTTGGCAAGCGTATTCTCGCCTATAAAAATATCAGTGCCAATGAAGAGGTGTTTAACGGCCACTTCCCTGAACGGCAGATCTTTCCCGGGGTGATGATCATTGAGGCGATGGCGCAAGCTGCGGGCCTGCTGGGCTTTGCCACGGTCAACAAACAGGAAGGCGATAATTCCCTGTATTTATTTGCCGGGGTCGATGACGCCCGTTTTAAGCGCCCGGTGGTACCCGGTGATCGCTTAATGCTCGAAGCCGAGATCGACTCCAATAAGCGCAATATCTGGCGTTTTAAATGCAGTGCCAATGTTGACGGGCAGTTGGTCTGCCGCGCAACAATACTCTGTGCTCTACAGGGTGATAACGCTAAGTGATCACGTGCCACGTGAATAGCCAACTTATATGCTCACGCTGTGAATGGACACTATGACGAAGATACATCCTGCGGCAATTATCGATCCCTCGGCGCAACTCGGCGAAAATGTTGAAGTTGGCCCCTGGACTCACATTGGCCCCAACGTGGAGGTTGGTGATAACTGCGTCATTCACTCCCACGTGGTGCTGAAAGGGCCAACAGTGATTGGCAAGAACAACAAGATTTTTCAGTTTTCAACCTTGGGTGAAGATACCCCCGATATGAAGTTTCAGGGTGAGCAGACTCACCTCATCGTCGGTGACAATAATACCTTCCGGGAAGGTGTTACGGTGCACCGGGGCACGGCGCAAGATAATGCCGAAACCCGCATTGGCTCCGATAACCTGTTTATGGCCTATGTTCATATCGGTCACGATTGTGTGGTCGGCAACCATAATATTCTGGTCAACAATGCCTCCATCTCCGGCCATATTCACGTTGGTGACTGGGTTTTTCTCTCCGGCTACACCTTGATACATCAATTCGTCAAAATTGGCTCCCACGCCTTTTTGGGCGCCGGCGCGTATCTCAATCAGGACTTGCCGGCCTATGTAATGGCGGCGGGGCACCCGGCGAAACCGCGCACCATTAACAAGGTTGGCCTGGAGCGCAGGGGCTTCGACAAGGCGCAAATTTCCGCGATTAACAAGGCCTACAAAATACTCTATCGCCAGGGTTTAAAACTCGATGAGGCGATGACCCGCATTCTCGCCAACGAAGAGTATCGCGATGTTCTACAGCCTCTTATCGACTCGATTAACAATACCGAGCGCGGCATTATTCGTTAATCGTGGTTAATCGTCCTTTACGTATCGGCCTTGTCGTCGGCGAGGCCTCGGGTGACCAGCTCGGTGCGGGCCTAATGGCCGCGCTGCAACAATCTCACCCCGATGCCATCTTCGAAGGTGTCGCTGGCAGTAAAATGCAGGCGCTGGG
Organism: Gammaproteobacteria bacterium 53_120_T64; assembly: GCA_002162815.1. Lineage (GTDB taxonomy): Bacteria > Pseudomonadota > Gammaproteobacteria > Pseudomonadales > Porticoccaceae > Reddybacter. The sequence goes on along the minus strand of MAAT01000021.1, from coordinate 110,923 downwards.
CTGTACCTCGCTCTACCCGATGGAGACTCTGTCGGTGATGGGTTTGGTGGAACCCTTAAAGCGCTTACCTGAATTACTGCGTATGCGTCGCGGCCTAGTCGATCACTTTATCGCGTCCCCCCCCGATGTATTCATTGGTATCGACGCCCCCGATTTTAATCTCGGCATTGAGCTACGTTTAAAAAAAGTGGGTATCTCCACCGTACACTATGTCAGCCCCTCGGTTTGGGCCTGGCGCCAGGGTAGGATTAAAAAAATAGCCAGGGCGGTCGACCATATGCTCACCCTGTTGCCCTTTGAGGCCGACTTTTATCGCCGTCATGCTGTCCCGGTTACCTTTGTTGGCCACCACCTGGCTGACGAGTTACCTCTGGTTCCCGATATGTCCGGGGCGCGGGCGCAGTTGAATATACCTAGCGACGGTCCTGTCATCGCCTTGCTACCGGGCAGTCGCCATTCTGAAGTGGCGCTATTGGGCCAGCTGTTTCTCGATACGGCGCGTCTCTGTCTGCAGGCAAATGCCAGCTTAAGGTTTGTTTTACCTGCGGCTAATCCTGCGCGGCGCCAACAGATTGATGCGATGCTGGTCAATGCCGGTGACCTACCGATAACCGTACTCGACGGCCAATCTCACCTGGCGATGGAGGCGGCCGATGTCGTCTTGCTCGCCTCCGGAACCACGGCTCTGGAGGCAATGTTGTTGAAGAAACCGATGGTGGTCAGTTATAAAACCGGCTGGCTGACCCACGCCATCGTATCCAGAATGTTGAAAGTACCCTATGTTTCCCTGCCCAATCTTTTGGCGGGTCGAGAATTGGTGCCAGAGGTTCTACAAGATGCTGCCACCGCAGAACCCCTTGCCGAACTCTTGTTGGCGCGGCTTGGTGATTCAACACTGGCGGTACAGTTGCGCAATGACTTCACCGAGATACACCGGCAAATACAATGCAATGGCAGCCAGAAAGCAGCCGAGGCGGTATTGTCGGTCATTGCAACCCAGAGAAGGGCTCAGTAATGGCGTCGAGGAAAGCAGAGGTGTCGATTGACCCGCGCTGGGAGCGTATCCGTCTACTCGCCGGTGTTGACGAAGTCGGCCGCGGCCCATTGGCGGGTGATGTGGTTACCGCTGCAGTGATACTCGACCCCGAGCGGCCGATTGTCGGTTTGGCGGATTCTAAAAAGCTCAGTGAGAAACGGCGCGAAATGTTGTATCACGAGATCAAAGAAAAAGCCCTGCACTGGACGCTGGGGCGAGCCAGTGTGGCAGAGATTGATGCGATCAATATTCTACAGGCGACCATGCTGGCGATGGTGAGAGCCGTCGATGCGCTACCTCTGGTTCCGGAGCTGGTGCTGGTCGATGGCAATCGGCTGCCAATGTGGGACTATAGCGCCCAGGCCATAGTTGGTGGCGACGGGCGGATTGCGGCCATTAGTGCCGCGTCAATTATTGCCAAGGTCACCCGCGACGCCGAGCTGACCGAGCTGGATGAACGCTACCCGGGTTATGGTTTTGCGGCCCACAAGGGTTACGGTACGGCCCAGCACCTCGCCGCACTGCAGGCACTGGGCCCCAGTCCCGTACACCGGCAATCCTTCCGTCCCGTGAGGGAAAGTCGTCGCTAAGTTATTAAATGACCACGTTGATGGGGCTGGCCGATATTGGCTGACACTGCAGCTCTACCGATGAAAGACCATCGTGTGTGGAAACTCTGGGAAGCTAACGACCGTGCATGATACTCGCCCGCTTTTACTCGACAGCGACTTCCCTGCGATACAGCGCGAAGTACCTGAGACCTTGCAGGTCAATCTCGGTTATCTCTGCAATTTGAGCTGCAGCCACTGTCACGTCAATGCCGGCCCCCAACGCACCGAATTAATGGCTCGCGAGCAGGTTGATCTGGTGCTTGAGGTACTGGCGCAGCGCAATTTCAAGACTCTCGATTTGACGGGAGGGGCACCAGAGATGAACCCCCATTTTCGCTACCTGGTCGAGCGAGCTCGTGGGCTTGGGGTCGCGGTTATAGACCGCTGCAATTTGACGATACTGCAGGAGCCCGGCTACCATGATCTGGCCGAATTTCTCGCCACTCAGGGCGTCGAAATTGTTGCCTCGCTGCCCTGTTACTCTGCGCAAAATGTCGCCGAGCAGCGCGGCAAGGGGATTTTTGAAACGAGTATTACTGCCTTGCAGCAATTGAATGCACTGGGTTATGGGCAGGGTAATGGGCTTAAATTAAACTTGGTTTACAATCCCAACGGTACGTTTTTACCACCCCCTCAAGGGGCGCTAGAGCAAGAGTACAAAGCCCATTTACAGCGTGACTTCGGCCTGCAATTTGATCAGCTTTTTACCATTACCAATATGCCTATTAAGCGCTATGGTGCGATGTTGCTGGCCAAGGGCGAGTACCGGGCCTACATGCAATTGTTAAAAGACAATTACAGTGCTGAGAATTTACAGACATTGATGTGTCGACGTTTGCTGAGTGTTGATTGGCGGGGCAATCTCTACGATTGTGATTTTAATCAGATGTTAGAACTGCCTCTTAAACGAGGTAATGGCTGTAGCAAAAAATCACAAAGTTTGATTGCTAGCGACAGCGCGCCAGCCCATTTGCGGGACTTGCTCGAGCTTGATTTTTCAGCCCAGGAAATAATTGTCGGCGAGCATTGTTACGCCTGCACGGCCGGGCAGGGTAGTAGTTGCGGAGGTTCATTAGTTGAGGAATAAATCAAGTATGGCTACGATTTCGTCGCACGATAAACAGGCTGATGAAAGTGAATCACTATCACTTTCGATAGTGATTCCGGTACTTAATGAGGCGGAGGAGATCTACCCCTGTCTGCGCCGCTTACAAACGCTGAGAAAACAGGGGGTTCAGGTCATTGTCGTCGATGGTGGTAGCGATGATGACACCATCGCGGTGGCGACACCCCTGGCCGACCAAGTGGTTCGTAGTGACAAGGGTCGGGCGCAACAGATGAATGTCGGTGCCGGCCTGGCCGATCGAGACTGGTTGCTGTTTCTCCACGCCGATACTCGGCTACCCGTTAACCTGCCAGATATCATGCTGGTGTGGAGCTTTACGTCTGCAGTGTGGGGCTTTTTTGGTATCAAGATCCGGGGCGCATCACCTCTGCTGCGGGTCGTGCAGTGGTTGATGAACCGACGTTCCTTTCTGACCAGTATCGGTACGGGTGATCAATGCCAATTTGTAAAACGCGAGGTTTTTGAGCAGATTGGCGGCTTTGCCGATATCCCCTTAATGGAAGATATTGAGCTAAGTAAGCGTTTGAAGCGTCAATCCCGGCCCCTCTTTATCAATGCCAAGGCGGAGACCTCAGGTCGTAAATGGCAGCGTGATGGCGTTTGGCCGACGATCCTCTTAATGTGGCGTCTACGCCTCGGCTATTTTTTGGGGACCTCACCGAAGGTTCTGGCACAGCGCTACTATCCTCCCGAAGACTCTTGAGCCTCATCCCGAGACAGAATGAGTCAACGCCTTGAGCTATGAATTCCCCGAGGCTCTACTGATTCAGTTTGCTAAGGCCCCGCTCTTGGGCCGGGTCAAAACCCGTATGCAGCCGGTGCTGAGCGAGCTACAGAGTTTGCAGCTACACCGGGACTTAGTGCGGCGCACCCATGCCACCCTTCACCAAGAAGACCTCTGCCAGAGCCAGTTGTGGGTCAGTGACGTAGACAGCACCGGTTTTTTTCAAAGTCTACTGCCGCCACCCGATATTCAATACCAGCGCGGTATCGACCTGGGTGAGCGCATGCACTTGGCCATTGCTACGGGTCTACAGCAATGGCAATCGGTGATCTTGATTGGCAGTGATTGTCCGGCCATCAATACCCGCTATCTACGTCGGACTTTACAGGCTCTCGGCAGTGTCGATGTTGTACTCGGCCCGGCGGCGGACGGCGGCTATGTCTTGATCGCCATGAAAGTGGCTGAGCAGAGAGTGTTTGCGGGTGTGGCGTGGAGTACCTGCCGCGTGCTGGCTCAGACTCGAGCGCGCTTGGCGTCCTTACAACTGTCCTACGTTGAACTACCGGTGTTACACGATATTGACCGCCCCGAAGATCTGGTTCACCTCGAAAGCTTGGCTCCGCTATAAAAATAACTTATGAGGAGTAGTTCTTTTTATAGGTTTAACTTCCTTGACGCTCTAGGCTTATAGGCCTATTTTTTGCCTAACTGGTACTTTTACACAGTAGTCATCGTGCCAGTCGTTGACGTACTTTTGTGACCTCGCCTCGTTTAATAGGGATTTTGACAAGTACAGGTTGAGCAAACGACGTTTCCATTCAATGGTATCGAAGTTGGGAGATGTTGGTATGGCTGACGATGATTTTGGTGGCTTGGAAGAGTCCTACAGTGAGCCGCGTGGTGAGCTGGATAAGCCCCGTGATGACAAGCAGACGGTCAGAGTTTCCAGTGAGCAGCGAAGGCGTCTCGACGAGAAATTAGAACAGCGCCGTCTGGAGCGACAAATCGCCGATTACGAGTTTGATTAAGCGCGCTACCTCGCTCTAAGCAGCCTGCACAGAGGGCGCTTTTGGGGCATAATGCGCCCTTCATTTTTGAGGGGGCTAGCGCTTGTCATCGCAACCACTGCTGGAGTTTCGAGCGCTGACTTTCGAACGGGATGACTGGCCTCTGTTCAGTGATCTGTGCGGCGCGCTCAAGGCCGGTGAGATACTGCAAATTACCGGCGCCAATGGTTGTGGTAAAACAACCCTTCTACATATTCTAGCGACCATTCAAGCACCGACGGCTGGCAGCCTTCACTGGCAGGGTCGAGATATTAGTCGCTGTCGACAAGAGTATTTGACTGCGATGGCCTTTGTGGGTCATCAGTCCGGCCTCAAGTTGTCCCTCACTCCCCGTGAAAACCTTCACTGGCTCAGTCAGTTACAGCCGCTATCACGGGTCAGTAGTGGCGCGGCACTGGCTCGTATCGGCTTGGCTGGTTTTGAAGATGTACCCTGTTATACCCTGTCGGCCGGTCAGTTGCGGCGCGCGGCGTTGGCAATTCTCTGTATGAGTGAGGCCAAATTATGGCTGCTCGACGAGCCACTGACGGCTCTGGATGTTGAGGGTATTGCCGATCTTGAGGCGCTGTTGCTGGGCCATGTGGCAGAGGGCGGGGGCGTGGTGTTAAGTAGCCACCAGCCATTGGCAATTCCGGCGCTGCGGACACTCGCGCTGGATGCCATGACAGAGGTAGCATACTAGGTGACAAGCCTCGGTGGTGCCTTCTTTGCTGTTATACAACGCGATCTCTCCATCGCCATGCGCCACCGTGGCGATCTACTTAACCCACTGTTTTTCTTCCTCATCGTGGTGACGCTGGTGCCACTAGGTATTAGCCCCGAACCGACGCGACTGGCAGCCATGGCGCCGGGTATGATCTGGATTAGCGCCTTACTGGCAACCTTACTGGCCCTCGATAATTTATTTCAGGCCGATTTTGCCGATGGCTCCCTGGTGCAATTGATGCTCAGCCCCGAGCCGCTGTGGTTACTGGTATTGGCGAAGATAATTGCCCACTGGTTGGTGACCGGTTTACCCGTGGTGCTGTTTTCGCCCCTACTGGGCATGATCTTGTCACTGCCTGGGGCGGGCTTCTTACCCTTGTTGTTGGGGCTGGCGCTGGGCACAGCGGTGTTTAGCTTACTGGGTGCAGTGGGCGCGGCCCTCACCGTGGCTCTGCACAAAGGCAGTGTTTTACTGTCGCTGCTGGTGATGCCGCTCTACGTGCCGGTCTTGATTTTTGGCACCAGTGCCGTGCAGCGGGCGGTCGATGGCATGAACTACGGCGGGGTGATGGCGATATTGGCGGCGGTAGCGGCCTTTTCCTTATTGCTGGCGCCCTTTGCGGCCGCCGGTGCACTTAAAGTGGGCATTAACGGCTGACCCGCTTTTTAAACGAGTCGTTTTTATAGGTAATTATCTATGTGGCAGTGGTTTCACAAATTGGGTTCGCCGCGCTGGTTCTATCACCTCAGCAGCAAGTTTTTGCCCTGGCTGGCCCTGGCCTCAGTGGTGTTAATTGTCACGGGTGTGGTTTGGGGTCTGGCCTTTGCGCCGCAGGATGCCCGGCAGGGCAATAGCTTTCGGATTATTTATATTCATGTGCCGGCCTCATTTTTGGCACTGGCGGGTTACTACGTGATGGCGGCGGCGGGCGCTGTCGGCATGATTTGGAAAATAAAGTTGGCCGATATGGTGATGGTTGCGGCTGCACCCCTAGGTGCTGCATTGACCTTTATCGCACTGTTCACCGGGGCTATTTGGGGTAAGCCGACCTGGGGCACCTACTGGATCTGGGATGCGAGAATCACCTCGATGCTAGTGCTGCTGTTTCTCTACATCGGTATTATTGCCCTGTCGCGGTCTTTCAGTACGCGGGAGACCTCGGCGCGGGCCTGCGCTATTTTGGCGCTGGTGGGCACGGTGAATATCCCGATTATTTATAAGTCGGTGGACTGGTGGTATACCTTGCATCAGCCCGCAACGATTAAACTGACTGGTGCGCCCTCGATGCACCCGGATATGTTTAAGCCGCTATTGGTGATGATTCTCGGCTTCTACTGTTTTTATGCCCTGGTTTTACTGCTCAATACACGCACGGAAATTCTCCAGCGTGAACGTCGCACGACCTGGGTCAAAGAACTGGCCGCAGGCAAGTAGTTAGGTAATAGCGATTAACGCAATACTGAGCGCAAGATAGAGAAAATAAACCATGTTTCAATTTGATAGTTTTGATGCTTTTTTAGCGATGGCGGGACACGGCCCCTATGTGTGGGCCGCCTATGGCGTCAGTCTGACGATCATGGCCTGGTTGGCACTGTCGCCCCTGCGTCGCCAGCGTGCACTGCTCGGCGAACTGCGCCGGCGCCTGCAGACACAGCGACCCAGAGGTGAGAGTTAATGAAGCCAGCGCGCAAGCAACGTTTATTGGTGGTGGTGTTTATTGTGGTGATAGCGTCGTTGGTCGTCGGTCTGTTGAGCTACGCCCTGCGGGAGAATATTAACTTGTTTTATACCCCCTCCCAGGTGGCGGCGGGGCAGGCCCCCGGCAATACTCAGATCCGCGTCGGTGGCATGGTGGTGGTCGACAGTTTAGAGCGCGCCAGTGATTCACTCGACAGCTCTTTTCTGGTCAGTGATGGTGCGGCAACACTGAGGATTCATTACTCCGGCATCTTGCCCGATCTCTTCGCCGAGGACGAGGCTGCCGTTGCCACCGGCACTCTGGGTGATGACGGCGTGTTTGTCGCCCAGCAAGTGCTGGCCAAGCACGATGAGGAATACACCCCGCCGGAAGTGGCCGATGCCATGCAACAAGCCATCGACAACAAAGCCAAGGCCTCGACTGCAGCCAAGGGGGCCTACGAATGATTGCCGAACTGGGCCACTTTGCGCTGATTTTGTCCCTCTGTCTGGCCTGCGCTCAAGCGCTTATTCCTCTAGCGGGCACGCTGAGCAATAAGTCTTTGTGGATCGCCACGGCACGGCCCTTGAGTTGTGGGCAATTTGTCTTTGTCGCCATCAGTTTCGCCTGTCTGGTCACGGTATTTGTACAGGACGATTTTTCCGTTGCCTATGTCGCCAATAACTCGAATTCACTGCTACCCTATTACTACAAGGTCAGCGCCGTGTGGGGTGCCCACGAGGGCTCGCTGCTGCTTTGGGTGCTGATCTTGGCGGGTTGGACTTTAGCGGTGGCGATGTTTAGTCGCAGTCTGCCGGCGGACATGGTGGCCCGAGTCTTGTCGGTGATGGGCATGATCTCGGTCGGCTTTTATCTGTTTATGCTGCTCACCTCCAACCCCTTTGAGCGGCTTTTGCCCTTTCCACCGGTGGATGGCAAAGACCTCAATCCGCTATTGCAGGATATTGGCCTGATTATTCATCCACCGATGTTGTATATGGGTTATGTCGGCTTCTCTGTGGCCTTTGCTTTTGCCGTTGCGGCCTTGATGGCGGGGCGCATGGATTCGGCCTGGGCGCGCTGGACGCGGCCCTGGACTAATGCCGCTTGGTCATTTCTCACCGTCGGTATCTTTCTCGGCAGTTGGTGGGCCTATTATGAATTGGGCTGGGGTGGCTGGTGGTTTTGGGACCCGGTGGAGAACGCCTCGCTGATGCCCTGGCTGGCCGGCACTGCCTTAATCCACAGTTTGGCGGCCTCAGAAAAGCGCGGCCTGTTTCGCAGCTGGACCTTGTTGCTGGCGATACTGGCCTTTTCACTGAGTTTATTGGGTACCTTTCTGGTTCGCTCCGGGGTGCTGACCTCGGTGCACGCCTTTGCGACAGACCCCACCCGTGGCGTGTTTATTCTGGCCTTTCTCGGTGTGGTGATTGGTGGTTCGCTGCTGCTCTTTGCGCTGCGCAGTTCGACCCTCGGTGCGACGGCCAGTTTCAATTGGTTGTCCCGCGAGGCGGGCTTGTTACTGAATAATGTCTTGCTGGTGGTAGCGCTGGCCATGGTCTTACTGGGCACGCTCTATCCGCTGCTGGCCGATGTATTGGGTTGGGGCAAAATTTCCGTTGGCCCGCCCTATTTTAATTTTTTCTTCGTGCCGCTAGGCCTATTGCTGATGCTGGCCATGGGCGTCGGTGCCAACCTGCAATGGAAACGACAAGGTAGCGGCAAGCTATTTTCTCTGTCGAAAGCGCCCTTATTGCTGAGTCCGCTACTCGCAGTACTGTGGCTATTATTGGCCGGCTGGGATGTAAAGGTGACCTCGTTGCTGGGTCTGACGGCGGCACTGTGGCTGACACTGTTCACCCTGCAGGATGTCGTGCAAAAAAGTAGCCATTCCGGTGGGCGTCGCGCGGGCTTGGCGCGCTTGAGTAAAAGCTACTGGGGCATGGTGATTGCCCATCTGGGTATTGCGGTGCTCGCCATCGGTATTACCTTAACCAGTAATTACAGTGATCAGCGCGATGTCAGGCTGGTCGCCGGCGAGCGTATCGAGGTGGCGGGCTATGGTTTTGTGTTTCACAGTGTCGAGCAAATTCGTGGCCCTAATTATATTGCTCAAAGGGGCCGCTTTGATGTTTCCAAGGCGACTAAAGACGGGGGGCAGGGGGCTAGCCTGAAGCCTGAGAACAAAGCCTTTACTAGCCTGTGGCCCGAAAAAAGACGCTATTTGGCGACCGGTAATACGATGACAGAGGCCGATATTGACGGCGGTTTGTTTCGCGATCTCTACGTGGCCCTTGGTGAGCCCTTGGGCGACGGTGCATGGTCGGTGCGGGTTTACGTTAAACCCTATATTCGCTGGATTTGGCTGGGTGCCTTGATGATCGCCCTGGGTGGGGTGATCGCCGCCTTCGACAAGCGTTATCGCAAGGCGCGGTTGAATGTGAAGCAAACCACTAATGTCGACTCGAGTGAAACAAGCCCCGCCTTGGCCCTCGCTAAAAAGGAAAATTAATCAGTGGATAGAATAAAACTCTTTATCCCATTAATTATTTTTGTGGTGCTCGCCGCCATGCTCTACTGGGGCCTGGGTCGCGATCCCAATGCCATGCCCTCGGCGCTGATTAGCCGCTCGGTACCGGCCTTTCAACTGCCGGATCTGGGGCAATTTAAGCCGGCGGGCGATGGCAGTGCTACGGCTGTTATCGCTGAGGCCGATATGCTCGATGAGACACTCTTTCTCGGCCACGTCTCGCTGTTAAATGTCTGGGCCACCTGGTGTATTTCCTGTCGAGTCGAGCATCCCTATCTACTCGATATTGCCGAGAGTGGGGTGCGAATTATTGGCCTCAATTACAAGGACGAGGCAGCGGCAGCGCAGCAGTGGCTGAGTAAACTTGGCGACCCCTATACCCATACCATTGCCGATACCAAGGGTGGTCTCGGCCTCGACCTCGGCGTTTTTGGTGCGCCCGAAACCTACCTTGTTGACCACCTTGGCGTGATTCGCTACAAGCATGTCGGTGTGGTTGACGACAGAGTGTGGCGCACCAAGTTACAGTCACGCTATCAAGCGCTGGTCGATGTCCTAGCCAGCGGTGCCGAATGATGGGCCAGTATTGCAAAGACTATTTTTGTCGCGCTAGCCAGAGCCTGCTGTCTCAGTTACAACAGATTCTTGTCGCCGCCCTGCTTAGCCTATGTTGTCTCTCTGCCTGGGGGCTGATAGAAGTTGACCGTCTGTCGAGCCCGGTCTTGAGCGAGCGCTATCAACGGTTGGTGGCCGAGTACCGCTGCCCAAAATGTCAGAATCAAAACCTGGCGGAGTCGGATTCACCGATCTCCATCGACCTGCGCTCGCAGATTCGCCGCCTTCTCGAAGAGGGCGCGAGCGATACGCAGATTAGTGATTACCTGGTGGCGCGCTACGGTGAATTTGTGCTCTACCGGCCCAAGGTGCAGGCCACCACCTATTTACTATGGTGGGCGCCGGCGGTCTTACTGCTGCTCGGCCTGCTTATCGTTGGCTTGGTTGTGCGGCGTCAAAAACGTGGAGCTAGCGCGGTGCCGGCTAGTCTTAGTGACACAGAGCGTGAGGCCCTGCAGGCCTTGTTAAATAATACGGAAAGTCAGCAAGATACAGCGGCGAATCCCAAGAGGGCTGAAATTAAGTGAGTTTTTGGTTAGTGGTAAGTGCCTTCCTCGTGATGGCCTTGAGTTTTTTGCTCTATGGTTTTATTCCCTCCGTTAAGCGTCGTCGTGACCAGCATGCTGGGAGTGTTGCGCTGGCAACAGGCTGTGATGACCAACAGCAAGCACTGAATGTTAGTTTATTTCGAGAGCAACAACGTTATCTTGAGGTCCAGCGCGATGCCGGTGAATTGGTTGAGGCTGAATACAGCGAATTACTGGCCGATGCCCAAAGGCGGCTATTAGAGGATGTAAAACCCAACGAGAATAAGCGTTCTACCGTTGTAGCGGGCACAGCGGCTCAAGGTGGACAGGGCTTACTGGTCGTTGCGGCATTGTTATTACTGCCGGTTTCCTTGTTTCTCTACCAGCAGCTTGGTGCCGCTAGCGATATGGCCATTGCCGATTTGCTGCAACAAAGCCAAAGTCAGCAAGCGGCCGGGCAACAGGCAGATAGCGCCATCGCCGAGAAATTGCACGCCGCCTTAAAAGTAGGCACTCATAAAAGCCCCGATAATCTCTATTACTGGGTGCTGTTGGCTCGGCTCGAGCAGGAGCGCAATGACTTGAAGGCGGCGGCCGCCGCCTATCAAAGCGCGTTAGTCGTCGCGCCGGATGATGGTAGTATTCACGCCGAACTGGCCCAGCTGTTATTTTCTCTGGCCGGCAATACTCCCTCCGAGGCAATGCAGAATCATGCTAGTAAAGCCCTCGCAGCCGAGCCGAATAACGCCAGCGCTCTGGGCCTATTGGGCATTGCCGCCTTCGCCCAGCAAGACTATCGCGGCGCCAGCACCTATTGGCAGGCGGCCCTACAAAACACCGCGCCGATGTCGAAAAGTGCAGCGGCACTGCGCTCCGGTATTAGCCGAGCCAAAGCCTTGTCGGGTGAAATCGCGAGCACTTGGTCGATGAACCTCAATATTTCATTGCCCGCACCCCTGGCAGCCCCGGCGGATGCCACCGTATTTATCTATTTACGGGAATGGCAGGGCAGGCCGATGCCACTGGTTGCACAACGTGTGCGCGTCGCCGATCTGCCTCTGAGCCTACAATTTGATGACACCATGGCCCTATCGCCCGAGCGCTTACCCAGTGCTATCGAGCAGATTGAAGTTGTGGCGCGTATCGCCATGTCGGGTAATCGACAATCGAGCAGTGGTGATTTAGAGGGGCGTTTGGGGCCGCTTAGTGTCGAGCAAATAGCTCAACCGCTGGACTTGGAAATTAATAGCCGCTTGCCCTAAGCAGGCTAAGTGCGAAAACTGTTTATTTTTTTAATACTTAAAGCGCGATTTCTTTTTAATCTGAAGATTACTCGGAAATGGGCCATTGAAAATGGCTAGAAAACAATTTTTTATCAGTCAGTATAGGAAAATACATGATCTGGAATATCTATCTCTCAGGCGAAATACACAGCGACTGGCGGCAACAATTAAAAGCGGGTTGCGAGTCCCACAAGCTGGCACTGACCTTCACTTCAGCGGTGACCGACCACGAGGCCAGTGATGCTGCCGGCGATATGCTGGGTGTGCAGGAGAGCGGTTTTTGGCGCGACCACAAGTCCGCCAAGGTGAATGCCATAAGAACCAAGAGCCTGCTGGAAAACTGTGACCTGGCAATTATTCGTTTCGGCGACAAGTATAAGCAGTGGAATGCGGCCTTTGATGCGGGCTATTGTGCGGCACTGGGTACGCCCTATATTACCCTCCACGGCGAGGAGATAATTCATCCCCTCAAGGAGGTCGATGGGGCGGCGATGGCCTGGGCGACGACACCGGAGCAGGTGGTCGAGATATTGAAATATGTGGTCGGCACAGCGTGAAACGTATTTTTCTAAGTCACAGTCAATGAAAAAAACCGATAAGAAACATGAAAAGCTTATTGTCGGGGCGCTAACAGAGGTTTGTGGGGTTGCCCTCGACGAAGTGGCGGGCTTTCAATGGCTGACGCACCGGGTTAAATACAGTCACTTTCCGGGCTCACTGTCGGTGCATTGTATCTTCGCGACGCAGAGTGAATTGTCAGACGCTTTACTTGCCAAACAAGACGATTTTTTACGCAGTTTAATCGGCGAGAAACTGCGTGCCGTGGGCATTCCTCTTAAAGATATTGCACGGCAGGTGCGTTTCGATACCGAGGAGGCTTGTGCGCTGGAGCATGGGGGGCGGTGGCAGGATCGCTTGCGGTGAGGCAAACTTCGCTGGTAGGGTTGGCCTTGTGCTCGACAGAAGATAGGCGAGTTTGAGTAAGAATTTCGTTATTCAATAATAGTTGATACCTCGTCAATAGTAAGTGAATTAGCAACGGAGCAGGCGCTATGGAAATGGAAGAATCACTGAATGTTTTTGGCGAAAAGTTAGGTCTCTGTGGCGAAGACCCGGTGACCGGTTTTTTTCGCGATGGCCGCTGTAATACCTGTCGTGATGATTTGGGTTCACACACCGTTTGTATTGAAGTCTCTAAAGAGTTTTTGGCGTTTTCAAAATCTCGCGGCAACGACCTGTCGAGCCCGGTGCCCGAGTATGATTTTAAAGGCCTAAGACCGGGTGATAGCTGGTGTTTATGTGCGGCGCGTTGGTTGGAGGCACTGGAATGCGATAGCGCGCCTCGGGTGCATTTACAAAAAACTCATATTAAGGCCCTGCATCTGGCACCGATGGCACTGCTAAAAAAATATGCCGTGGATCTTAATTAGCCGCATTGCGCGGTGTTGAGCGGCTGCTTAAATCACTTGCCTTGAATTAGATATTTGAATGAGTGCTCTGAATAAAGAGGGCTTAGGGCGGAGGGGTATAGTTTGCGAATTAAGCTTGTGGAAAAGCTTAATAAAGGGCGTCAATTGTTCTGTCTATTGACGCCCTTTAAGGATGCTCTGCCCTTTATTGGCCGAAGTTAAAGCCCTCGTAACCCTTGGTAGCGCAGTCGTTAATGCGCTTGCGAAAGAGTGGTGTCGGGCCGGCGTACAGCAGTAGGGCGCGGGGCTTGCCGGCGACGTTGTCACCCATTATCCAAGAGTTGGTTTTACTTAACAGGGTCTTGTTAGCCTCTTCGACGGCGTGTTCGGTCCAGCCAATTTCGGCGGTCTCGGTGGGCACCACGCTGGCTAACTTTTGCTCGCGCATATACAGGATCAAGTCACTGACCCAGTCGACACTGACCTGGGCACAGCGGGGAATATTGCAGAAAGGGGCGTGGGGGCCAATATGGAGGAACATATTGGGGAAACCCTCGACCTGCATGCCCATATAGGTACGCAACTCCTGCGACCATTTTTCCTTAATGCTTTGGCCACCCGTGCCGCGCACGTCGATACGCGAGATGGCCCCGGTACCGGCATCGAAGCCGGTGGCGTAAATAATCACATCAAACTCATATTCTTGCTCGCTGGTTTTGACACCTGCCACGGTAATGGCCTCGATGGGTGTTTCGTTGAGGTCGACTAAGTGCACATTGGCGCGGTTGTAGGATTCGTAATATTGGGTTTCCATGGGCACGCGGCGCTGACCAAAGCCGTGGGCGCTGGGCACCAGTTTGTCGGCAATGGCGGGGTCGTCGACGCGCTGGCGAATCTTTGCGGCCATAAAGTCGGACAGCAGTTTGTTGGCTTTCATGTCGGTCATGATTTCGGGGAAGTTCGACAGCCAAATGGCGAAACCCCTCTCTTTATAGAGCTTTTCAAACAGTGCGTTGCGCTCGTCGGCGCTGACATCGTAGATGGATCGGGGGTCAAACTGGTGGACAAAGGCGCCGGCTGTGGCATCGCAGGCCTTGAAAATCTCCGGGTAGGAGGCCTTTAGCGCCGGTTGCTCGGCGGCGCTAATGGCGCTGTTAAACAGCGGCGAGGCCCAGTTGGCGGTGCGCTGAAATACCACTAAATCTGCTGCGTCGGCGGCTATGTGGGGGATGACCTGGACGGCGCTGGCACCGGCGCCAATTACCGCGACACGCTTGCCGGTGTAGACGGACTTGTCGCCACCCAGATTATTGGGGTCGTGGGGCCAGCGCGCGGTGTGAAAGTGCTCGCCCTTAAAATCGTCGATGCCGGGGATGTCGGGAAACTGTATCGCGGAGAGTACGCCGGTGGCCATAATTAAAAACTGACTGCTGGCGCGCTCGCCATTTTCACTCTCTACTGTCCAGCTACTGTTGTCCTCGTCGTAGACGGTGGCGCTAATGCGGGTGTTGAATTGAATGTCTTCGCGCAATGCGAATTTATCGGCGACATGATTGAGGTAGGCGAGGGTTTCGGGCTGGCCGGCAAAGTGCTCACTCCAGTCCCACTCCTCGAGTAACTCCTCTGAAAAAGAATAGGCATAGGTATAACTTTCCGAGTCAAAGCGACAGCCCGGGTAGCGATTCCAGTACCAGGTGCCACCGACACCTGCGGCGGCCTCGTAGAGGCGTACGGAAAACCCGGCTTCGCGCAGGCGATGCAGTTGATAGAGGCCGGATACACCGGCACCAATAATGATGGCGTCGTAATTGTTTTGCGTGGGCATAGAGGGAATACCTTGAAATGAGTTAGCGATTATTATTTGTGGTTTATGCACTTAGGTTCGCACCCCTGAGTGCTTAAAGTCAATAATCTCTGGGTCTGGCTGATTCGCCCGTATGAGTTCTGTCTTTGGGGTAAGATATTGCAGGCCTTCAATTCTGGCTGGTGGCGAGTGTTTTCCGGCCCAGTTATTAGCGCGCTTGATAGTGTGTGTCGCATGTTTGAGGGAAAAAAGGCTGACGCTGTATTTTTTGTCGAATGGAAGGGGAGTCAGGCATTTTATTATGGGTCAGATTAAACACGAAGATAAAGCCACCTATCAGGCTATTCACACCCCTGAGAGAATTGCTAAACGCCTGCAGCATGGCCCCAGTTCCCTTTACCTCAAAGATTTTGTCTACGGCGCCGTCGATGGCGCGGTAACCACCTTTGCGGTGGTAGCGGGCGTTGCCGGTGCCGGTATGTCGGCCGGAGTGATTATCATTTTGGGCTTTGCCAATTTACTGGCCGATGGTTTTAGCATGGCGATTAGTAATTATTTGGGCACGCGGGCTGAAAATCAGTTTCGTGCACAAACCCGCAGACGCGAACGCGATGAAATTCAGAAATGGCCGGAGGGTGAGCGCGAGGAAGTTCGGCAAATTTATGCCCTAAAGGGCTTTGAGGGCGAACTGCTCGACCAGGTTGTCGAGGTCATCACCGCCGACCATGAACGCTGGATCGATACCATGCTGCAGGAAGAGCACGGCATGAGCCTGCAAGACCACGACCCGGGTAAAGCGGGCTTTGCCACTTTCGTGGCCTTTTCGTTGGTGGGGATAATCCCTTTGTTGCCCTATCTACTTAATTGGATACGCCCCGGTGCGTTGACGGCAACTTTTTTCTGGAGTTCTGCGCTGACAGCGGCGGCCTTTTTATGGGTCGGGGCCGTGAAGGCACGCTTCGTCAATCAGTCTCGCTTACTGGGAGCGGTTGAAACCGCCGCCATTGGTGGCGTTGCTGCAGTACTGGCCTATGGCGCCGGTGTGTTATTAAAGGGGCTGGTTGAATAAGACCTTAACAAATGCAGCCTAGTTAAAGGGGCAGCCTGGTAGAGAACATTGCGTTAGCAAGCCCTTGGATAGATAAAGCCTAGCTCATAGAGCTAAACAAAATCGTCATTCACAATGGTACGCATGGCCGTGAGAATAATCTCGCCCTCGGGGAAATTCGCGCCGCTGGGGTTGCTGACTTCGAGAAAGAAGGTTTCATCGTCTTCGACAATCGTGTCGGCAATAATTTCGACACCGATCACGGTACTGGTTTGGCCTGCAGCGATGACGGCAAGACCACTGGTGGCCTTGTAATCCAATCCGGCGAGGGCACTGCCATCGAGGGTTCTATATTCAACGGAGGCCTCGTGGCCGAGGGCCGTGGGTAGCGATAATAAAAAATAGTTAATATGGTTTTCACTGCCCTCGCTGGGGTCCAATATTACCTCGTCGGGGTTTTGTGGCACATTGCCATTTAACGCGGCGGCGCTAATGGTTTGATCTTTAAATTGCAGCCATTCAATTTCGCTGAGGCTATCGCTGTCGCCATTGCTCAGGTCGTTGACCACTATTTGCAGTGACTGATTCGTGCTGAGGGCATAGTGGCTAAAGTTTTCAGTATAAATGGCCGTATCGATGCCTTGGCCGCCGATTAAAATATCACTACCTGAGCCACCGGTGAGTTGGTTGCCATACTGGTTGCCGGTCAATGTATCGTTACCGGAACCGCCAATCACATTCTCGATAATGACGTCGTAGGCGATGGCGATATTGTCACTGACGGCCGAGACGACGATGCCTTGGTTGTCTTGCCAGGTTTCCTTAATGCCGATGGCGCTAAACTGACCGGCATTGAGATTAACCCGCTGGGCCAGGTTTTGGTTCGATAAATCAAAGGTATCGTTGCCGCCGGCATCCCAAATGGCCTGTAATTCAGCGCTGCTGTTGCTAAAGGTGTAGGTGTCATCGCCGGTACGGGTGCGCATATTGGCCCCGTAGAGATACTGGATGGCAAGGATGTCGTACAACATTGGGCCTGTCGCTTGTACGGGGTACCAGCTATAAGAGTTCGCCCCGGTGGCGGTAAAGGTGAAACCGGCGCCCTCGTAGTCCTGGTTGCTCATCACGCTGTATCGACTGCTGTTTTCACTGCCTGTCAGCAGATTGGGGTTACCTGTTTTGGTTTCAAAGGGATGACCGAGGCCTAAGGCATGGCCGATTTCATGGAGGAAGGTGGCATAGCCGAACGAGCCGGCTTGGTAGGTGCCACCGGAGGAGCGGTCTAGCCAAATGTCGCCCGATTCCTCGGGGTCGCCTGGAATGTAGGCCCAGCCGGCGGCAGTGGGGTCATCGCTAACCAGTTGGCTAAAGGCAACGCGGATATCCCCATAGGTGTGGCCGTCGGTGACTTGGCTGAAATTGATATCGGCGACCTCGGCCCAGGTGTTTAAGGCCTGCTGAAAAGCACTTGTTTGTGCGGCGTCGAGGGCGCTCCAGTTTGAGGGTTCGTTACCGGCGTAGTTGGCGACCCACAGGGCACTACCTTGGGGAATACTGTAGCTCAAGGTAATACTCTCACCCACCGAGAACCCCCAGTGCTGTCCCGTGAGCAGGGCGTTAATACGAGAATCAGGGGATAAAGGGGTGGTGCTACTGCTCATGGTTAACTCACTATTGGCCATTAAATGAAAAAGCGCTTCCTTGCCACTGATAGATTAGCGCTATAGCAGCGAGAAAAAAAGCTTAGGCTGCTCATTGGTGTGTGCTTTTGAGGGGCAGGGGGCGGCCTTGAACGATGGCTTGTTTCTGTAAGGGGCCACTATGCAGGCTTATATAAGAACTTATGGCTGGATTTGAGGCGATGTTGTTTTTAGTGCCTGACTTCGTGCTTGATAATTGGCGAGGCTCAGGGACAGTAAGCAGCCCAGAGCGATAAAGGCCGATGCCGCAAAGAGACAGGCTTCTAGTCCCTGCCATTGGTAAAGCAAACCCGATAATAAGGTGCCGCTCAAGCGCCCGGCGGCGTTGGCCATGTAGTAAAAGCCGAGATCCAGAGAGACGCCATTGCGCTGAGCATAAGCGACAATCAGGTAGGAGTGTAGGGATGAGTTAATGGCGAACAGTATTCCGTAAACGGCCAGACCAATGATTAAAATGCTCGCCGCATCGGCTAGGCGGTAGTGCAAGGCACAGGCTATTATTGCTGGAACCAAGCTCAGGGCTAATATCCAATGCAGAGCCGTTTTGCCACAGGGGCTACTCTGTCGACGCCCTTGGGTTAGCTTTGGTGCGATGACTTGCACGCCGCCGTAGCCGATAATCCACAGTGCCATCAGAGCGCCAACGGCGCTGTAATCCCAGCCCAGTTCGCTTTGCAGGTAGACAGGCAGGGCGACGACAAACCAAAGGTCTCTGGAGCCAAACAGGAAAAAGCGCGCCGCTGATAAACGGTTGATGGTGGGGCTTTTTGAGAACAACTGGCGAAACTTTACGGGGTATTGGGCTTTACCGATGTCGCGCTCGAGGAGTAGGAAGCTGGCAATACACAGCAACATCAGCCCGAGGAATAAAACCAGAATGGCGCCACGAAAGCCGACGCTGGAGAGCAGCAGCGCGCCGATAAAAAAGCCCAGGCCTTTGAGGGTGTTTTTTGATCCTGTGAGCAACGCCACCCAGCGGTAGAGTTTGCCCTGAGCCGCTGCGGGGAGCAGTAGTTTAATACTGCTTTTGGCACTCATTTTATTCAGATCTTTGGCAATGCCCGATAAAGCTTGGGCGGCCATAACATAAATCAGCGAGAGCCAGGCGGGGTCGACCAATAACATCCCCAGAGCCATCAACTGTAGGCTTAGGCCAATATGTAAGGTGGTCGTGAGGCCACTGTGGGCAGCCAGCCAACCGCCGAATAAATTCGTCACCATGCCGAAGAATTCATAGAATATAAATAGGGCGGCGACGGCAATAGGGCTGTAACCGAGCTGGTGAAAATACAGTACCACCAACATGCGCAGCGCACCGTCGGTGAGAGTAAAACCCCAGTAACTGAGGGTGACCATCCTGTATTGGCGCAGAGCGGGGCCGGTGTTGAGCGAATCCAATATCGGCCCTTAACTGGCGGCTGTAATGGAGCGGCCGACCTTGAGTGCCAGCTCCATCATACGATTGACGTAGCCAATTTCATTGTCGTACCAGGCTAGAATTTTCACCTGGGTTTGATTGATCACCATGGTTGAAGGGGCGTCGATAATACTGGAGCGGATATCGTCGGTGTAATCGACAGAGACCAGTGGTGTCTCTTCGTAGCCAAGAATACCTTTTAGCCTACCGTTTGCGGCTTCCTGCAAGGCCCGGTTAACGAATTCTGCGCTGGTTGGTGTTTCCACTTCAAAGACACAGTCAGTTAAGGAAGCGTTGGCCAGTGGTACGCGCACCGCGATGCCATTGAGGCGGCCTTTTAATTCGGGAAAGATCTCGGCAATGGCGCTGGCCGACCCGGTCGTGGTGGGAATTAAGGACAGGCTGCTGGCGCGAGCGCGGCGCAAATCGCTGTGGTATTCGTCGAGAATGCTCTGGGTGTTGGTAATGTCGTGAATGGTGGTAATACTACCGTGCTTAATACCGAGGGTTTTTTGTAGGACATCGATCACGGGTGCCAGACAGTTGGTGGTGCAAGATGCCGCCGTGACAATATGGTGCTGTTCCGCTTGGTAGAGGTGCTCATTGACGCCCATGACAATATTCAGGGTACCGTCTTTAATGGGTGCGGAAACGATAATTTTTTTAATGCCTTTGTCTTGATCGAGGGGACTTAGCAGTGGGCTCAGTGCCTGCTTTGATTTGAACTTACCAGAACATTCAATGAGTAGGTCAATGTCGCGTTCGGCCCAGCGGGAGGCGGCTAAATCTCTATTTTGTGAGTAGGTAATGGCAGTGCCATCAATCAGTAGTTTGTCGTCATCGACGCCGACATCGTGGTGCCAGGTACGATGAATCGAATCGTATTTCAGCAGGTGGGCAGCGCTAGTAATGTCGCCCGCCGGCTCGTTAATATGCACGAATTCCAGTTCCGGCCAATCCCAGGCTGCCCGCAATGCAAGGCGGCCCATGCGGCCAAAGCCATTAATGCCAACTTTAAGTGTCATCGCCTTGATCCTTAAAAATAAGTGCCTTAAAAATAAATGCCTTAAACATACCTTCCTTAAACATAGCTTGCTTGAAAATACGTCTCTTGAACAACGCTACTCAGCGCGTCAATACGCATAGGCCAATGTTGTGTTTCATACTGCGAATAGTAAGGGTCTGTTACTACTAGAGTAGTTCATCAATGCCTTGCAGCCTGGCAAGGGTGTTTAGCTACAGTCGCTTTTGGCACAGCGGCTGAAGTTATCTAGGTCACCCTGCAACGAGCTTGAATCTGCAGCGGAGCGATAAAATAGGGTCAATAGCTGGTCAATAAAAGGGCAGGCCTTAATGATCTGGTAGTAAATCCACATGCCCTCGCGGCGGGTGCTGAGGAGATTGTTATTGCGCAGGTAGGCGAGGTGTCGCGACACGACACTTTGCGACAAGCCGAGGCTGTCGACAATGTCGCAGACACACAGCTCTCCCTTGTCGAGCAATAGAAAGAGAATGCGCAGGCGTACCGGCTCGGATAGGCATTTAAAGAACGTGGTGTAGTCATCGGTGTGCATGGCGGGACTATATTTGCCTAGGCAAATATAGTCAAGATAGCTGTGGCGATAACGCGGCGTGTTTCATTTGGATAGCTGGTGCTAAGGGACTGGCTCGCTGCTGGCTTGGCGCAATAGCCTTGAAGCGGCGCTAAAGACTATGCTCTACTTGACAACTATGACCCCACTTCAGCACGCCAGCCGCTCTTCAATGAAGGCATCATTGCCCGCTGTCAGGCCGTGTATGTCTTACCTTGTCGTCCTGCTATTGGTGTTTGTATCGCTCAACCCGGCCCAGGCAAGTATCTCGATGGGGCCAGGTATGGGGCATGCTGCTATAAGCCTGAATAATTCTGACGACAGCCAGACCATGGCTTGTAACGAAGCGTCTCAGCCAGGGCTGGTGGCCGATACACAGCGGGCTAGCCCGATGCTGAATAGGGCTATGGCGATGTCGCTGCCTGAGGGTGAAGACTGCCAGTCTGCCTGTGATTGCTGCCCGGGTTTATGTTCTGCGGGTATGCCGAGCCGTTTTTACTCGGCGACCTTTATCGCTGCCAATTTGCTACTGCGTGATTCCGCTCTGTCGGACAAGGTCACCACCTACTCTCGCCTGTTCCGCCCTCCCATTTCTCACTAACACAGGATAGCTGCGCCTACAGTTGGCTCGGTTCGTTAGTGGGGCTCAGTGTTGCTCCTTATTATTTCTATCGGTGCCTAGCAGCACCACCTTTGCTTCAACTATTGCCTTCGCTTTACGGGGGTGGGGTGAAGTCATTAAGAGAGCAAAAATGAACATCGTGACGATTGTTTTGGCGCTAAGCTCGTTAGTTTCTATCGGTAATACTTGGGCCGAGCAAGCACCTCTCGGCCGGCAGCAGGCCATTGCCTATGCTATCGACAATGATCCTTGGTTAAGGGGTAGTGAATTTAATGAGCGAGCCCTACTGGCGGAAAGTATTGCCGCTGGCGAATTGCCGGATCCGAGCTTAAGCCTCGACTTGTTAAATCTGGCGAGTGATACGCTGGATTTTGATCAAGAGCCGATGAGTCAATTTAAGTTGAACCTGGCCCAGCAGTTTCCCCGTGGCGCTACGCTGAAATTAAAGCGCCGACAAAAGCGTGAGCAAAGTGCGGCCCATCCCTTTTTACGCGAGGACAGGAAGGCCCGCGTTATCTTGCAGGTCAACGAGTTGTGGTTCGATATTTTTCTGGCCCGCCAAAGCGTGGTCTTAATTGAAAACAATCGCCATCTTTTCGAGCAACTGGTCGATATTGCCCACGCCAATTACACCGCGACCTCTGGTGCCACCCGCCAGCAAGATGTGATCCGTGCCGAGCTGGAGTTGAGCCAGCTGAACGGCCGTCTGTCTCAGCTCTGGCAGGACCACGATGCCGCGCGAGAAGCCTTAAGTGCATGGTTACCGGAGCCCTTAGCGCATAGAGTCTTGCCGGATACGCTAGGGGTGCATGGCCTTACAGCCCTTAACCTGGCGCATAAAGGGCTGGCGACAAGGCGAATAATGCAGCATCCGCGAGTTCAGGCCATCGATCGCAAGCTCGACGCCGGCACGACTGAGCTTGAGCTGGCGCGCCAGCAATATAAACCGCAGTGGGGTGTCAACGTCGCCTACGCCTATCGAGATGATGCTCCCAGCGGTGATGAGCGGGCTGATTTTTTCTCCCTGGGGCTCAGTGTCGATCTACCCTTGTTTACCGCAAACCGGCAGGATCAAGGGGTCTTGGCGGCAAGCCATCGGCGGGAGGCGGTGGCGATGGAGAGAGACTTGCTGTTGCGCGAATTACTCAGTGGCTATCGGCGGGCTAGCGCTGAATTACAGCGCCTGGAGCAGCGAGAAAGTCTCTACCAGCAGTATTTATTGCCGCAGATACATGATCAGGCCGATGCGACATTGGCGGCCTATACGGCCGATGGCGGTGATTTCTCCGAGGTGATGCGGGTGCGTATCGCCGAGCTAAACAGCAAAATCATGGCGCTGGAAATTAGCTTACAACGGCAAAAAATGCTGGCCAAAATAGACTATTTTGTCGCTGCTGCCGACGACTCAAGACAGGGAGAGACACCATGAAAAATACCGGCATTTTTTTATTGGCACTGCTGCTCGGCATAGCCGGCACGCTGACTTACCACCGTTTACCCGCCGGGGATCCCGGTGCAACAAGCGCCCAGGGTGGCGATATCTTGTATTGGCAGGCGCCAATGGATGCCGATTTTCGTCGCAAAGCACCCGGGCTGTCACCGATGGGCATGCCACTGGTGCCGGTTTATGCGGCGGACTCAAGCGCCTCGAGTGGGGGCGCGGGGCTGGTGACAATCTCAGCGGCGGTTGAAAATAACCTCGGTGTACGCACCAAACTGGTGGTTTTACAGCCCCTGGCAATCGCCATTAATACGGTGGGTTATGTCGGCTTTGACGAGGATCGCTTGATTCACATTCACCCGCGTGTCGAGGGTTGGCTAGAACAGCTCTATGTTAAGTCAGAGGGTGAGGCTGTCGCCGCGGGCCAGCCACTCTATGCTTTGTACTCGCCAAAACTGGTGGCGGCTCAGGAGGAGTTCATACTGGCCCTACAGCGTGGCAAGCCGCGTTTGATTCGCTCGGCAGAGGCGCGTCTGTTGACCTTACATGTCGCCCAAGCGCAAATAAATACCTTAAAACTTACCCGCAAGCCGACAAAAACCATTGTCGTGCACTCACCTCAGGCGGGTGTTATTGCCAATCTTGGGGTGCGTGAAGGCATGTTTGTGAAACCCGGTACGGCGCTAATGTCGGTCGGAGCGCTGGACGAAGTGTGGGTTACGGCCGAGGTGTTTGAACGCCAAGCCGGTTTGTTGGCGGTGGGTAATGCGGTGACGATGTCCCTCGATTACTTGCCGGGCCGCCAGTGGCAGGGACAGGTCGATTACATTTATCCGATTCTGGATAACCAGACGCGAACGCTGCGCGTGCGCTTGCGTTTTGCCAACATGGATGCCCTGCTGAAGCCCAATATGTTTGCTCAGGTGGTGATACAAAGCGCTGCATCGGGGCCGAGCCTACAAGTGCCCAGGGAGTCGCTGATTCGAACCGGCAAGCAGACTCGCGTGGTGCTGGCCTTGGGAGGGGGACGTTATAAGTCGGTGGCGGTGACACTGGGTCGTATCAGCTTTAGTGAGGCCGAAATCCTTGAGGGTTTAGAAGAAGGGGACCGGGTGGTGAGTTCGGCGCAGTTTTTACTCGACTCCGAATCCAGTATCGATTCCGATTTCCGGCGTATGAGTGCGGAAAGAGGTGGCAGAGAATGATCGAAAAAATAATTCAGGGGTCTATTAACAACCGCTTTATGGTTGTACTGACCGCGCTCATTATCGTTGGCGCCGGATTGTTTGCCCTTAAAAATACGCCAATTGATGCCATTCCGGATCTCTCCGATGTGCAGGTAATTATTAAAACCAGCTACCCGGGTCAGACTCCGCAGGTGGTTGAGGATCAGATTACCTACCCCCTGAGTACGGCAATGTTGTCGGTGCCCGGTGCGAAAACGGTGCGCGGCTATTCCTTTTTTGGTGACTCCTATATCTATGTGATTTTCGATGACGCTACCGACCTGTACTGGGCGCGCAGTCGTGTGCTCGAGTATCTTAGCCAAGTGGCTCCGACCCTGCCGCCATCGGCAAAGCCCCAGCTCGGCCCCGATGCCACGGGTGTCGGTTGGGTTTATATTTACGCCCTTATTGATAAAACCGGCAAGCACGATCTTAGCCAACTGCGCAGCTTGCAGGACTGGTTTTTGAAATATGAATTACAGACCGTGCCCGGTGTCTCCGAAGTGGCGGCTGTGGGGGGCATGGTCAAGCAATACCAAATTAAAGTGGACCCGGAAAAGCTGCGCGCCTTTGGTATTCCACTGAGTCATATTCAACAAGCGGTACAGCGCAGTAACCAGGAAATTGGCGCCTCGGTGGTGGAAATGGGCGAGGCCGAGTACATGGTCAGCGTTAGTGGTTATCTACAGAACCGCGCCGATATAGAAAGTATTCCCCTGGGTATGAATGTTAAAGGCACGCCTTTACTGCTGCGTGATATTGCCGATATTACGATTGGCCCGCAGATGCGCCGCGGTATTGCCGAGCTCAATGGCGAGGGTGAAGCGGTTGCTGGTATTGTGGTGATGCGCTACGGCGACAATGCCCAGCAGACGATAATTAGCGTTAAAAACAAGCTCGAGATGTTAAAGCTGGGGCTGCCGGAAGGTGTCGAAATCATCACGGTTTATGACCGCTCCGGCCTGATTGAGCGGGCGGTGGATAACCTCTGGCAGAAATTATTGGAGGAATTTGTCGTCGTCGCCCTGGTGTGTGTGGTGTTTTTATTCCACATCCGCTCCTCACTGGTGGCTATAGTCAGTTTGCCGGTGGGCATACTTTGCGCCTTTGTGATCATGTATATGCAGGGGCTGAATGCCAATATTATGTCTCTGGGCGGCATCGCTATTGCCATTGGCGCGATGATCGATGGCGCCATTGTGATGATAGAAAATATGCACAAGCATATGGAGGGAGAGGTACTCAACGATGATAATCGCTGGAAAATTGTTGCAAAAGCGGCCACCGAAGTGGGGCCGGCGCTATTTTTTAGTTTGCTGATTATTACCGTGAGTTTTTTGCCGGTATTTACCCTCGAGGCTCAGGAGGGGCGAATGTTCGCGCCACTGGCCTACACCAAAACCTATGCCATGGCGGCATCGGCAATATTGGCGATTACCTTGGTGCCGGTATTAATGGGTTATTTTGTGCGGGGCAGGGTGCGGCCAGAACATAAAAACCCGATGAATCGTATTTTGACGAAGCTTTATACACCGACACTGCAGCGTGTTTTGCGCTATCCAAAAAGCACAGTGTTGGGTGCTTTACTCTTAACATGCTTGGGTTTGTGGCCGCTGAGCCAAATTGGCAGCGAGTTTATTCCGGCGCTTGATGAGGGCGATTTGATGTATATGCCCAGCACTTATCCGGGTATTTCCATCGGCAAGGCGAGGGAGTTTCTGCAGCAAACAGATAAACTGATTGGCACGGTACCCGAGGTGAAAACGGTGTTTGGTAAAATGGGCCGGGCAGAGAGTGCTACCGATCCCGCCCCTTTAACCATGATAGAAACCTTTATTCAATTTAAGGACCGCGAGCAGTGGCGCGAGGGCATGACGCCTGAGAAAATTCGCCGTGAGTTGGATGCCCGCCTGCAATTCCCCGGTGTTACGAATGCCTGGGTAATGCCCATTAAAACCCGTATCGATATGTTGGCGACAGGCATTAAAACCCCGGTCGGTATCAAAATTGCCGGGCCTAAATTGGAGGAAATCCAGGCCATTGGTTTACAGCTGGAGACGATTCTTGAACAGGTGCCGGGTACCGCCTCGGTATATTCGGAGCGTGTGGTGGGGGGGCGCTACATTAAAATTGATATCGATAGGGCAAGGGCGGCCCGCTATGGGCTGACTATTGCCGATGTACAGCAAGTGATTGCCACGGCGGTGGGGGGTGTCAATGTTAGCCAAACCGTCGAAGGGCTGGAGCGCTATCCGGTGAATATCCGCTATCCACAGGCTTATCGAGACTCCGTTGAGCAATTGGCGCTATTGCCCATCGTCACCGACCAGGGGCAGAGAATAGCCTTGGCCGATGTCGCGCGGGTGTTTATCGAAGACGGGCCGGCGGGTATTAAAAGTGAAAATGCCCGCGTAAATGGTTGGTCCCTTATTGATATTCAAGATGTTGATATTGGCACTTATGTACAGCGGGCTCAGCGGGCGGTGGATGCGCAAATTGAGCTGCCACCAGGCTATTCTTTGAGTTGGTCGGGTCAGTACGAATACATGTTGCGCGCCAAGGAGAAATTGGCCTACGTGGTGCCCTTAACCTTGATGATTATTGTTTTACTGCTGTATTTAAATTTCCGCAGCGTGGCCGAGGTGGCGATTATTCTGCTGACCTTACCGATGGCAGTGGCCGGGGGGCTGTGGTTAATGTATCTACTTGGCTTTAATTTCTCTGTCGCCGTCGGTGTCGGTTTTATCGCCCTGGCCGGTGTGGCGGTGGAAATTGGCGTCATTATGCTGGTCTATCTCAATCTGGCCTGGCAGCAAACGCTTGCCGACTGTAAGCGACAGGGCTTGTGCGTTGACGAGACTAAACTCAGGCAGGCGGTGATGGCTGGGGCCGGGTTGCGAGTGCGGCCGGTGATGATGACAGTGGCGGCAATTATTGGTGGGCTCTTGCCGATATTGCTGGGTTCTGGCACCGGTTCCGAGGTGATGAGCCGCATTGCGGCACCGATGGTGGGCGGCATGGTCAGTGCGCTGTTATTGGTCTTGCTGGTATTGCCGACGGTGTATTTTCTGTGGCGCAAAATGCAACTGGGTGATGGCCTTGAATAATCTTGCTGCAAAGGCAGAGCTGCCCCGTGATCGCCATGCACTGCTCGACGGCGTAATAAGGGTGATGGTGTGATGCAATTTATATTAACCTTGGGTTTAACCTTTATTGTCGTGTGTTTGGCGATGTGGGTCTTTCTGCGCATTGGCGCTCCGGTTTATCGCCCCGATAAAGATAATATTATTGCTCTTTTAGAGCTTGTACTCGCCGGCGACGCCACCGAAAATGACTGGCAGGTTTTTATGGCTATTCCACTGCGCCACAATGAGGCGTTATACGCCGTGCAACTGCGTTGCTCGGAACTCGGCGAGACGGAATATATCGGTGGCGGTGCCACCACGCTGTTTAGTGAAAAGGGCATGCAGGCCCTTTCGGTAATACTTGAAGAACTCAAGCAGAAGGAATTCGATACATGAATAATATGTCCACCGCGACGCGTGTTACGTTTTTTTCGGCAGCTTTTGTCGTTGTAGTTGCCGGGCTTAAAGCGGCAGAACCGCTGTTGGTACCCTTCTTATTATCGGTATTTATCGCCTTAATTTGTTCGCCCTTATTGGTCTGGCTTAAATCCCGGCGTGTACCCAGTGGCCTGGCGATTCTATTGATCGTGCTCGGCGTTGTTTGCCTAGGGGCAATCGTCGGTGCCGTGGTGGGTACCTCGATACGGGGCTTTCGCGCGGATTTACCCGAATACCAGGCGCGCTTGCAGCTTATGAGTGGCGGTGTGCAGCAGTGGCTGGCCGCTCGAGGGGTTCACTTCCCGCCACAGTTTTGGCAAGAAAATTTTAACCCCGGTGTGGCGATGCAATTGGTTGGCAATATATTGGCCTCTTTTGGCAATGTGATGACTAACGCCTTTTTGATTTTGCTGACGGTGATCTTTATTTTTGCCGAAGAGGTGGGCTTTCGTGAGAAATTACTCCATGCCCGTGGCGGCAGTGCTCATTCTCTTGCGGCCCTGGAAAGCTTTACTGGCAGTGTTAATCGCTATCTAGTGATCAAAACTTTACTCAGCCTGGCGACGGGTCTGCTGGTACTACTGGTACTGTGGGTGCAGGGTGTTGATTACCCGGTAATGTGGGCCCTGCTCGCTTTTCTACTTAACTTTGTGCCGACGGTGGGTTCCTTTTTAGCGGCAATACCGGCGGTATTATTGACGCTCATTCAATTGGGGCCGGCGGAGGCGGGCTCTGTAGCCCTTGCCTATGTGGTGATTAATTTGCTGATTGGCAATGTGGTGGAGCCTCGCTGGATGGGCAAGGGTTTGAACCTGTCACCCCTGGTGGTGTTTTTGTCTTTGGTGTTTTGGGGTTGGATACTCGGCCCCGTTGGCATGCTGCTGTCGATTCCCTTGACGATTTTGCTCAAAATTGCCCTGGAGAGTGATCCGCAAACCGCTTGGGTTGGCATTATGCTCGGCTCTGGCAAGGTTCAGTTGCGGGCGAAGCAAGATCCGGAGGATGGGGCTTGAGTACTGAGCCCCATCCCTACCTGCGCCAGTTAGACGCGCATATACAGAGCTTATTGCCGGCTGCCCGGTTAAAGCTTTCTCCGCTGTATTTTGAAAATGTCGGCGGCCGCTCGCTCAAGCTTTGGTTGATTGATCCCGAGGGCATGGATGCCCCGCTCAGCGAACAGGAGACCCACGCCATTTTTACCGATCCGCCCTACTGGAGTTTTAGCTGGGGCAGTGGCTTGGCCTTAGCCGAACGCTTGCTCAGTGGTGCCCATGCGGTGCGGGGTAAAACGGTATTGGATTTTGGTTGCGGCTCTGCTGTGGTCGGTATTGCAGCGGCACTGGCCGGTGCGACGAAGGTGATTGTCTGTGATATCGACCCCTTGGCCCTGCAGGCAAGTGCCTTGAATGCCCACGAAAATGGCGTTGAGCTGGAGTATCTGGAGGATCTTTTTCAATTCGACGGCAAGGTCGACATGCTGTTTGCATCGGATGTACTTTATGACCCGGAGAACAGGCCGCTGGTGCAGCGTTTTCGAGAGCTGGCAGAGGAGGTCGTGATCGCCGATTCGCGAGTTAAAAATTTCAGCGAGCAGGGTTTTACTCGGTGTGGTGAGATGCGGGCGGTGACTGTGCCAGATTTAGGCGAGTTAGAAAGTGTCAAGTTGATTCGTTTTTATCGAAGCCAGCGGGCGATGGCTGTCCCTTGAGCGGTGAGTAAAGGCGGGTCTTGGGCATTGACGGATGTTATCGCGGCGCAATATTGAGGTGGTGCTAAGCCTTGCGTTCGACCCCTTGAGGTGGCAGACAAGGCTTAGCGCTAAAATTTATTGCTCGTCAGTGCCCGTCTCGGGAGACTTGATTTTATCTTCCACGTGCTCAACCGCTGTTTCTGCAGTCGACTTGGCTTTGGCGGCCACGTCTTTCACTACGCCCCTTATCTCTTCAGCATTGCTGGTTGAATCATCGCTGCCACAAGCGGATAAGCCAAAAATTACGAGGCTGAATAAGGCTGCCAAAACAGTGGGTTTTTTAAATACTGACATAGGGGAGACTCCTAGGTTGCAAGCTGAATGCGGTGTGCGCTCAGCGAAGTGCATTAGTAAGGTGTGTGGGTCGAGACGTCAACCACTAATCCGGGTTTTCATCTGTTACGGCATTTTAGGGTAGATGAGTGTCGGCTGACATTGCTTTGGGTCGTACATAAGTTTGTTAAACTGTGCGGCAACTGTATTGATGTAGAGGGTGGTGGTGATAAAGCAGCTTGGCAAAGAGCTTGATCCGGAAGAGGTCGTTGGACAGTTTTTACTGTCGAGTGATAGTGTTCTGATTCTACGCTATGACTTTGCGCAGTATTATTTGCCCGGCGAACCCCTTGTCGAGCTGCTGGCTATTTTAGTGAAGGGTGCCACGGGTGTTTGTTTATTATTGAGTGATAAGTTGGCGCTGGCGCAGGCGACTATCAATACGATGAGCGGGGCGTTGACCGGCGAGTCATTAAAACAATTATCCAGCGACTTGTCGGCGCCTTTGTTTACGTTGGGGCAACCGTTGCCATTGGCGCCAATTGCGATTGCTAAGCCCTGGGGGCAGGAGATTTGGTACACCGGTATCGAAGCCCGGGGGCAGTCGGGGTTTAGCGGCGGTGGTTATAGCGCGCCCATTCCCTGGTTACTGTCACTGCTGGGATCCCATCTTCTCGGCGCTGGGCAGCCTGGATTAAACCTGTTAAAAATTCTCGATCCCCTCGCAGAGCCGGTTTACGGTGATTTGTATTTTGAGCTGCACCAAGAAAAGCGCGAGGTGTATGTGGTGACTCATGTTGACCGGCAGAGCTGGCCCGATGGCGAGGGGGGGATTCGTTTTGGCTTTGCTGCCAGCGTTCGGGAGGAATTTACCAACCCCGATGACTTTCGCCAAGCCTACCTACAAGCCGTTCAAAACTATGAGGCGGTGAGGCGTGAAATTGATCAGGTTTTTGACCAGTATCGTCTTCAGCAAAACATTGCAATGTCGCAACCGATAGCGGCCAGCCAGTTAAAAGAATGGCAGGAGGGCTTGCCTACCGAACTTCGAGAGGAAGAGCGGAACCTGCGTGAGGCGATGCATCGCTTTACCCATATGCGGGCCTTGCGCGAGGGCGATGTGGTCAAGGTGCCGTGCCTGACACCCCATGCTCTGCAGCATGGGGTGCGCACGGTTGAATTTCAGACCCCGGTGTATGAACGCAAGATTCTCGCCTTTGAGCAAAAGGTTTTAACCCAGCAGCACTGGGATACCGAAGAAGCGGTGGCTTTGATGACCCTGCAGGTTGAGGCTGAACCGCCGTTGCCGGTTCTGGAACAGAGTAAAAACTGTTGTCGAGAGCAGGTGGTTGCCTTTGATGATTTTCAGGTGCAGCGTATTACTTTGCTAGCGGGCGCCGGTTGGCGAGTGCCGGTTAGCCCGCACTATAGATTGTTGATGGTGGTCTCCGGTGCTTTGACTGTAGGGCGGGGGGTCGATGCCGTGGAGCTGATGCCAGAGCAGGCGGTATTATTACCGGCCCTTAGTGACGCTACGGTCCTCGGCAACAGTGGTGAGGCAGACTGTATTGTACTGCTATCGGAGCCTCTGGCTCAGTCGTGAACTGCGCTCTTAATCCACAGAGGGCGTTGCCTAAAGCGCGGCGATGGAGCTCGGTTTGGTAAAGAGTTAGAGGAATGTTGTGTATCCAGTTGCCCCGAGGAGAGCGCTGTGGCAAAATCTGCGCCCCTTTTGGGAGGTAAGGCAAAGCCTGCCTTGTAAGAGTGGATAAGCCAGTGCCAAATGCGCCGATGATGGGTGCTAGCGCAGGGGTTGATCAAGACGTAGTAATAGCTACTACGGGCAGTTTTAGCGGAAGTGGTGAAATTGGTATACACGCTGGTTTTAGGTACCAGTGCCGTAAGGCGTGGGGGTTCAAGTCCCCCCTTCCGCACCAACTTATATTGAGTGCTCGCATTGCCGGGTACTTCAGGCCTAAATCATAAATTTAAATTACTGTAGTGAGGACAATCCATGCAGGTTTCCATAGAGACAACCTCCGGGCTCGAAAGACGTATGACTGTGGGTGTTCCCGCTAAAGAGATCGATAGTGAGGTTGCTCAGCGCCTGCAGAAGGCATCACAGACAGCGCGCATTGACGGCTTTCGCCAAGGTAAAATCCCCGCCAAGGTCATCAAGCAGCGCTATGGCGCAGGCGTGCGTCAGGAAGTGGTTGGCGAAGCCCTGAGCCGTACTTTCTATGAGGCTGTGACCAAGGAAGAGCTGCGCCCCGCAGGTCAGCCCGATATCGAGCCGGTAAAGGATGAAGAGGGCGCAGACCTCGAATACATCGCGACCTTTGAAGTTTACCCGGAAATCTCCCTGCAGGATTTCACGCAAATCAGTTTGTCCCGCCCGGTGGCCACGGTCTCGGACGAAGATTTAACGGACATGATTGAGAGTTTACGCAAGCAACGTTCCAGCTGGGATGTTGTCGAGCGCGCTGCTGCGGACGGTGATCAGGTCGTCATTGACTATAAGGGCACGCAAAGTGGCGAAGAATTCCCCGGTGGCACTGCCGAGGGTTCCGACCTGGTGTTGGGTTCCGGTCGCATGATCCCCGGTTTTGAAGACGGCGTTGTTGGCTTGTCGGCTGGCGATGAAAAGACCATCAGTCTGACCTTTCCCGATGATTACCACGCCGAAGACCTACGAGGCGCTGCCGTTGAATTTGCAGTAAAAGTGACAGCGGTTAAAGAGCAAACTCTCGCCGAGCTGAATGATGAGTTTTACGAGCAGTTTGGTGTTAAAGAAGGCGGTAACGAAAAGTTCCTCGAGGAAATTCGCTCGAACATGGAGCGCGAACTGGAAACTGCGGTTAAGAACAAAGTAAAGTCTCGCTTGATGAATCAGCTGCAGGATCTTCACACAGTTGAAATCCCCAAGGCCTTGTTGAGCAACGAAATTCAGGCACTACGCCAGCAAATGCTGGGCCAGTTTGGCGAGGGTGCTCAGAAAATGGATATGTCTATTTTTCCCGACGAGCTGTTCGCCGATGAGGCGGGTAAGCGTGTTTCACTGGGCTTGTTAATGGCCGAAATTGTTAAAGTCGCCGAAATTAGCGTCGATAACGATAAGGTTAAAGCTTTTATTGAAGACAGGGCTGCCGGTTATGATGATCCCGAGCAGGTCATTCAGTACCATTATTCCAATCAAGAGCTGCTCAATAGCGTGCAGTCAGCAGTGATGGAAGAGCAAGTTGTGGAGCATATTCTAGATTCGGCTAAAATAGCCGATGAGGAAACCAACTATAAAGGTGCTCTGACGCCAGATCCCGTTGTTGAAAAGGATTCTGACGAAAGCGAAGACTGATTAGCTCGCTTGGTGTAGAGTAAAGTTTGCAACGCTAAAGCTTGGCCTGCTGCCCTTGGTTAAAGTGCGGACTCAAGGGCCGAGCTCTTACTGAACAACTCGAGAGCTAAATATGATCCACGATGGAATACAATATAATAAGGAAACGCAAGCAGCAGGCGGCTTGGTGCCGATGGTGGTTGAGCAAACTGCCCGCGGCGAGCGTTCATTTGATATTTATTCACGGTTGTTGAAAGAGCGGGTGATCTTTTTGGTCGGCCCGGTAGAAGACTTTATGGCCAACCTCGTTGTTGCCCAGCTTTTGTTTCTAGAATCTGAAAACCCCGACAAAGATATCCACTTGTATATCAATTCCCCCGGTGGCTCGGTAACGGCGGGCATGGCCATTTATGACACCATGCAGTTTATCAAACCCGATGTCAGCACCATGTGTATCGGCCAAGCGGCGAGCATGGGTGCCTTTTTGTTAGCGGCAGGCGCTAAGGGCAAGCGCTTTTTGCTACCCAATTCGCGCTGCATGATTCATCAGCCCAGCGGTGGTGCACAAGGGCAAGCGAGTGATATTCATATTCAAGCCCAGGAAATACTCAAAATCCGCGAGCAGTTAAACAAGGCCATGGCTTTACATACCGGTCAGACGGTGGAACAGATAGCTCTTGATACGGAGCGCGATAATTTTATGAGTGCTACGGAGTCGAAAGCGTACGGTTTGGTTGACGAAGTATTGGACAAACGCGCATAGTCGTTGTAGCCTGATATCTAATTTCTATGATTTATATGGGTAAGTGCTTGTATTTTTTGCATTTATTCAAAGCGAGGGCAAGTTAGTGAGCGATAAAAGCGGCGGTGATAAGGACGGGGATAAGCTACTGTATTGCTCGTTCTGTGGCAAAAGCCAGCATGAGGTTCGCAAGCTCATTGCCGGGCCATCGGTTTTTATCTGCGACGAGTGCGTCGATCTTTGTAACGATATTATTTCTGAAGAACTACAGGAAGCTAAAAGTACAGAGGCCGTTGAAAAGCTGCCTACCCCGGTTGAGATTAGTGGCAATCTAGACGAATATGTCATTGATCAATTGCGTGCCAAGAAAGTGCTCTCTGTGGCGGTTTACAATCACTACAAGCGTCTGCAGTTGGGTGCTAAGGTAGCGAAGGGTGGCGTTGAACTGGGTAAAAGTAATATCTTACTGGTCGGCCCCACTGGCAGTGGTAAAACACTACTGGCCGAAACCTTGGCTCGCCTGTTGGACGTGCCCTTCACCATTGCCGATGCGACGACCTTAACGGAAGCCGGTTATGTCGGTGAAGATGTTGAAAATATCATTCAAAAATTGCTGCAGAAGTGCGATTACGATGTCGAAAAGGCCCAGCAGGGCATTGTCTATATTGATGAAATCGACAAGGTATCGCGCAAGTCTGACAACCCTTCCATCACGCGTGATGTGTCTGGGGAAGGTGTCCAGCAAGCGCTGCTGAAATTGATAGAGGGAACCGTTGCCTCGGTTCCACCTCAAGGTGGGCGTAAACATCCTCAGCAAGAGTTCCTGCAAGTCGATACCTCGAACATCCTCTTTATTTGTGGCGGTGCTTTTTCCGGCTTGGAAAAAATCATCCGCGATCGCTCGGAGAAGGGCGGTATTGGCTTTTCTGCCAGTGTCAGCAGCAAAGATGAAAATAGCAATATTGGCGATGTGTTAAAGGATTTAGAGCCGGAAGACTTGATTCGTTTCGGGCTAATCCCTGAATTTGTGGGTCGGCTACCTGTTGTCGCAACCCTTGAAGAGCTTGATAAAGAAGCCTTGATCAATATTTTGGTCGAGCCTAAGAATTCCTTGGTTAAACAGTACTCAGCACTTTTTGAAATGGAAGATGTTGAACTCGATATGCGTCAGGACGCCCTCGAAGCTATTGCCGAGAAGGCGCTAGCGCGTAAAACCGGTGCTCGTGGCTTGCGCTCGATTATAGAAAACACTTTATTGGAAAGTATGTATGACATTCCCTCGCGCGAGGGGGTGATTAAAGTCGTCGTCGATGGGACTGTGATCAATGGTGACTCTGAACCCTTACTGGTTTACGACAATCCTGAACAATTAAAGACCGCTAGCGACGACGCATAAACAAAAACGGGCCTACGAGGCCCGTTTTTGTTTATCGGTACTTGTATTTACGGCTATTGGCCCCATACCAATGATATTCACCCAAACCAGAAATAAACTGGAATAAGAGGTAATAATGGGACAGGAAACAACAAAAGACTTAGCGCCGACAAGGTTGCCAATGTTGCCCTTGCGAGATGTAGTGGTGTTCCCGCAAATGGTGGTGCCACTATTCGTTGGCCGAGAGCGCTCCATTCTTGCGCTAGACGATACGATGGCCGAGCACAAAAAAATTGTTTTGGTTGCTCAGCGAGATGCAGCCTGTGATGACCCTGGCGCCTCCGATGTCTATAAAATTGGCACCGTTGCGACAATCTTGCAATTACTCAAATTACCTGACGGTACGGTTAAGGTACTGGTGGAAGGCTCTGAGCGCGTTAATATCGACGCTATTGAGGAGCACAATGGTTATTTTGTTGCCGACTATTCGGTGATTGATAGCGAAGTCGCCGAGCAGAGTGAACAAGATGCTCTAGTGCGAACACTGGTTAATGCCTTTGAAGAATATGTCGGTCTGAATAAAAAAATCCCTTCCGAGGTGGTAACGACTGTTGCTGGCATCGACGAGCCAGGGCGCCTGGCCGATACCGTGGCCACACACA
The DNA here is from genome assembly GCA_002162815.1 of Gammaproteobacteria bacterium 53_120_T64. GTDB lineage: Bacteria > Pseudomonadota > Gammaproteobacteria > Pseudomonadales > Porticoccaceae > Reddybacter. Next base: position 75,065 of record MAAT01000021.1, on the reverse strand, counting down.
TGACGCTCAGTCTCGAGCAAAAGCAGGAAGTGCTGGAGATCAGTGACGAGCAATCTCGAATTGAACACCTATTGGTGTTGATGGAGTCTGAGCTCGATATTGCTCAAATCGAACAGCGCATTCGCGGCCGTGTTAAAAAACAGATGGAAAAGAGCCAGCGCGAGTATTACCTCAACGAGCAAATGAAGGCGATTCAAAAAGAATTGGGTGAAATTGATGACGTACCCAACGAGCTTGAACAGTTGGAAAATCGCATCAAAGAAGTGGGCATGCACAAAGAGGCTTTGAAGAAAGCCACGGCGGAATTGAATAAATTAAAAATGATGTCGCCGATGTCGGCAGAGGCATCGGTGGTGCGCAGCTACCTCGATTGGATGGTCAGTGTACCCTGGAAAAAACGCTCTAAGGTGCGCCATGACCTTGTGCTGGCAGAAAAGATTCTCAACGAAGATCACTATGGTCTCGACGAAGTCAAAGAGCGTATTCTTGAATTTCTTGCGGTACAGAGTCGTGTGAAAAAACTGAAGGGTCCGGTGCTGTGCCTGGTCGGGCCTCCCGGTGTGGGTAAGACCTCGTTGGGTGAGTCCATAGCGCGGGCGACAGGGCGTAAGTTTGTTCGCATGTCCCTGGGTGGTGTTCGTGACGAAGCTGAGATACGCGGTCATCGCAGAACCTACATTGGTTCGCTACCGGGTAAGTTGATACAGAAAATAGCCAAGACAACGGTTAAAAACCCACTGTTTCTCTTGGATGAAGTTGACAAGCTGGGTATGGATCATCGTGGCGACCCCTCATCGGCGCTATTGGAAGTCCTCGACCCAGAGCAAAACAATAGCTTTAACGACCATTATTTAGAGGTCGATTACGACCTGTCGGAGGTGATGTTTATTTGCACTTCCAATTCCATGAATATCCCTGGCCCCTTGCTCGACCGCATGGAAGTTATCCGCATTCCGGGATACACCGAGGCAGAAAAAGCTAATATCGCCTTAAAATATCTGTTGCCGAAGCAACGTAAAGCCAATGGCTTAAAGGATGGTGAGCTTGCCCTTCAAGAAGAGGCCATTCTCGATATTGTGCGTTACTACACTCGGGAGGCAGGAGTGCGGGGGCTCGAGCGAGAGATTGCGAAGATCTGTCGCAAGGTCGTTACCGGCTATGCCAAAGATAACAATCAGGGGCCTGTGACAGTGGGTGCCGCAGAGCTTGAGGACATGCTAGGTGTGCGCAAGTTCGATTTCGGCCGTGCCGAAGATCAAAACCAGGTGGGCCAAGTGACAGGCCTGGCGTGGACCTCGGTGGGCGGTGAGTTGTTGACGATTGAGGCCTCAGCGGTGCCTGGCAAGGGCGCTATTGTGAAAACGGGCTCGCTGGGTGACGTGATGCAGGAGTCCATTCAGGCCGCCCTGACGGTGGTGCGTAGTCGCTCTCAGGTCTTGGGTATTCACCGTGACTTTCACCGCAATTGCGACTTGCACATTCATGTGCCCGAGGGCGCGACGCCTAAAGATGGCCCCAGTGCGGGTATCGCCATGTGTACAGCCTTGGTTTCGGTGTTGACCGAAATCCCGGTGCGTGCCGCTGTGGCAATGACCGGTGAGATTACATTGCGCGGTCAGGTGCTGAAGATCGGCGGTCTTAAAGAAAAACTTTTGGCGGCTCACCGTGGCGGTATAACGGAAGTCATTATTCCCAAAGAGAACGAGCGGGACTTAAAAGAAATACCCGATAATATTAAAGCGGACTTAACCATTCACCCGGTGAAGTGGGTGGATGAGGTGCTGGAGCTGGCTTTGCAAAAAATGCCTCAGCCATTGTCCGATGAAGAATATCGCAAATCGAAGGACTCAACCCTGTCACCAGAGGGTGAGCAATCGGCTTCTCGTATTAGTACACACTAAAATATCAAACGACATGCTTGACCGCTCTTAGAGCGGTTGGTATAAAGTCCCGTCCCCGCATATGCACTCGCGGGGATGTACCATATTCAATCAAATTTAGAGGGGTTTAATGTGAACAAATCGGAGCTTATCGACGCAATTGCGGAATCAGCAGACTTATCAAAGATGTCGGCAGGAAGAGCATTGGATGCAGTTGTAGAAGCGATTACCACATCATTACAAAAGGGTGACCCGGTATCGCTGGTTGGCTTTGGTACCTTTGCGGTCAAACATCGACCTGCTAGAAAGGGGCGCAACCCCAAAACGGGCGCAGAGATCCAAATTTCAGCGGCCAACGTACCCGGTTTTAAGGCTGGTAAGGCACTTAAAGAAGCCGTTAATAGTTAAGTCAATTACTGCTCTGAAGTCGTTAGAAAAGTAGTACGGAAAGGCGCATTAATGCGCCTTTCTTTTTTTCACCCAGGCTATTTTTAGCTAAGGGTTGTTGTGCAAGGCTAGGGGAATAATAAAATGTTACAAGATTTCCGCGAAGGCATGAAGGGTATCGCTTTTTTCATTGTGATTTTGATCATTGTGCCATTTGCTTTCGTTGGTATTGATTCAATTTTTTCCAATAGCCCCGCCAGTGATGCCGAATTGGAAGTCGACGGACACAGTATTTCTCGCTTAGTGGTCGACCGCGCGTTGTCGATTCATAAGCAACGGCTGTTACAGCAACTGGGCGATATCGACCCTGCATTGCTTGATGATGCCGCGCTCAGAGGCCCTGTTAGGCAGCGTTTAATGAAGGAAAAAGCCGCAGAGCTGGCTGCAGAGTCGGCCCAGATGGGCGTATCTCCCGTGACCATTGCCTCCCTGCTACAAACGGTTGAGGCCTACCAAAGTTCGGGTAAGTTTGATAGCGGGAAGTACCAGTTTGCGATTCGTCAAATGGGTTATACCCCGAGAGAGCACCACGCTTACATGAACAATGGTTTATTGCTTAGCCAGTTTGCCAGTGGTGTCACCGATACCGGTTTTGTCACTGATGCCGATTTAGAATTGACGGCTAAAATCTTTGAGCAGCGTCGTAATTATTATTATTTAACACTGCCGATTGCGCCGCTGGTTGCAACGGCGACAGTGAACTCGGATGAGATCAAAGCCTATTACGCGGCCCATCGAGAAGAGTTCGCCACCGCTGAGAGTGTCGAGGTCGAGTATATTCAATTGTCGATAGACGACCTGCTCACCCAGGTTGATGTTGACGCCGAGATGGTACGTGAACTATTTGACGCTCGCCAGGCAGCTCGGCAAGCCACTGTGCGACGCCGAGTGGCGCATATTTTGATCGAAGCCGCTGCCGATGATAGTCACGTCGCTGAAGTTGAAGTGTTACAAGAAAAACTAAGCCGTGGCGATGACTTTGCCGCCTTGGCGCGGGAATACAGCGATGACCTGGGTAGCTCTGAGCAAGGTGGTGATCTGGGCTTTTTTGACGCCGGTGCTTTTCCCGAGGCATTTGAACTGGCCCTGCTCGACCTCGCCGAAGGCGAAGTGTCCGCCCCCGTAGTAACCGATAGCGGCATCCACTTAATTCGTCTCAGCGAATTGGAATCCAGTGAGCCACTGGTTTTTGACGCTGAAAAGGTAGCGATTGAACTTGAACTACAGCGTCAATTGGCCGCCGAGTTACTGCCGGAAAAAATTGAGCAGTTGCGAGAGCTGTCTTACAACGCCGAAACTCTTGCCGAGCCCGCTGAACTGATGGGCCTGCGGGTCAGCACAACCGCTGCGTTTACTCGCAGTGGCGGCACAGGCCTTGCTGCCTATCCTGGGGTGCTCAGCGCGGCCTATACCGACGATGTGCTGAATAATGGTTACACCAGTGATATTGTCGAGCTCGGTGAGGCCGGTGTTGCCGTACTCAAAGTTAGCAAACACAATCCGGTCGGTTATCGCTCAATCGAAGCAGCAACACCAGGTATTACCCTTCAGCTGCAGCGGGCGGCCGCACAGCTGAGCCTAACGGCGCGGGCGGGTGCATTACAGGCGAAAATTGCGGCGGGTAATAGCGTAGAGAGTATTGCCAATGCCGAGGGTTTAACGTGGCAAGTCAGCCTTGACACCACGCGGTTCGATAGCCGAGTGGATGCCGCGATTAGAGACCACGTGTTTAGTTTACCCGCGAGCAGTGCCTTGCCACTGGTGAGCACTGTCGGTCTCGCCAACGGCGATTATGTGGTGCTTGCTTTGACCGCTCTTGAATCGGGTGAATTGGCGAGTATTCCCGAGGCTCGACGTGACAATTTGGCCCGGTCCGCCAGTCGTACCCTGGCGCAACGCGAATACCAAAGCTATGAGTCATTAATCCTAGCGGAAGCGACAGTGAAAATGGATAAGTGAATACGCGCCTAGACTCAGCGCTAGGCTTTTAACCTGGCTTGTTTTTAGGAGCGAGGGCTGAGATTCAAGGTTTGCCCAGCCTTTATGACTTCCCGTTTGTCGAGCTTATTCCAGCGGACAATATCGCTAATACTGATCTTGAATTGCTTTGAGATCAGTGAGAGTGAATCACCTTTCTTAATTTTATAACTCATTCGACCCTTGTTGCCCGCCAGCTTTGGGGCTCGTATCTTCAGGCGCTTACCAATTTTTAAGGGGGCGTTCAGTTTCAGGCCATTCCAGCTGGCTAGTTGCTGAGTTTTTACTCGGTAGGCCCTGGCAATTTCCCATAGGCTATCCCCGCGTCGAACTCGGTAGTATTGCGTGGGCCGAGCAAAGCCGGGCAGTCGGGCGCGACTAATGTTCGGGACTTTGAGCAGCTGACCGGCATGGATGCGGCTCGACTCCATGGTGTTTTGCGACATCAGCGCTTTCACACTTAGCCCATGGCTTTGGGCAATTTGTCCCAGCGTGTCACCGGGTTGTACCTTGTATTGTTGGATATCAAGCCAGCGATCTTTCGGTGTGTTACTTAATCGTGTCGCAAAGATGGCCGCTTTCTCTCGCGGTATTAACAGGCGGTAGGGCCCCTCCGGTGGGGTGGCAGATTGCTGACACCCGGGATTGAGCCGATAGACGTCATCGATGCTCATCTCGGCGAGTACGCTGACCTGGTAGAGGTCGATTTGTTGGGGCAGGTCGAGCACTTTAAAATAAACCTCTGTCGGTATATTCGGCAGTACCAGCGCGTAGTCTTCGGGTGACGCGGTCACTTGCGCCAGGGCAATCAATTTAGGGACATAGGCGCGGGTTTCCGCTGGCAGGGCTAGTGACCAGAAATCAGTGGCTTTACCACGGCGTTGGTTTGCTCGTATTGCCTTGTAGACCGTTCCCTCGCCGGCATTATAGGCCGCCAGTGTCAGTAGCCAGTCGCCCTTAAAACGTTTGTTTAGGTATTTAAAATAGCGGATCGCGGCCTCTGTTGAGGCAATGACATCACGTCGTCCGTCATACCAAGGGTTGCGCTTTAATCCAAGGTAGTCACCGGTGGGGCGCATAAACTGCCACAGGCCAGCGGCCCCACTGGGGGAATAGGCGAAGGGGTTGTAGGCACTTTCTACAAACGGCAGTAAGGCTAATTCCAGGGGTAGATCGCCGTCTTGTAACTGCTGAATAATATGGGCCATATACAGCTGGGCCCGGGCGCTAAAGCGGTCGATATAGCGTTGCTTGTTGGGATATCCGTTGCGATATTGACTGACCTTCTGGTTGTCGATATTGCGAAAAACAGCCTTGCCCCGCGCTATTTGTTGCCACGCATTGGGGGGTAATACCTCGGGTATAGCGGTCAATTCTAAACTGTTGTCGATAGCAACCTGAATCTCCGAGAGCGTGTCCTGCTCGACGCTGGTGTCTTCAGTGGCGACCGGTACAGCGACAGGAGCATGTGGCTCTATGATCACGGGCTTGAAGGGTTGCGGGGCGCAAGCCACGAGGAAATAGAGGCTCACCGTAACAGTGAGGGGTAAATATTTCATAAAGACCCGAATCCGCAAAAGCGGATATTATTTCGATTAAAGAGGTGACTGGGTATTACCGAGGATTGGCCGCTGAGAAAGCCCTTACACGCGGAAACCGGTGCAGTGTTCAGGCCTTAGAAGTTGTCCTTCCAGAGGCGGATTTCTCGCAATACCTCTGCGGGACTTTGTAATTGGCAGGCGCTGTGTTGCATTGCTGCCTGGACGACAGTCGGTAAATGACAGCGCAGAAAGGGGTTGGTCTCGCGTTCGATACTGAGAGTCGAGGGCACGGTGGGCAGCCCTTGCTGGCGCTTTGTTGTATCGGCAGCGGTTTTTTCCTGTAAAGCCTTACTGTCGGGTTCCACAGCCGTGGCAAAAGCCAAGTTGCTCAAGGTGTATTCATGGGCGCAGTAAATTTGCGTTGTGTCGGGTAGGGCCGCAAGTTTTTGCAGTGACTGATGCATTTGCTCGGGGCTTCCCTCGAAGAGGCGACCACAGCCGGCGCTGAAAAGTGTATCGCCACAAAAAACCAATGGGCTTTCGTCCTCGGGTGCAGCGTGATAGGCGATGTGGTCGAGGGTGTGGCCAGGTATTTCCAGTACAGAAAAGCGGGCGCCAGCCAGGGTAATACGATCGCCCTCACCGACTTGTTGAGTGATCTGTGGAATATGGGCCGAATTGGGGCCATAGACGGGGGCGTCAAAGTGAGCGAGGAGGTCTTTGATACCACCGGTGTGATCGGGGTGGTGGTGGGTGATGAGTATTCCCGCTAACTCGAGATCGTGCCGTGCTAAACATTCGAGCACCGGCTGAGCGTCACCCGGGTCTACTACAAAGGCCGCGCGCTCGCCGCTCTGGTGAAAGAGCCATAAATAATTGTCCTGAAATGCCGGGATGGTGTGAATAATAAGGGTCATATTGAACTCTCCGATGACTTTTCAGGGTATTTGGGGCCATGATAAGATGCCTTGCTCGACAAGTCATTATAGGGGGCAAGGTTTTGAGTAAAGATCGCTTACGCCTTCGGTATTTACTGAAACGGAAATACCGTGTTGCACCCCTGCTACGGGTTCAGAATCAGCTGGCGACCTGGTTTGATGAGCGCTTTGGCCAACAGCTTTACCAGCGCCAGCAAAGGCAATGTGAGCAGCTCTTAAAGCAGGTCTTTGGTTACCGCCTGGCTCAACTCGCCGTCTCTCCTCGGCATAGCCTTCTCGACAAACTGCAGCCTAGCCATAAGTTTATTCTGTCTCGCGCTCACGATGGGGCCGCCTGTCAGTGCGAGTTTGAGGCCCTGCCGTTGCCGTCGGACACCATTGATATTGTCTTACTGCACCATGTTCTCGATTTTTCCAGCCATCCTCATGGGGCCTTGATTGAAGCGGCGAGATTAGTGACTGCGGGCGGTCATATTGTCATTATTGGTTTCAACCCGCTGAGCCCTTTTGGTCTTTATAAATGGCTGGGGGTTATCTTCTCGGATAAAGCGGTGTGGCGGCACAATAGCCTGAGGAGGGGTAGGGTGGTCGACTGGCTACAGCTGTTGGGTTTTCAGGTGGCTGGCGATGTGGCCATTGCTTCGGTTGAAAAGCTTGAGGCCACCGTGACCTGGCAGCAAAAACTCAGTACTCAGTATTTTAGTCGTGGTGCTTTTTATATCATTGTCGCGCAAAAAATGGTGACGCCACTACGCCCGATTCGGACGCGCTCATGGTCGCCGATCAAACCCGGCTCGCTGGTGGGGCTCAAGCAAGTACAGGCAAGGGATAGTTGCCATCAAAACCTGGGTATCGAGAAATAAAGGCTGTGGAAATATTTACCGGCGGCGCTTGTCGCGGTAACCCCGGCCCCAGGGTTGGGGGGGGGTATTGTTGCGTTATCACGGTAGTGAAAAATTACTTTACAGTGGTGAGGGCCATACCACCAATAAGCCCATGGAGTTGTTCGCGGCCATTCGCGACTTAGCAGCACTCAGCGAGCGCTGTCAGATTGATCTGAGCCCGGACTCCCAATATGTGCGCAAGGGCATCACCGAGTGGCTGCAGAGTTGGAAGGCGATGGGCTGGAAAACAGCGGCTAAAAAGCCGGTGGAAAGTAAACTTATGGCAATGATTGGATCAACCACTGGCGCGAGATAAGGTCAACTGGCACTGGGTGCAGGGGTGTAATGGCCGTCGGGAAAATGACATTGCCGAGGACCTCGCCAATCAAGGCATCGACGAATTAGCGGAGCAAATGTGAGACAAATAGTACTCGATACAGAAACCACGGGCCTAGAAGTGGCCCTCGACCATCGCATTATTGAAATTGGTTGCGTCGAAATCATTGACCGCAAGCTCACCGGGCGCCACTTCCATCGCTATATTAATCCGCAGCGAGAGATCGATGCGGGCGCGATGGAAGTGCACGGCATCAGTAATGAGGACTTGGCCGATAAGCCTCTCTTTACTCAGGTGGCGGAGGAGTTTATCGATTTCGTCAGTGGTGCCGAATTAGTGATTCACAACGCGCCCTTTGATGTTGGCTTTCTCAATGCCGAGCTGGATAAGCTCGGTGGCCGATTTAAGCCTCTAGAGCATTATTCGGGTATCGTCGATACCCTCACCATGGCGCGTCAAATGCACCCGGGGCAGCGCAATAGCCTCGATGCGCTGTGCAAGCGCTACGGCGTCGATAACACCAAGCGCACCCTGCACGGGGCCTTGCTCGATTCCGAAATTCTGGCCGACGTGTATCTGTTTATGACCGGAGGGCAGGTCGATCTCGTGCTCGGCGGTGACGGGGCCGATAGTGAGCAAGGTAAAGCGCAACCGGTGATTCGACGCCTCAGCGCCGAGCGCCAGCCCCTCAAGGTTATTCGCGCTAGTGCTGCCGAGCTGCTACAGCATCAACAAAAGCTTGAGCAAATTAAGCCCTCGGCTTCTGGGCTGCGTGGCTGGGGTGGGACTGATATTTAATGGCAAAAGTCATGTTGATAGGTGCCGTGCCTTAAGGTCATAGATATAGGAGCATAAGCCTTTGCTGCTATTTTCTGTGGTTGTTGTCTAGGGCTTTAGCCAAGCAGGCAAGAATCCCTACTGTGCAGTGAGTGTGCGGCTCTATAAATGGCCTCTCATCCAAAAAAATCACTCATCACTTAGTCAGTATGAAAATAGTCAGTCTGAAAACTACACGGCTGTTTTTTTACCCAGTGAATTTCGGTACCAGCGCTATTATTTCGAGGCTCGCGCTGACCGGTGTGGCCGCGAGCGGTGCAGATTGGGGTGATAGGCTAATCCCAGCGTAGACAACGGTAGTTAAAAGTCGCGCTTTTGGCTTATTTAAAGGTAGGAGGGCTTGTCAGGCTTGATAGCACTTTTCTTTTCTTGAGGGTGTTGACGCTTGTTGGAAATACCGGTATGTTGCGCGGCTCGGGATGCTTTCGTTTCTATGCGAGTTGTATCCCCCTGGCAGGTGGGCGTAATCAACGCTCGCTGCTCATCTACAGAGAAGATGGTGTCAACCCATACCATCTTGCGGCAGTCTGAACCACGCTTTGCGGAGACTGCGGTTGTTATTGCAAACCACCTGTAATGTCGCAGCGATAGTGTATTGTCCTCCTGATTAATTAATATTTATTAGTTCGAGGGTTTGCGTTGTGGAATTACTTTCCGGTGGCGATATTCTTATTCGCGCATTGAGCGATGCCAAGGTGAAGCACTTATGGGGTTACCCCGGTGGTGCGGCGCTGCACATTTACGATGCCATTTTCCGTCAAGATAAGCTTAATCATATTCTGATGCGTCACGAGCAGGCTGCCGTGCACGCCGCGGATGCCTATGCCCGTGCCACGGGTGAGGTGGGCGCGGCATTGGTCACCTCCGGCCCCGGCGCGACGAATGCGATTACCGGCATTGCCACGGCGTATATGGACTCGATCCCCCTAGTGGTGATTTCCGCTCAGGTGCCCCAGGAAAAAATTGGCGAGGATGCCTTTCAAGAAATTGACATGATGGGTATTTGCCGGCCGACGGTAAAGCACAGCTACATGGTCAAACGCCCCGAAGACATTGCCGAAACCATTGCCAAAGCCTTTTACATCGCCAGTACCGGTCGCCCCGGCCCGGTGGTTGTCGATGTGCCAAAAGATGTAACCGACCCGAATAATAAGGTCGCCTATAAATTTCCCGAGAAGGTCAAGTTGCGCTCTTACCAACCGACCACACGTGGCCATTCCGGGCAAATCAAACGTGCCGTTAACCTGTTGATGTCGGCCAAGCGCCCGGTTATTTACAGTGGCGGTGGGGTGGTGCTGGGCAATGCCTCCGAGCAGCTCATCGCCTTGGCGCGCCAGTTGAATTACCCGGTGACCAATACCTTGATGGGCCTCGGTGCCTTTCCCGGTACCGATCGGCAGTTTATTGGCATGTTAGGTATGCACGGCACCTTTGAAGCGAATACAGCGATGCACCATGCCGATGTGATCCTCGCCGTCGGTGCGCGGTTTGATGATCGTGTCACTAACGCTACCGATCGCTTTTGCCCCTCGGCAAAAATTATTCATATCGATGTTGACCCCTCCTCCATTGCTAAAACCGTCCGCGTTGATATTCCCATCGTTGGCCCCTGTGATGTGGTACTCGCCGATATGCTCGAGCAAATTGAGAGCGCTCAATTGCCAACCGATGGTCCCGCCATCGGTGAGTGGTGGCAGCAAATTGATGAATGGCGTGAGCGCCATGGCATTTATACCGCGTCGCGTTACACGCCCAGTACAGGCGACAATATTAAGCCCCAGGACGTGATTAAAACCCTGCACAAGGTGACGAAGGGCGATGCCTTCGTTGCCTCTGATGTGGGGCAGCACCAAATGTTTGCGGCGCAATACTACTTGTTCGACAAGCCTCGCCGTTGGATCAATTCCGGCGGGCTCGGCACCATGGGCTTTGGTTTGCCGGCGGCGATGGGTGCGCAAATGGCCCACCCCGATGCGACAGTTGTCTGTGTCACGGGTGAGGGTAGCATTCAAATGTGTATTCAGGAGCTGGCGGCCTGTACTCAGCACCAATTGCCGGTGAAAATTATTATTCTTAACAATCAAGCCCTGGGCATGGTTAAACAGTGGCAGGATATGCAGTACGGCAGCCGCTATTCCCATGTGCTCTATGAGGACTCGCTACCCGATTTTGTCAAATTGGCGGAGGCCTATGGCCATGTCGGCATGAAGGTCGACCACTACGACGAGCTTGAAAGCCGTATGGAAGAGTGCTTCGCACTGAAAGATCGTGTGGTGATTATGGATATTAGCGTTGACCATCACGAACACGTTTATCCGATGCACGTGGCGCCGGGTTCCATGCGCGATATGTGGTTGAGTAAAACGGAGCGCACCTAATGAGACGATTAATTTCCGTGTTACTTGAAAATGAGCCAGGTTCTCTGTCGCGCGTAGTGGGCTTGTTCTCTCAGCGTGGTTACAATATTGACAGTTTGAGTGTCGCACCAACAGAAGATGAAACACTCTCACGTTTGACGCTGACGACCAGGGGTAACGACCACAAAATTGAGCAAATCACCAAGCAACTGAACAAGTTAATTGATGTTGTTAAAGTCATCGACTTGAGCGAAGACACGCATATTGAGCGTGAATTAATGCTGCTCAAGGTCAGGGCCAGTGGTGCGGCGCGGGCTGAAATCAAACGCTGCGTCGATATCTTTCGCGGCCAGATCGTCGATGTTGGCCCGGTTACTTATGTGGTCCAAATATCGGGTGAGAGCGCTAAACTGGATGCCTTTATCGAGGCCTTGGGTGACGCGACGATTCTCGAGGTGGTGCGCACCGGTGTTTGTGGGCTGATGCGCGGTGAGAAATCTTTAAAGATATAAGTTACAGGTTATAATTTGGGGCGCTTAGATTTTTAAGTAAGGGATTTGAGCGCCTATTTATTGCTATACGTAAGTCAAATGTACGAATCGTTCGTACGAACAATGAGGTGAAAAACATGCAGGTTTATTACGACAAAGATTGTGATCTTTCTATTATTCGCGGTAAAAAAGTGTCCATTATTGGCTATGGCTCGCAGGGTCATGCCCACGCTTTGAACCTGCGCGACTCCGGTGTTGATAACGTCGTTGTCGGCTTGCGTAAAGGCTCTTCATCCTGGGCTAAAGCTGAAGGTGAAGGCCTGAAGGTTGCCGAAATAGCCGATGCCGTTAGCGGTGCCGACGTGGTGATGATTCTCACCCCGGACGAGCATCAAAAAGAGGTTTACTACACTGAGATTGAGCCGAACCTGAAAGAGGGCGCGGCCCTGGCTTTTGCTCACGGCTTGAATATTCACTTTGAACTGATCGAACCTCGCGCCGATCTTGACGTGATCATGATCGCGCCTAAAGGTCCCGGCCACACGGTTCGCGGCACTTACGTTGAAGGTGGTGGTGTACCGACCTTGATCGCGATATTCCAGAACGGCTCTAGTCAGGCAAAAGAAATTGCCTTGTCTTATGCCTCTGCCAACGGTGGTGGTCGCTCGGGTATTATCGAAACTAACTTCCGTGAAGAGACCGAGACCGATCTCTTCGGTGAGCAAGCGGTACTTTGTGGTGGCGCAACGGCACTGGTACAGGCCGGCTTTGAAACGCTGGTGGAAGCCGGCTACGCACCAGAGATGGCGTACTTTGAGTGCTTGCACGAGCTGAAGCTGATTGTCGACCTGATGTACCAGGGCGGCATTGCCGACATGCGTTACTCAATCTCCAATACCGCTGAGTACGGCGACTACAGCAGTGGCTCGCGCGTTATTACCGATGCGACCAAGGTCGAGATGAAGCGCATCCTTACCGATATTCAGAACGGTAACTTCGTCAATGACTTTATTCTCGACAACCAAGCCGGCAACCCCAAGTTGAAGGCGCGTCGTCGGGAGTCTGCAGAGCACCCGATCGAAGAGGTTGGTGCAAAGCTGCGCGCCATGATGCCTTGGATTGGTCAGAACAAGCTGGTTGATAAGTCACGCAACTAGACGTAAGTTTCAACGGCTCGGGGCTCGGTTGATTGAGCCCCGACAGATAGTTGAGCTTTAATTGAGCGGTAAGCCTTTGGCTTGCCGCTTTTTTATTGCCAAAAATGTATGATGCCAGCACTATTTTTAGCGTTGTGGTCCATTGCTTGGGTCGCGATCAAATTGTAAGTGATTGGGAGTACCGACAGACGATGTCTGATAGTCAGGATTCGGCAGAGCAGAATACGGATGGCTCCACGAGCAAAAATAACGAACCTGGTTCTGTCTCGGCGCTGGTCAATGTGTTGTTGGAGCCGGCCGAGGAGCTGGAGCAGGAAGAGGCGAAGGCTGAGCGCCAGGCACCGCGCCACAGGGGCATTTATCTACTGCCCAACCTGGTCACGACCGTGGCTCTGTTCAGCGGTTTCTATGCCATTCTCGCCTCTATGGATGGCAAGTTTGAAGCGGCGGCCATCGCTATTTTTGTCGCCATGGTATTCGATGGCCTCGATGGTCGCGTCGCGCGCATGACCAATACTGAGAGTGAGTTTGGGGTCGAGTACGATAGCCTCTCCGACATGGTGTCCTTCGGCGTGGCACCGGCGGTGGTCTGCTACAGCTGGATGTTATCGGACCTCGGTAAGGTCGGCTGGGCTGCGGCCTTCCTCTACGTCTCCTGTGCAGCATTGCGCCTAGCGCGCTTTAATGTGCAGGTTGAATCGGCCGACTCGCGCTACTTTGTTGGTTTGGCCAGCCCCTCTGCCGCCGCCCTTGTCGCCGGTATGGTGTGGGTCGGTCACGACTTGGAACCGAGTGCGATAGGCGCGATGGTGGCTTTTCTGGTAACGGGGATATCGGGTTTGTTGATGGTGGTGAATTGCCGCTATCACAGCTTGAAGGGTTTTGACTTCAAGGGCCACGTGCCCTTTGTGACATTCCTGGCAGTGGTGGTCGGGATGGTGGTCGTGGCCATTGAGCCGGGCCCGGCACTACTGTCATTGGCGGCCCTCTATGCCTTGTCCGGCCCGGTCTTTTGGTGCTGGCTAAAACTTATTCGCAAGTCGACTGACTAAACGTACTTCTGCCGTCGATAAGGCGACTCTATGCCGAGTCAAAGCCACGGTTTATCAATGATTTCGCCCCTAATTTAATCGGGGGCTTGGCAGTTGTGAAAAAATTTGTTTGAATAGCCTATCTCGTACTGTCGCTTTTTCGCCAATCTAAGGGTGAGCAAAGCGCAGGCAAAAGTACAACAGCCCTACAGTAAAGGCAGCAATGAACATTAATCGCTCGACTAACAACGGTTCCTCGCAAGGCTTGCAACAAGCTTCGCGCGCCGCTGCCTGCCTGCTACGCCTTCTCCTGCCCTGAGGGGCATCTACGTTATACCTCATTTGTTTTGCATCCTTCTCTTTAAGAGAGGAAAATCCTAGTTTAAATTTTTGCCCGCCAATTGGCGGGAGTTGATGGAGTATTGTCATGGGCAGTGAACGTTTAATTATTTTTGATACGACCTTGCGCGACGGTGAGCAAAGCCCCGGCGCCGCGATGACCAAAGAAGAAAAATTACGTATTGCCAAGTCCCTCGAAAAGCTCGGTGTCGATGTTATAGAGGCTGGATTTGCCATTTCCAGCGAGGGTGATTTTGCGGCCGTTAAAAGTATCGCCGACACGATTAAAGATGCCAGTGTTTGTAGCCTGGCGCGCACCACCCATGGCGATATTGAACGCGCCGCCGAGGCCCTGAAAAATGCCGTGGCACCACGTATTCACACCTTTATTGCCACTTCGCCGATTCACATGGAATTCAAGCTGCAGATGAATCCCGAAGAGGTGCTGGAGCAGGCGATTGGCGCGGTTAAAATAGCCCGTAATTTTGTCGATGATGTTGAGTTTTCCCTCGAAGACGGCAGTCGTACCGAATTTGATTTTATGTGTAAGGTGGTCGAGTCGGTGATCGATGCCGGTGCCCGCACCATTAATATTCCCGATACCGTTGGCTACGGTTCGCCCGATGAATACGGTGAAATGATCGGCCGGGTGATCGCCAATGTACCGAATGCCGACAAGGCGATTTTTTCCGTGCATTGTCACAATGATCTCGGATTAGCGGTGGCAAATTCACTGTCGGCGGTGTTGCACGGCGCACGCCAGGTTGAATGTACGATTAACGGTCTCGGCGAGCGGGCGGGTAATGCCTCCCTCGAAGAAATCGTCATGGCTTTGCGCACGCGCAAAGATATTTACGCCCTCGAGACGCGTATTAATACTGAGCACATTGTGCCCGTATCCCGCTTGGTCTCGACCATTACCGGGTTTCCGGTACAGCCCAATAAAGCCGTGGTGGGCGCCAATGCCTTTGCCCACGAGTCGGGTATTCACCAGGACGGTGTGCTGAAGTTTCGCGAAACTTACGAAATTATGAAGGCCGAAGATGTCGGCTGGAATACCAATCGCTTGGTGCTCGGTAAGTTGTCCGGTCGCGCGGCATTTTCTGCGCGCATGGAAGAGCTGGGCATTACCTTCGATAATAAATCTGAGATGAATACCGCTTTCTTACGTTTTAAAGATTTGGCGGATAAAAAACGCGAAATTTATGACGAAGACTTGCAGGCCCTGGTCTCCGACGTGCAAATGGGTGAAGCGGAAGAGAGCTATCAGTTGGTGTCGATGGATATTGCCACGAAGACGGGTCGTCCACCCCAGGCCGAGTTGGTGTTGCGCAATCAGGGTAAGGATCACCCTGTTGAATCCGATGGTAGCGGGCCGGTTGATGCCGTCTTTAAAGCCATTGAAAAGCTGGTGAAGAGTGATACCGAGCTGAAGCTTTACTCGGTCAACGCGATTACCGATGGTACCGATTCCCAGGGTGAGGTCACCGTGCGATTGGCTAAGGATGGACGCATAGTCAATGGTCAGGGCGCGGATACCGATATTCTGGTGGCCAGTGCCAAGGCCTACCTCAATGCGGTCAATATTATGGCTGACCCCGACCGCATGCATCCACAGCTCGATGGTGTTTAAGCGAGTTAATGCAACAGTTAGCCTCTATGGCCGCGCTTAAATGACGGAACAGCGGGACTGGTACCTGTCGATGCTGGGTGTTCATCAGTATCGACAGCGCCTGCCCGGCGAGGCAGTGTTCGCTGCGGCGGTCAGTCACAGCGCGGCTAGTGCATCATCGACTCGTCGTACTGCGCCGTCCCAGGGAGACATCGGGGCAAGCCCGGCGAGTGGGCAAGCTAGCCAGGGAGAGGTGATTCGCTCACTGGCGAGCCTGCGTGAAACCCTACAAGGGGAGACCGCAGCTATAAAGCCTGTATCGGCGCTGGTAGAGGATGTGCATGGGGTCTTAGCCTCACAAGCTGCCAAAGAACCGCAGAAGGTTGCGCCGGCAAGTATTCCTCACAATGGTGCGTCAAAGATAGACGAGCCAGATAAAGGTTCACTTGAGGAGCAGGGCGAGACCCGCGTTAGCTTGGCTTGTTGGCAGGTCAGTGATGAGGTCCTGGTGATTAACGGCTTTGGTTATGGAGAGCGGGCGAGCAGAGTGCAGCTCGAGCTACTCACCAATATTTTACGCGCCATTGGTCAGCTGCCCAATGGCCTACCAGCCGCGGAGCTGATCGAGTGGCCCTTGAAGCCCGGTGGCGATAGCACCTTGGCTGGGGCAAAAACTCAATTAAGTATGTTCCTGTTGGGCCGTCAGCAGGTGCGGCCCTATCGGTGGTTGTTGGCGCTGGGTGAAGATGCTGCTGGTCTATTGGATGAGGCCTGTGTGTCTGAAGCCGCTGGGGTAGAAACTATCTTCACGCTCTCACTCCAGGCGATGCTGGCAGAGCCTCTCCGTAAACGAGAGGTTTGGCAGGCATTGCGTCATTTGCGTGGTGCTGATTAGGGCTTATGGCAGACTGTGATTTATTGATGATTGGCAAGGGTTTTACACTGCGCCCGGCAACAGCCGACGATATCCCTGGTTTGATTAAAATCGAAAGTGAAGTTTCCCCCTTTCCTTGGAGCGGCAAGCAGTTTAGCGATAGCCTGCAGAGCCATCGTAGCTATGTACTGTGTAAGGGTAACAGGCTGGTGGGTTTTTTGATTTTTAATCAGGTTCTCGACGAAGCCGAGCTATTAAATATTGCGGTCAAAAGCAGCTTTCAAGGCGAGGGCCTGGGTGCCTGTCTGCTGGACTATTGTCTTGCGGAGATCGCGGCGACTGCGCTGAGTTTATTTCTTGAAGTTAGGGTCAGTAATTTTCCCGCCATTGCCTTGTATGAAGGCAGAGGCTTTCGCCATGTCGGTGAGCGCAAAGCCTACTATCACGGCGAGAGTGGTCGTGAAGATGCTTGGATAATGCGCTGCGATCTGACGCCGGCATGATTTAGCACCCGCAACTTGAGGGATATCAATGTCCCGCAATGGCCGTTGGTTATAATGCTGTGCTCAAAAATAATCAATGAGGGGAGCGCGCGATGTCTGGAGAGTCCGTTTACGGGAATGAAATAGTTGAGCAGGCTTGGCAAGTAGCCAGTCAAAGCAGTGAGATGGACAGTGATGCCATGGGTCGTGCCATCATCCAGGCGGTGGTCGAGCGCTACCTAAAATACCGCAGCATCGGTGATGTTGCTCAGGAACTGGAGTACCTGGTCGAGTCGATGGATGACGACGACCCCGTCGTGACGCGAGGTTGCTAGTTAAAGCCTCAGCCGGCAATGGTATAGATGTTGTTAATACGGATTTAAAGTGGCGAAGAGCGAAAACAAGATTGCCTTTTAAGCCCGATTTGGGTAGAGTGGCCGCCGCTTCCACAGGCACAGACTGAGGTGTTTGAAGTCTAAATATTGCGTGGAATGCATTACGGTGAGGTGTCCGAGTGGCCGAAGGAGCACGCCTGGAAAGTGTGTAAGTCGTAAGGCTTCGAGGGTTCGAATCCCTCCCTCACCGCCATATAGTCTAACCTATTGATGTATATGCAGTAATAGGTTTTTCTTTAGTCAAAAGCCCGCCCATAAAGGCGGGCTTTTGTGTGTCTGGTACTAGATTTTCTTCGTAGTTGTAGCTCTCCATGCATTCGTTTAAGCCTTAAATAGCAGTTTATTTCTAAATTCTTGCCTATTTTCAGGGGCTTGCAGGGGGATGAATTTACTGTCGGGGTGTTTGAGACGCTTTTTATGATTTAGCGGATTGTGTCGGGCGCAGGTTATGTTCGCAGGGGGCGTGATGAAGAGGGCTTTTTATTCAGTCGCATTGGCGTCTCTGCTGGCTTTATGAGTCGGCTGATAGGCCGTTTATCCTTCTTTTTAAGAAAGTGTCTCAAATCGGCTTTTGCCGGTGCGTAGTGACGAGCGTGTCGATAATGTACCGGGGTTGTCAGGTGAGATGAAACAGGCGGCGTTGCATCTGCCAATCTAATGGCAGGTCTACACCTTTGAGGCGTTCCAAGGTGAGATATTCCGGTACCTTACCTTGAATGATTTTTGTCATGATATCGGGCGCTAGAAAAGCCAGTTGTAAAATACGTCCAACATAGGTCGGGTTGATCTTGTTCTGTCGGGCAATATCGGCCAGTGATGAGGCCTGTCCCGTTGACCAGAACAGCTTGACCAGTAGTAACCCCAGGCTGCGCGCCCGAATCCACCTCAATCTTGTTGATCCATGTTCTTAGTGTTTAGGGTGTGCAGCCAATTTTTGCAGCCACCGACTGTCTAGCGCCCCAGCGGGTCGAATGTTCATGTTCGCTTGTTAGCACCAAGCGTATAGCGCGCTCACGTATTTCTTCGGTATATCCAGGTCGTCTGTTCATTAGCTAATCCTCTCAAGAAAATTAGCCTCCGATCAACCCGGGGCGATTCACTTTAGAAAAACTGTAATCATTCCGCTTAGCGCCCATTGCCGACATTTTAGAGGAGATTTTACCAGCCTGATGTATCAATGTTTTTTCCAGTAACCGGACGTCATTAGCACCATAGGCCCCCCTTTTCAAACACTAAAAACTGCCCTGGTCATTTCATACCCCCCCTTGAACAGCTTTCAAGGGGATGGTTATGAACAACTTAACGACGCTTCGCGTGTATGGCATCAACACGCTGTTGATGGGTGCGGCCTTAGGAATCCTGGCAGGCTGTCAGGATTTATCACCCAAACAGAAAGAGCAGACATCTTCGTTTGCAGATTGCCAGCAACAGGTGCTTCAGCTTGATGCTCACGCATCCGAACAGCAAAGTGCCGCCAAATATCATGCCTCCGCTTTGTTGGCCCAGCGCTGTATCGGGGCGGATGCAGTCGCTTCTGCTGATAATCAGCGTCTCAGCGCTTTGGCGATATTGAACTTTATTCGTGCCGGTGATTTCGCTGCTGCGCAGCAATCAATGACACAGATGCAATCACAATACCCGGGGCAAGACCTTTACCTGGCGGATGGCTCATCGGTTGTCGATAGTCTTGATCTACTGATCAACCACTCCGTCTTGCCAAACAGTCGCATCAAGCAGATGAACATCTCGCGTTCACTGGATGCTGAGCTCAATCGTAAATCTTACTGGCTCAGCCATTAAAGGAGGCGACCATGAACCGTCAACGCCTAGCGTTATGGATACTCACTACAGTATTGGCTTATACCGGTCAATATGTCTCGGCGTCTACTACTCAGGAGAGTTGGAATCCTGTTGCAAGCGAGCGGTTGATTACCCTACCCAGTGCATATATCGAGCAGGCCGTGGAGCGTGATTTTAGCGTTTCACCTTTGGGCAATGAACTCAAAGGGTTAGATCAGCAGCTTGAGGTCAAAGCAGCTGAATTAACAAGTTTAAAACAGACTGTTCCTGAAACCGAAGGAGATGCAAAGCTGGATGCGCGTTTTCAACTGGTTACAGAAAAAAGTGGTTATGTTGACTTGATGAAACAGCAGCTCAAATTGCGGCGTTCAGCGCAGCAGAAGAGATCGCAGCTTTACCAGCAGATTCTGCATAAACAACAGCAGGGTAGACGGATGCTATATGAGCAACCGCAAGCGCAACAATTGCTGACACAGCAACATGCCGCCCAGCAGCGATTACAACGGACACTGGCGATGGTAGATGAGGTGAGTGACGGTTTTGAGCAGGAAGGCTCAACGGCATACCAGAATGCGTATAGAGATAATCTTGGAGAAATGAAAGCGCTGCAGCGCGCTATTCAACAGCATTCGCTTAACCTTGAGTCATCGATCGACGGGCATCCGCTAACTCGTGAGAATTTTCTCCGTCAGCTGATCCTGCAATCACAAACCGAATTGGCGTTAATCGAGCAGGAGGAACAGATGCTGGCCTTAATGGCACAGCTCGTCAGCCTGGATGCCGAAGCCTTGGAACACGAACTAAGTCTGGGGCAGTTGAACGGTACTAAAGAAGGAATCGTAGCGGCACGGCGATATGCACCAGCCATTATAACCGAACTCTTTATCGATTGAGGTGGAATCATGACAACGCTAATTAATACCGCGCGCCGAACTAGCGCCTTGACTCTCCTACTGTCCCTACTATCGATAGCTGCCAACGCCGGCTCGGATATGATGGTGACGACCCTTGAGCACCTTGAACGCGAGCGGGCGCAATTGTTGCAGATACTGTTATCACCATCGAGGGAAGAAAGTTCTGTAACCAGTAGATACCAAGACGTCAGGCGTAATCTGCAGGTCCTGGAACCGATGATTATTCGCGATGCGCGACTGACCAATAACCCATCAACATCACCGCTGGTTAGAAACGCTTTTGCGAACTATGACTTGACGTTCTTGGTCTATGCCTCGCGTGAAAAACGCAAACTGATTATCGAACATTGGCTGGATCAGCAGAATTTGACAACACAGTCGATTTTACAGGCACAGATAGGGTGGCGGCCATGAGTCAGTCAAAAAGTGAACCCGTGCCGATAGACGCTGATTGCGCAGTAGAGCCATCGTCATGGGGGCGCTCGCTCAGTCGGCTTCTTGGTTTGATGATTATCCTCATGGCGGCCCTTGTCGCGGTCAGTACCCGGCAACCTGGCGAATTAATCGCTGCTGCGCAAGTGTTGTTCGGCGACCTTTTTATTATGGCCTACGTGTTGCTGATATTGGCCGCTGTCGTCAGCCGCCAACGTCTCGTGAATTGCACCGCCGTGCAGTGCGAGTTCTGGTTTGAAGCAGGGCAGCAATCAGCTGCCGGGATCGCCACGTTGGCGCTGACCTTCACTTTGCTGGGGATCAGCCTTGGTGTTGGCTCCCTGTCAGAGCAACCGATGCGCGCCGATAACGCACCCGAGATGATCCGGGTACTGGCCGAGCAGTTTTCGATGGCTTTTATGACCAGCGTGGTTGGCCTGCCGACAGCGGCGTTGTTACGCGCCTGGTTATCGTTGACCGAGAAACGGTTGCGTCATGTTTAAACTGCGCAACAAAACAGACACGACAACAACCCTAAGGAGTATCGCCATGCGTAATCTGATCTTTAATATCGCCGTACTGGCCGCCATCGGTTATCTGGCGCTAAAGGACCATCCCTGGGTGCAGCAACAGCTGAGTGTCGTACCTGGCGTGGCGCAACAGAATATTGCACCGGCCACAGATACTCTGGCGAAGATGTCCCATCAATGGACTGAAAAGCTGGCTCACCTAGAGCAGAGGTTAATCGGCAACGAGGCGCAGCAGGTTCAACTGCAAGCGTTGCAGCAACAGGTGGATGAGTTGACTCAGCGTCTGCGATGGCAGGATTCAGGCCCGTTGCGAGAGCGATCTTTAGTGGCTGAGCAGCAGTTATCATCTTCCGAGCGCAGCGGTATTGATCAGTCGGATTCGTTGCTTGGTTGGCATAGTGAGACAATGGTAATCCCACAACTGGCGAGTCATACCGAGACGGCATCAATATCAGAGGTCAACGCCGCGCAGACATCAGAAAGCATCATGATCCAGCGTCTGCAAACGATCTCGCAGCAGATGGCGTTACGAGTGCTGGGACATTAAGTGCGTATTTAGTGACAATAGAATTAGCCAGCGATGAATAACCGTACCAATGTCTGTTGGAGTCTTGCTACTAGCGGTGCCATCGGTTTGGTGCTGCTGGTGGCGATCTGGAGTCCCACTTCAAAACCGACCACGGAGGAACCGTCGCATCAGTCTGACCAGAAACAACACGCCCTCAAGGTCCAGCAGTTACCCGCACCTCCCGTACTCCAACCGCAAGCAAAGACCACGCCTCAACAATTGAACGTTAATAAACTGGATATACCGATACCACAGCGAAAGCCTGACAGCCCCTCTGTGGGAGTCTCTGCTCCTGCTTGGACCGAAATTATCTGGCCTAACAGCGAGGCAGAACGCCAGGTCATCTACGACAAGCTCAAATGTCATGGCATGATCAGTGCGCTGTTAAAAACGGATGGAGGGTTACAGTTCGCCAGCGCATCTGGAGCAATCAAGCTGGACGATTACTCGCCCTACCTGCGGTTGGTACAAGGCGCGGTGATGTCGGAGGAAAACGCACTGCAAACCGGATCGACAGCCGGGACATACCGCCTTGTACGCTTGATGCCAAGATCGCTTGAGGCGGTATTCGAACGAGCTTTTAATTCGAAGCAGGATGATGCTGTTTTGAAACTTAAAATGGTGAAAATTCCTGACTGTTAGGGGCATGGGTGCCCCCATCTAGCGTCATCTCTGTTGATAAACGCGCTATTTTGAACAGTGTTCAGCACCCATGTTGACCACGCTAAGCTGCCTCGAAGCCGTGTAGTGACAAGGCTGTAACTCGTGGGTCTCTGGTCAAAATTAGGCGCTGATAGTGGCTAAATCGACATAGGGGGGAGCCCCCTTGCGCCCCCCTAACAGATCGGCTGCGCCGAACGGCTCTGTCATAGCGAACCAGCCGCGCCGGATCGAATAAAGTGAAAAAGTACAAAGATCAAAGTTAAATATCCTGGACGAGACGGAAACAGATACTGTAGTTCCGACTCGACGGGTTGCTCCAGTTACGGCCAGCCGAACGCAAGAAGTATGGATTGTAGAACCAAGAGCCGCCACGGTGAACACGGTCCGCCTCGCCTGGGGCGCTGCCATCGCTTGGTACACCGTTGTAATCGCTGTAATAGATGTTCGCTGTCCACTCCGTGACATTACCGTGCATATCGTAGAGACCGTAGGCGTTTGCGGCGTAGTGGCTCACCGGGGCGGTTTTTGAGTTATCAAAACCACCGTTACAGCCATCACAGTTGGCGTTGCCGTTGCCGTTGCCGCTACTGTTACCCCAACTGTAGGCGGGTGTGCTGCCGGATCTTGCTGCGTACTCCCATTCTGACTCCGTTGGCAGACGGAAGCTCTATTGGCTTTTTTGCCTTGGTCCATGCATGTTGATCGCGTTCGCTGAATTCGGCGTGCAGCTCTTTAAGGAGCAGAGCATCGGCAGACCCGGTGGGGGGCCAGCTTTGCAGATAGAGCCGGTAGCCGTCGGCATTGTTTAGTCGTTGCGCCTGCTGCCAGGCGGTCGCTTCGTTCTGCACGGCCTGCTGATCCTGATCCTGGTAATAGTCGTAACCGGCGTAGCTACCGGTCAGGATGAATACCGTCAGTGCGGCTGTCGCCAGCGGTTTGGCCAGCTTGCGCGGAGCGGCAACGGCGTTTTGAGGCGTTGCTCGTCCCAGTGTCTGTCTTTGCCCACCAGCGCGGCGACCTGGTTCAGTGCCTGACGTTGAGGTTCGTCCAGCGGACGTTCATTTTGCTGCTGATCCTGTTCATTAATCAACCCGAGCAGGTTGCATAGGATGGTCAATGATTCGTCCAGCTGTTCCTCAATCTGCTGTTGCAGGGCGTCGAGTTGTGCTTCGGTCAGGACCAGTCCCGGGCCATGCCGTTGATCTCGGCCTGCTTGGGGTCAAGCTGGCCGTGCTCTAGCAATGTCTGTCGATCAGCTGCGCCAGCGGTTGCAATCGTGGGCTGATCGTACTGGTGGTGGCGGGGCTGACGTCGGTGTAGGTCTGGGTGTCACTGTCACTTTGTTGTTGCTGCAAACGGGCAGACTTAAGTACCGCGTTAAACTCAGCGGCATCCTGAAAACGTCCGCACTTATTTACCGATCGCGCTTTGAGAATAACCCTGTTGAGTGCACTTCCGAGCGCGGCGCAGTGGTCGTTGGGATCGGCGTAGCGCCTCGTGGGCAGCTTGCCGGTCAGCATCTGGTAGGTCAGTACGGCAAGCGAGTAGACATCAGCGCGGGCATCGACATGTTTGGTGCTCTCGCGCTGCTCCGGGGCCATGTAATTGCGCGAACCGATGCCAAGTTGCGAGACGGCGGAGTGCTGCCCGTCGGGAGCCTTGGCGATGCCGAAGTCGGCGATACGGATTTCGCCGCGCTCGGTCAGCAGGATGTTGGCGGGTTTGATATCGCGGTGGATCAGCCTGGCCTTATGTGCGGGAGCCATGCCATTGAGGGTCTGTTCCAGCAGGTCGAGCGCCCGGTCAACAGTCAACGCCTTGGGCTACTTGGCATCACTGAGCTCTGCCAGCGCGTGTTCGTCGAAGATATCCTTGCCGAGTTCATCGGCCAGTGATCTGGGCACGAACGGCATGGTGTACCAGGGGCTGCCGTCGTCGAGTTCACCAAGCTCCAGTGCGTTGACGATATAGAGCTTGTCTTCGAGTTGGGCCAGAATGCGTGCCTCACGCAGGAAGCGCTCCCGCAGTACGGCCAGCCCCTCTTCATCGGAGCTGTTGGCGAAGGCGATCAGGTTTTCATCTTTGTGACGCAATACCTTGATCGCCACATCACCGGGTCGTGGCCGAGGAACACCTCGCCGAAGCCGCCTTGTCCCAGGGGTTTAAGAATTTGATAACGTCCGATCTTATCCATTTACAATTTCATTTCATACCGGTTTCAGATGCGAACAACGATTCGATGTTCTAAAAATAATCATTGAGTTTTTGCAATTTTTTGGCCGCAGGTTTTTTATCTTTGTTCATTTGCTGACGTGCGGGGGTAGGCGCAGTGTTGCGTTGTTCTCCTCGCACTTTTTTCGAAGCCTGTGCTTCAATTTCACTGACAGAGATCCATTTGCCATGGTTGACAACCTCAACCCGGCGGTTGAGCGGGTCTTGTGCTGCACGCCCTGAACGAGGGAAGCGTTCACCGTATCCCGTTGCGGCTAGTTTGCTGGTGCTTAACCCAAAGTTATCCAGCAAATAGGTTCGCACGCTGGCGGCGCGCATGCGAGAGAGTATAAGGTTGGCACTGTTGCTACCAGAGCTATCGGTATGGCCAGCAATTTCGAACGTGTTAGCTCCGACACGTTTCAGTGCTTCGCCAAGCTGCTGAAGTTGTTCCCGCGTCGTATCACTGAGTCTTGCTGAATTGACCTCGAACTGGATATCCAAATTGATACGCCGACTGTCTATGCCGTTGTTGGTGACCGTCAGCGCATCAAAGATCTGGTTGGCATTAAATGTTGTGGTGGTGGCACGGCGAGGCGGTTCATACTTCGCATCTGGCTGGGTCTTGATTGTTGCGGTAGCTAACGCTACGGACGGTTGATGACCTGCAGAAACCGCCACTTGGGGCTGGTTCAGATACGCGTTAAGGGACATTGAACGCAAACGCTCAACCACTGGCTGAGGCGGTTTGACCGGTTGTGGTTTTGACTTGGGCTGAGCGACGGCTTTTGAAAAGCGAATGGATTGATCAAAACTGCGGCTTACCCGGTGCCCCTCGTTGGTGATCCCCTGAGCGACGATCTGCACCCGGTGCATCCCCGCTCGATTCAGCACAGGCAAAGGCACTTGGCCGTCAACCGAGGTGGCCACGTCGCTACGGCTCAATTGCTGACCTTGGTCGTCCCAAACGGTGACAGAGGCTTGCTTCCAGAGAGTGTCGGCCATCTTGATTTTGATTGCCGTGTAATCGTTGATGGCGGGTGTTCCGGTTGGGACTTGCCACTGAGCTTTGCGCAGATCGCCGCTGGTTGAGGTTCGCAGGGTGTAAGTCTCTCCGTTCGGATCCACATCGACCGCCTGCACCCGTATTTTCCACCGTCCGGGTTCAGGGTGTTTAATCTCAATCATGTCGTAAGTGGGGCGCTCGACCCCATGACCTTGGTTGACGGCCTGGGCGGTATCTATACGTTTCCCTGAGGGCGATATCAGCAACAGATCGATATCGCTTCCGGGCCAGTCGACCTTGCAGTAAATCGCGTCAGCACCCGGCTCTACATCAACACTGAACATATGGTTCTCGCCGGGGCTGATACTATTTTGGGTAAACTGGTTCAGCTCCTGCTGGGTGGACTGCTCAAACAGGGTCTGAAAAATTCGATCTAGGTCACGACCACTCTGAGCCGTATCGAAGCGGCCTCCAGTAGCTTGAGCAACCGCCCGCAGCGCTTGCGTATCGGCGTTGGCCGAGAGTGCGATGGCATGCACGGTCACATCCGTAGGCAGGTTGCCAGGGGAGCCGTGCCATTGTTTGTCCTCGCCATCACTCAGTAAAATAATCGACGTTATCTCCCCTGGCTGTAGTTGCGCTGCGGCTAGGCTCAGCGCTTCGCGTATGTTGGTACCGCCATTGTGGTGAATCTTATCAGTGCTATCTCTGAGCTGCTGGCGGTCAGCGCCGTTGTAGTTATCCAGTTGGGTGGGGTTGGCAATGACAGAAGCGTTATTTTGGAAACCAATAATACCGATCTTGGTGCCTTCGGGCGCTATATCGATAATTTTTTGTACGGCCACCTTGCGCAAATATTGAGGGTCATTTTTTTTCATGCTGCCGGAGTTGTCTATGAGCAGTAAAAGGGCCTGGCTTATGCCTCTATGGCTACAGCGGGAAGGGAGCCGCTGGGTATCTTGTTGGTTCTCTTCGAGGTACAAACACTGATCATCAATCTGTTTCAGGCTTAAGGGTATCTGCTCCATGAGCGCCATATATTCATTGTAATCCTCGGCTCTGCGTCGTAATTGCGACAAGTAATCTTCTTTATTGACGCCTTGATCAGACCATGACGCTCTCAAGGAGGCGATCGTGAGGCCGATGCCTTTGCCAAAATCAGCAATACTGTTTGCGTCTGACCAGCGTTCCCCCCAGGCAAAACCATACACTCTCGCAGTAGCCTCCAGAGAGATAAGACGGCGCAACCCTTTTAACTCCCGCACAGAGATATCCGTAGCAGAGGTTATGCCCACTAAAGCGCCAACGGTCAACACGTCCAAGTGCCCCCGCATAAACTCTCCCAGAGTCACCAATGCAGAAATTTTTAACACATCAACGGTACCTTCGGTGAGGGTCACACCTAATTCGATGAACTCTCTGATCACCAAGCTAGCACCCCCAGTAGCAATGCTTCTACCTACTAATGCTGCCAACGACGGTGCTGCTTTTATGGAAGCATGAGTACCTGATGTGGCCATTTGTCTAAAGCGGGATTGGCTGAGTTTTATTAGCTCATCGATAGCGTCTTCAATCCCTTGCGCCATGGCAGGATCGTGACTAGGTGAGTTCTTGATCAGCTCCCTCAGGTCGTTGATGCTGATTAACAAAGACAGGTCATTTGCGACTTCTGCCAGGTACGCGTTCACCGCTTGTTTATCGCGATAGTTGGATGCGAACTCTAAACTGGTAGCTAGCAATCCTAAACCTTTTGAAAATTGGCCGAGCTTGCTGTCACCTACTCTCTTAGAAACTTTGGCCGCAATGGCTGCAGTCGGGCTGCCATGTTGTAGGGCCCGCGCAGTGTCAGAGATGGTTCGTATTTGCTCATAGACACCCATCCCCCCTGAGAGTGAAGCATCAACCACACCAAAGGATGCCAGTGCCGCATAGGTGCTCAATCCTCCTTCAGTAATAGTAATAGCCTTCACATTCTTGGCTTCTTTCAATGCGATAGCATCTAAAATCACAGCCTTATAGAGTACGCGTCGTACTTGTGACATATGAATTGGTATCTTTCCCACCAAGAGCATGGAAAATGACTCAGGGGTTAGAAAGTGGCTACCGTTTTTAAGATTTGTGAACTCGTAAGATCCTGGAATGATTGGTTCTGAAACGACAGGCAGGTCCAACACCTTCGCTAAGATGCTTGATGCATCAACCCAACTCAGCACCCTTCCGTCCTGATCCGTTACCTGTATGGCTTCGATATGGCTTATCAGTGCAACGTTGCCATTGGTGTAATTACCAAATAACGGCAACGAGCCATAATAAGTCCGGTTTTCTGGCGACATATTGTCGATTTTGACGGCGATCGTATAAGGGCCGTACTTTGATAGCCTGGTATAGTCCTTTGAGTCCAAGAGCTGCGCTCCCATTGATGGGACAGCCAGAGCAAGCAAAAAAACAGAAATCACTAACCTCATCACTACCAGATCCTTGCGCATTTTACAGATCTCCGTTATCTGTCGACTGTGTGCCGATTTGAAGCGGCATTAAGTCGATGACGTCCAAACTGATAGGATCGTCCCAAAGAATCGATTTTTTTGTTGATGGCCTGCATCAGCGCATCGCCCCTCAAATGACTCTGCTCTGCCGCTGATAACAGCGCTAACGATTGACGAACTTGATCGCCTGATATCAGCCATATTGCATATTCACGAGACTGCTCACGGTTCTTGGGGAGCGAGATTCGCCACTGCCCGGGTGCTGATAACGACTCAATAGGAATCTCTGTACCGGAATCCAGCGCGATAGCCTGCAGGTACAGCATTGCATTTAGTTCCCCTTCGGAACCGCTGGCTACGATGCGTATTTCACATAGCTCTGACAGGGCACTATCAGGAAATATTCCGTTAAGGGCTTCGACAGTTTGCTGTTTAGGAGAGGCCCCACAATGCAAACCATCGGTGAACGATGTGTTTGGGTTGCGGTAGCTAAGGATCAACTCAGGCGCTATCGCTAGCGTCACTTGGGCTGGCAAGCGGTCCGTGTGCGGGGCCAGTGGCGGGGCATTGTTACCGGGTAAAACGGGAGCAGACCTGGAGGTTGGTTCGACCAACGCTGCGGGTTGAGTCTTGGTGCGACTGGGTAGTAGCGTGGCCTGTTGCGACTGCATCGGCTCTATGGTTGCCTCCTCTCGTGACTGATTCAATGTCACCGTGGCGACAGCGGCAATGAGTAGGGCAACGGCTGATGCTATACCCCAACGCGACCTTGGCTTGATAACCGGAGTTGTAGCGGGGAGGCTGGCGAGAGTTACCGGCGTCTGTGTTGATGCTGGAGCTGATGTCTGTATCGAACCCTGCGCTGTTTCGGGCAGCAGTGCAATGGCTTGTTCCAGCGTACCCACAGCATGCAGACTGACGAGCGCGGGGTCTAAACCTTCTGTTTCAATCCAACCTTGCGGAATTGCATCTTGATTGGCTTCCGGCAACAGGAGTTTGATGACTTTGCCGTTACGCTGCCAGCAGCGGATCAGCTCGCGACTGCGGTTGAGTTTATCGGTGATACTTTCTACAGTCTGCACCCGTTGCTCAACCGGATCGATCGCGCCGGTGGCCCAGATCAGCGTATTGCTATCACTATCCCCTTCGGCCAGCAGGCCCTGCTGTTTTAGCTCATGGGCCAGAGTGACCGCCAGTTGCCAACTGTTGCCTTGCTCTATGGTGTCGCTCAGATCAAGCCGCCAGGCGCCGTGGCTGGTGCGTTTTTCGATCAGGCCACTGCCTCGGCTGACAAAGCCCTGATACAGCGGCGAGATCGGTAAGGGTTCGGCGCTGCCGTAGCGGCATACTACCGATTGCACATCCGGGTCCTCTGCGGTCAGACGCACGATGCGCACCGGCCCCTGGGTGGTGGCGATATAAATAGCAACGCTCATCCTTGGGTTAGCTCCGGTAACTGATTAGAGATAGCTGGGTGTCGTTGTGGCGTAGGGCGATCACGGCCGGGTCGTCGTGGCTGCGGATCAACTGACTGCAGCCGTTTTGTAAGGCGGGAAAATCTAATCGGTGCAGGCCGCTCTCAGTGGATTGCAAATAGAGGGAGTAGGGTTCGCCGTCACTAACCGCAAGCGGGGCGCTCAGCTCCAGAATTAGGTAGAACTGCTGAGCATCGGCCCGCGAGGTACGCCACTTCAGGCACAGTCCGCTCTGGCGGCGTTCTCCCGATGCGGCATCCATCCCCTCGTCGGCGGCGCGGCGTCTGCCAAGCCGGGCCAGTGCGTTCCGCTTCAGGTAGTCCTGCGCCAGCTGTTGCAGACCGGGGTCGGTCTGCAGGGCTCTCTCGATGCTAAAGTTGCGGGTCGGCTGCGGCTGGCCGAGGTAGTTCAGCAGCGTACTGGCTAAGATTGAGGGCGAAACCGGACTGTCTTTGAGGCCCTGGGCTCGCTCAAGTCCGGCGCAGACCTGGTCCAGTCGTTCGTCACCAGTGTGGTTTTGGGGGGGTTCAGTCATGGTGGCTACCGTATAAGCGTTGGAACATAGTACTGAATAGGGAACGATCAGCGCTAAAAATAGCCGCTCCTTCATCATCACCGCCACTCTGTTGCAGTGCCAGCGTCAAGCAGCGCTGGGCCTGGCTGCAACTGCTCAACAGTTGGGCCAGCACTTCGCTACCGCGCTCGAATCCTTCAGCGGCATCGCTGTCAGCAGTGGGGATCACCTTGAAACCGGCCCGGTTGAGGTGCTTCCAAGCCTGCTCGGCGTTAGACAGGGTATCCGCCAGCGGGCTGTCGTCATTTGTCTGGTCCTTATTGGATGGCCTGTTTGTAGATTGACGGCTTAAGGATTGGCACAGTGCGGCGATCAGGCTGTGGCTGTTAGTCTCGGCGTCCCCCAGGGGGCACCCCGCATCGCCAAATGCCTCGCGTAGCTCCTCCCGAAACGCCTCGCCCAGCGCGGCATCGAGCGCGGCCAGTGCGGCGGGCACATCGACCTGGAATAGTGCATGGCCACAGGCCAGCAAGGTACGCTGCAGGCGGTTTTGCAGCTCGGTATGGGCTTGTAGTCGGTCGCGGTAACTGTCTAGCTCGTCACCGTCTATCAGCATGGCGATACGCGCCGAGGTTTCCTTGCGTCGCAATGCTTCGGTGAGGCGGTTTTGCTGCTGACCGAAACAAGCTTTGCGCAGCAGGGTCAGCGGCAGCCGTTGCAGGCTGTTGCCCACCTGGCATAGCGGCAGCAACTGTTCGCGCTCTTGTTTGTTGAGAAACTTGATCTGGCAGGCCGGGGACTCGTCGAGTCGTTCCAGCCACTGTAGTGGTTCGGGAGGGGCTAGGGCGTCATCAAACCGATCAACCGCACCCTCCCAGTCCGAGTCAGTTGCGGTCTCTTCAACGCCCAATTCTACTTCGTTGGCTTCATGGTCACCGCCCCAGCGCAGCGCCGTGATCATGGCCTGTTCGGCGGCCTGGATCTGCAGTGCCTGATCGAGCCGAAAGAAGGCATCGGCCACCGATCCAAAGGTACGGAAATCCCCTTGGGAATCGTCGAGCTGGCCTTGCCAGAAACCGAGCACGGCGGGATCATCGAGGGTCTGCTGCAGCAGCTGCGTGTCAGGATTGTGCTGGCGCAACCACTGGCGCAGGTTGCGGGCCTTGCTCATCGCCTGCACCGGTTCTAGGTGAGGTTGCAGAAAATCATACAGGCACTTGGCCAGGTCGTTAGCCAGCCGTTCGCTGGCCTTGCGGTTGAAGGGCTGCTGTAATCGCTGGCTCAAGGCATCGACCAACGCGGGATAGAGCGCACTGACCAGGAAGTCGAGCAGTGCAACCAATTTGACTGCCCGCGATCCGCTGACACCAAAGTCGCCCTCGGAATAAGCGCAGACCAGCGCATCTCCATGCACGCGTTGTGGCGCCATGCGTTGTGCTAGGGCCTGCAAGTTGGCGCTACGTACCCGTTTCAGGGTCAGCAGCTCGGCAATTAGCAGGGCGGGGGCGGCCGGCTGGCCCGTGATGTTGCTAGCGCTCTTGTCGGGGTAAGCTAGGCCACTGAGCCAGTGACTCAGCTCCAGCAGAGCACTGGCATAGCTGCGGGTCAGGATCAGCCGGTCGAGCCAGTCACAGGTAGCGGTGCTGTAGCGGGGATGATCGGTATCCTGTTGCTGGCGCAGGGCGCTGAGCAGGCTGGTGAGTGCGCAGTTTGTTTGGGGATGAATACGGTTCATAAATATCAAAATACCCGTTTAACGCATTGGCTAGCGGTGTTAATTACAGCGCTTTTGAGTGGCGTGAAAGCTATATGCCCGGCTATCCTTGGTTTGAAAAAAGACAAGGCAGTACCCCGGCGGATTACTATATGGCGCAGGTACGTGCCACCATGGGTCGTAATGGCCTCATCGATTGTATTTGGCCAATAGGTTGATAGTTCAGTGCGTTGACGATATAGGGGTTGTCTTCGAGCTGAGCCACATTGCGCTGCATTATTTGATCGTGGCCGAGAAATACCTCACCGAAGCTGCCCTGTCCCAGGCGTTTAAGAATATTGTAGCGCCTCAATTGATCCATCAATACTGTCCGTGGGTGAGTCTGCGTGCATCCAAAATAACCGTAGATAATGCCGTTGTTCTGCCTGTTTTTCAATCAGTTACTGGTACTAGCTACCTGTTTTACCAGGCTTGCCAGAGGTTGCTGTAGTTACGTATGTTGCCCTTGCTGTCAAAGCTGCTGGGCTGTTGCTGGCGGGGCTCGTTAGAGGGCGGCTGTTTGTAGCGGGCCTGTAAGCGCTGCAGACGTTTGATCATGGTGTTACGAGCCGTTGATAACTGCACGGTTGAGAGCGGCTGACGGTCGCTGTTAACTCCTCTGCGGACCTCGCTGTTAAAGCCTGCTGCGAGCCACGGCTGGTCGGCGAAATGGCGTTTATGGCGCTGCACATCGCTGACGTATTGACGGGTGGCGGGGATAACACGCAATCCAAACGGACTGTTGACCGCCGAGCCGCCGTTGTAATGTGACAGGGCGATCTCTTCACGCCCATAGCGGTGTAGTAACTGGCGGATAAAGCGTACCCCAGCTTCAATATTGACTGCTGGGTCATACAGTTGTGCTGGCGAGACGCCCAGTTCACCGCTGGCTGTGGCGGGCATGATTTGCATCACCCCGCGGGCTCCGGCGCTGGACAGCGCTAGCGGATTGAAATTGGATTCGACCCGCGCCACAGCCATAATCAGCGCCGGTGATACGCCTTGGCGTTGTGCTTCGGTGATCAGTCGTTGTTGAACTTGGGCTTTGCTCCAGTCGTTATTGAACGCCTGCGCCAGTGAGCTTGCAAGCATCAACAGTAGCAAAGTTGTAACTTTTAATCGGTTCATGGCATCGCCTCCAGTCGGTCAAGCCAGCGCTGGTCCAGTACGGTGAGTTGCAGTTCGTCCATCGGTAACGCTTGTTTGGCGTCGATGGCTTCGTTTAATGACAAAGTGGGGGCTACCGCCAGCAGGGGCCTCCTATCAATTGTGATCCTGACCTGCTTTGGGTTGATCGGCTTGAGTTGTTGGTCGAAATAACGGCCCTGGTAATAGATCAACAATTGTAGCGGCGGTGGTTTTTTCGATGCCTGCTCGCTTGCTTGCCACGTCGGTTGGTTTCGGCTAACCCGGTGCCTTTCGGCTAGCTCTGGCAGGGCAGCATCTCCCGCTGGTCTGGGAGCGTTCAGACCCACTAACGCCAGAACCATCAGGGCAAAAAATGCCATCCCCATCGCCAGGGCGACCTCGGTGATAGCTTGTTGCTCCAGATTGTCGTGCATGGCGTGTACTCAAATAGGTGTTGCGAAGAGGTATGAAAGGATTGGTGTGATTTTTGGCAAGGGGTTGTCTTTTGAAAAAGTGTTGTGGTCATTACATAGCGAACGCTGAGGCCGACAACGGCTAGTAACAAATAAAAAGAAATAAATAAAAGGATTTAGATGATGACTGCTAAGAAGAAACACCCTCCGCACTTCGGTAAGTACGTTTGTTTTTTTGTGCTGTCGATGGCTTTAATGTCTATCCCATTGATCAGTCTTTACACCATTCGGCTTGCACGTAAATGGCTGTGCATAGTTGAAGACACCGCGCGGCAGGAGCGTGAGCGGCAACTCTGGCGCTATTTTAGCGGCAGGGTGACGTAGATAGAACCCCGCATCTATTTATCCCCTTTCTCATCGGAGGGCTTTATGGAGCCAGGGAATTACGCGAACATACTACTACAGAG
Source organism: Gammaproteobacteria bacterium 53_120_T64 (assembly GCA_002162815.1). Taxonomy (GTDB): domain Bacteria; phylum Pseudomonadota; class Gammaproteobacteria; order Pseudomonadales; family Porticoccaceae; genus Reddybacter. The sequence continues at coordinate 41,126 of MAAT01000021.1, read as the reverse complement.
CAACCAGAATCATCCGCTGGTTATCGTTTTGTTACTGGGTTGCATCAGTTTATCTTTGCTATGGTGTTTCTGGGGTCTGAAGATTCGTCAGTTTATTCTCTGGGCAACCGATTTTACTTGGGGAGGTAATGCTGGTGGAATGCTTGGCACGGCAATGGGTGGCCAGAGCTACGGTGTCATCGGCGCTATTCTGGGTGGTTTGTTGATGGGTGCGTTCTGGGTTATTACAGTTGCTGTTTGTTGCAAGGCCAGAGCGTTTCCGAGGCAACGACCGGTGCCTGCTTGATGGCGGCCGCTGGTTTCGATCTTGTTCTCAACGACAATCTGGATTATTCCCGGGAGCCGGTACAAACCTGGGTTGGTGAAGGGGTCGGCGCGATCTGCTTCTTACTGACGTATATATTTCATCGTATAGCCATTATCACGATGACCGCCTGGGTCGGTGGCTTTGCAGCAGCAGGTTTCGTTTTACGCGGATTCGTTGTCTTGACGCAAGACTTTGCTGACATAGACGGTCGCTTTCGGTTAAATAACTGGCAAGCGGTGGTTGAGCTGTTTGAGAGTATGTTGCAGACGGCGATGACCCATTGGATTACCTGGTTCATTATGGGATTGTGCCTGTTTGGACTTGGGTTACGTCTTCACTTATACAATGAGCTCAAGGGTGAGCCACAACCAAGCTCTATCGATACACCAGAACAGCCTGCCTAGCCGCTATTCAGTTGATTTAAAAATGGTTTCAAGGCAGCATGCAAAAAAACATCTATCTGATAGCAAGTGGTGCGGCGCTGAGTGCTGTCGTTGTCAATCGAATAGGCAGCGCGGAGGTTTGAGTTTCGAATAGGAAAAAAACCTCTGGCCCTGTCATAGTCTAGAGAAACAGCAATACCAATGAAGGGAATGACCATGAGAAAGTTTAAAATTCTGACCACCGCCGTACTGACCTGTACTGTTGCTATGGGATCGATGCTGGCCACGGTTGCAGAGGCCGGCAATCGTACTACTCTGTTGGTACTGGCTGAAACCCATGATCCGGATAGTCTGCGTCGCGATAATCGCGTTAGCCGCCGGGTACGTGATGCCATTCAAGAGCAGATGAATGCCGCAGGCTTCGATGTGTTTGATGAGATGGCCGTGACCTACGGCACCATGAACACCGATGAACGCCGGCTGACTAATGGTGAGTTGGTGGACATTGCCAAGAACAACTCCACCTATCCCGGTACCGATCGTAAGTTGCTGGTGCGCGCCGTCGCCACCTATCAGGTCTACGTCAATATTACGGAAATGGGCTATTCTAACAAGGCGCGGGTACGCGTCAGCGGCCGTTTGATCGATGCCCAATCGGGGCGGTTCCTGGGAACCTACGAGCTGGTCAATCCCGGTGGTGAGCTACGGCTCCACCCGACCAAGTGTCAGGAGCGTGACTGCGTACTAGAGAAGGTCGGGGACCATGCCCATCCTATCGGTCAGGCGGTGGGTAACGAACTGGCACAACTTTTGGCCCACGATAAGGGCGGCTACGCCGACAGCGATGGTTATGCGGCAGCGAATGGCCCGGAAACATACTCGCTAAAGTTTGAGAATATCGACGCCGATCAGATGATCGCGATGGAGCAGTACCTGGTTGAAGTGTTCTCCGGCTACCGTGACCATCAGCCGGTCAACTCCGTTGGAATGAGCCATACCTACGACTACGTATCCACCATTTCTTCCGCCAAACTCAAACGGAATATGCACCGTGCCATGGAAGAGCTGGGCTGGGACGGTAAGGTCTTTATGGATGGCAATGTAGTTACGGTGAAGCATTCTGCCAAGCGTAGTAGCCGGGTGGCGCAGAAGGAAAACCTTTCTAGTTGGTAAATCACTCTATAAGAGCAGCGCCGGCTTTAGGTCGGCCACGCACTTGTCTGGCTATATCAGTAAAACTGACGGAAAGAGTGTTGGGCCGATGAGATTGCGAAATATTGGCCAATAACGGTTCGAAGCTGAATTAAGCAGGCGAGCAACTTCTTCAGGAGTGAGCTTTTCCGAAAGCTTGTGAGGACTCCGGTCATGGCTCGCTCGAAAGGCGCCGGCTCTATCTGTATTACGGAAAAGAACAACTGTAGTGCCATGATCGTCGTATTGAGTCGCTTAAACAAACGATATGGATACCTTGATAATTGTTTGGAGCGAGAGACTATAACCTAATATAATCTCTCGCTTAGACGTGGAGTTTGTTCTCTTTGTCTCAAAGGTCATTCATAGTCTTGAATGGATGGTGTTTTTGAACATCTAAATCCAATACCAATGTAACCCGTATTTGGATACCTAAATTCGCGATTACTTAATTGAAGCATGTTCGTGCTCCTTGTCTTGTAGTTAGCGCCCCTTACAACCTTGTAGCTACGCCCTGTTTTATCAACAGGGATTTGTTGCAAAATATACCCATCATCAACATCTCTGACCCACTCCTTTACATTCCCCATCATGTCATAAATCCCCTGTTCTGTTTTGTCCAGAGGGAAGCGACCGGGTGGTGATATATTCCTATATTTATTGTCATTATACCAATTGGTTATGTCGTTGTTGGGGATGTTGCTACCGGTGATATACCTTTTCCCGCTGCTACCTCTGGCGGTATACTCCCACTCTTTTTCTGTAGGGAGATTGGCGCCGTAATATCGGCAAAATAAATCAGCTTGATCCCAGGATATACCTTGGACTGGTAGAGTTAGATCACCATAAGATGACTGGATGTCGAAATATAAAGGAGGCGAGACGGTTTTGTTTTGTTCTAAGAAGTATGAATATTCCTTCAAAGAAACCTCGTTGGATGAAATATAAAAATCCTGTATGAACTCAATGCGCCGTGGTTTTTCTTGGTCGGTATGAGACAAATTATTTCCCATCACAAACGAGTCTGCTTTGATCAAGTGCATGACTGTGTTATTTGCAAGAACTATACTTTCTTTAAGCGGTTGGAATGCATTAATGTAGGTTATTTTTTGGCTAGCCCAATAATCGCTGGGTCGATACATCAAGGCTTTTTTAAATCGATTTTTTGCCTCTTTATACTTCCCTTGGTCGAATAAATAAAGGCCTGCATCGTATTCAGAGTCATAAAGGTTTTTTCCTGTTAGTGCTTTACGCATTTCTTTTCGGTAGCCTGGCCTGCTTCTTTTTACATCAAATATAAATTCACCCTCCCCATATAATGAACCGAATATAGGTGTTTGTGATCCATTTGAAGATTTGGAAACTGCCGATTTAAGGTAGGTTCCCAGCTCGGAAGCGGTAACAAATCCATCAATGTCTAAGTCGGCGAAACCTGATAGCCCCTCAATCAGCTTTTCAGTGAAAATACCATGACCCGCGACCTCTAAAGCTTGCTCGCCTTTTCCCCCTGCTGTTATTACAAATCTAGATTGTTTTGATGCCAAACTTGATATAAAAGAGTTGTTGGATGATCTGTTAAGGGCGAACCCGCTATAACAAGCGTCAATGGTCAATAAAACATGCTTAGCAGGCAAGTCCATAAGTAGATCGTTAAGCAGTTGAAGCGAGATGGCTGTAGACGAAATCTGATCGTTTTTCGCATTATATGGTAACAAATAACCTTGTTCGACGACCTCGCCGGAAATCTTCTTTCGCGTGGTGTGTACGCCGTGGCCTGCAAAAAAAACAACTAAGCCATCGTTTTCTTTAAGTCTGTTTTTTAGGGTGTTTTTAATGGCCGATAATATGTTGGTTTTCGTCGCATTTTTTCCTTCAATAAAAATTATATTGCTAGATGCTACGCCTGTTTTTTCTAGAGTTTTTAGGATGCTAGAGGCGTCGTTTATTGCATATTGCAGAGAAGGTATTCTTCTATCATCATATTCATTTATACCTATGACCAATGCATGAATGCTATCATAAATCGATTTGTTTTCTTTGCTTGAGGTGCCTTTCGTAGACGGCTTTTCTTTAATCTCTATGCCCCTGCTATTCCTATCATTAGTCGCACCTTGAGATATTGGAGTGTTAATCAATATTAAGGTGATGCAAGATAGCACCACCTTAATATTGAACAGCTTGAAGAAGTTAAAGTATTTCGGGACAATCATCTTTACATTCATCGAATCCGTGTTCCGTTGCTTGATTGTTAACCAATCTTATTTCGAGGATTTGCGTATGTCTGATTTTATCTTTAACGAGAACAGAGAGAGGGTTTGCCAAGTGGGCTTTGCTTCTCCCCCATGCTTTATAATGGTATAGAATTACATTCGATCCGTCCGTTAGCATCCGCTCTTCTGTTGGTGGTCCGAGCAGGTCTCGTATGGCGTCTTTTGTCCAAATTCCAGTGTTAAGTCGTTCAATGTTTTCCTTGTCGAGCTCTTTGCCCCTGTAAATAAAACCATAATCAGAAAATCTACTTATAGTAGTAGGTACATCACGCGCCGCTACCAGGTTTCCATTGGTATCATATCGCCGCCTGATTTTTACTTGGACACCTCCAGAATATAGGAGCATTTTCTGAGCAAGAGCTCGTCCTGTTTGCTTCAACCAGCTTTCATTCACTTCATACGATATTTGAAAGACTTTTCCCCACTCTTCTACTGTAATGAATTTAAATTTAGCCTGTGGCTTTTCATATAAAGAAATAATGACGTTAGATGGCTCTGCCCATTTTGCGCTCATTTCAGATAATGATTTTGCTATGTAGGCTGTTTCATCTGTGTTGAATAACTTTGTGTCTTCGATGATGTTGATCATGTCCAGTTGGTTTATCTTGGAGTCAGAATAACTAACGTAATCTGGATGATTATCTAAAGCAATGCTTGTTGTGAACCCTATAATGCTACTTGGTTTTTCATTTTGTGGGATAACCAGGTTTTGAGTTCTTACGGCAAGAGGTGTGCACCCGTATAGAGTCGACATTGCAAGTAACAAAATAAATAATTTTTTCATGGTGCTATCCTAGTTATAATAAACAGTTAAAAAAGTACTATTCCCGTCTTCTGACAAACTCTTGGGTGATGTCTTTAGAATGGCAACTGAGTTTGAAAAAATCGTACTATCAAAATACCACGTGGATGGTTGCGAGAATTTAAAAGTGAATGCTTTGTTGTTGTTAACATAGTATTTGAGTGATTCAGTGACGTCCCATTCATCAATTCCTTCGTTCTTCGAATGGTATTTTACTTTACCGCCACTACTACCTCCTATCCGTTCAAGTAAAGACAGTGAGCTTGTTTCATACTCAATGTTTGAGCTTGTAGCATAGGAGTAAGGTGCTTTTTTAGACTTTGTTGAGGAACCGTGGAAGTTTGTTGGCACTATAATATAGGTCAAGTCTGCTGCTGATGCACCGCTAAGGGATCGCGCCATAACAGTTTTATTTTTAATGCCTAATGTAATTGTGGCTTTCTTTATTTTTACATTTTTAGGTATCAAAGAAATATCGTACTTTATTCCACTTTGTGACTCTAGTTCTGGTTTTATTTCCATAACTTCAAATTCAGTGATAAGAGTTTTTGTCTGATTGTCTCTTTTTGTAATTTCAGTGCTGCTCAAATAGTTTGGTGTTGATGAGCAGCCTATAGATAGTAAAGACAGAGTGATAACATAAATAATTTTCGTCAAAATAAAACCCTCGTTTCGTATTTTTATTCAAACACCGATATAATCATTGTTTTTTCTGTAATAGATACGTCTTTTATGGACATGAATATGTCGCTAATGTTTTTAAATATCTCTTTTGGAATTGGCGACATTGTGTTGCCAGATAGAATTTCAGGTAAATCGTTTGTCACATTTCTTGATAAAGCAAAACATTTTACAGCTTCAACTCCCGTCGGTTTGGTTATCTCAAAATCGAACGGAAACATGCCGTCTCCGGGCAGGAGGTATGACTTGCCGGCCAGTAATAGGGGTTCTCTATTATTCCTGTAGAAAAATGGATTTGGGAAAATCTGAATACTATCGCCGTTTGCTTGTTTGTAGTAGCAATAGACCCACGAGTCTCTACTAACTCTTATGATAAGTTGCAGTTTTTCTCCAATGCGATACTCAGGATCAAAACCATGCAAGCTGCTTAATTCCAATCCTATCTGGCTTGTCATATCTTTTGTGCGATCTATGTCGTTATATTTCGGTTCTAGTTCTATATCCCCTGGGAGTCCTCTGTAATCTATCATTCCCCTCCATGTTATTTTTTCATTTAATTTATTCGATAATAAAATTCTAATTTCTAGATGTTCTTTATGTAGCCAGTATTTTCCTTTTATACTGTAGCTTTCTTTATTTCTACTTGCTGCGCTATCAGTATTGTTCGAAGTTATTTTAAGCCCTCTACTTCGTCCTATTTTTTTAGATGACTCTGTCTCGTAAATCATAAGCCTTTTGTCGCTGACAAGCTTGAAGTATTGGTCCGATAGGGATTTGAATATAGTGTCTTTGAAGTACAGGCTGGCTTGTGTTTGGATTCCGGAGTTTTGGTAATATATGCCTTCATAATTAGCTTCTTTCATCCATGGCGCATTTCTCTTAATGTATCGTGCGGCCGCGTCAAGTGCTTCAGTCATGCTTAAATAAGTTGAGCCTACATCGATATGCGTTATTTTTAGGTTTAGATTTCTAGCTTGCGTGGTTGCTAGAATTTTCCCATTCATACTTGTGACTCTGAATGAGCTGCTTATCTTGTCCTTGTTGAGGAATATACTTCCTATGATCAACCCATCAACATCCTTGATGCTTGATAGAGCCACTTCAAGACCTTTTTCGTAATCATCATTCTGAAATGATAGCTGGTTTGCTATATGCTTAACGTCTTTGTTTGAAACGTATTCTATTTTTGAATTGCTTTCTTCAATTAGAGCGGATAGTAGTTCATTATAAAATCTGTTTGCCAATTCAATAGAAATAGGAGTTTTATCTTTTTCGAAAGGAATTAGAGATAATCTTATCTTTCGACTCTGTGTGTTATTTATTTTTAGGCTATTAATAATTTCAGATGCGTGTTCGTGCGCAACGCTAGTGCCACTATTCATGGCTATAGCAGTCGATGATAAAAAGCACAGAGCTGCACCAACATAGTAGAAAAAATATTTCTTCAATGTTTTTTGCATTTCATGTTTCCAGTTTTTAAAATTTTGTATCTGCGGGTGGTTTCCACTAATAGCTCCGGTTATAAACGATGATCACCGAAGTGTTGCCCTTACCACCGGCATTCATGGCGGTTTGAATCAAGGCTTTGATCGCGTCAGTGCTCTTTTTTTGATTCAAAACGGTATTGATCTCCGTGTGACTAACCATATCGGTCAGACCGTCGGAGCAGAGCAGCAGTCGGTCGCTTAAGCGAGGTGGTCTCGTTGCATTCGTGCTGGACTTGATCGGTGCCGTTGGCACTGCCACGATCTTCGATCCAGAAACCACCACGTTGGCGAACCGGTCGAGTCTGCTTGGTGGGGCGTGAGACGCGGCGGTGTTGCACCGCGATGTCGGTGGTTTCGCGGCTGCTGAGACGTCCCAACATCAATTTAGGTTGGGTATGCAGGGTCAGCTCCCCAAGGGCCGCTTACAATCAGGCTGCCGGTGCAGGGTGCCAGTTTGTGTACCAGCGTTTCGTGCTCGGCGTTGAGTTGCAGTCGCTGGGCTTGGGCGCCTTCCGCGTTGTTGTTCTGACTCGTTTCTGGCGGGCGCATTACGCCGGATTGCTTACGCACTTCCAGCAGAGCGATTTCGGTTAGCAGGTCGGCTTCCATATCCGGATTCAGCTCGCGAGCCTGATGCAGCAGCGCCAATGCCTCAAACGGTTGTTGGCTTTTCAGTGCGCGCGCCCGATCGATCAGTGTTGCTGCGCGTTCGCGGTTATGGTTTAACGCCTTTTCGAGCGACCCACGGGCCAGTGCAAACTCACCGTTATGCAGGGCCATCTGTACTTCACTGAGTGAGTTTTCAGCCTGTTTGATCGCCTCCTCGAAGCAATGTCTGGCTTCGAGCAGTACCCGGTTCCGAAACCAGGGGTGGCTAGGGGCTTGTGTCAGGTAGCCTAAACCCTCCTGGGGAAGTAGATTGTTTTTAGCGACCGAGACACGTCTCTGTAAACGAGATACCCGAGTAAGCTCAAAAAGCAGTAGGCTGATTAACAGCAGCGCCACCAGGCTAACACGGCCTGCGCTGGTCAGTGTGGTGGCTTCAAAATGCTGGTCGAGCAGTTGCTGGCGCTGGGTCAGATCGGTGACTAGGATGATACCGCGTAAAGTGCCCCAGAATAATCGATCTTCGAGGATCAACTCACCTTGGAGATGCGCGCCTTCAATATCGGTGCTACCCAGCTCACGAGAGCCATTGGCCTCCTCCTCCTCTGCGATATCGATCGAGTTGAGCAGACGCTGGTAATACTCCTCGTTATCTCCTGGCACCAGTACCTTAATTCCGGCCTGATCCAGTGCGCTGGCAAAAAAGGTACGACGATCTGCCGCAGGTAGGGTTGAGGGTGTGGTGACGATATCGTAAATAGCGATACCCATCGAATCCTTATCTGAATCCAGATAGGGCGCAAATTCGCGAGAGTGTCGGTTTAATAGCTCGACCAGTACGGCGCTACCGGCCTTGTGAACTTGGCTGTCGAACTCGGTTAACCCTTGAGCATGTAGCGGAGCCATAAAAAACGTGAGGCTGAATGTCGGTGCAACAAAGATGCGAACAATGTGTTGGCGGTGAGTAAAAATACGGCAGACCCTTACATGAACGCTTAGCATAAGTATTTGATTGGGCTTGAAATAGGTAATAAATTCCACTTATGCAATCCTGCATTGTGCTGACATTGTTGGGTATTATCAATAAAACATGAAAGGATTAGAGATGTTATTAAGTCGCGATTCTTATTTTAGTGCGATAAGTTTGCTGGCGGCACTGCTATTGAGTAGCTTGTTGGGAGCAGGGCCAGTGTCGGCATCGCAGAATATCCTTATCATGGCCGAAGATGCCGCGATCCATACGCTCCCCCGCAGTGAACAGTAGTCACAAAAAGTGTTGGCTGGGTTGGCTGGGTTTGCTGGTAGCTTAGCCGAGCAAGGTCTACAGGTGTTCGACGAAGAGGTGATCACTTATGAGGGCTATGTGCAGGGGCGCACGCGTCGCTCTAACGAAGAGCTGATCGATATTGCCCGCAGCATCAAGCAACCGTAGACCAATACGCTGATCTTCGTGGTGGTCGAACAGCGCCTCAAAGCGGGTAAACGGCTGGATAAGACCTTTTGCACAGGCCTCTTTGAAAGGCTGACAACAGGGCGTCGGCATAGCGTCCGGCTGGGGCCTCGGTCAGTGCCGTCAGTATGACCTGATTGAGCGCCTTTCTCAGCGCCGGAACCCGTACCTCGGGGACGGCGTAGCGGCCGCTGGGCAGCTTGCCGATGATCATCCGGTAAGACAGCACTCCCAGGGCACAGACGTCGGCGCGGGCATCGACTTGTTTGACGCTCTCGCGCTGCACCGGGGCTATGTAATTACGCGAACCAATGCCAAGTTGCGAGACGGTGGAGTGCTGGCCGTGGGGGGGGGGGGGCTTTGGCGATACCAAAATCGGCGATACGGATTTCGCCGCGCTCGGTCAGCAGGATGTTAGCGGGTTTGATATCGCGATGGATCTGTTGGTGCTGATGGGCTAAGCCATGCCCTCGAAGATCTGTACCAGCAACCCCAGCGCATTGACGATATAGGTACAGTCATCCAGCTGGGCCAGAATGCGTGCCTCACGCACAAAACGTCCGCGCAGCACCGCCAGCCCTTCTTCGGCAGGGCTAGTGGCGAAAGCGATCAGCTTCTCGTCTTTGGGTTTGATCGCCACATCGCGCCGCATGGCCTTGTCGTGGCATAGGTACACCGCGCCGAAACAGCCAGAGCCGAGTTGCTTGAATATTTGCTACTTACTGATACGATCCGTCGCTAATCCTGATTGGGGCTTTCCCTGCTTCTATGGAAGGGTTATAAAGAAAATTATTGCTATGGTGCTCAGGCTACAGATTTTTTTATAAAACAGCCCTGAACCTTACTTATAGTGTTAGGAAACTATCAAAAACAAGGATCGTACCATGCTTTTTCGTCTTTTTAGTGCCTCTCTCATCGTGCTGTCACTCAGTGCCTGCTCTGGGATGCAGAGTGCTGGCACGGGCCGCAATATTCTGGTGGTAGTCGATTCACAGGGGCGCTTAAGTCCGGCTGCTGAAAAATTGGGCCGGGGGGTGGCCGATGAGGTGAGCGGCCAACTTAACAGTGCCGGCCATCGTGTCTTTGATCGCAGTGTGCTGGCTGAGAGTGCCGATTTGCAGGGGAAGAGACTAAACAAGCAGGCTTGGATCGACCTTGCCCGTCATAATGGCCGCTCAAGTGCTATCGATACCCTGGCACTGATCGAAGTATCGGTAGTGCGTAAACAGATCGGCGACTATAGCACCGAGCTGCAGCCACGCGCACGGGGCCAGTTATTGGATGTGAATAGTGGTAAGTCATTGGGGCAGGTCAGTCTGGCGGGGCAGATCCCGCCGCTTCGGGTGCGACCGGACTGTGACCGCCGTTGCAGTGAAAATAAGCTACTCGATCAGGCATCGGTATTGGCGCAACCGCTGGGTGCGCAGCTAAGCGCTCTGCTAGAAGCGGTAAATATGAAAGATTCAGACGAGCTTATGGCCTCCGTTGATAGAGCCTTCATCGGCCCACCGGCTCACGCGGTCAGTCTGAAACTGGACAATGTCAGTGCCGATGAGTTGGCACAAATGGAGCATTATCTGGCGGAGGTGTTCTCTGGGTACCGGAGCCATGAGTGGATTCACAGTACCGGGTTGAGCCATGACTTACGTTACGAGACCGAGCTAAGTGATGCTCGTCTATTAGGTAATCTGCGCCGCGCGATGAGCGAGCTCAACTGGCACGGTGAGGCTTATCTGGATGGTGCTGTCTTGCTGGTGAGAAAACTGGCAGTCCGGGTACCTTTTGATCAGTTGACGGAGAGGCCCGCGACCAAGAGCGACTTCCACAGTTGGTAATCTGCTCCATGGCTGACGCATAGTGTCGGTCACCCTAACGCGGCTAGTAGCGTAAGAGTACCAACGTGCTGTTTGATTATGTCTGCAGAGCGACATCTGCAGGGTCCGTCGCAGTAGTCGAACGAAAAGTGCAGGATGAAACCTTCAACTAATGTTGAAGGCGCTGTTTTTAGTTTACGACAGCACTCTCTGTCGCCCTGTAGAAGTCTCCGGGATTGTACTTTCTTGGTCATGGTTCACCTCAGTTAGCAATTTTACTCGCTTAACGAGGTGTTCAGTATTGTTGGGACGGATCAGTTCCGTACGTACCATATCTTACTGCTGACAATGTTCTACCCGCACTGGGTTTTTGGCCTTGGGTATTGAGCGTGAACTTGGCGCTTGTGGCTTAATAATCGAGTGGCTCGAGGGCTTAATGCTCGATGAATAGGGCTATGGGGCTGCTTACGGATTAGCGTTGGTTGCGATAATAGGGAGGTAAAGTGCGGTCACTGACAATCTTTTTCTGCGCGACGCTCTACCTGATAGCCCTTGTATTAAGTGGCTGCTCAACGCCCAGCGAGCGCAGCTATCGGCAGGCCGCTAAGTTGGGCTTTGTTGGCGATGTGGTGATGGCGCGGGGCTTCAAACACCAGATTTATCGCAACCGCCCGTCACTGGCACTCAGAAAATCGGTTTTGCATGTGTACTTAGCCGGTGATGGCCGCCCCTGGCTTCGCTCCACAGTGATCGCCGAAGACCCGACATCGCGCGCGCCGTTGGTACTGAAACTGATGGCCAAGGATGAGCAGCCTAGTTTGTATCTCGGTCGCCCCTGTTACCACGGTTTTTACGCGAGTCCATCGTGTCACCCCAGTTTGTGGACGGGGGCTCGCTATTCCGAAACAGTGGTGGCGAGTATGACTGGGGTATTGGCGCAAATAATTACTGCGGAGCAGATAGCGGGCGTGACGATTTTCGGTTATAGCGGGGGCGGTACGCTGGCCGTATTATTGGCGGCACGTATTCCTGAGACCCTGGCGGTGGTCACTGTTGCCGGTAATTTGGATATTGATGCCTGGGCTGAATATCATGGTTATACGCCCTTAACGGGCTCTATTAACCCGGTCAAAAGTACAGCCTTGAATCCCGCTATTGAGCAGCTGCATCTGGTCGGGGAAGAAGATGGAAATATCCTAAAACAATTTGTTACAGCCTTTACCTCAAAGCAAAGAAACTCACGATTGCTGGAGGTGGCCGAATATGATCACGGCTGTTGTTGGCCGCAGGTGTGGCCGCAGGTATTGGCCTGGAGTGGCGCTGTCGAGTCTGGAAAAGCCCCTCCTAGTGAGGGCGACGACAGCGTATTCGTCCTGCCTCAATAATAAGGCTTGGCTTATATTACAGCCGAGGGAGGGCTGTAATGGCAATCACGTTTTGCGAGCCCTCTAGGGTCGAGGTCTATGACAGGGCAGCGTTTAATGCCTTTGTGAGTAGTTGAGCAAGGGGTTGGGTTTGCCGAAGTGATAACCTAATATCTATTGCCTAGACATGATCCTTTGCTTCGTGTCGGTGGGTGTGAAGGGTGATTTCACAGTGCGGAGCCGAAAAAGTGGGCGTTGAAACATGTTCAGGAATTTGTTCTAAAAACAAACTAAATTAGTGCACTGCGCTAGTGGCACACAGAGTCTGCCGACGGGGCCATTCAAGTGCTCGGTATTCCTAATACGCCTGTAAAGCCTAGGGCCAAGCCGTGTGGGTATTACTGATCGGGGACACACCTTAGAGCGTGATTAACAGCCATCGTCGAATTTGCTAGCAGCTAGCCTTGAGGTGTGTTGCTTCTAGCTAGGAGGGCAGTAGCTTGGCAGCAGGGGCTTAAGAAACGCTGCTATGAGGCTATTAAGACTTGAGGCGATGAGGCATTAACGATTGTCGGCTCGGTGTTGTAAAGCCCTAAGACCTGGGTGGGACGGTTGTATTTCTAGGCCGCGGGTTATCAGGGCTTGGCTTTTTTCGCGTTGGTTATTGCTAAGGCTTTTTTGGGCTAATTGCTGGTAGTGGTCGGCGATGGCAACCAGACCCGTTTGTGCCTGTCGATCGCCGGGGTCAATACTTAGGACTTGTCGGTAGGCCTCATAGGCATTGCTACCCGGTGGGTCGATGATGCGGCCGACGATGAAGTGAATCTCGGCGACTTCTAAAAGGCGAGCAATTTTTGCCTGTTCTTGGGCTGTTAGAGGAGCTCTACTACTTTGCTGGTCGGCAGCACTTTTTAAACTATTCTCTCTGACCATCGTTGGGCTGACATTATTGGTCGCGCCATTGGGTTTGTCCATCAACCATGGGGCGCCTATCAACGCGAGGAAGGCAAGGCCAGCAATGATCAATCCAAAGGTGAGCCCGAGGCCTAATCGCCACGGCGTTAACGCAGCGAGAAAAATAGATTCACGCTTTATATCGTCAAGATATTGATCGACACTGGCGGTGCGGGCCTGGCGCTTGAACTCTAAACCTCGCAGAATACCTTTCCAGCACCTTTTGTTGATCCCCTTGATGGGCTCTGCCTGCATTTTCTTGTGGCGGGCGAGTGTCGCTTTTTCTCTGCCAAAAGGATGGCGGCCGGTCAGCAGCTCATAGGTGATACAGGCGAGGGCGTAGATATCGTCTCGTAAGTCGGGTGCGCTGCCCTCAAGCATTTCGCAACTGGCGTAGGAGGGGGTTAGGGCACCGAATTTGCCAGCGTCGAAGATGGTGGCGTCGAGATCATGCTGCTCGGCTGGGCGGGCGATTCGGGAAATACCAAAGTCGAGAATTTTTACAGTGCCCTTGTCGGTGATGAAAACGTTACCGGGCTTAAAGTCGCAGTGCACGATATGGTTCTGATGGGCATAGGCGAGCCCCCGGCCCATGTCCTCGACTATTTTTAACAGCTGCGGATAGTTTGCCGGTGAAGGTGGGTTCTCCTTAATAAACACATCCAGGGTTTGGCCCGAGAGGTATTCCATGGTCATAAAGACGGTATCGCCATCGGCGTCAAAGTCATACACCGTTGCGATGTTCGGGTGGGCGAGGCTTTGCGCCTTTTTTGCCTCGCGTTGCAGGGCCATAAAAAAGTCGGGGTGGCTTTTGCATTCATCGTTTAATATTTTTATGGCGACGTGGGGCTTGCGATCTTTGTATTCGGCTTTGCGCAGATCGAGCGCCCTATAAACCATGCCCATGCCGCCACGGGCGAGCATTTCTTCGAGCACGAAGCGCTCTTTGAGAACGATAGTCGCTTTGCTGGTGACTAGAGTGTCATCTGTTTCTGCACTGCTATCGGGGTTGGTCTTCAATGACATGTTACCGGCCTGAAACTAGCAGCGCTAGCTGCGGGCCTCTCGATGAGGGTATATCGAAGTTTGTTTTTTCTCTTCATAGAATTGTTTGCTAGTATCGTCGGATTATAGCAGCTAAGTAATGGCTATAAGGCCTGGTCAATACTGGAATAACCAGGGCCTATTGTGGACTATCTGTAATCTGATATTTTGTGTTCTCTTGAGTCAGCGTCCGGCCATCTAGCCCTAAAATATCGGGTTTTCTTTTGGCATCATCCGTATGTTTCAGCGTTGGAAAATACCATGCCCGAGATCACCGCAAAGCAACAATACGGGTCTAAACACTTATTGCAGGCCGAGGCCTTTGAGAGTACGTTGAATCCCCATGGGGCAGAGACGCAGTTACAAGCGCTACCCCAAAGAGTTTAACAGGCTCTTGAAAAAGTCCCGCAATCTAACAGGGGCTAGTAGAATGCCGGCGACGATACTTCACCACGGATACGACTTATGTCGCGGCGCCGAGATCACCCAAGAACATCTTTTCTCAACGGTTCATCTCGATCAGTTCGTGCCACAAAATCACCCACTTCGGGGGTCGCCTCCAGTGAGGCTTGCTGGCTTCTGGCCTTGGTCATATGGTGCTCGTCGTCGAGAGTGTATTTGATGTTGCGTCAGTATGGTCAAGGGTGGCAGTTCTACGAGAGATGGTCTTACAGTAAGGAGGGCAGATTTAATGCCCTTTGGCTATTATAATGGATGTCCTGATGCCCTCTGATGCGCAATGGTCTAGTATCAAGTCAAAGCACCCGGACGCAGCACTTCTTCTTCGGTGTTTGAGGTGTTATGTTCTAACAGCAGTCTGCTGAGTAGATGTTTAATATATTACCAACAAAGTAAAAGGAGAGTTTCATGTCAAAAGGCCAAGATTCAAAAAAAGCAACCAAAAAGAAACCTGAAAAAACAATGAAAGAAAAACGTAAAGAAAAAAAGGAAAAGAAAGCGAATAAAATATAGGTGTAAGTCGCGACTGAAAGGGTGTTGAATCCAGATGAGAACCAAAGGGACGCGTCCCTTTGGTTGGAGATCCAGGGTGCGATAGGAGTGCCCACTCAAATTTCTCGATACTGAAGTCGTGTTGCCCTATATTAAGGTGGTAGTTAACTATCGGGGGTGTGTCTAAAAGACAGGGCTGGTAAGACACAGCGGATTTCAAACTAAGCCCCTTCCAAACTAAGACCCTTTTCATCCGAAGGCAGTGGTCTACCAAGACAAACTCCGCAGCACTCGAGCAGAACCCCGTTCCGTTTCAGAGCCTGCTAGTTCATTAAGCACAGGCTAATAATCAGGTGTTTGCCAATTGTTGCAAGCCGGGAATATCCAGAATTTCAATTTCTTTTTTATCGACATTAAGAATGCTTTGTTTTTGCAGTCGAGTGAAAATCCGACTAACAGTTTCGACGCTTAGGCCGAGGTAGTTGCCGATATCTGCTCGCGACATGGGCAGGCGAAATCGCACATTTGACAGCTTGCGCTTGGCGTTGCGAGCGGAGATGCTCAGTAGCAAGGTGGCGACACGCTCTTCGGCACTATTTTTACTGAGCAGGGCAATCAGCTGTTGGTCATTGGTGATTTCCTTGCTCATTAATTTGAAAAAATGGCGTTGTAGCGATGGCAGGGTCATACTCAACTCTTCCATGTGCCCGAAGGGGATTTCGCAAATGGCGGCGGTTTCTAGGGCAACTGCCGAACTGATGTGGTGGGTGTGGGCGATACCGTCCATACCAAAGATCTCACCGGGTAGATAAAACCCGGTGACTTGCTCAAGGCCCTGGTCATTAACGCTGTAGGTTTTAATCGCGCCACTGCGCACGGCATACACCGAGCGGAATTCATCGCCACAGTTGTAGACGTAGTGGTCTTTGTGCAGGGGGCGTCCGCGCTGGACAATATCATTGAGGCGGTCGACTTCATCCAGCTCTAGGGCGATGGGTAGGCAGAGCGCATTCATACGGCAATCTCGGCAATTGATGTCGACACTGTGTGGGCACTGTTGTGACATGATCAACCCTCTGTTAGTTAGCTTAATCATCTATTGTAATCTCTTGTCTTTGCGTAAATGCAGCCGCAATGGTTAAGTTTTTTCCGATTGATCTAGGGGCGCGAAGAGCTTGTTACAGATAGTCGAAAGATTAATAACGCCCTCCTTGCTGAGCGCAATTTTATCGGCGCTAATCGTTACCCATTCACCGGGAAGGAGTGCGCTGAGCTGTCGGCTCAATTGGGGATTAGAGGATTCAATCGCGTGCCCGCAGAGCAGTGCTTGAATGATTCTGACATTGGTTTTTTTATCGCTCGGTAAGTAAAAATGACGGCTTATGGGTGGCTTTTGTCGCTTGAGTAGAGCGACATAATGATCGTTAGAAGGGGTGTTGTACTGATAGTTACCGGCCTTCAAACTCAGTGCCGCGACACCAAAGCCGAGCCAAAGAGATATGCGCGTGTCTAGGTAGCCCCAGGGGCCTGCCTCCAGCTTAAGCTCTTTCTGCAAATTACCCACGCTGTGGCAGGGGGCAAAGAAACTGTTATTGCCGCAGGCCCGCCAAGCAACGTCTGCAAAGTGCTGGTTGATACGGGCGAGTTGGTTTTGACAGGCTTGTTGCTCTTCGATAGAGACCGGCCCGCCCTGCTGATTTGAGACTTCAATGTGGGTGCAGTGGGAGGCCTCCAGTAAATTCAGTAGGCGGTCGATGAAATTGGCGTGGCTTTGCTCGCTGAACTTGATGACACAGCTAAGATTAAATGACTGGTAGTCGGCAAGTATTTGCAGCGCCGCTGCGATGTTTGAGAGGCTGCGGTCGCCGCTGGCAACACTGGCGTCGATATTGATCTTTATCGCATTAAAGTTTAAGCCCTTCATCAGTGCCAGATTGTTAGGGTTCAGCTCCATGGGCGTTACCTCCATGCCTCGCGTAGAGTCCTCCCGCTGGTGGCTGAAATAGCTACTGAGGCGGAAACAAAGTTCGGTAATCGCCTCGGGAGAAAACTGCTGCAAGGGGCTGCCTAGCCACCACACTGAACTGACCGGTTGATGACGGTTGTAGTGGGTACGCCGCAGCGTCACCTCCTGGCATATCAGGTGTTCGTAGTCATCGACGCGCTGGCGGGGGCAGTAAATATTGATGCCCATTGGCTCGATGCTACTCGGCATAGGGGTGTTAAACACCTCGGCTTCTGGTGCGTCACTATGAGTTTCATAGAGGGGGAACAGCGATGATTTAAAACCGGTGGTCAGGGGGCGTTGCATTTTTGCGTTGCTAAAGTTTGTCATCAAGGATGTCGGGTGGCCATTTTTGGCATCCCTACCGTTAATAAGATAGGGGTCAACCCTAGAGGGCATTGCTGGCGAGGTATATGATTTGTATCAAGCAGTTCTGCGCCGTTCGTATATTATTCTGTATGTACTACTTGCCGTCGAGATTGGCTCGGCCATCTGTCATTAACGGCTTGCTATAAATATTCAGGGTTGAACTACCAAGAGAGAATAAGTGGAGTCATCGATGGAAAATATACTTGCTGTGATTAACCATTGGCAAGACGCCGAGTCGGTTCTCGATAAAGCTGAAAAACTTGCCGCAGGCTTTCATACGGGCCTTGAGGTGCTGGTAACGGTACACGACCAGCTGGGTGAGTTGAGTCAGTATCTTAACTTTGAGGATTTTAGCCAGATGAAAGTAGAGATCGTTGCGGCTGAACGCGGGCGCCTCGATAAGCTGTGTGCGGGGAAAAACTACCCCCTGCATGTCGAATGGACGACAAGAGTACATACCACCATTGTCGAAAGAGCCCAGCATTATGGTTCGGGCCTGATTGTTATGATGGCGAGCCACGACCCGATGTTCTCGATACTCATCCATACGCCGGATGACTGGCATCTTTTCCGCGACACCCCTTGCCCGGTACTGGCGATGGTTAAAGATCGGCGGGCCTGCAAACAGGTGATCGCGGGCATTGATGCGCTAGACAGTAATTTGGAGCACCGACAACTCAGTGCTCGGGTGCTCGACCATGCCGCCGCTCTAGCCAAGGTCGAGGGCGTACCTCTGATGGTGTTATGTGTGGTGCCCGACCCAGCCCTAGTTTATGCCGGTATTGTTAATGCACCCATAAGCGGTGATTTTTTACTCGATACTTTGGCGATTGCCAAGACAAAAACCCAGCAGCTGGCGGCGCATTTGGGGCTTAACCCGGCCGACATTGTTATTGTTACCGGACGGGTTGAAGAGGTGTTGAGCCAGCGGGCTCGGCAAGATGATGCTCTGCTGGTGATTGGCAGTGCCGCCAATAGGGGTTTAAAGGCACTGTTATTGGGCAATACCGCGGAGCGCATTTTGCGCAGTATGAAGACGGATATGCTGGTGGTTAATTAGGGTGCTGCTGAGCATGCGGTTTCTGAAGCCGTCATGAAGACCTTGGGTCAGGGTTTTATTCTACCGTTGCGCTGTTTACTCAGTGCCCGCTATCTTTGGTGAGCTTTAATAAGGCTTAGCACTAGTCGTAGGTCTTGCCCCAAAGCTGTAATAGGCGTTGTTTGCGGCCACAATTCCAGCTGTAAAACTGATAACGCTTGGGGTTTCTTTGATAGTAATTCTGGTGGTAGGCCTCGGCGGGAAAAAACTCGGTGGCTGGACTAATCGGGGTATGCACCGGGGCCGGTAGTACATCGCGTGCATCGAGCTGCAGCTTACTTTGTGTCGCCTGCTGATATTGTTGGTTCGTGGTGTAAAAAATTTCACTGCGATACTGGCTGCCACGGTCGCAGAACTGCCCGCCGCGATCGACCGGATCAATGTTCAGCCAGAAAGTGCTGAGTAGCTGCTGGTAGCTGATTTTGTCGGGGTTGTAGACGATTTCTAAGGCTTCGGTATGGCCCGTGGTACCAC
Source organism: Gammaproteobacteria bacterium 53_120_T64 (assembly GCA_002162815.1). Classification (GTDB taxonomy): domain Bacteria; phylum Pseudomonadota; class Gammaproteobacteria; order Pseudomonadales; family Porticoccaceae; genus Reddybacter. The sequence continues at coordinate 21,875 of MAAT01000021.1, read as the reverse complement.
TGGATACCTGCTTGTAGGTGGGGTTTTTGACCTGTCCGCCAATATAACCCGAGGTGGTTGAAATAACGCCCTCTAGGGCATCGAAGGGTGGCTCCATGCACCAGAAGCAGCCCCCGGCAAAGATGGCCCGCTGAATATTATCCAGTGGCTTGGCATTGAGCTGAAACGACAGCAGGCAGGAAATCGTGAAGAGGGTGAATAGACGTATTAAGGCTACTTTCGCTGTGCTGTTAATCGGCATTGTCATGTGCAGTCTTTATCCCCGTGGTGGCTGGTTTTTTCTTTGATAAGTACTTTCGTCATTCGTTCCCTGGCTCTCTGCAAACAGGCTTCCCTGGCTCGGCTGTTGGTCGCTAAGCCCTTTGCTGCCAGCCCTAATCACTTGCTGAATGCTGTTCGCTCTGCTTACTATGAGTCGACAATAAATATAACAGGGATATAACAATGACCGATTTAGCAGCGCGTATTCAAGTACTTGAAGACAAAGATGCGATTCGAGAATTAACCGCCAAATACTGCTATGCGGTGGTGAGGCAGGATTGCGAGGCGCTACTCAAGATGTTCACCGACGATGGCGAGTTTCTTATGGCCCCACAGTTTGAATTTCGTGGCCGGGAGCAATTGGCTGCACTGTATCGGGATAAAATCGAAGAGGTCGCCCCCAAACCCTTTATTCAAAACCATGTTATTGACGTTGATGGTGATCAAGCAACAGGCAATTGCGCGGTCGAAATACGCTTATGCGCGGTCGAAATTCGCCTAGTGGACGCGGGTCAAGCAGTGACGGCCTGTGGTCACTACAACGATGTCTACCGCCGCGTCGCGGGTGAGTGGAAGTTTGCCCGCCGCGATTTCGAGCTCTATCACTGGGTGTCGCTGGCAGAGGGTTGGGCGGGCTAGGCCTCTACTCGTTGTCGGGCATTGGCATCCCCTTCGGTTTCAATGGTGATGAAGCCGAAGAGGATGTAAGCCCTTACACCATTAACGCAAGTGCGTAGCTTCTGTTCTGTACTTACGCTTAGCTACTTACCTTGGTAGACCGGGGGGCGTTTTTCGATAAAGGACTGTACGCCCTCAGCGGCATCGTCGGTATTGGCCAGCGCCTTCATCACCGGAATAAACTCGTCGACGGCGGCCTTGGGGCTGTCGAAGTAATAGGCGCGGGAGCTTTGTAGGGTGGCCTGTACGGCCAACGGTGCTTGCTTGGCGATCTCTTCGGCCAACTCTAGGGCGCGATTAAATTCTTCGCCGTCGTCGACAATTTCCTGAATAAAATTGTAGCGCAGAGCTTCTTCGGCATTGAATTCATAACCTGTCAACAAGACCTTCATGGCGTTGCCCCAGCCGGCGCGTTCAACCATGCGGAAGGTGGCCCCGGCAGCGGCCATGACGCCACGGCCCACTTCAAGCTGGGAGAAGCGGGCACTTTTCGCCGAGACAACAATTTCTGTGGCCAGCATCAGTTCGATGGCGGCGGTGTAGCAGATGCCGTGCATCGCAGCGACCACAGGCTTGGTGCGAAAGGGCGGCTTCAGCGAAAAGGGATCAATGCCATTGGTGGGTAAAATGGCTTCACCATTTTTCATGGCATCGGCAAATTTTGGCAGATCGAGCCCGGCGGTAAAATGCTTGCCGTGGGCAAACAAGACGCCGACCCAGAGTTCGCTATTATTTTCGAGCTCGGCGTAGGCATCGGCCAGTTCGCTAAACATTTTCGGGGTGAAACCATTGTATTTCTCGGGGCGGTCGATACCGATTAAAAAAATATTGCCGCGCACCTCGGTGCTAATTTGTCCGTCGGGATGTCGATCACTCTGTTCGGTCGTACTGCTCATGGCGTGGCTCCAGTGGTTGGCTTAATTACTGCGGGCTTAATTACTGAGGATGGCTTGTTGTTGAAATAGTTAAAATGTTTAAACGTAAAAAAACACTTGTTTAAGTGCCGTTAAAAATCGGTTCGCGTTTTTCCATCATGGCGGCAATACCCTCGCGCGCGTCATTGCTGTCAAAGCTGGCCGACTGCTGTCGCGCCTCTTCGGCGAGTCGTGAATGGGGATCCCAGTCGAGATTATTAATCATCGATTGCTTCATTAACTGCACGGCACTGGGCGCACAGGCGGCGATTTCTTGTGCCAACTCAAGGGCTTTGGGCCACACTTGCTCAGGGGGTAGGGCGTAGTTAAAAAGACCGATTCTTGCACCTTCGCTACCGTTGAAGCGTCGTCCCGTTAGCATCAATTCATTGGCCTTTGCCAGGCCGATAAGGCGCGGCAGTATGTAGGACAGCGACATGCCGGAGTGCATGCCGAGGCGAGCGAAATTGGCGCCATAGAGGGCATCATTATTGGCGACGCGAATGTCACTGAGTAGGGCGACACCAAAACCACCGCCAATGGCATGGCCGTTGAGGGCACCAATCACGGGCACTTTTAGAGTAAGCAGTTCCATGCAAATGCTATAGGTGTCGATCAGCCCTTGTTGGGTAAAGGGTATGCTTGAGTTTTCGGCGCCACCTTTAAAATCACCGCCCGCGCAAAAGTTTTTGCCGGTGCCGGTAATAATGAGACAGCGAATATTCCGGTCGTTCTTGGCCTCGGCGATGGCCACCTTTAGGGCCTCAAGCACCTCCGCTGTCAGGCTGTTGCGATTGGCCGGGCGATTAAAAACAATTTGTCCAATGAGGGTGTGCTGGGGCCTGTCGAGGCAGGGCATAGCATCGACAGTTTTGTCACTTAAGCGGGCATACCAGACAGCTTTATCGCTCATTTCTCTATTACTCAATTAATAGTGAGGGGTGGCGACTTCACGATGCACATAGCCTTCATCGCCGGGTATCAGCGGTGGCGCGCCGTCTTTCTCGGCTTTAATGGGTAGGATTCGCGGCAGATCGCGAAACGCGGCAACGGCGTCGAGCAGGCTTTGGCTTTGCTGGTGCCCGGTTAAGCCCTGAATGTTTTTAATAGTGGGAAAAAATATTTGGAAGCCCTCTTCACGCTGTTTACGCAGGGCTTCGGCGGGGTTTATCCAGCACTGAGAGACTACTTCATGGTTGTCGATAATGGGTTCTTGCTCGGCGGGTGTGCGACAAATAAAGAAGCGGGTATCGAAGCGGCGGGGCATCACGATGGGGGTCACCCAGTGGCTGTAATAGTACATTTGATCGGTAGCGAGGGTCAGCTCTTCTCTGCGGCAAATTTCCAGTAGACTCATTTCACCTTTATTTAAAGCCTCGCGGTAGTCGATAAAACGCTGTTTAACCTCAGGCGCGTTAAAACTAACAATTTTTCCACTCTTATCGTAGGCCAATAAAATTCCGGCCTCTTCAAAACACTCGCGAATACCCCCCATCCAGTAGGCGAGGCCATTATTGGGTACGCCGAGAATGGCGCTGGCATCGGGGTCGGTGTGGCCGGAATAGAGAGCCTCGTATTCTTTGTCGGCGTCGTGTAAATCGACTTTGCCACCGGGAAAAACAAAGGCACCGCTAAACGATTCCGATTTCCCACTGCGCTCTTGCAGCAACATCTCGATGCCGTTGTCGGAATCGCGAATCAGAATGACGGTGGAGGCGTAGCGCAGTTCAGGGTTTTCCATGGCTTTTATTCCTTGAGGTCACGAGGTGTCTTGTTGTTTTTATGAGCGCCGTTGACTGGCTCAGCGGTCAGTGGCCAGTCTGGCGCTATGCCTGTGCAGTGTTACTCTGTCAGCGTAACTAAATATCCAGGACTAAACTACCGCTGCTCAATAGGCTGTCGAGCAGGGCCTGATCGCGATTATCCAGCGCACCCAGAGCGGCGATGGTAAAACTGCGGGAGTCGGCCAGTGTTGTCGCGAAGCTCTGGGAGCAGGGGTATAACTCGCCGTCCACGGCTAGCTCGGCGGGATTACTGGCCAGTGCGGCGAAGCGCGAAGCGGGGTGGCGATTGAGTCGTGTCTCGCCGTCGAGTTGTGCCGCTGCCGATTCTGCTGAGTGCGGGGTTGGTGCTTGGCAGCCGTTGGCAAACTCAGCTTCTGTATCGAGTTCGGCGTCTAGCTCCAGGTCGGGGTATTTTCGGGTGGTCATAAAGCGGGCAAACCACTGGGCGAGTTGCTCCTTGTCATCCAGTTGGCGCAGCAGCAGGTTTTTAATTTCATCGATAAAACGCTCATCAATAGCGCCCTTTGCCATCGCGCGAGTGAGCGGGGGGTCGCGGTAAATAAGTTCGTCTGCTGGGCTGTTTTGAGCTAAAAGCTCCGTCGCCATATCGCTTAATAACTCGCTGGCACTGGGCGCGCGAAAGCCAATGGAGTAGGTCATACACTCGCCTTCGGCAACGCCCCAGTGGGCCAGCCCGGGTGGTACATACAGCATGTCGCCCGGTTCTAGTAGCCACTCTGCGCTGGTTTCAAAATTGTCGACAATGCGCAGCTCCGAGTCCTTTTGTAAAGGGGTGCTGGCATCGCAGAACTGGCCGAGCCGCCAACGCCGCTGGCCTTCGCCCTGCAGTAAAAACACATCATACTGGTCGAAGTGGGGGCCGACGCTACCCTGATCGGCGGCGTAGCTGAGCATAATGTCGTCGAGTCGCCACTGGGGTAGGAAATCAAAATAACTCAGTAGGTGGTGAACCTCGGGCAGCCACTGATCGACGGCTTGCACCAGCAGGGTCCAGTGGCTGGCGGGCAGTGCCTGAAAGTCATCGTCCGTAAAGGGGCCGCATTGCAGGCGCCAATGGGGCGAGGTTTGACTTTCGACAATGAGCCGCGACTCAATCTCTTCTTCCAGCGCCAGTCCCGCCAGTTCATCGGCTTCGAGGGGGGAACTGAAGCCGGGTAGGGCCTGGCGGATTAACAGCGGTTTGCGCTGCCAGTACTCGGCAAGAAAATTGTCGAGCCCGCCACAGCTGGCAAACCACTGTTCAGAGCGTGTGCTGTTAGGTGAGCTTGGCACTTAGATATTATTCGCCTGTTGCGTTGCATTGCCGGTATAGCTTTGCGGTGTCATGGCCAATAATGCCTGCTTCGCCGACTCGGGAATCTCCAGGGTCTTGATAAAGACGCTGAGACTGGCCTGGGTAATATCCTGGCCACGGGTCAAGGCCTTGAGTTTCTCGTAGGGCTCGGGCACACCGTAGCGGCGCATCACCGTTTGAATGGGTTCGGCGAGCACTTCCCAAGAATTATCGAGATCATCACTCAAGCTTTGGGCGTTGAGCTTGAGTTTACTGAGGCCTTTTTCGATCGAGCTGTAGGCGATCATGCTATAGCCGAGGCCGACACCCATATTGCGCAGCACGGTGGAGTCGGTGAGGTCGCGCTGCCAGCGCGATACCGGCAACTTGGCCGCCAAGTGGTTGAGCAGGGCATTGGCGATACCGAGGTTGCCCTCGGAGTTTTCAAAGTCGATGGGGTTGACCTTGTGGGGCATGGTCGATGATCCGACTTCGCCGGCAATGGTTTTTTGCTTGAAATAGCCGATGGAAATATAGGCCCAGATATCGCGGTTGAGGTCGATCAAGATGGTGTTCGCTCGGGCGATGGCGTCAAATAACTCGGCGATATAATCGTGGGGCTCAATTTGTGTGGTGTAGGGGTTTAACGTCAGGCCGAGTCCGCTAATGAATTGCTCGGCATTGGCCTGCCAGTCAATATCGGGATAGGCACTGAGGTGGGCGTTGTAGTTACCGACGGCGCCGTTGACCTTGCCGAGAATCTCCACGGCGCGAATTTGTTCAATTTGTCGTCTCAGCCGAGCGACCACATTGGCGAACTCCTTGCCCATGGTGGTGGGCGAGGCTGTTTGCCCGTGGGTGCGTGACAGCATCGCCTGGTCGGCGAATTCGTGGGCTAGAGTGGCGAGGGTGGTGCAAATATTTTCCAGCGCCGGTAGCAGCACTTCATCGCGGCCGGCTTTTAACATCAGTGCGTGGGAGAGGTTGTTGATATCTTCCGAGGTGCAGGCGAAATGGACAAATTCGCCGGCGGCATTCAGCTCTTCATTGTCTGAAAAATACTCTTTAAGAAAGTACTCCACCGCTTTTACATCGTGATTAGTGGTGCTTTCAATGGTCTTTACTGCGGCGGCGTGGCTCTCGTCAAACTCGCTCAGCAGCTGTTCGAGAAAATCATTCGTTGGCGCCGAAAACGCGGGCACTTCAGCAATGCCGGGGTGCTCGGCCAATTGCTGTAGCCAGCGTACTTCGACCTGAACACGGTACTTAATTAAGCCGAATTCGCTGAAAATAGCGCGTAGGTCACGGGTTTTAGTCCCGTAGCGGCCATCGATGGGGGAGACGGCAGAGAGTGCAGAGAGATCCATAATATTGTCCAAATACATGTCAAAAATAAATCGAAAAAACAAAGCAGGAAATTGTCGAAGCTTAGTGCTGTTGATGAACGCGGCCCAAATAGCCGCTATAGCGTTGCGGTAATGCAGAGCGGCAGCTATGTTCGTGGCAGCTAGCCACAGGGCCGGTATTTTACCGGATTTTACGCAGCTCCGGGGTGTTTACCGAGCCTCTTGTTGCAGGGCTTCGAGGTGGCGCAGTAGGTGGCCGCGAAAAACGAAAAAATGCCAGCGTCGGCCACCCAGTTGCTGCCAAAGTATGGCGGCGCGAATGGCCGCAAACAGCAGACAGCGCACGCGATTGGCGACGGTGGTTTGCTGCAGATGGTTGGCTCCGCCGCTGACCTGAATACGAAAGCGCTGGGTGCTGACGGTGTTTTGGTAGACGTCGGCAATATTGGCGATGACATTGTCGTGGCTCAGGGTGAAATGCTCGGCCTGAGCCTTGGCGCGTTCAATGCCCTTGCCAATTTGTTCGAGCAGCGCAGGGTTTTTACCGATCTTGCGCTGTAAGTGCATGACCCCAATGACATAGCGCAGGGAATCGGGATTGCGATTTTTGTACTTGTCGCGAAACAGCGCTTGAATGGTTTCGATACCGAGTTCAAGGTTGCTAGCGGCATGGTGATCACCGTAGCTGAAAACGGCTTCGGTCGATGTCGGGTTTTGCTCCAGCAGGCTGTTGATTTCAATGCTTAGTTGCGCGATGGGGATACTGCCCGTGCGCGCCAGCTTGTCGACCAATTGGCAGGCCTGAAAGACCCCGGCCAGAGCAATGGCCTGGTCGCGTGTTGGGGTTTTGATCATTGCGAGAAGCCTCTGAGCATTTTGGATGAAAGATACGAGTCCATGAATTGGTCAGAGGCTCTCTAGTTCCAGCTACTTTCGATGACACCGCCACCGAGGCAGATATCATCTTGATACATCACCAGCGATTGCCCGGGCGTTGCCGCACGCTGGGGTTCGTCAAAGGTGACGATGCAGCTATCACCGGCCTCACTGACGGTAATATGGCAGGCTTGATCACTCTGGCGGTAGCGGATTTTCGCCATGCAGGAAAATGTTGCACCACTGGGCCGGGGGTTGATCCAGTGCAGCTGGGTAACCTTGAGCGCAGAGGTGAATAGCAGGGGGTGATTATTGCCCTGGGCGACGATCAGGGTGTTGTTGGGCAGATCTTTGGCCACCACATACCAGGGGGCCTCGTCGGCCGTTTTAACACCGCCAATGCCGAGACCTTCGCGTTGACCGAGGGTGTAAAACATTAAACCCTGGTGTTCGCCGAGTTGAGTGCCCTCGGGTGTCTGCATCGGCCCGGGCTGAGCGGGGATGTACTGCTCGAGAAAATCTTTAAAGCGGCGCTCGCCGATAAAACAAATGCCGGTACTGTCTTTTTTGTTGTGGGTGATAAGGCCGTGCTCTTCGGCCAGCCGCCTGACCTCAGGCTTTTCCAGCTCGCCCACCGGGAATAGGGTTTTGGCCAGGGCCTTTTCTTCAACGGCATGCAGAAAGTAGCTTTGGTCTTTGTTGGTGTCGAGGCCCTTCAGCAGTAGGGTCTCGCCATTGTCTTGGCCCTTGCGCACGTAGTGGCCGGTGGCAATAAAGTCGGCGCCCAGCAGTTCGGCATATTCGAGGAAGACCTTGAACTTGATTTCCCGGTTACAGAGGATGTCAGGATTGGGCGTGCGCCCGGCGCGGTATTCGTCGAGAAAATACTCGAAGACATTGTCCCAGTACTCGGCGGCAAAATTGGCGCTGTGGAGGGGAATGCCTAGGGTCTTGCAGACTTTTTCGGCATCACTGAGGTCTTGCTTGGCGGTGCAGTATTCCGTGCCGTCGTCCTCGTCCCAGTTTTTCATAAACAGGCCCTCCACCTCGTAGCCCTGTTGTAATAGCAGCAGGGCGCTCACGGAGGAGTCGACACCGCCGGACATGCCGACGATGACTTTGCGGCCTTTATTGGCAGCAGGATTTTGACGATTAGGCATGGATTTCAGTGATGACCTGAGACGGTGGCAGTAAAAACTGCCATTCTACCGATAATCCTTAATGATCTCTAATGGATAGCGCGTGCCACTGCAATAAGCGTCGACAGTCTTGATGACTAAGGGGCTGCGCATTTCGTCGTGCCGGGCGCGCAATTCGCTTTCGCCAAGCCACAGGGCCTCGATAATATCGCTATCCAGTTCGGCTTGCGGGTCGTGTGCGAGGGCTTCGCAAAGAAAGGCGAAACGGTAGTAGGTGACGTGATTGTGGGGCGAGGTATAAATACTAATGTCGAGTAGGTCGCGCGGTTCGACTCGCCAGCCTGTCTCTTCGAGAGTTTCTCGCCTCACTGCTTCCAGCAAGCCTTCGCCTGGCTCAACATGCCCCGCCGGTTGGTTGATAACGACGCGCTCGCCGTCCCTTTCCTTTACCAATAAAAAGCCTCCCTTGCCGTGCACCACAGCGGCAACGGTCAGGTGAATTTGACTGGGCATGGTGTTCTCCGGGCTCAGGGAATGAGCGGGTGTGAAAGGATGGTTTTTTGGCGTTGATACTAAGAGGAACGCTTCTTCTCTGTGGTTCTGGGCTTGCGCCGTTGCTGAGACGCGGGGCGGGCCTGTTTTGAGCGCGGTTTGGCTGGTGGCATGGCGACGTTGACTTGCCGGTGCTCTCCCGGAGCCAGTTCGCGAACCGACCAACTGCCGATCTGACTGCGCACCAGGCGTAGTACGGGAAAACCGACATGGGCACACATCCGTCGCACCTGGCGATTGCGGCCTTCGCGAATCGTTAGCTCTAGCCACGTCGTGGGGATGTTTTTGCGCTCGCGAATGGCTGGGAATCGAGGCCAAATGCCGGGCTCGGGCACCCGCCGAGCTTTGGCGGGAAGAGTGGGGCCATCCTTGAGGGTCACGCCCTGCGATAGGCATTGCAATGCAGAGTCTGTGAGTTCTCCCTCGACTTGGGCGAGATAGGTTTTTTCAAGTTTGAAGCGCGGGTTGCTGATTTGTGCCTGCAGGGCACCATCGTCGGTTAGCAGCAGTAGGCCCTCGGAATCGCGGTCGAGTCGACCTGCGGGGTAGACCTCGCTAATGTCGATATAGTCGGCGAGGCCGGGGTGACCGTCGGCGCTGGTGAACTGACTGAGGACACCATAGGGCTTATTAAACAGAAGTAATTTGGCCATGATTCGGGTGGGAGTGTTTGTGAGCCGCATATTTTAATGGAGCCGCAAGGTTTTTTACAGCGCGGGTATGAGGGGCACACGAGGCAGGGTTCTGCTGGCGGAATGGGAGTGACAAGCCAATACGACCGGTTGCTTGTTACAGAGGGTCGGTATTGGCTTCAGTTATACAAACAAGGGGCGATTGCGCGTCTCTTGCTTGGTGGCGGCCTAGCGCTTAATGGTTGAAATTCTCAACCGCATTAATGGGGGCCTCATAACCGCAGGTGGGGGCTTCATCATTATCTGCGGTGGCTGCGCCATTGGAGCGAATATTCGCGGCATGTACGCCCTTGCTGCCCTGTATTAGGTCAAAAAGAACACTTTGCCCGGCCTTGAGGGTTTTGTAGCCCTCCATTTCTATCGCGGAGTAGTGCGCGAAAATGTCGCCGCCACTCTCTTCTGAAAGTAGAAAGCCATAGCCTTTAGCATTGTTAAACCATTTCACTGTACCTTGTGGCATAGACGCCTCCTGAACCTATTTATTTTTATAGTTAGTGTTTTACAACTGGCTTACCTGGTACATACCGATCCGTGGCAGGGCAGACCAATTGATTTATCAACCTATTTCTAAGCTCTAATTATAGATATGTCAAGCTCTTTGCGTACGCGCTGTGCACTGCGCCGATGCTTGACGGACAAATGCCGGTCGCAATGATGAAAATTATTGGTAAGCGGCGTATGCTGTCATTATTTATACAGCCCTGCCAACAATGACACAAAGTACTCAACCACGAATGAAAAGCCTACGTTTGCAAAGTGACGATGACTCTAGCCATGACGCCGGTAGTGGCACCACCGCTATTGCCGAGCCCGTTAAACCGAAGTTGAAAAAACCCTCTATGTATAAGGTTTTTTTGCTGAACGATGACTACACGCCGATGGAGTTTGTGGTGGAGGTGCTGCAGCTGTTCTTCTCCCACGATCAGGAGCTAGCGGTGCGAATTATGTTAAAGGTGCATACCGAGGGGCGGGGGGTTTGCGGTATTTTTTCGCGAGAAGTCGCTGAAACTAAGGCGGGTATGGTCAATGGCTATGCCAGGGAAAAGGAGCACCCCTTGCTCTGTGAAATTGAACCTTCCGAAGATAATGATGATGACGACCAGTAGCGGGAGTAGCCTATGTTGAGCCGAGATTTAGAAAGCACCTTGAATACGACCTTTCAGGGTGCAAATACCAAACGCCATGAATTTGTCACTGTCGAACATCTTTTGCTGGCATTACTCGATAACGGTTCCGCTGTTGAGGCGCTGCATGCCTGTGGTGCCGACATCGATGTGCTGCGCAATGATTTGAGCGAGTTTATAGACTCCACTACGCCACTGTTACCGGAGGGCGGAGAACTCAGGGAAACCCAGCCGACCCTGGGGTTTCAGCGCGTTATTCAGCGCGCAATTTTCCATGTGCAGTCGTCCGGGAAAAATGAAGTACAGGGCGAAAATGTTTTGGTGGCGATTTTCAGCGAGCAGGAAAGCCAGGCGGTTTACTTTTTGCGCTTGCAGAATATTTCACGCATTGATCTGGTCAATTATATTTCCCACGGCATCGCCAAATACGCCAATCAAGCTGAGCGCCAGCACGAGGAAGAGAACCCGGCCAACGCCGACGCTGCGGCTGGAGAGAGTGCTGCCCCGGAGGCGACCCTGCTGGAGCAATTTAGTAGCAACCTGAATCATCAGGCCGAACAGGGCTATATCGACCCCTTAGTGGGTCGCAGTGCTGAGCTGGAGCGTGTCGGACAAATTCTGTTGCGCCGCCGTAAGAACAATGCCCTGCTGGTAGGTGAGTCCGGCGTCGGTAAGACGGCGATTGCCGAGGGCCTTGCAAAGCTTATAGTCGAGGGTAAGGCTGCCGAACCGCTAGCCAATAGTGTGATTTATTCCCTCGATATGGGCGCTCTACTGGCCGGCACCAAGTATCGGGGTGACTTTGAAAAACGCTTTAAGGGTCTGCTCGCTGAATTAAAAGATGAAGAGCACGCGATTCTGTTTATCGATGAAATTCATACCATTATTGGCGCGGGTGCGGCATCGGGTGGGGTGATGGATGCCTCCAATCTGCTAAAGCCGCTGCTGACTTCAGGCAAGTTGCGCTGTATTGGCTCGACCACCTATCAGGAATACCGGGGCATTTTCGATAAAGACAGAGCCCTGTCTCGCCGCTTTCAAAAGGTTGATGTTCCCGAGCCCTCGGTGGCCGAGACGGTGGATATTCTTAAAGGTCTGAAGTCGCGCTTTGAAGAACACCATGGCCTGCGTTACACCCAGGGTGCGCTGAAAGCAGCGGCGGAGTTATCGGCGAAATATATTACCGATCGCTTTCTGCCCGATAAGGCCATTGATGTACTCGACGAGGCGGGTGCCTTCCAGCAGCTGCAGCCGCCCTCAAAACGTAAAAAAACCATTGGCGTGGTCGATGTTGAAAATACCGTTGCTAAAATTGCGCGTATCCCGGCCAAAAGCGTGTCCTCCTCCGATAAAGAACAGCTGCGCAATCTTGGCGACAAACTCAAGCGTGTGGTCTTTGGGCAGGATGAGGCTATTGATTCCCTCGATTCGGCCATCAAGTTGGCCCGTGCCGGCCTGCGCGAGGCCAGTAAGCCGATTGGCTCCTTTCTGTTTGCCGGGCCAACGGGTGTCGGTAAAACCGAGGTCTCCAAGCAATTGGCACTGACCTTGGGTGTTGAATTACAGCGCTTTGATATGTCCGAGTATATGGAGCGCCACACGGTGTCGCGGCTTATTGGTGCGCCTCCTGGTTATGTCGGTTTTGATCAGGGTGGTCTGCTGACCGACGCGGTGAATCAACATCCCCACTGTGTGGTCTTGCTCGATGAAATTGAAAAAGCCCATCCCGATGTCTTTAACCTGCTTCTGCAGGTGATGGATCACGGCACCCTGACCGACAATAATGGCCGCAAAACGGATTTCCGCAATGTCATCCTGATTATGACGACCAATGCTGGCGCCCGTGAAATGAGCCGCAGCTCGATGGGCTTTACCAATCAGGACCACCGCAGTGATGGCATGGAAAGCATCAAGAAGATGTTTGCCCCCGAGTTTCGCAATCGCCTCGATGCGATTATTCAATTCAAATCTCTGGGCACCGATGTCATTGGCACCGTGGTTGATAAGTTCTTAGTGGAACTGCAGGCTCAGCTCGATGACAAGTCGGTTGGCTTGGAAGTGGATGAAGATGCCCGCCAGTGGCTCGCTGAGCAGGGTTACGATGAAGATATGGGCGCGCGGCCGATGGCGCGATTGATTCAGGAAAAGCTGAAAAAGCCTCTGGCCGAAGCTGTGTTGTTTGGTGACTTAGCCAGCGCTGGTGGCACGGTTAAGGTGAGCTTGGTCGATGGCGAAATTGCCATCGAGATTGTCACCGCGACGTAAGCCTTAAAAGCCCCAAGAACGGATTGGAGCGTTAGCGCCGAGGGCTGTGCTTGAAAGTGGGCGATAGCATAAGCGCTTACTGTGCAGGATGGCGTGTATCAGCGCTTGTCGTGTAGGGTGAGAGAAAACGAGGCGAAAAAAAACCGGGCGAGTTGCCCGGTTTTTTTGTATTGAATTTTTAGCGTGCCCGATAGGTTATCCGGCCTTTACTCAAGTCGTAGGGCGTCAACTCAACCTTCACCTGATCGCCGGTCAAAATACGAATATAGTTTTTACGCATTTTTCCGGAAATATGGGCGGTCACGACATGACCGTTCTCCAGCTTTACGCGGAATGTGGTGTTGGGCAAGGTATCAATGACCTCGCCGTCCATTTCGATATGCTCTTCTTTCGCCATACTACTGTCTGACTCCAGCTCTGCTCGTAAACAACGGGCCGGCATTGTGCACTATTAATGCACGCTTGGCAAAGCCAAGTATCCCGTAGGGACTTCCCCCGGAATGCTATTGCCCCGCCAGCCAAATTTAGTGAGCGGGACATGGGCCGAGGTGCTGATGTTGTGGCCAGTCGTATTTTTGAGATCCAGGGCCATTGGCGAAAACGTTTTGAGGTTTTGTCGCGAGGCGAGTAAGGCGAAAAACGGAAGCGGGTTTGACGTCAGATTTTCAGCCAGCGATTTTCTATATACAGCTCGCTGGGGCGAAATTTTGATTTATAGCTCATTTTGGCGCTGTCTCGAATCCAGTAGCCGAGATAGACATAGTCGAGCCTCTCTCGACGAGCCAGTTGTAATTGCTGCAGAATCGCGAAGGTTCCCAGGCTGCGAGTGGCTAGCGCCGGGTCGTAGTAGGTGTAAATGGCGGATAAGCCATCGTCGAGCCAGTCGCTAACGGCGCAGGCAACGAGGGTGTTGTCGAGTCTAAATTCGATAAAGTGGGTGCAGTCCCAGGGCTTGCCGATGAAGTCCCTGTACTGAGCAGCAGTGGCAGGGTACATGTCGCCGTCACTGTGGCGGGTGTCGATATATTTTTGGTAGAGACCGTAGTGTTCATCCGGGTCAATATTGGTTTGCAGCTTTACAGTGATATCGCTATTGCGTTTTAGGCAGCGTTTTTGGCTGCGCGTGGGCTTAAAGCCAGCGGTTGGGACGCGCACCGGAATACAGGATTTACAGCTGGCACAGCGAGGCGTGTAGATGTATTGCCCGCTACGCCTGAAGCCATGTGTTGACAGCTGGCTATAGGTTTCTGTATCGAGAGGGTGCTTGGGGTCGACAAAGGCGGTGGTTGCCTTCCTGTCGGGGAGATAACTGCAGGGGTGGGCCTCGGTCAAATAGAGTTGGATCTTATGCAAATCTGGGGTGATATCTCTGCTCATCTCGCGCCCTGTCTATATTGGCCTGCGGTTAATAATGCGCTCTATGGGCTGGCTGCGATTCGCCTTAGCGCATTATCGTTATGTCTTGACCTTAGTAGAAATCAGGCTGGCAGGCCAGTCTATTGTGATATTAGCGGTTTGGCTTAGTGTGCTAATAAAGTCATCGCGGGCCATGACTTGGGCGCCAAGGGAATTGAGGTGGTCATTTTCGATCTGGCAATCGATGAGGGCAAAGCCCGCTTGATCGAGCCCGCGGGCAAGATGGCTAAAGGTAATTTTGGAGGCATTGCTGGTGCGGCTGAACATCGACTCGCCACAAAACACCTTGCCAATGGCCAGGCCGTAAAGGCCGCCGCACAGTTGCTCGTCGAGCCAGTATTCTACGGAGTGGGCATGGCCGGCCTCGAAGAGACGGATATAGGCGTCGATCATCTCGCTGCTAATCCAGGTGTGGTTGGTACCGGGTTCCACTTGATGATTGGGGCGGGGTTCGGCGCAAGCGGTGATAACGGCTGAGAAGGCCTGGTCGCTGGTAATGCGGTAGCCACCCCGGCGCAGGGTTTTCGCCAAGCTTTTTGAAATATGGATTTGCTCGGGGATGATAACGGCGCGCGGGTTGGGGCTCCACCAGAGAACGGGCTGGCCGCGCTCATACCAGGGGAAGATGCCCTGGCGATAGGCGCTGAGCAGGGTCGCGACAGACAGGTTGCCACCGGCGGCGAGCAAACCATCGGGGTAGTCCAGCGCGGTGGCGGGGTTGGGGAATACCGGGTGCAGGGGGTCGAGCAGGGGCAGGTTCACGTTGTTTCAGGTGCTCCTTTGAGATGGCTCAAATTGAAATAGCACAAGCGCAAGTCTACTCCCCGCTCTCCAGGCGCTGGTATTAGAGTTCGTCGAGGTATTTTTCAGCATCCAGTGCGGCCATACAACCGGAGCCCGCAGAGGTAATCGCCTGACGGTAGGTGTGGTCGGCGACATCGCCAGCGGCGAAAACACCGGGCACACTGGTCGCCGTGGCATTGCCGTTGAGGCCACCCTGAATCGTAATGTAGTTATTGTGCATTTCGAGCTGTCCGTTGAAGATCCCGGTATTCGGTACGTGGCCGATGGCGATAAACACGCCCGGTAATTCCACGTCGCTGGTCGAGTCGTCGAGGGTGCTTTTGACACGCATACCGGTCACGCCGCTCTCATCGCCCAGGACTTCATCGAGGGTGTGATTCCACATAATGGTGATATTGCCGTTGGCGGCGCGTTCAATAATTTTGTCCTGGAGGATTTTTTCCGAGCGCAGTTGATCGCGGCGGTGTACCAATACCACCTCGCTGCAGATATTGGCCAGATATAGGGCCTCTTCAACCGCGGTATTGCCACCGCCAATCACCGCTACTTTCTTGTCGCGGTAGAAAAAGCCGTCGCAGGTCGCACAGGCGCTGACGCCTTTGCCCATAAAGGCCTCTTCTGATGGCAGGCCCAAATACTGCGCCGAGGCACCGGTGGTGATGATCAGTGCGTCGCAGGTGTAGTTCGAGCTACCCTGTAAACGGAAAGGCCGTTGCCCTAAATCAACTTCTTCGATATGATCGAAAATTACTTCTGTTTCAAAGCGTTCGGCATGTTTTTGCATTCTTGACATTAGCTCTGGGCCCTGCACGCCCTCGGCATCGCCGGGCCAGTTGTCGACATCGGTGGTGGTAGTTAATTGGCCGCCCTGCTGAATGCCGGTGATAACCACAGGGTTGAGGTTCGCTCTGGCCGCGTAGACTGCGGCTGTCCAGCCCGCCGGGCCCGAACCTAGAATAATCAAACGATGGTGTTGTGCGTCCGCCATAATGCCTCACAAATGAAGAGATGGGTGGGAAAGGGCGCTATGATAATGAATCTGGCCTGCGAGGCCAAACAAGTACGCAAGATGACTGCTTTACCCGTAATATAGGCCCTGAGCTGTATCCGCCCAATAGCTTGTTTTAACAGTGAATGGCAGGTACTAGATCAGACCTAAACCGACCAACCGGCGACGAGAAAAACATTGAGTAAAGCTTCCACTAAAAGCAAAACTGGTTCGCGTACGAGTGCCGATGAGCAGGAAACAATGTCTTTGCGCAAACGGCTGCTGCGCCAAGAGGGTGCCTTGATAGGCTGGATTGTGCTCTGCGCTTATTTGATGATTGCCTTTAGCTCCTACTCAAAAGATGACGCTAGCTTTTCTTACACCGGTGGTGCCGAGGGCATTACCCACAACGCTGCCGGCCCGGCCGGAGCTTGGCTGGCCGATATTTTCTTCTCCCTGAGTGGCTACGTGGCCTACCTCTTCCCCCTGCTGCTCGCGGTTCGGGCTTGGAATGTCTTTCAGCAGCGCAAGATAGAAGACAGCCGCTTTGACGGTGTAACCCTGATCCTGCGTCTGATCGGCTTGGTGTTGGTGATGGTCTCCGCCACGGCGTTGATGGAAATCCACCACGGTGGTGAGTCGGCCCTGCCCCACGGCATTGGCGGTATATTGGGTAGTAGTGTTGGCGAGGCTGCGGCCTCAGCCTTTAGTTATCTCGGTAGCACGCTGTTATTACTGGCAATCTTCCTGTTTGGCGTGACCGTATTTACCGATCTGTCATGGCTGGCCCTGGTTGATAGCTGTGGGCGCTTCTGCTTGCAGGTCTATAACAAGCTACAGCCGATAATTGTTGAGTTTTATGATCAACGCCGCGATAAACGCAACTCCGAGGCCGCGTCAAAGTCCCGCGCAGAGGTGTTCCAGCAGCAGAAGAAAAAATTAGAAAAGCGCAAAGAACCGGTTATCTCTAAGCCCCTTATTGCCCCCGCACCGAGCAAGCGTGTCGAGCTGGAAAAGCAGGAGCCATTATTTACGGACGTGCCGAACGGCTCGTTACCGCCTTTAAATTTGCTCGACCAGGCATCTGAGGATAATAACTTGGGTTTCTCTCGGGATGCCCTCGAGGCCATGTCGCGCTTGCTCGAGTTAAAACTACAGGACTTTGGTATTGGTGCCGAGGTGGTTGAGGTACTGCCCGGGCCGGTGATTACCCGTTTTGAAATACAGCCTGCTGCGGGTATTAAAGCCAGCCGCATTAGTGGCCTGTCGAAGGACCTGGCGCGCTCCCTGGCGGTGATCAGCGTGCGAGTGGTCGAGGTGATTCCGGGTAAGTCGGTGATCGGCATCGAGATACCCAACGAGCACCGCGAAATGGTGATGCTCGGCGATGTGCTGGCCTCGCGGGTTTACGATGAGGCGAAGTCGCCGCTGTCGATGGCACTGGGTCACGACATCTCCGGTGAGCCGGTGATTGCCGATCTGGCGAAAATGCCCCACTTACTGGTGGCGGGTACCACCGGTTCGGGTAAGTCGGTGGGCATCAATGTGATGCTGGTTAGCCTGTTGTTTAAGGCCTCCCCGGAAGAAGTGCGACTGATATTGGTCGACCCGAAAATGCTCGAGCTGTCGGTTTACGATGGTATCCCCCATCTACTGACACCGGTGATTACCGATATGAACGATGCCGCCAGCGGCCTGCGTTGGTGTGTCGGTGAAATGGAACGGCGCTATAAATTAATGGCGGCGCTGGGGGTGAGAAACCTGGCGGGCTATAACCGCAAAGTGGAGGAGGCCGAAAAAGCCGGTGAGCCCCTTACCGACCCGCTGTGGCAGCCCGATGAGGACGTCGCGCTTTTTTCTGAGCCGGTCACCGAGGCACCTGCGCTGCAGAAGCTGCCCTACATTGTGGTGGTGATCGACGAGTTTGCCGACATGATGATGATCGTCGGCAAGAAGGTCGAGCAGCTGATCGCCCGTATTGCCCAGAAGGCGAGGGCAGCGGGCATCCACTTGATTCTCGCCACGCAACGGCCCTCGGTCGATGTGATTACCGGCTTGATTAAGGCCAACGTTCCGACCCGTATCGCCTTTCAGGTTTCGTCAAAAATCGATTCGCGCACCATTCTCGACCAGGGTGGTGCCGAGCAACTTCTCGGCCACGGTGACATGCTCTATTTACCCTCGGGCACCAGCGTACCGACTCGGGTGCACGGCGCCTTTGTTGATGACCACGAGGTTCACCGGGTCGTCGCCGACTGGAAGGCCCGTGGTAAACCGGAATATATTGATCAAATCACCGACGAGGCCACCACCAGTGCCATCCCCGTGCCGGGCTATGGTAATGATGAGGGCGGTAGTGGCGATGCCGAAGCCGATCCCCTTTACGATGAAGCCGTCGACTATGTACTGACCAGTCGCCGTGCGTCGATCTCCTCGGTGCAGCGCAAGTTGCGGGTAGGCTACAACCGTGCCGCCCGCTTGATTGAGGCGATGGAAGCCGCAGGCGTAGTCAGTGGCATGGGCACCAACGGTAGCCGCGAAGTGCTGGTGCCAGAGCGTGGGGCTTGATTTGATGCGTCAGTATTCAGTACCTCGATTTGTTGGTTCACTCTGTGTTGTTCTGGCTTTGCTGTTGTCGCCAGCAGTACGTGCCGATGACGCCGCCGCTGTGCGATTAAAAGCCCTATTGCAGCCACTCGTTACTTTACGAGCAGATTTCAGTCAGAGCATTTTCTCCGCCGACGGCTATCAAATACAAAACTCTGAAGGCGAGATGTACGTGGCTCGGCCGGGAAAACTGCGCTGGATTATCGCCCCGCCCATGGAGCAGTGGCTGATCAGTGACGGCAGTACGCTGTGGCTTTACGACCCGGATTTAGAACAAGTGATTATTCGCCCCTTCCAGCAAAGTGTCGCCGATACGCCAGCGATGTTATTTGGTGGCGGGGCCGACCAGCTGGAAGAAAACTATAGCGTCAGCGTGAGTAGCTCAGAGGCGGGCACTTCTTACGTGCTCAAACCGCTGGCCTCGACCGGCCTGTACGAACAAATTACGCTGGTATTTGCGGGTGAAATGCCGACGCAAATCATAATTGTCGACTCCCTGGCCCAGCGCACTGAAATTATGCTCAGTAATGCCCAGCGCAATACGGCCTTAAGTGCCGAGCAAATAGACGCACTGTTCAATTTTATTCCGCCCCCCGGCGTCGATATCTTGCAAAATGACTGAGTCGTTGTTTTCGTCGTCAGCGGCAGACGAATCCTACCAACCCTTGGCCGCGCGCATGCGACCGCGCCAGCTCGATGATTTTTTTGGTCAGCAACACTTACTGGCGCCGGGCAAACCCCTGCGCGATACCATCGCCGGAGGCAAGCTGCACTCGATGATTTTCTGGGGGCCGCCGGGGGTGGGTAAAACCACACTGGCGCGGCTGATTGCCGAAACCACCAATGCCAGCTTTCAGTCGATATCGGCGGTCTTGTCCGGGGTCAAAGATATACGCGCGGCCATCCAGCAGGCCGAGGCGGAACGGGCACAGTACGGGCGCAATACCATATTATTTGTCGACGAGGTGCATCGCTTTAATAAATCCCAGCAGGATGCCTTTTTACCCTTCGTCGAAAATGGCACCATTGTTCTGGTCGGCGCCACCACCGAGAACCCCTCCTTTGAATTGAATAACGCCTTGCTCTCTCGCTGCCGGGTCTATGTTTTACAGGCCTTAGATAAGGAGCAAATTGTCGGTGTTATTCAGCGTGCCCTGCTCGACACCGAGCGTGGCTTCGCCGGTAAATTAAGCCTTAGTGATGAAGCCCTAAGCCTATTAGTTAACGCGGCCGACGGCGATGCCCGCAAGTCCCTCAATCTACTCGAAATTGCCAGTGACTTTGTGTCACTGGCCGAAGAGGGTGGGGCAAGAGTCATCGAGCGCGCCCAGGTCGAGCAGGTCATCACCACCGACACGCGGCGCTTTGACAAGGGCGGCGAATATTTCTACGACCAAATCTCCGCCCTGCATAAAGCGGTGCGTGGTTCCTCTCCCGATGGCGCACTGTACTGGTATGCGCGAATGATCGACGGCGGTTGTGACCCGCTGTACATCGCGCGCCGCGTGGTACGTATGGCCAGTGAAGACATCGGCAATGCCGATCCCCGCGCCCTGCGCATCGCCCTCGACGCCTGGGAGGTGCAGGAGCGCCTCGGCAGCCCCGAGGGTGAACTAGCCATCGCTCAGGCCATCGCCTATATGGCGGCCGCCGCCAAGAGCAACGCCCTGTACAGCGCGTTTAATGCGGTGGTGAAAGATGTCCGTTCCATGCCCAGTCACGAGGTGCCCCTGCATTTGCGCAATGCGCCCACCAAGCTGATGAAGGAGCAAGACTACGGTGCCGAGTACCGCTACGCCCACGATGAACCGGAGGGCTTTGCCGCAGGCGAAAACTATTTTCCCGAAGCCCTGCAGGACAAGCAGTATTATCAGCCCGTCGAGCGTGGCCTGGAATTAAAAATTGCCGAGAAGCTGCGCCATTTGCGCCATTTGAATAAGGCCAGTTCGATTCAGCGCTATGGCGATAAGGGCAAACCGCCGTGCCCTGGTTAGCCGTGGCCCTCGGTGGTGCCTTGGGTGCGATGGGGCGCTACGGTGTTGGCGCCGTGCTTTTTCCGGTCGAGGGCAGCCGTTTCCCTCTCTCGACCCTAGTGGTGAATGTCCTGGGCTCACTACTGATGGGCGTGTTGTATGTCATCATTGTTGAAAAGTCCCTGCTCAGCGGCCAGTGGCGCGAGCTGGCGATGATCGGTTTTCTCGGTGCCTTTACCACCTACTCGACTTTCTCCCTCGACGCCCTGGCTTTGTGGCAAAATGGTCACCTTGCGCTGGCGCTGTTGTATGTCGTGCTGACCTTGTTTCTATGCCTTGGCGGCACGCTCACCGGGCTTGCGCTTACACGCCTTATTTAGCTGTTCGATTTATACCGTCGATTTAAACTGTTGATCTAAAACTGTTGATTTAAACTCAGGAAAACCCCGTCATGCTCGACCCGAAAACCGTCCGCTCTGAACCCGAGCGCGTTGCCGAACAACTCCAAGTCCGTGGCTTTACTCTCGATGTCGCCGCCATAGCAGCCCTTGAAAACCAGCGTAAATCCCTGCAAATTAATGCCGAGGCCCTGCAGGCCGAGCGCAATAGTCGCTCCAAAAACATTGGTAAAGCCAAGGCCGCCGGTGAAGATATTGCCCCGCTGCTGGCTGAAGTGGATCAGTTAAAAAGTGATCTCGAGGTGGCGGAAAAGAGTCTGCAAGGTGTGCAGCTTGAGCTTGAAACCCTGCTCAGTGGCATCCCCAATATTCCCGATGCCGAGGTGCCCGCCGGTAAAACAGAAGACGACAACGTTGAAATTAATCGCTGGGGCGAAGCGCGTCGCTTTGCTTTCCCAATCCAGGATCACGTCGATTTGGGCGATAAGCTGGGTCTGCTTGATTTTGATGTGGCGGCAAAAATCACCGGCTCACGCTTTGCGGTGATGCACGGCCAGCTAGCGCAATTACACCGGGCTTTAATCCAGTTTATGCTCAACACTCATACGGTGGACAATGGCTACAACGAGGTCCATGTACCTTTTATTGTGAACAGTGAGTCCCTCTACGGCACCGGTCAATTGCCGAAGTTTGAAGAGGACCTGTTTAAGCTGCGCGCCGACAATGAATTTTATTTAATCCCCACCGCCGAAGTACCGGTGACG
>MAAT01000017.1 GCA_002162815.1 Gammaproteobacteria bacterium 53_120_T64 | reverse complement strand
AAGATGCTGATTGTGGGTGCCGCTATGCGTAAGTTAGTTCACCTAATCTATGGCGTTTTAAAAAATGGCGAGCCATTTGATGTGAATTTTACTTGATTGTTAAGACGGTATCTGACTCTACTTGGTTGCCTTGGGGTGTTAGATGGCAACCATGACTAGGAAGCAGTTCTTAACAATATGTGTTTCCACCGTAATGGCAGCAGGAATTCTGCTCGCCAGCGTTCCTTTTATCTCCAGTTGGTCACCGAACCCCAAAAGCATGCAAGTTGTCCCTGTTGATATCTCAAAAATTCCTGATGGTGGATCCAAAATCATCGAGGTTCGCGGCAAACTGGTAACGATTTATAAACCAGACTATAAAACTGCTAAGTATTTGGTTTCACTAAATGATGTTGCTAATGGCCCTGATTACACGCTGAATGGTATGCCAGAATACTTTGTGTATGTACCATTAAGTACGCATATGGGCTGCATGGTTAAAGCTACAGAGGCATATGGCTACAAAGGGCTAATAGATCCCTGCCATCGTGGGTTTTGGGATGTTTCTGGCCGGTTAATTCCCTCAGCACATGGCGGAGACGGGCTTCCAGATCTGGAAAAATTCGAACATTATAAAAAACATAATGATAAGGAGCTGTGGTTTGAAAAATAAGACATCTAACAATTTTCCCCTTCCAAAAGCGTTAAGCATCACGAAGAATGGAAGTTCGAGTGAACTCTGACGTCGCAATGGAACAGCTTAAGCTAGATCATGCCCAGGAGCTGTATGATCTGACGGAAACCAATCGAGAATACTTAAAGGAGTGGCTTCCGTGGCTTGATCAAATAAAATCCAGTGATGACACCGTGAAGTTTATTGAGTCCACAATTAAGGCCTCATCCTCGGGTGGTGCGCCAAATTTTTCAATACTGTACGAAGGTGTTATTTGTGGTGTCGTTGGTTTCCATACAATAAACAAGCAGCATAGATCAGGCTCTATTGGGTATTGGCTGGCTCAAAATCACACAGGTAAAGGCATTATCACCGAGGCTGCCAAAGAGCTTTTAAAAATTGGTTTTGGTGAGCTTAATCTTAATAAAATCGAGATGCATTGCGCCGAAGGTAATATTAAGAGCCGCGCCATCCCAGAGCGGCTTGGGTTCACTTATGAAGCAACACTAAGGCAATGCGAATGGCTTTACTCAAAATATGTAAACCATGCTGTCTATTCATTGCTGGCCGCAGAGTACAGTGCGTAACAGGACAAATAGCTCTGAAGTCGTGCAATCAAGCATCCCCCGGTTTCAATCGATCCGGGTGTGCTTGATTTTTGAATCGGGGCTTGGGTCATTCTAGCGAAAATCGAGAGCGACCCTAGCAAATAAAATACGCCTAAAAAACCTGTACTATCACCCCTAAAGGTATTGATCGATGAAATAGTAATACTCAAGGAGGAGAGTTATGAGCAGTATATTGGAGATCCATATTGCTAAGAGTGGTGTCTCGGCACCACAAAAACTGCAAGCCGCCGAGTTAGTGGCGGGCAAGGGTATTGTTGGCGATAGTTATTATAAAAAAATGGCGGGCTACTCTGATAATCTTTCCGGGCTTCCGGCTAAAGAATTGACACTTATTGAGTCCGAGGAGATCGATCTCTTCAATAAGAGCTATGGCTTTAGCTTTAGCTATAGAGATTTTCGTCGAGATATTGTCACTCGCGGTGCTCGCCTCAATGAGCTTGTCGGTAAAGAGTTTATGCTGGGCGATATTCGCCTCAGAGGCATCAGCTTGTGTGAACCTTGTGCCCATCTAGAGAATTTGCTGGCGGCTGAACTAATGCCGTCTTTGGCGAATAAAACCGGGCTCAGTGCAGAGATTATCAGCACTGGCAGTATTGCTGTCGGCGATAGTATCGCCAGCCACCCTAACTGAAGCCATTGAGCTAAGGCCGAGGCCTTTAACGCCCGTGTCATGGCGTTCGCTGCAGGACTGCTTCGGTGGTGGCAATATTTGTGGCGGCAGACGCTTTTATTCCTTTGGCGGATGAGGTCTCGCTGTTTGAAAGTTGGCGATAATTTGCCTAGGCTTAATCCTTAGTTGATTCGCAAAAGGAGATTGCCATGAAACGCGCCACAGTCCTTTGTGCCTTGCTATTACTGCTTTGCTCTAAGGTCTACCCTCTGCAAGCGGGTGAGCTATCGGCGATCAATAATTATTTGCAATACTCCTCCTACTTCGCCAGTTCGGGGCAGCCCAGTGCCGAGCAGTTGGAAGATGTCGCCAATGCCGGTTTTAAGCGGGTTATTTATTTGGCTTTCAGCAATAGCAAGACGGCGATCGAGATAGAGGACCATGTGGTGAAATCTCTGGGCATGGATTATCTGCATATTCCTGTCGATCTGGAGCGACCGACACGACGTGATTTTGACAATTTTTCCGCCGTGATGAAAAACAATAAGAAGCAGAAAACCTTACTGCACTGCCAAATCAATAAGCGTGCCTCGAGCTTTAGTTTTTTGTACCGGGTGATCTACGCGGGCGTGCCAATGGGCGAAGCTAAGCGCGATCTCGATTCCATCTGGCAGCCGAATAAGATCTGGTATCAGTTTATGGTAGAAGTACTGAAGCAACATGGTCACTCACATTTGTGTGATGGCTGCGATTGGGGGGCGAACGAGCTGAATTGAAGGTGGCTGGTGGCGACAATTCACCAGAAATATAAGAACTAGGATCAAACTCCATTTTCACTGTCCGGTTTCTTTGCGCCAGCTCTGCATGCTAGGGCAAGTAGCGGGCGCTATTTCTACTCTTATTAATCCAGCACCAGCATTGGGCTAGGGGGCGGAGCCATCGGCATGGCTTTTGATCTCCTTCATCGTTAGCCCTCGGTCAAGCGATATGCGATTGCGCTTGACCGAGGGGCATCCTCAACTAGCGAATGTTGTCGGGCATTAACGCAGGTAGTATTGTTGTAAAATCGCGCTCTAGACCCAGCTAAAAGCGTGAATATGCAGCCCCAGACCGAGCCCTTCATCGTCCCCCTGTGCACGGAACAGATAGACATTGTCTATCAAGACGAGCATTTACTGTTGATCAACAAGCCCAGCGCTTTACTCAGCTTGTCGGGGCAGCACCCCCTCAACAAAGATTCAGTGCACTGGCGTCTGGTGCAAGACTTTCCCACGGCGACACTGGCTCACCGGCTTGACTTTGGCACCTCCGGTTTGATGATTGTGGCCTTGAATAAAGTGGTGAATGGCCATCTTACGCGGCAGTTTCAAGAGCGCACTGTGGCCAAAAGTTATATGGCCCTCTTGCACGGCCACCTCGCCGAAGACAGTGGCGAGATTGATTTACCGATCGCCAAAAACCGTATCAATTTCCCCCTGCAGAAAATTTGCTATGCCAGTGGTAAGCCCGCCCAGAGTCATTACCGAGTGCTGGAGCGCCTTACAAAGCCCTTTGCCACACGGGTGATATTTACCCCGGCCACCGGCCGCACCCACCAATTGCGTATTCACAGTGGCGAAATTGGCCATGGCATTTTGGGTTGTGACCTCTACGCCAGTGACGAGGCTTTTGGCATGGCCCCGCGTTTAATGCTGCACGCCGAGCGCCTTGAATTCGAGCATCCGGTGAGCGGTGAAACGCTGAAAGGCTTTAGTCCCTGTCCCTTCTAGCCCTCAGTGCTAGCTTGATTGCTGATCTACCGCCTGGAGTGAAACAACATGGACAGCCCCACTTCTGTAATGACCGAGGTTGGCGGGCGAACGAGCTGAACTGACGTGAATGTTGTTGCTGGCGATGGTGAGGTATTGGCTTGCTATTCCTGGCATGGCGGCTGATAAGCTGCTTGACGCAGGGTTGTCAGCGAGGAGGTATAGCACTGGCCGGGCGAGGTATTGCTGACGAGGCTTCTGCAAACAGCAACTTAGCGCTAGTCACCCTGCTGTCCGCGCTTAGTGCAGGACTGATCGGGCTTGCTATAAATGTTTCAGACTGTGAATAACACGAGCAAGACGCCCATCCAATTGGCTGCTAGGGCTTGGCCCTGTCGCGCCGCTCGAGATAGTCGCAGAGCCGGCAAGTATGTCCTGATGAGTCTCTTACTTTTGTTTCGATAAGGATGTCTGCAGTAGCGGATAGAAGAGGAGATTGCTATTAGCCATTAATAGCATGCTGTAAATTGATAGATGCATGCCCAAGTGCGGGAGGCGAGCAAATAATATGAGCGTTGCCTGTTTTTCGTTTCGCCATGGCCTTGGCATCCGTCACGGCTTTGCTAATGGCGTCACTGGTTTGTGGAAAGTCAGTGGCGCTCAGTCTAACACTGCCGATGGACAGGCTGATGTGTGGGAAGCAGCGATCTTGATTGTCGCGCCCCTTGGCGATAACGCATTTATTATGGCGATCCTCGACGTTGTAGCAGTGAGGTATTTCTGCAGAGAATTCGCTAAGTATCTCATTGCAACACGTTTCCCAGTCCTCACCACTGAAAAAGAGAATGAAATCGTCGCCGCCGATGTGGCCGATAAAGTCATTTTTGTTGCAAACATTGCGGCGCAGGATATCACTAAACATCAGGATTACTTCATCGCCCTTGGTATAGCCATAGCTGTCGTTATAGGGCTTGAAGTGGTCGAGATCGCAGTAGGCTGCGACAAAGGCTTGCCGGGTATCCAGGCGACCTTGTAACTCACGCATAATGGGTACATTGCCTGGCAGCATGGTCAGTGGATTGGCATAGCGTGCTAATTCAAGTTGTTGCTGAGTTATGGCTTGGAGTAAATCCAGTAGCGTGCCCATGCCTTTGTAGTAGCCTTTTTCGACGAGTATAAAGTCATCAAGATGGACGTCGAGTGCCTTGGTTAAGCGTTTGCTTATAATTTCAAGCGGCGTGTGACTTTCAAAACTGAGGTAATTTTTTTCGATAAAATGATGTACCGGTTTTTTACTGTACAGCGCGGACCCAAAACGGTGGGCATATAAATCCATTAATTGATTGCGTACTAAAAGCCCGATGGGCCGTTCATTAAGGACAACGGCAATGGTATTCAGTGTGGGGCTGCGCATGAATATTTCGGCGGCCTTGCGGACACTGCAGGTGGCCGCTATACAGGGCTTGTACTGGAGTAAACAGGCCGCAGTACTTTTCGTGACATTCGTCGCTCGCTCTTCTTCTGTGCGAAATAACTTAGGCTCTATCAGGGTCTTGGGTTCAGCGCTTGGTCTGGCAAAATAATAGCCTTGAGAAAACTCGGCACCAAGTTTGCGTAGGCTTGTGTATTCTGCTTTTGTTTCAACGCCCTCTGCGATGACGTGGCAGCCCAGTGTTCGACTCATTTCAATGATGGAATGGATAAACTGCCGCTTTACTTTATCTGTGTCGACACCACTGATGAAGTGACGATCAATTTTGACGAAATCGGGTTGCATTTCTGACCATAGCTTGAGCCCTGAATAACCAGCGCCAAGGTCATCAATCGCAATAATAAAGCCTTCTTTACGGTAGTGCTCAATGGCGTTGCGGATCAAATGGTATTCTTCAATCGGTTGGGTTTCGGTAATTTCAATAACGACCCGGTTTGGATCAAGCCCACAGGTATTGAGAAACTGGCTGGTGAGGCCACTCTTGAAGTTGGGTGACATCAGCACGGAAGGGTTTATGTTGAGAAATAGACGGCCGGGCAATTTCAATTGTGCAAATTGCTTAATCAATATTTTTCGACAGAGGTGGTCAAGTTCATTGAGGCGACCATATCGCTCTGCCGCGGCAAATAAATTGATCGGTGCGTGCAGAGGCGAGTCCGATGGCCCTCGAATAAGAGCCTCGTAGCCGTAGATTTCTTGTTTACTTAAAGCGACGATGGGTTGAAATAATGCTAGTAGTTCGCCCTGCTCAATAATGTCATTAAGCTGTGTTTGTAATGTGTTGGCTGAAATAGACGGTGTTGACATAGGGGGTATGGCTGCAAGCTAGTGATAATATAGGCATAGGCTATGTCAAAAAGATGACAGAAATATGTCATCGCTAATGTGTCCAAAGAATAATGCGAGCCACGGCTCAGTAAGAGGAAGCAATGACGGAAATTGATAAGCTCGCAAAGCCAGTACCCGAGCAGAAAAGCCAATTCACCCTGCTCAAGTCGCGGCGCTTTCTGCCGTTTTTTTTGACGCAGTTTTTTGGCGCGCTGAACGACAACCTGTTTAAAAATGCCCTGTTAGTAATTTTGGTGAGCAGCGGTATTGCCGCCAATGGCTCTGAGACCAACACCTTGGTGAATATGGCGGCCGGGCTGTTTATTATTCCCTTCTTTCTGTTCTCGGCCCTGGCCGGGCAGTTGGCGGATAAGTACGAAAAGTCATTGATTATTCGCCGTATTAAATTGGCGGAGATTTTCATTATGCTCGGTGGTGTCGCGGCCCTCTGGTATAACGAGATTTGGCTGATGATGGCGGTGTTATTTGCCATGGGTACCCAGTCGGCCTTTTTCGGACCGGTGAAATACGCGATTATCCCCCAGCATTTGCGCCGCGACGAGCTGATTGGTGGCAATGCACAGATTGAAATGGGCACCTTTGTGGCGATTTTGATCGGTACCATTGCCGGCAGCTTACTGGCCGGGCTTGAGCACCCCGCCTTGCTGGTGGGTGCGATTGTGGTCACGGTCGCCATCGTCGGTTGGTTGAGTAGTCGCCAGGTGCCCCCTGCCGAGGCCAAGGCAGCGACCTTGAACATCGATTTCAACCCCCTGCGCGAGGGCCGCAAGCTCTACCATCTGGCCCGTGAAAAGCGCGAGGTGCTACTGGCGATTATGGGCATCTCCTGGTTTTGGCTAATCGGCGCCAGTTACCTGACTCAGATACCGAATTTTTCCGTCACCACCCTGCACGGTGAGCCGGGCCTTATCGCCCTACTATTGAGTGCCTTTACCGTCGGCATCGCCATCGGCTCGCTGCTGTGTGAGCGCATGAGTGGTCATAAAATTGAAATCGGCCTGGTGCCCTTTGGTGCGCTGGGCATCAGCCTGTTTGGCATCGACCTGTTTCTCGCGGGGCAGAGCTATGGTGGTACGGCGACGGTGGGTGCCCTGGGTTTTTTCGCCCAGCCGGGGGCTATACGCATTTTGTTTGATCTGGCCTTGATCGGTCTGTTTGGTGGTTTCTATATTGTGCCGCTTTACGCGATGGTGCAGATGCGTACGGAGGAGGCGACGCGGGCGCGGATTATTGCCTTTAATAATATTCTCAATGCCTTTTTCATGGTGCTGTCGAGCCTATTGGGTATCTTCTTTTTGGGACTGATCGATATCGGCATTCCCACCTTCTATCTGCTGATTGCGCTGATGAATATCGCCGTTGGTGTGTTTATTTTTTATCAGGTGCCCGAGTTCACCATGCGTTTTATGATTTGGCTGCTCAGTCATAGCCTATACCGGGTCAGTCATCAGGGCCTGGAAAATGTGCCCGACAAGGGGGCGGCGCTGATTGCCTGCAACCACGTCAGCTATGTCGACGCGCTGCTGATTGCCGGTGCGGTGCGCAGGCCGATCCGCTTCATTATGTATCGGCCGATTTTTGAGATTCCCGTACTCAACTTTATTTTTCGCACCGGTGGTGCCATTCCCATTTGCTCACCGAAAGAGGATGAGGCGGTGTACACGGCGGCGCTGGATGCGATAGCCGAGGGCCTCGAGCGGGGCGATTTACTGTGCATCTTCCCCGAGGGGAAGTTGACGCAAGACGGCGACATGAATGAATTTCGCGCCGGTATCGA
This sequence comes from Gammaproteobacteria bacterium 53_120_T64, assembly GCA_002162815.1. Lineage (GTDB taxonomy): Bacteria > Pseudomonadota > Gammaproteobacteria > Pseudomonadales > Porticoccaceae > Reddybacter. Next base: position 6,191 of record MAAT01000017.1, on the reverse strand, counting down.
GCGCATTATTCAGCGCAGCCCGGCGCCGGTGATTCCCCTCGCGCTGCAGGGTTTATGGGGTGGTTTTTTTAGTCACAGTGGCCCCGGTGTGTTTAAAAGCCCGTTCCACCGGGTCTGGAGTCGCATTGCGCTTGTGGGCGGGCAGCCGGTGCCGCCCGCCGAGTTATCGGCGCCGGCCCTGAGAGAACAAATTCTGGCAATGCGCGGCGCGCGCAGGTAAGTTGCTCGGCAAGATAAAAAATACTCTATTAATTGTTCTGGAAAATACGATGACACTGTCGACTAAAATTTTATTGGCCATGGTGCTGGGCGTGGCACTGGGCGCCATTCTTAATACGATGTCAGCGGCAGAGGGCAGCTTCATTGCCAACCTCTCCGCTTGGCTGGTGAACTCGGTCTTCGATGTGGTCGGTAAAATCTTTATCGCCTCACTGAAATTACTGGTGGTGCCGCTGGTTTTTGTCTCGCTGGTGTGTGGCTCCTCCGCCATGGGCGCGAATGCCAGTATGGGGCGCATGGCGGGCAAGACCCTGGGCCTGTATATGTTCACTACGGCCATCGCCGTGACCTTGGCGCTGCTCTTAGCCAACCTGATCAATCCGGGGCTGGGCATCGATATGAGTACGGCGACGAGCTATACCCCCAAGCCCGCACCCTCGGTGAAAGAGGTGCTGATCAACATTTTCCCCACCAATCCGGTCAAGGCCATGGCCGAGGGCAATATGCTGCAGGTGATTGTCTTTGCTATTTTGATGGGCGTCGCGGTTAGCCACAGTGGCGATAGGGGCAAAGAGGTACTGAGCTTTTTCCAGAGCTTTAACGAGGTGGTGATGACCATGGTCTCACTGCTAATGCACCTCGCCCCCTACGGTGTTTTTTGTTTATTGGCGAAGTTGTTTAGCGAGCTGGGCTTAGCGGCGATTCTCGATCTGGCGAAGTACTTCTTTACCGTCGCCCTGGTGTTACTGCTCCATGGCCTTGGGGTCTACACCACGATGTTTAAGCTGCTGACGCGACTGAGCCCCTGGGCTCTGTTGAAGAATGTGCGCCCGGCGGTCTTATTTGCCTTCAGCACCTCGTCGAGTAGTGCCACCATGCCGGTGACCATGAATGTCGCCGAAAAGCGTCTTGGTATTGATAACTCCATTGCCTCCTTTACCGTGCCCTTGGGGGCGACCATTAATATGGACGGCACCGCGATCATGCAGGGTGTGGCGACGGTGTTTATCGCCCAGGCCTTTAATATTGATATTGGCCTCGGTGGTTATGTGGCGGTGGTGTTAACCGCGACTTTGGCCTCCATTGGCACGGCGGGTGTACCTGGTGTAGGATTAATAACCCTATCTTTAGTGTTACAACAGGTGGGCTTGCCGGTTGAGGGGATTGCCTTGATTATTGGCGTCGATCGTCTGCTCGATATGATGCGTACGGCGGTCAATGTTACCGGTGACTGTATGGTGTCGAGTGTGGTGGCGCGCAGTGAGGGCTTGCTGGATGAGGCGGTTTTTAACGAGCTCAGTGATAGGGATGAATATCAGGAGTCGGTGCGCTAGCACTGCGGTGCTGGCCAATAAAAGGGAGTTTGTAGATGGGTGGGGAGAGTGAACGCCGTTTGTCGTTTTGCGTATTAAGGGCATTGCCCAATAGGGTTATTGAGGTGACGCCCGATCATGGCATAGAAATCAACCTAGCCATGGTCGAGGAGCTTGATCGCAGCATGATAGAGATGATGGGTAACGTTTTTGCCATATTGGTCAATAAAGTGAATGCCTATTCCGTGAGCTTTGAGGCTCAGGTAGTGATCGGAACACTCAAGGAGGCCACAGCGACCGCCGTTTTGGTTTACGACCGTTTCGGTGAAATGGGCACCGAGCAGATCAAGGCGATGTCTGAGGGGGAGGAGAAAAAAATCGATATCTTCTTCGACAAGGGCCAGGCTATCGACTGGCTAGAAACAAAAATGGCGGCGTTACCCTAAGCGACGACAACGCCGTTACGACAACGAAGCCACTCGCTGTAAGTGACTAGCCCGACGCGCTCATTCTGAGTGCAGAGCTAACCAGCCCCTCGATGGATTTCAACAGCACAGCAGGTCAGCTACCGTTGTTGGGGCTGCTATTCCCGGCGTACATGAGGTTTCATGGCCGTTATCACTATCACTCACTGCCAGACGATGACTCGTAGCCCCAGTATCCGGCTGAGTGAAGGGCGCTGGCCTTAAAAACACAGTCCTGTTGGAGATAATTGATGCCTGTTTGGCGCACAACTTTATTATTAATGACACTTCTGTCGCCGGGGGCCTCGACTTTCGCCGATGGCCCGGCAACGGGCTTTGCCCATTTTAAGCCGCTAGCCGCATCGGCCAACAGTAAACATTGGGACCCGGCGGCACCGTGGCTGATCCCCGAGGGTTTTCGCCAGTCCCTCGTCTCCGATGAACAGGCCCTGAATATTTATCCCGGAGGTGTCAGCGACTGGTACGACATGAACGCGGTGAATGAAAGCGGGCCCCTGGCGGGCCGCTACTTATACCGCACTCACGAGGTGCGCTGTGGAGCGATATGGGCGGTTTACCCACTCTGTAGCCGCTATCCGGGTGGCGCGGTGTCGGTAGTCGACTTGCAGACCGGTGCCGTCTCTATCTTGGCGCAAGACCCCAGTTATCAGGCCCTCGACGGCATTCGTTGGACTCCCTGGGGCACCTTGCTGGTGGTGGAGGAAACGGCCGGCGGGCGGCTACTGGAAATCAGCCTCGACCCCGAAGATCTGACGAAGGGGACGGTACGCGATCACCCCGCAGCGGGACGGATGGCGCACGAGGGTGTTGCCGTTGGCCCCGCTGGTGCCGTGTATCTGGTTGACGAGCACCGGGGCTTAACCGAGGCCTGCCCCGATGGGAGTTTGCCCTGTGGTGGCGGTATATACCGCTTTGTGCCCGATAAGTGGGGTGAGCTGAGTAGCGGTGAGCTTTTTGTACTGGCGGTTTCCGGGGCTGAATACAATACTGGGCAGGGGCGCTGGTTGGGGCCTATCGAGCCGAGCAATGCGCGGTGGGCGGGTTCGAAAATGGGGGGTGCGAGCTACCAGCGCCCGGAAGATTTGGAAATTATTGACGATGTACTGTACGTTGCCATCACCGAGGGGCCGCCGGGTGTGAGTGGTAAAGAGGTCTTTGACGGTCGGGTATTGGCGATTAACTTAAAGACAATGGTGGTTAGTACCTTTATTCAGCCGGGCCTCAATGCGCCGATTGAAATCGGTGTGCCCGGTGCTGCCGGTTTCCAAACAGGTCTTGATAATGTCGATAATCTGGCGGCCACCCCCGATGGCCATCTGATGCTGATTGAGGACAATAAGCCATCGGATATTTGGATTGCCGATAAAGATAATAATGGTGACGGTAGGGCCGATGGTCTGCACCTGTTTGCCTCGTTAACTGATCCTGGTGCCGAGGGTAGCGGTATTTACTTCGGTCGTGATCCGGGCACCCTGTTTGTGAACATTCAGCACTCTGCCCGAAAAGATGGCGATGGTACCTGGGCTATTACCTTGAAAAAGGCCGGGGAGTAGAGCGTAGCGTTAGCGCAGAAGTCGGGGCAAAGCAGAATGTCTCGATAATAAAAAACCGCAGTGAAGGCTGCGGTTTTTTTGTTTCAGCGGGCTATTTATTAGCTGATAAAGATACCCTTGAGAATAAAGAAGAAGACAATCGACAAACCGGCACCGGCAGGTAGTGTCACCAGCCAAGACATAAAGATAGTACCCACCACGCGCAAATTGATGGCGGCAATACCGCGGGCAAAGCCGACACCGAGTACGGCACCGACCAGGGTGTGAGTGGTGGAAATCGGCAGTCCGGTGGCCGAGGCGAACACCACTGTTGCGGCGGCACCCAGCTCGGCGGCAAAGCCCCGGCTGGGGGTGAGGACGGTGATTTTCTGGCCGATGGTGGCCATCACTTTAAAGCCGTAGGTGGCGAGGCCGAGAATAATACCGGCGCCACCGAGCAGTAAAATCCAGCTTGGCATTATGGTTTTTGCCGCGATCGAGCCGCTCTGAACGATGCCGACAATAGCGGCCAGTGGGCCGACGGCATTGGCAACATCGTTGGAGCCGTGGGCAAAGGCCATACTGCAGGCGGTAAAAACCATCAGTACCGCGAACACACGCTCGACACTGGCGAAGCGGTCGTTGGCATCGAGCTGGGGGTCTTCTTTAATACGGCGAAGAAAATAGGAGCCAATTAGGGTGACGACAAGGCCGGCACCGGCGGCATAGAGGGCGGATTCACCAAAGCTCAGGTGTACCCCTTGGTCTTTAAAGACATGCTTCAGGCCCTTCAGCATGGTGACCATCGACATCAGGAAACCAACGGCGAACATATAGAAGGGGATAAAGCGCTTGGCGCGGGCGAAGGGGTCGCTGTGGTTGAGGATCAGCGTTTGGACACTTTTGAACAGGGAGTAGGAAATCACCCCAGCCAGTACCGGGGACACCACCCAACTGGCGACGATCTTGCCGACCTTGGGCCAGTGCACCGCATCGACCGAGATGCCAACGGCGGCGAAGCCGACAATGGCGCCGACAATGGTGTGGGTGGTGGACACCGGCCAGCCCTTGATACTGGCAATCAGCAGCCAGGTGCCGGCGGCCAATAGGGCCGCGAGCATGCCGAAGACCAGTAATTCCGGTTGCTCCGCCACCGAGGCGGTATCGATAATACCCTTGCGAATGGTCGCGGTAACCTCACCGCCGGCTAGGTAGGCGCCGAGAAACTCGAACAGCATGGCGATCATAATCGCCTGCTTAACGGTCAGGGCGCGGGAGCCGACCGAGGTGCCCATGGCATTGGCAACGTCGTTGGCACCAATGCCCCAGGCCATAAAGAAGCCAAAAACGCAGGCGAGTGAAAGGAGCAAATATCCGTGTTCGGCAATAATTGTCATAGGGCTAATTAATCAGAGAAATTAAGGAGTGGGGAGGAAAGCGTAAAAGCCCGAGCTTAGCGGGCCAGTAATAATTGCAGTCGAGCGCCAACACGCTCGGCGTTATCGGCCATTTCGCCGACGGTGTCGATGATTTTGTAGAGAAACATCACATCGACGGGGGGTAGGCTGGCTTCCAGTGCAAACAGCTGTTTCCGGAGGTCCTGCTCCAGTTGGTCATTTTGGTGCTCGAGTTCATCGAGGGCTTCGATCAAGGTGGCAATAAAGCTGACTTCGCGATCACCAAAGCCGGTCTCGAGTAATTCGTCGAGTTCGTTAATGGCGACAAAGGCCTGCTCGGTGGCGGCGATCGCGGTTTTCAGAAAGTCCATGCCACAGTCCTGCAGCGACGTTGGAATGACCATATTGCGGCCCAGCATTAAACCGGCAATATCGCGCGCGCCATTGGCGATGCGGTCTTGCGTGGTGACCAAATCGAGTAGGTCGGTGCGTGGCATCGGCATAAAGAGACTATTTGGCAGGTGCAGGCGAATCTGTTTTTTCAGCTCGTCGGCTTGCCGTTCACCGGCACAAATTTGGTCGTAAACGCGACTCGCCTGTTGCCAGTCACCGCTGTTAGAGGCCTGGAAAAAGCTCACCAGCAATTTCACACAGGCGACTACTTCGCCCATATGTTGCTGCATGGGTTTAATCGGCGAGCGGCCGAGGATTCTGTAGAGTGGGTTATTAATGGCCATATACGGTTCCAGGATTAAGCTGGGCTTCTGTGGTCATGGTGTCGCGCCGAATGTTAGCGCAGTCCTTGGGCGCGATTATAGGGGCAGAGGCGGGTGTCGTCATGTAGATTTTGCCATCTGATGGATAGGTCGACATTTGCGGGTATTTGTTTACAGGGCCGACAAGGTAAGCGGGCAGGCAATGGCCTGGGCATCGGTAGGTAGCATAAGGCTGTCCTCTTTTCTGAGGATACGCTCAGGGTTTAAGTTTAGGCCCGAGCCACCCTTGCCGGTGAGGTAGTTAAACGTCGCCTCACCTCGCTGCTTAGCCAGTGTGCTGAAGGCCTGAGACGTCAGTACTTGCTGGCTGATCAGCGCCTGTAATAGCGATTTATTCAATAGTGTGTTGTTTGTGACGAGCAGAATGGCACTACCATCATCGGCATCGGCATCGGCATCGGCATCGGCATCGGCATCGGCATCGGCATCGGCATCGGCATCGGCATCGGCATCGGCATCGGCATCGGCA
>MAAT01000041.1 GCA_002162815.1 Gammaproteobacteria bacterium 53_120_T64 | reverse complement strand
ACCAAAACCACCATCTCGACAGTACCCGCTGGGATAACTTCAAGGTGCGCGAAGACGATATCCTGGTTTGCACCTCGATGAAGAGCGGCACCACCTGGATGCAGCGCATCGTTTCGCTGCTGTTATTCCAGGACAAGCCGCCGGCCGAGTCCTTTCACGATATGTCGATCTGGCTCGATATGCGTCTTAGTCCACTGGATGAAACCCTTGCCTCCATTGAGGCGCAAACTCACCGGCGCTTTCTAAAAACCCACTCGCCCCTCAATGCCCTACCCTATTATCCCGAAATGAAATACCTGGTGATTGGCCGCGATGTACGCGATGTTTTCATGTCGCTATGGAACCATGCATCCAACTATACCGAGGGCTTTATGGCTGCGTTGAACAACACCCCCGGCCGGGTCGGCGAGGAATTCCCGCCGCTGTACGACGATATACATAGCCTTTGGCACGACTGGATCAATAAGGGTAACTTTGAATGGGAAACAGACGGCTACCCCTTCTGGTCGCACCTGAGTTTTATCCAGTCATGGTGGGATTATCGCCACCTGCCGAATATTTATCTGGTGCACTTTAGCGACCTGCTCAATGACCTCGAGGGGGAAATGCGCAAGGTGGCGGACTTTCTTGGCATCAGCGTGGATGAAGCCCTGTGGCCCAACTTGGTCGAACAGGCCACCTTTGACAATATGAAAAACAATGCGGTTGAGCTGCTACCCGGGGTCGATAAGATTTTCGCTGGCGGTGCCAAGGCCTTTGTGAATAAGGGCACCAATGGCCGCTGGCGCGATGTACTGACGGCGCAAGAACTGCAAGAGGCCGAGGCGGCTGTCGAGCGGGCCCTGAGCCCCGATTGCGCCCGCTGGCTGGCCGAGGGCGGTAGCGACAAGCTTTAGAAAACCATGAAGCCTTGGAAAAAATAACCTAGACTGAACTCAGGCCAACCTTTCACAGGTAAAGCAGAACCTCATTGTGGATACCGCACTTGAAGTCAACTTAATCCGGCGTATCGCCATGGGCGACGCACTACGGCGCCGCGCCACTAGCCATGGACAGTGTGAAGCTCTCGTCGAATTCATCGATGGCGAGCGCATTGCTACCAACTACCGACACTTAAACCAATCGGTCAATCAAGTGGTGAGGGGCCTGCGCAGCCGAGACATCAAGCAGGGCGACCGCGTCGCTATTCTCGGTGCCAATACCCACCAAATGATCACCACGCTACTGGCTTGTTTTAAGGGCGGCTTTATCGCGGTACCCATTAACTATGGACAAAGCCCGACGGATATTGAATACAACATTGAGCACTCCGGTAGTGTCGCTATTTTTGCCGATACCGCCTTACAACCCTTAGTTGAGCGGATCAGCGCCAAGATTGATCACCACTTTCTAGCGATTAGCTTGGCTGGCGCAGCGACCGGCAGTGTTGTCGCTTTCGAGGAACTGCACGCGGGGCAGGACAGCAGTGAAATTGAAGACATCATTATCACAGACGACGATGTCGCCGAAATCATCTACACCAGCGGCACCACCGCCCGCCCCAAGGGCGTAATGCTGTCCCACAAAAATCTCTACATCGCTACGCTCAACACCGTCATCAGTATTGGCGCCAATAAAGACTCCATCTGCCACCCCGCCGTATTGCCACTCTTCCACATCGCCGCACAACTGTTTGCCTTAGTGGCGCTACACCTAGGCAGTAAAATAGTACTGCAGCACGACTTTGAAGCCGCGCCGCTACTCGCCCTGATTGAGTCGGAAGAGCTAAAGTTCACCATCCTCCTGCCATTGATGTGGAAGGCCATGCTGGATTGCCCAGAACTCGATAAGCACGACTATTCCAGCTTGCAATTGGGGATGTACGGCATGGCACCTATGGATACAGAAACGTTGAATAAACTGCACAAGGCCTTCGCCTGCCCCTTTAGCACCGGCTCCGGACAGACGGAAACTAGCGGTCTCGCCACGATGATGGCGGCCACCCAGGGGGTACTTAAGGAGGGTAATATCTGGGGCAATGGCTCGATCACCAGCGACCAAGCGATTATGGACAACGCTGGCAACATCTTACAAACCGGTGAGATTGGTGAAGTCGTGTGGCGCAGCCCCCAAGTTATGCTCGCCTACTACAAAAACTCGCAGGCCAGCAGCGCAGCTCGGGCCTTTGGCTGGCACCACTCCGGTGATATCGGCTATCTGGATGACGACCTACATTTCTGTTTTATCGACCGTAAAAAAGACACCATCAAATCCGGTGGTGAAAGCGTCTCCTCCGTAAAGGTAGAGAGCTGTATTCTCACCTGTGAGGGCGTCGCCAATGTCGGTGTTATCGGCCTCGCTCATAAACACTGGGGCGAAGCCGTCATCGCTGTGGTGAGTGGCAAGGCCGGTGCCGCGCTCGAAGAACAAGCCATTATTGCTCACTGCAAGCAAACCCTCAGCGGTTTCGAAAGCCCCAAGCGCGTGATCATTCTCGAGCAATTGCCAATGACGGCGACGGGAAAGGTGAAGAAGCACCTGCTGCGACAGGAGTATGCCGGTCTATTCACCGAGGCTAGCGAGTAAGTGACGCAACAACCCGCTTTTTGAAAAATACCTTGAGGAGCGAACATCAAATGAACAAGCATCAGCACTTTGTTACTGCTGGCTAACGGCGCCAGAACATCGGTGTAAATAACACCAACAAGGTGAAAATTTCCAGACGCCCCAGCAACATGCCACCGCACAGTACCCACTTCGCAAAACCATTGATATCGCCGTAATTAGCCGCCACTGCGCCGAGGCCCGGCCCGAGATTGTTGAGTGATGCCGTGGTCGCCGACCAAGCGCTAATGTAATCGAGACCAGAGGCCATCAGCAGTAAGACGATGCCGTAAAACACCGCCAGATAAACCCCGAAGAAGGCCCAAATAGAATTGATAACGCGATCCGGCACGATGCGGCCGTTGACCTTAATGGGAATCACCGCGCTGGGGTGAATCAGTTTTTGTATTTCACTCAGGCCCTGCTTAGCGATAATCATCATCCGACCGACTTTTATACCGCCACCGGTGGACCCGGCACAGGCGCCAAAGAACGATAAGAAAATCAGCAGGAAGGGTACAAAGCTAGGCCAGGTACTAAAATTATCGGTGGTAAAACCGGTGGTTGTCATCATCGACACCAGCTGAAAAATACCGTGATTAATACCCGACATAGCATCGTGAGAACCGCTGTAATACAAATACGCACAGACAATCAACATACCCACCAACAGCATCGCCAGATACAGGCGAGCTTCCGAATCAAACAGGTAGGGGCCTATGCTTTTGCGGTGCCAAGCCATGAAGTGCAAGCCAAAATTGAGCCCTGAGAGAATCATAAAGAACACGCAAACACTGTTGATTAGAGCGCTGTCGAAAAAGCCCATACTGGCGTCGTGGGTTGAGAAGCCGCCAATCGCGACCGTCGCAAAACTGTGGCCAATAGCGTCAAAGGCATTCATCCCCGCCAACCAATAGGCCAAGCCACAAGCCGCCGTGAGTACCACATAAATCAAAAACAGCATCTTTGCGGTCTCGGTAATGCGCGGTGTCAGCTTACTGTCTTTGACCGGACCCGGTGTTTCGGTGCGATACAGCTGCATACCACCAATGCCCAGCATCGGCATAATCGCCACCGCAATCACCACGATACCGATACCGCCCAGCCACTGTAATTGTTGTCGATAATAGAGTATCGAGCGCGGTAGCTCATCGAGACCACTGATCACCGTTGCGCCTGTGGTGGTTAGACCAGAAATGGACTCAAACACCGCGTCGGTGAGCGATAGTGAGGGCTCGACCAAGGCCAGGGGCAGGGCCCCGCCGAGACCGAGCATCAGCCAGAATAGCACCGTGACTAAAAACCCATCCCGCGTGCGCAGGTCGCCGCTACTGCGACTATTGGGTAGCCACACCAGAGTGCCTATCGAAAAGGTAATCGCAAAGGCGAGAAAGAAGGCGCGCGCCGTTTGCTCCTGATAAATCACGGCCACCACAATGGGCACCAGCAGGGTGATGCTGAAGAGCATCAGCAGCAGACCGAGAATACGTGCAATTACTGAATAGTGCATTAGACGGCGCTACGGCCTGAAATAAACATAAGAAAACCGAGCCCCTAGAAAAAGGTAAAGCCGACTTGAAAGAGTTTTTCGACATCCCGCGTGTGGCGCTTGTCGATCATAAACACAATGACGTGGTCATCGGATTCGATCACCGTATCGTGGTGGGTGATAATCACTTCGCCACGACGTACCAGTGCGGCGATCGTCGTGCCCGCAGGCAGGGTCAATGTCTCGATCGCCCTGCCAACAACTTTCGAGCTTTTGGCATCGCCGTGGGCAACGATCTCCAGCGCCTCTGCCACGCCTCTGCGCAGGGAGTGCACGTTGACCGTATCACCGCGACGCACATGACTCAGTAGTGAGCTGGTGGTCGCCTGCTGAGGCGACACCGCGATATCAATTTGGCTGCCCTCCATCAACTCCGCGTAAACCGGGTTGCTGATTAAAGTCATCACCTTTCTGGCGCCGAGGCGCTTGGCCAGTAACGAGGCCATAATATTGACCTCATCGTCATTGGTGACGGCGATAAAAACATCCGTGGTTTCTATGTTTTCCTCGAGCAGCAATTCTCGATCGGTCGCCTGGCCATTTAATACCACGGCCCGATCCAGCGACTCGGCCAAAAACTCTGCCCGCGACAGGTGGTATTCAATAACCTTGACGTTGTAACTGCCCTCTAGCGCTTTCGCCAAACGAAAGCCGATATTGCCACCACCGGCAATAATCAGGCGCCGGTAGGGTTTTTCGGAACGCCGCAGAAAACTCATCACCTTGATAATATCGGAGCGCGCGGCAACGAAGAACACCTCATCGCCCTCTTCAATCACCGTATCACCCTGGGGCACGATGGAGCGATCCCGGCGGTAAATGGCCGCAGCACGGGCGTCGACACCGGGCATCTGCTCGCGAATTTCACTCAGTTGGTGGCCAATCATCGGGCCATCACCCAGGGCGCGCACGGCCATCAATTGCACCGCGCCATCGGCAAAGTCGAGCACCTGCAAGGCTCCGGGGTGTTCGACCAGCTTGCAGATATAATCGGTCACCACTTGCTCGGGCGTAATCAATACGTCAACCGGCACATGGGCATCGTTGAAAAGTTTCTCGCGATAGGCCTTGTTGATGTAACCACTGGCACGCACCCGGGCAATTTTGGTGGGGGTGCGATACAGCGAAAAGGCGATCTGGCAGGCCAGCATATTGACCTCATCGCTACTGGTCACGGCGACCAGCATGTCGGCATCTTCGATACCTGCCAATTCGAGCACATCGGGGTGGGAACCCAAACCCGGCACGGTGCGAATATCGAGCCTGTCCTGCAACTCGCGGAGGCGGTTTTCATCCGGGTCGATTAGAGTAATGTCGTTCGCTTCACTGGCCAAATTCTCCGCCAGGGTGCCGCCCACTTGGCCGGCCCCAACAATCACAATTTTCATGCTTGATTATCGCTTATTTGTTTTATAACAAGCCTTGGAGCTGGCTATTCTCTGTCACGACCAACGCAGCGTGTAGCTCGCCTCAGCCTTTGCACAGCAGGGCATAGTAAAAACCGTCGTGGCCATCAATGGTCGGTAGCAGTTGCCGCCCTAGCGGTGTTTGCCTGCCAATTTCTGCCGAAATAGTCAGCACTTCGGCATCACCCTGCCTGGCGATAAAAGCGGCGATGCTGGCATCGTTTTCCTCGGGCAATATCGAACAGGTGGCGTAGAGCAGTTTACCCCCAGACTTGAGCAGAGGCCACAGGGCGTCGAGTAATTCTGCCTGCAGTTCGGCTAGGCGGGCAATATCATCGGGCTTGCGCAGTAGCTTGATGTCGGGATGACGGCGAATCACCCCGGTGGCGGAACAGGGCGCGTCGAGCAGAATGCGGTCGAAGCGCTGCCCGTCCCACCACTGCTCGGTGGCGGCAGCGTCTGCCGCTATCAACGTCGACTGTACATTGAGCCGCGCAAAGTTTTCTTTGACGCGCTCTAGGCGAGAGTCATCAATATCGAGAGCCACCAGCTCAGTGAGCTTAGCCTCACGCTCCAGAATATGGCAGGTTTTACCCCCCGGCGCACAGCAGGCATCGAGCACCCGCTGCCCGGGCTCTAGTTGTAACAATTGTGCCGCGAGCTGGGCGGCCTCATCCTGGACACTGAGTAGACCGTCGACAAAACCGGGGATAGCATCGACGCCCGAGGCTTTGTGGAGCTGCACCCCGTCTTCGCTGAGCGCGGTTGCCTGCGCCTCAATGCCCGCCGCCTGCAAGGTTTCCAGGTACTCGGCCCGACTCTGGCGCAGCGTGTTAACCCGCAGCGTCATCGGCCCAGGATGATTATTGGCGGCAAAAATAGCACTCGCCTGCTGCGGCCACGCTTGCTCAATACGCTTACATAGCCATTTCGGGTGGGCGTGTAGGTAGATACCTTTGTCTGCCAATTGCGCATTAAGGCTCTCCCGCTCACGAATAAAGCGGCGCAGCACGCCATTCACCAAGCCCTTGGCCCAGGGCTTTTTCAGTTTTTTAATGACCGCTACCGTTTCATTGACGGCGGCGTGATCGGGGATGCGTGTCACCATGATTTGGTAGAGCGCGCACGCTAGCAGCACATGAATATCCTGGTCTTTCGAACGGAAAGGCTTTTCCAGCAGCACCTTGAGCAAGGTGTTTAAACGGGGATACCAGCGCAAGGTGCCGTAACAAAGATCTTGCAGCAAGGGCCTATCCCGCTCGACCACCTGGGCCATTAATTCGGGCAGACACTGGTTCAGGGATACGCCATCGCGCGTCACGGCTAATAGGACTTTGACCGCAGCAACCCTAACTTGCACCACTAGCACTCCCTGACAAGCCCAGTTGCACGCCAGCGGCAAATAACTGCGCCTGGCTATTTAAGACCGCCTGCACCGGCAGCCGCTTTTTACCCGGCAACTGTATTTCAGTGAGCACTAAGGCGCCCTCACCACAAGCCACCCAAATACCCCGGCTGTCGCACTTTAAAAGAGTACCCGCAGCGGCTTGATGGGCATGCGAAATTTCCAACTCTGCAGCCCAGACCCTAAGCCGAGCATCACCCAGCGTAGTAAAGGCGACTGGAAAGGGGTTAAAGGCACGAATTTTAAGATCTAGCGCCGTTGCGGAACGCGACCAGTCGAGCCGCGCCTCCTCCTTGCTGATTTTAGGGGCGTAGTTACTCAAGGCATCATCCTGTACTGCGCCGCTCAAACTATTGTCCGCCAGAGCATCGAGTGCTTTCAGCAAGGCCTCACAGCCGATGTTCGCCAGCTTATCGTGCAAACTGCCGCCACTGTCGTCGCGATCTATCGCGCACTCAGCCTTGAGTAGCATTGGCCCCGTATCAAGCCCCGCTTCCATCTGCATAATGGTGACACCCGTTCTTGCATCCCCCGCCTCCAAGGCTCGGTGTATGGGTGCAGCACCGCGCCAGCGTGGCAATAGGGAGGCGTGAACATTGATACAACCCAGGCGCGGCATGTCGAGGACCACTTGCGGCAGGATCAAACCGTAGGCCACGACCACCATCAAGTCGGCGTCAAACGCCTTTAGCTGTTGCTGGTCTTCCGGGTTCTTCAAAGAAAGCGGTTGTATAACAGGTAGGCCGTGTTGTTCGGCCAGCTGTTTTACGGGACCGGGCTTCAGCTTTTTTCCGCGCCCAGCCGGTCGGTCGGGCTGAGTATAGACCGCCACCACGCTATGCTGACCCTGTGTGAGCAAGGCCGCCAAATGGCTGGCCGCGAAATCGGGCGTACCGGCAAAAATAATCTTCAAGATAGTGTCTCGATGTGCATTTGATACTGTTTTACAAGGAGTGACAGGGCAACAATTTTTATGGTGCCGATTGCCGATGCAGTTTTTCCAATTTTTTCCTAATGCGCTGGCGCTTTAGGGCCGATAAATAATCGACAAACAGCTTGCCATTGAGGTGATCAAGCTCGTGCTGAATACACACCGCCAGTAGCCCATCGGGCTCCAGCTCAAAGGCCTCACCGTTCTCATCGAGAGCCCGCAGGCGAATACAATCGGGGCGCGATACGGTCTCGTAGAAACCGGGCACCGAGAGACAACCCTCATCGTGCTCCAGCTCGCTGTCACCGATAAACTCCACCTCGGGGTTTATCAAAATTAAGGGCGAGTCGCGCTCCTCAGAGAGGTCCATCACCACAATCCGCTCGTGCACATCGACCTGGGTTGCGGCTAAACCGATGCCCTTGGCCTCGTACATGGTCTCAAACATATCGTCGAGTAGGTGGCGAATGCGCTTGTCAACCTTGGCAACGGGCACAGCTGTGGTGCGTAGGCGGGGGTCTGGAAATTCAAGAATTGTTCGAATAGTCATGGCTTTGTGATGGAATTCTAGCAAAAGGATATAAACGGCTGTTAACATTCAGGCTGATTCAATAATTACAAGACTGAACCGACCGATGCCAGCAGTATACACCATCGGCCTTTAGCTTAAGGAAGCGCCTTGATGAAAAGCCCTATAAAGACAGTCGCGTTGGCCATAATAAGCGCCTGGGTCTTGGTCTCAGCAGCGGTGGCAGAGGCCCCGTTTAATGACGACATCCCCGATAAATACACCGTCACCAAGGGCGATACGCTGTGGGACATTTCCGCCCACTTTCTCGCCCAGCCCTGGCTGTGGCCGGAAATATGGCAGGTCAATCCACAGATTCAAAACCCTCACCTGATCTACCCCGGCGACATTATCAGCCTTATTTACATCGATGGGAAACCGCGTCTGATGCTCAGTCGCAGCCGCAATGTCAAACTTAGCCCGCAGATTCGCGAGGTGAGCAACCGTCAGGCTATTTCCACCCTGCCGCTGGATATGATCAACAGCTTTCTGTCGCGCAATAGGGTCGTCGAGCCCGGTATTCTCGAGGCGGCGCCCTACATCCTCTCAGGTAAGAGCAAGCACTTATTAACCGGTAAAGGCCAAGATTTTTATGCTCGCGGCGACTTCTCTGAGGCACAAGACGCCTTCGGTGTCTATCGCAATGGCGGGCCCTATACCGACCCCAAGACCCATGAAGTGCTAGGTATTCGCGCCAAAGATATCGGTGCCGGCAGCATCAAGGCCGTTGATGATGACATCGCCACGCTAAAAGCCACTCGCAGCGTCGAAGAGCTGCGTATCAACGACAGGCTACTGGCGCTGGAAGAGCGCAAAATTGACGCTACGTTCTACCCCAGCGCGCCGCCCGAGGACACCGAGGGTTTAATTATGTCGGTTGAAGGCAGCGTTAGCACCGGCGGTTTGCTCGATGTGGTGAGCATTAATCTCGGTGAGCGCGACGGCGTGGAAATTGGCAATATGCTCTCCATCCTCAAAACCGGCGCGATTGTCAAAGATCGCGTCCTCGGCGGCACCGTCACGCTACCTCCGGAAAGCGCCGGGATGATGATGGTCTTCCGCACCTTTGAAAAAATGAGCTTCGCCCTCATTCTCAATGCCGACTTGCCAATTTCTGTTAAAGATATTGTCCGCGAGCCCTAACTGAAAAAGGAGAGCGGGGGAAGGCTCTACCTTCTCGCCCTCCTTTAATTCGACCCATTCAACACAATCACGACGGCACCAAGGATGGAAGCCACGATTTCAGAGCGCGAATCCGCCCTCACCCTACAGGCCCTTCCCGGCATCGGCGCCCTTGCTCTCGGCAAACTCCAGCGCCAATTTGGCAGCTTTGCCAAGGCTCTACAGGCACCCCTTCATACCCTTGCCCCCGCCTATCGCAAAGGCTTGAGCGCCTTTCGAGCCAACCCCAATGATTTCAAAACACGGGCGCTAGCGACTCTCGACACCTGCATTCAAGACGATATCAAGATTGTGCTTATTTCTTGCCCTGACTACCCCCCGCTATTGCGAGAAATCGACACCGCGCCGGCATTGCTGTTTGTTAAAGGTGACAGCCAGACCCTAAACCTGCCACAAATCGCCATCGTTGGCAGCCGCCAGCACTCAACCAACGGGCAACAAAACGCCCAAGCATTTGCGCGCCATCTAGCCAATAGCGGCTTTGCCATTACCAGTGGGATGGCCCTGGGTATCGACGGCGCCGCCCACCAGGGCGCCATGGAAGGCGGTAAAACCATCGCCGTTCTCGGCACCGGTGTCGATGTCGTCTACCCGCGCCGTCACACCACGCTCTATAACCAGATTATCGCCAGCGGCGGAGCGATCGTTTCCGAATTCCCGCCCGGCACACCGCCCCGCGCCGGCAATTTCCCCCAGCGCAATCGCATTATCAGCGGCCTCAGTCTTGGCGTACTCGTGGTCGAAGCCGCCCTGAGAAGTGGCTCGTTGATTACCGCTCGCCTCGCCATGGAGCAGGGCCGAGAAGTCTTTGCCCTACCCGGCTCCATCCACAACCCCGGCGCCAAGGGCTGCCACCAATTAATTCGCCAGGGCGCCGCCCTCGTGGAAACCAGCGACGACATTATCAACGAACTCGGCGGCCTACTGGCCTACCAGGCCGAAATCGTCAAACAACCCGCCACGCCAGAAAGCCCCAACGCCCTCGATGAGGCCTCCAACAAAGTGCTCGCCGCCCTCGGTTTTGACCCCGCCGACCTCGACACCTTAATGGCACGCACACAACTGCCGGCGGCAACACTCAGCGCACAACTGGTGCAATTGGAACTTGAGGGCTGGGTCGAGCAACGAGTGGGCATTTATAACCGGCTACGCTAGCCACTCACCGCGATTGCCCTCGTCAGCGTCTTGCGGTAGCCTGTGCGCTTTTTCACAGTGAGCGAGGCTCCGCCATCATGAGTAAACCTTTTGTCGCCATATTAATGGGCTCTGACTCCGACCTTCCCATCATGGAAGCCAGTTTTGACGTACTCAACAAACTCGGCGTGCCGTTTGAAGCGAAAGTCACCTCTGCCCACCGCACGCCTGCGGTCACTCACGACTACGTGACCTCGGCCGATGAGCGCGGTTGCGCGGCCTTTATCTGCGCTGCGGGCATGGCCGCCCACCTCGCTGGTGCCGTCGCCGCATTGACCCTGAGACCCGTTATCGGCGTGCCGATTAATGGCTCCCTCGAAGGCCTCGACGCCCTGCTATCGACCGTGCAAATGCCCGGCGGCATTCCCGTCGCCACGGTCGCCATTGGCAAGGCCGGTGCTAAAAATGCCGCCTATCTGGCCGCGCAAATCATCGCCGGTGCCGACTCCGCACTGTATCAACGCCTGCTCGATGAGCGCGCCGCCAATGCGCAGGTTGTGATCGAAAAGGATCAGGCTCTGCAGGCTAAATTACAGGCCCGAGCTA
This sequence comes from Gammaproteobacteria bacterium 53_120_T64, assembly GCA_002162815.1. Classification (GTDB taxonomy): domain Bacteria; phylum Pseudomonadota; class Gammaproteobacteria; order Pseudomonadales; family Porticoccaceae; genus Reddybacter. The sequence goes on along the minus strand of MAAT01000041.1, from coordinate 61,451 downwards.
AGGCTTAAGCAATGATAGATCTTGCGCTGCGACCGGGTATTCGCCGGGCCGCAGCCAGCCTGCACAGCGGTGGTATTGCCTGCTACCCCACAGAGGCCGTATGGGGTCTGGGCTGCGACCCCAAGAACGATCGTGCCGTACAAGGCCTGCTCGCCTTAAAAAGGCGTGAGCCGAGTAAAGGCCTAATTCTCATCGCCGCCGATATCGCCATGTTTGCACCTTATTTACGGGGCCTAGAGGCCTCCTCTATTGAGCAACTGCAAAACAGTTGGCCTGCGGCAATCACCTGGCTAATCCCCAACAATCACCATGCCTCACCCTGGATCAGCGGTGGCCGTGACACACTGGCACTGCGCGTCACCGCCCACCCGGTGGCTGGCGCACTGAGCCGCGCTTTTGGCGGCCCACTAATCTCGACATCGGCCAACCCTCGGGGCCTGCCACCGGCAAAATCATTGATGAAGGTCAAAGCCTATTTCGGCAATAGCCTTGATGCTTACACTCCCGGTAGTATCGGACACGCCGCCACCCCGAGCGAAATCCGCAACCTGCTGACCGGCGAAGTCATTCGCGCCGCCAGCTAAACTCCAACCATGCCATTGCGAGGACGACATCATGGTCGATAGCAGCGCCGTTAAAGAGTATCTACTCGACTTACAGGAACGCATTTGCCAGCAGCTGCAAACCCTGGAACCCACAGCCCTGTTTCGCGAGGATGCCTGGGACAGAGAGGGCGGCGGCGGTGGTCGTACCCGCATTATCGAAAATGGCTCGGTCTTCGAAAAGGGCGGCGTTAATTTCTCCCACGTCTTCGGCTCGCAACTACCGCCCTCGGCAACCGCTGCTCGCCCCGAGCTCGCCGGGCGCTCGTTTGAAGCTATGGGCGTCTCTTTGGTCGTCCACCCGCTCAACCCGCTGGTGCCAACCTCCCACGCCAACGTGCGCTTTTTTATTGCCGAAAAAGACGGCGAAGAACCCGTTTGGTGGTTCGGCGGTGGTTACGACCTGACGCCCTATTACGGCGATGAAGCCGACTGCAAACACTGGCACAACACGGGTAAAGCCGCCTGCGAGCCCTTTGGCAAAGACATCTACCCGCGTTTTAAAGAATGGTGTGACACCTACTTTCACCTCAAACACCGGAATGAAGCTCGCGGTGTTGGCGGCCTGTTTTTCGATGACTTTAACGAGCTCGGCTTTGATGACAGCTTCGCCCTAATGCGTGCTATCGGCGATAGCTACACCGAAGCCTATGCGCCCATCGTCAGAAAACACGCCGAACGGCCCTATACCGAGAAACAAAAGAACTTCCAGCTGTATCGACGTGGGCGCTATGTTGAGTTCAATCTGGTTTTCGACCGGGGCACACTCTTTGGCCTGCAATCCGGTGGCCGCACCGAATCCATCCTCATGTCACTACCGCCAATGGTCAGCTGGCAATACGACTGGCACCCCGAACCCGGCAGTGAAGAAGCCAAACTCTACGAGCACTTCCTCCCGACCCGCGACTGGGCCGACAACTAAGCACCCCGGTATTTAATGATGACAGACCAGTACGCCGTCTTTGGCAACCCGATTAAACACAGCCGCTCACCGCAGATTCACAGCGCTTTTGCCGCGCAAACGGGACAGGACATCAACTATGTCAGCACCCTGGTCGAAAGCGATCAGTTTCAGTCTGCAGCCAGCCGCTTTTTCAAAGACGGCGGCAAGGGTCTAAATATCACCGTACCCTTCAAACTGGATGCCTTTAGCTTTGCGGATAAGCTCAGCGAGCGCGCCCGTCGCGCTGGGGCGGTGAACACCCTCATTCGCCAGGATGACGGCTCAATACTCGGTGATAATACCGATGGCTTCGGTCTGGTGCGCGACATCTGCACCAACCTCGATTGGGCAATTGAAGGCAAGAAGATACTACTTGTCGGGGCCGGCGGCGCCGTAATGGGTGTATTAGAACCGTTGTTAAAAAAACACCCATCATTGATTGTTATCGTTAATCGCACCGTCAGCAAGGCACAAAAGCTAACCAGCAACTTTGCAGACCTCGGCAATATTAAGGCCTGTGGTTTTGATGGATTAAAAGAGAAGGGTCAATTTGATCTCATCATCAACGGCACCAGTGCCAGCCTGGCGGGGGAAATAGCGCCACTACCAGAGCAGGTACTGACGGCAAAGACACAGGGCTACGACATGATGTACGCCGCCGAGCCCACACCCTTTATGCGCTGGATGCACGAGCAGGGCGCACAGCAAACGGCTGATGGTTTGGGCATGCTGGTCGAACAGGCGGCAGAAGCCTTTACACTCTGGCGTGGTGTGCGGCCTGCAACAAAGCCCGCGATTACGGCAATTCGTACTGAAATGTCATCGCAAACTAAGCTATCTGCTAATCCCTATAAGCTTGACAAATAATGTGGCGGGGAAAGACCCTATTTTCCTATTTTTTGTTCAATGTAGCTGCCCACTCAAACCAAACCCTGAAAACCAAAAAGCCCCGGGCAACATTAAATTGCTCCGAGTTTTTTGCTTTAAAAGAAAAGCCTCACCACGGACACCCAAGTTAGGGTCTTAAAAAGCCCAGCACAATATCGGCCAGCGCTGCCGGCTGCGTCAACATAGGCAGATGCCCGCTGTCGACAGTCGCCGTTTCAACAGCACCCAGTGTTTGCACAATGCGCTGTTGTGTCAGCGGGGAAATAATCAAATCCCGGCGCGTATGGATATAGTATTTTTTAATACCTTGAAAATGTGCGTCATCGAGAACCACAACGCCGTCGCCCATCACTGCCGGCTCATCAACACCAGCAGCCAATAGGGTCTGCGCCATGGCCGAACCTTCATTCAAGGTCAGCGAGCTAAAGGCGGCCAAGAACTCAGGGGGGCTATGTATCTTCATCAACCCGCTGGTCTCGTCATACACCACGCCGCGATAATAGTGCTCATCATCCGCTTTGCTGAGCATGGCAAAGGGCTTCTCACCATTGAGAGGCGCAACGGCCGCCACGTAAATTATTTTCTCGATGCTTATTGCAGGGCATAGACCCAGCAAATGATGAACCACCGCGCCACCCTGGCTGTGGGCCACAAAGCTCACTTTGTGATCCGAGCCTGCACCCGCAAGTTGTGTACACAGTGCTCTGGAGGCAGCATCCAGCGTCGCCTCTGAGGCGGCGATACCGTCACCGCGCCCTGGTAAATTGACGGCGTGCACCTGATACCCGGCGGCGCGCAGCGGCACCGACAGCTCGGCCCACGATTGCCCCGTTAAGTGCGCCCCGTGAACCAACACCAACAATTCATCACGGTTGTTTTGCTCGGCCCCATAAACAGGCGTCACCACTGCCAGCACCATCAGCAGACAAAGCCGCCCAAACAACAGCCTATAATTTGCCATGCACATCGACGCTATTCCTCCTTGAATTAAGCGCCCTTAAAAAAGGGCGCTTTAAGCTATTATTTTCAACAAACTCGCGACAGACAACACCACAATGTTAGTTCACCTGTTGTTTCAAACCGCCGGTGGTGTAGTTAGCAGACATGGCATCTAAGCTAACCACCTTAATTTTATCGGCATTGCCCGCCGCACCAAATGATTCGTATCGCGCGACACAAATATCTTTCATCGCCGTCGTCGCCGCCGCGAGGTATTTACGCGGGTCAAAGTCTGCGGGGTTCTGCGCCATATAGCGGCGCATGGCACCGGTTGATGCGAGGCGTAAATCGGTATCAATATTCACCTTGCGCACACCGTGCTTAATACCTTCCATCACCTCTTCAACTGGCACACCGTAAGTCTCGGGGATGTCACCGCCAAACTCATTGATAATCGCCAGCCAGTCCTGGGGCACCGCCGATGAGCCGTGCATGACTAAGTGAGTATTGGGAATGCGTGCGTGAATGGCTTTAATGCGATCAATGGCCAGTACATCACCGGTGGGTGGGCGGGTAAATTTATAGGCACCGTGAGAGGTGCCGATGGCGATCGCCAGGGCATCGACATCGGTTTTGGCAACAAAGTCAGCGGCCTCATCGGGGTCGGTAAGCATTTGCTCGAGACTTAATGTGCCTTCAGCGCCAACGCCATCCTCTTCACCGGCTTGCCCGGTTTCCAGCGAACCCAGGCAACCCAGCTCGCCCTCAACGGAAACACCACAGGCGTGGGACATTTCGACCACACGGCGCGTAACCTCAACATTATATTCGTAGCTGGCAGGGGTTTTGCCGTCTTCTTCAAGAGAGCCGTCCATCATCACCGATGAAAAACCCAGCTGAATTGAACGCTGGCAAATCGCCGGGCTGGTACCGTGATCTTGATGCATCACCACGGGAATATGGGGGAATTCTTCGATGGCGGCGAGAATAAGGTGGCGCAAAAACGGCGCACCGGCATATTTTCGCGCACCGGCAGAGGCCTGCACAATCACCGGCGAATTCGTTTGGTCAGCGGCTTCCATAATGGCGCGCATCTGCTCGAGGTTGTTGACGTTGAACGCCGGCACGCCGTACTGGTGCTCTGCGGCGTGATCCAACATTTGACGCATGCTTATTAAAGCCATAACTGCTTCCTTATTTCTCGTTAATAGTTAACCCTAAAGCGGGCAGGTTTTAGGGTGTGTTAATCGCTACCACGTTGTTCTAACATTGCCACTGCAGGCAAGGTTTTGCCCTCGACATATTCGAGGAAGGCCCCACCGCCGGTGGAGATATAAGACACGTCATCGGCGATGGCGTATTTATCCACTGCGGCTAAAGTATCACCGCCACCGGCGATTGAAAAACCTTGGTTGGCGGCGATGGCTCGGGCAATCGCCTCGGTACCCGCGCCAAATTGGTCGAATTCAAACACACCGACCGGGCCGTTCCAGATTATCGTACCGGCATTTTGCAGAATGGCGGCAAGCCTTGCCGATGTTTCGGGGCCGATATCAAAAATCATATCGTCTTCATTCACCTCATCGGCCGATTTTAGCGTCGCCACGGCCTGCTCCGAAAACTCACTGCCAACCACCACGTCGGTCGGCAGGGGAATAGCGCATTTCTCCATCAAACCACAGGCAAGGTCTGTTAAGTCATGTTCACACAGCGATTTGCCGACGGGCTTGCCTGCCGCCGCTAAAAAGGTGTTGGCGATGCCGCCGCCGACGATCAACTGATCGACCTTGTCCGACAGCGCTTCGAGCACTTCAATTTTGGTCGACACTTTGGCACCGCCAACAATCGCAACCACTGGCCGCTTGGGTGCCGCCAGCGCCTTCGCCAGGGCATCCAGCTCGCCCGCCAACAGTGGGCCAGCGCAGGCCGTTTTGGCAAAGCGCGCAACACCGTGGGTCGAGGCCTGGGCGCGGTGGGCCGTACCAAAAGCATCCATCACAAAAATATCGCAGAGGCTGGCATAGGCTTGCGCCAGCGCTTCATCATTCTTTTTCTCGCCCGGATTAAAGCGCACATTTTCGAGTAGGGCGACACCGCCACTGGCAACATCGACGCCATCGCGCCAGTCACTAATCACCGGCACCTCACAGTCCAGCAAGCTAGCCAGATGTGCGGCCACGGGTTGCAGTGAAAAGGCGCTATCGGCCTCACCCTCAACCGGGCGACCGAGATGGGACATCAACAACACTTTGGCCCCCGCCGCCATCGCGCCACGAATTGTCGGCAGCGCCGCACGAATACGCGCATCGGAACTCACCACGCCGTCTTTAATCGGTACGTTCAAGTCTTCTCGTATCAGCACCCGCTGATTGGCGAGATCGAGATCTGTCATTAACTTGATAGTCATTATGCTTGCGCCTTCCTCTGCTGTTGTCTCAAAAAAATATTATTAATGCTCACCCTGCCAATACTCAACAAGGTCGAGCATCCGATTGGCATAGCCCCATTCATTATCAAACCATAGCAAGACTTTCACCAAACGCTCGCCACCGACGCGGGTCTGGCTGGCATCGACAATGCCCGAATGGGCGTCGTGATTGAAATCACAGGATGCCAGCGGCTCTTCGGTAAAACCCAGAATACTGCTCAGCCAGCCCTCACTGGCAGCGCGAAGAATGGCGTTAACCTCTGCGCTACTGGTGTCTCTGCCTACCTGCACCGACAAATCAATGGCCGATACATTCTGCGTCGGCACCCGCATGGCCTGCGCCTCAAAGCGACCACTCAACTCGGGAAGAATCCGATCGATGCCCTTCGCCAAACCGGTTTCGACCGGAATAATTGACTGAAACGCTGCCCGTGTTTTGCGCAGATCCGTGTGGTGGTAGGAGTCGAGCACCGGCTGGTCATTCATCGCCGAGTGAATGGTGGTAATCACCCCCGCCTCAACACCCAGCGCATCGTGCAGCGCTTTAATCGCCGGCACCACACAGTTGGTGGTGCAGGAGGCGGCAGAAATAATTTTATGCTCGCGACTTAATTGCCAATGATTAATGCCGTAAACCACGGTGGCATCAATGTCGGCTTCAGCCGGCTGGGAAAACAACACGCTACTAGCGCCAGCGGTAATATGCTGCTGAGCGATACTGCGCTGAGAAAAGGTGCCCGTACACTCGAGCACCAAATCAACACCGTGTTCGGCCCAGGGTAAGTCAGCCAATGCTTGCTGATGGCTGACATGGATTTCGCGGCCCTCAATCAACAAACATTCCCGGCCATCATTCGCGAGCTCAACACGGCCCGGAAAGCGACCGTGAGTGGAGTCATAGCGGGTCAGGTAGGCAATGGTATCGAGGTCAGCCAACTCATTAATGGCGACAACCTGCAAGCTGCCACCCAACTGCTGGTGCCGCTCATGCAAGGCGCGTAGCACACAGCGGCCCACCCGGCCAAAGCCATTAATGGCTAAACGAAGGGTCATTTATGCAAGCAGCGCCGTAGCCTTCGCAACTACGTTGTCGACGCTGAAACCGAAGTACTCCATCAACTCAGGGCCGGGGGCCGAGGCACCAAAGGTACTCATGCCAATCACCGTGCCATCGAGACCGGTGTATTTAGTCCAGAAGTCCTGATGTAGGGCTTCAACCGCGATGCGCTTGCGCACGCTTAAAGGCAAGACCGACTCGCGATAAGCCCTATCCTGAGCATCGAAAATCTCGGTACAGGGCATGGAGACAACCCGGACTTTACTACCCTGCTCACTGAGGGTTTTCGCGGCCTCAACAACCAATTGCACTTCAGAACCTGTCGCCATCAAAATCAAATCGGGCTGGCCGTCACAATCAACGAGGGTGTAGGCACCTTTAGCGATGTCCGCGACCTGCTCGGTGGAGCGCTCCTGATGAGGTAAGCCCTGGCGGGTAAAGATCAGCGCCGAGGGGCCGTCTTTACGCTCGATGGCTGTCTTCCAGCACACCGCCGATTCAACGGTATCGCAGGGACGCCAAGTATTCATATTTGGCGTCGTGCGCAAGCTGGTGAGTTGCTCAACGGGCTGGTGCGTGGGGCCATCTTCGCCGAGACCAATGGAGTCGTGGGTGAAGACAAAAATGCTCTGCTGCTTCATGAGTGCTGCCATGCGCACGGCGTTGCGGCAGTATTCCATAAACACTAAAAAGGTCGCACCGTAGTTAATAAAACCACCGTGTAGAGCGATGCCATTCATCAGCGCTGCCATGCCAAATTCGCGCACACCGTAGTAAAGGTAGGTGCCCGAGGCGTCGTCGGCGGTGATGTCCTTACAACCCTGCCACATGGTGTTGTTGGAACCGGCTAAATCAGCCGAACCACCGAGCAACTCAGGCAACAAAGGGCCAAAGGCATCGAGGCAGTTCTGTGAAGCTTTGCGGGTTGCCGGTGACTCGCCTTTGGCCTGACATTCGTCGACATAGGCCTGGGCCTGAGCGGAGAAGTCGGCCGGTAAATCGCCATTAACGCGGCGCAGCAATTCTGCGGCTAGCGCGGGGTGCGCCTTAGCGTAAGCATCAAAACGCTGCTGCCACTCGGCTTCGGCCTTACTGCCTTTATCACTGGCCGACCAACCCTCGTAAATCGTATCGGGGATAACAAAGGCGCCGTGTTTCCAGCCCAATGCGGCTTTGGTGGCGGCAATTTCTTCAGCACCGAGGGGGGCACCGTGACAGCCCGAAGTACCCTGCTTGGCGGGCGAACCAAAACCAATCACCGTTTGACAGCAAATCAGTGTTGGCTTGCCATTGTCACTGCGAGCCAGCTCTATCGCCGCTTTTATCGCCTCGCCATCGTGGCCATCAACTTTGGCGATAACCTGCCAGCCGTAGGCCTCAAAACGTGCCGGGGTGTCATCGGTAAACCAGCCTTCGACTTCGCCATCGATAGAAATACCGTTGTCATCATAAAAAGCGATTAACTTACCCAGCTTGTGCGTACCCGCCAGCGAGCAAGCTTCGTGGGAGATGCCTTCCATCAGGCAGCCATCGCCAAGAAAGGTATAGGTGTGGTGATCGACAACGTCGTGGCCGGGCTGATTAAATTGCGCGGCGAGAATTTTCTCCGCCAGCGCCATGCCCACGGCGTTGGCAAGGCCCTGACCCAAGGGCCCGGTGGTGGTTTCAATACCCGGCGCTTCACCCAACTCGGGATGACCTGCGGTTTTCGAATGCAATTGGCGGAAGTTTTTTAGCTCCTGCAAGGGCAGCTCATAGCCCGTGAGGTGAAGCAGGGAGTAAAGCAACATCGAGCCGTGACCATTCGACAGCACGAAACGATCGCGGTCGGCCCAGGCCGGGTTGGCCGGGTTATGGCAGAGATAGTCATTCCACAATACTTCGGCGATATCCGCCATCCCCATGGGTGCCCCAGGGTGGCCACTATTGGCCTGTTGGACGGCATCCATACTGAGCGCGCGTATAGCATTGGCAAGATCACGGCGGGATTGCATCGAAGCGATACTCCAGAAGAAGAAAAAAAGGGGCGCTATTTTCCCGCACCAGCGCCGGGCAGTAAAGAACTCCTGTCGATTTATGAAAGATATCGTCCTTAATTGCTGATGCCAGCCCGCTGACTCGCGGTAATTACCGCCGTCGCGCGATCAAGCATCAATAATTTTTGATATTAAGGCCTCGCCGTAGTACAGTCGCGCCCATGAATAATCCCAGCCGTAATAACGAGTCCCAGCCCAGCGCCATTTCCTGCCTTAGCGCCCTGTGCAAGGCCGCCGGGGATGAATTGCGCCTGCAAATTTTACGCGTCCTGCAGCGCGACGCCTTTGGCGTGCTCGAACTGGCACAGATATTCGGCATCCGCCAACCCGCCATGAGCCACCACCTCAAAGTGCTGGCCAAGGCCGAACTCGTGGTTACGCGCAAGGAAGGCACCTACATTTTCTACCGCCGCAATATCAACGACGGTAGCGAGCTGGCCCTGCTGCGCGAGCAGGTGTTCAGCCAACTCGATACCTGTGACTTACCGGCGACCGTACTCGCAGAGGTCGCCGGCATTCACGAACATCGCTCCAGTACCTCGACAACCTTTTTCAAGCTCAATGCCGAGGGTTTTCGCCAGCAACAAGATTTGATCGCCAGTTATTCACTGTATGGCGATGCAGTGCTGGAGCTCCTCGAACCGGAACGCTCCAGGGGCGCGCAATCCGTTCTCGAAATCGGCCCTGGTGAAGGCGAACTCTTGGCGGCATTGGCACCGCGCTTTGCTCAGGTCATTGCCCTCGATAATGCCCCCGCCATGCTCGAGCGCGCAGAGGCTCTGGTGGGCGAAGAACACCGCGACAATATCCGCTTTATTCTCGGCGAAACGAGTAGCCAGGCCGCCGCCAAAATCAGCGTCGACTGCACCACTCTCAACATGGTGCTGCACCATGTTGCCACCCCCGTCGCCATGCTCAAAGATATCTACCAACTGCTGAAACCCAGCGGTACCTTAATTATCACCGAACTCTGCCAGCACGATCAAGACTGGGTGCGCGATGCCTGTGGCGATCTATGGCTGGGCTTTTGCCCCGAAGAACTCGGCATCTGGGCCGAAGAATGCGGCTATAAACCCGGTGAAAGTGTCTATATGGCACAGCGCAACGGTTTTAAGATTCAGCTGCGAAAATTTCACAAATAAGCGTCTACACTGACTAATCGGCAACCATAACGCCGACTACAAAAACAAGGACTGACAGATGAGCCAATACAGTATCTTCACCTCTGAATCCGTATCGGAGGGCCACCCCGATAAAATGGCCGATCAGATTTCCGACGCCATTCTCGATGCCATTATTGCCGACGACCCCAACGCTCGCGTCGCCGTGGAAACCCTGGTCAAAACCGGTGTCGCGGTGATCGCCGGTGAAGTGCGCACCAACACCTATGTCGACCTGGAAAACATCGTTCGCGAGGTCATCCTCGATATCGGTTATGACAGCTCCGATGTTGGTTTTGACGGTGCCACTTGCGCAGTGCTCAATGCCATTGGCAAACAGTCTGTCGATATCGCCGCCGGTGTTGACGCAGCCGAAAATAAAGACCTCGGTGCCGGCGACCAGGGTTTGATGTTTGGCTATGCCACCAACGAAACCGAGGTGCTAATGCCGGCACCCATTTTCTACGCCCACCGCTTAGTTGAGCGCCAAGCCCATTTGCGTAAACACAAGGTGCTGTCGTGGTTGCGCCCCGACGCCAAGAGCCAGATCACCCTGCGCTATGAAAAGGGTGTCCCCGTTGCCGTGGATGCCGTGGTGCTGTCGACCCAGCACAGCCCTGATATCTCCCTGCCCGATCTACAAGAGGCGGTCATGGAGCACATTATCAAACCCGTACTGCCCGCCGACTGGCTGCACAAAGACACGCGCTACCATATCAATCCCACCGGCCAATTTATTATTGGCGGCCCGATGGGCGATTGCGGCCTCACCGGGCGCAAAATTATTGTCGACACCTACGGCGGCATGGCCCACCACGGCGGCGGCGCCTTCTCGGGCAAAGACCCCTCCAAGGTAGACCGCTCCGCCGCCTATGCCGGGCGCTACGTGGCAAAAAATATCGTCGCCGCCGGCCTCGCCGAACGCTGTGAAATTCAAATCTCCTACGCCATCGGCGTCGCCGAGCCCACCTCCATTTCGGTCAACACCTACGGCACCGGCGCCCTGCCCGATGAACGTATCGCCGAGCTGGTCACCGAGCACTTTGACCTGCGACCCGCCGGCCTGATCGACATGTTGCAGCTGAAGCGCCCGATCTATCGCCAAACCGCAGCCTACGGCCATTTTGGCCGGGAAGAAGAGGACTTCACCTGGGAAAAAACCGATAAAGCCGAGGCGCTACGCGCAGAGCTTTAAGCTCCCAAATAGTGCACAGCCAACACGACAGTCAGCAAACAGATTAAGGGAACCAACCATGAGTAATTTTGCCAAGGCAGACGCGTTAAGCCCCGACTACAAAGTCGCCGATATCAGTCTCAGTGACTGGGGCCGCAAAGAAATTGAAATCGCCGAAACCGAAATGCCCGCCCTGATGGCCATTCGTGAAAAATACCACCACGAGCAACCCCTCGCCGACGCAAAAATCCTCGGCTGCATTCACATGACCATTCAAACCGCCGTGCTGATTGAGACCCTCGAGTCTCTCGGCGCCGAAGTGCGCTGGTCATCGTGCAATATCTTTTCAACGCAAGATCACGCGGCGGCGGCCATTGCCAGCAGCGGTGTCGCCGTTTACGCCTGGAAGGGTGAGACCGAGGAAGAATACGAGTGGTGCATTGAGCAAACCATTCTCAAAGACGGCGCACCCTGGGCGGCCAATATGATTCTCGATGACGGTGGCGACCTGACCCAGATACTCCACGACAAGTATCCGCAGATACTCGACAACGTCCATGGCGTCACCGAGGAAACCACCACCGGTGTCCACCGCCTCTACGAAATGCTCGAGGCCGGAGAGCTGAAAATCCCGGCCATTAACGTCAACGACTCGGTCACCAAATCAAAGAACGACAATAAATACGGCTGCCGCCACAGCCTCAACGATGCCATCAAGCGCGCCACCGACCACCTCCTGGCCGGGAAAAAGGCCTTGGTTATCGGCTACGGTGATGTCGGCAAAGGCTCAGTGCAGTCGCTGTGCCAGGAAGGCATGATCGTTAAAGTTGCAGAGATCGACCCCATTTGCGCCATGCAAGCCTGCATGGATGGCTTCGAAGTGGTTTCACCTTATATAGACGGCATTAACACCGGCACCGCCGAGGGCATTAACAGCGCCCTGCTCAGTACTATCGATCTCGTCGTCACCACCACCGGCAATGTCAATGTCTGCGATGCCCAGATGCTTACAGCACTGAAAAGTGGCTGCGTGGTATCCAATATTGGCCATTTCGACAATGAAATTGATACCGCCTACACCCGCGACAACTGGTTCTGGCAGGAGATCAAACCTCAGGTTCATAAAATCTACCGCGCCAAAACAATTGAAGCCGCTGACAATGACCACATTCTGCTGCTGTCTGAAGGGCGATTGGTCAACCTCGGCAATGCCACGGGTCATCCCAGTCGCATTATGGATGGCTCCTTTGCCAATCAGGTGCTAGCGCAAATTCACCTCTACGCGCAAAAGTTTGCCGATATGAATAAGCCGGCTCAGGAGCAGGCACTGCGCGTTGAAGTCCTGCCCAAGCACCTCGACGAAGAAGTCGCCGCGCACATGGTGAAAGGCTTTTCGGGCGTGCTGACCCAGCTGACGCAAACCCAGGCGGATTACATTAACGTCGAGGTCGACGGGCCCTACAAGACCGACGCCTATCGCTATTAAGTCGCCATTACTATATCGTCGCGCCCGCTGGCGCTGTTGCACAGTGGCAACGGGCGCGGAAGTTTTTACCGGCGCGACCCACAATAACGATGCAAACTGAAGAGAAGTAGTACTTGGCATGACTAAAGACTGGTTATTAAGCTTTGAGTTTTTCCCGCCGAAAACCCAGCCTGGCGCTGAGAAGTTGGCCCGCACCCGAGAAATCCTGGCCCAGCTAGCGCCGGAGTATTTCTCGGTGACCTATGGCGCCGGTGGCTCAACTCGCGACAACACCCGGGATATTGTGCTCGAAACCCGCGCCGCCGGTCTCGATGTGATGCCCCATTTGTCACTGGCCTTCGGCGACGATGACGCCAATGCCATCAAAACCCTACTCGCAACCTATCGTCAGGCCGGGGTTTCGCGTCTTCTCGCTCTGCGTGGCGACCTGCCCAACGATTCGGACAGCACCCGCAAACCCATCCATGCCAATGAGCTGGTGGCCTTTATACGCGAACACTTCGCCACGCAGTTTAATATCCAGGTAGCGGCTTACCCCGAAATTCATCCCGACGCGAAGAGCTATCAGGATGACATCTACTGGCTCGGCGAAAAATTCAAGGCCGGAGCAGACGGTGCTATCACCCAGTACTTTTTCAACATTGATGCCTACTGGTACTTCCTCGATCAAGCGGCTAAAGCCGGAATCGACAAACCGATCGTGCCCGGTATTATGCCGATCACCAACTTCACTAACCTGGCCCGCTTCTCTGCCGGCTGTGGTGCCGAAATCCCCCGTTGGATGGCCAAAAAGCTCGAGCAATACGGCGACGACCAGGCCAGCATTATTGCCTTTGGTAGCGACATGGTCACCCAGCTCTGTGAGCGTCTGCTAGAGGGAGGCGCACCGGGCCTACACTTTTACACCATGAATCAGGCCCAGCCCAGCCTCGACATTCTCTCCCGCCTCGGTGTCAGCGCCGAGCAAAACTAAGCCCCCATGCGCGTGCCAAGAGTCTACCTCGACCAGCCCCTGCACAGCGGCGCCGAACTGGCACTCGATAAAGCCGCCGCTCACTATCTGGTTTCTGTACTGCGCCTGCGCGCCGATGATGCACTGATTGTCTTTAATGGCAGTGGCGGCGAATATGCCGCCCAACTGCAATCCGCCACCCACAAACGGGCCACCATTAGCATCGGCAAGCACCGTGCCGGCGTAGCCCCCAGTCCGGTGCGCATGGTACTGGCGATCGGCCTGTCGCGGGGCGAGCGCATGGACTGGCTGATACAAAAAGCGGTCGAACTCGGTGCCAACGAAATCATCCCTCTATTCACCGAGCGCTGTGAAGTGAAGCTTAAGGGCGAACGCGCCTTGAAAAAACTCGGCCACTGGCAGCAAATAGCCATTAGCGCCTGCGAGCAAAGCCAGCGCAATGATGTGCCCTGCATCAAGCCGACTCAGTTGCTGTGTGAATTTCTCACCGCCAGTGCCGCACCAAGCTCTGCCGACTTAAGGCTAATACTCGACCCCAGAGCCGAACACAGCCTGAGCCGCACATTAATGAGCAACGCCTCCTCAACACATACTATCGTTTTATTATCTGGCCCCGAGGGCGGCTTTAGCGATGGTGAAGTCCAACTCGCTCGACAGCAGGGCGTTATTGCCGTCGGTCTCGGCCCCCGCGTGCTGCGCACAGAAACCGCGCCACTCGCCGCTCTGGCTATAGTGCAAGCCCTACTCGGCGATATGGCCTAACAGGCCCTCCACGAAACATCGTCCCGACGTACACTTTTTTACCGTGCCGCGCTCAATCACCTGCTCACAACACCTATAATCGCCATCAAACGGGCCAAAATTGCGCCCAAAAAAACACTCACACAATGGCGCCTGCTATGGACTTCAGCTTCTCTGAACAGCAATTACAAATAAAAGACAGCATTGAGAAACTCTGTAAACCCTTCGATGATCAATACTGGCTCGACCGCGATACCGATGGCAAATTCCCCGAGGACTTTTGTCGCGCCCTCTCCGATGATGGCTGGCTGGGTATTTGTATGCCCGAAGAGGTCGGCGGCAGTGGTCTGGGAATTGCCGAAGCGGCGGTGATGGTGCAGACTATCGCCGAATCGGGTGCGGCCAACGGCGGCGTTTCCTCGGTCGCCATCCCCCTGTTTGGCGTCAACCCCATTGCCGTGTTCGGTACGGAAGAACAAAAGCAGCGCATGTTGCCGCCGGTGATGCGCCGCGACGATATTCCCTGCTTCGGCGTCACCGAGCCCAATACCGGCCTCGACACCACACGACTGAAAACCGAGGCCATTTTGAAGGGCGATCACTACGTGGTACACGGCCAAAAGACCTGGACCTCAACCGCGCAAGTGGCCAACAAAATCATGCTGATCGCGCGCACAAAGCCCGAATCGGAAACCAAGCGCCCCATTGACGGCCTGACGCTGTTTTATACCGACCTCGACCGCAGTACCTGTGAAATTCGTCGCATCGAAAAAATGGGCCGCAAGTGTGTCGACTCCAACCAGCTATTTATTGACGGCCTAAAAATCCCGGTGGAAGATCGCATCGGTGAAGAGGGCAAAGGCTTTCGCTACTTGCTCCACGGGCTGAACCCCGAGCGCGTACTGATTGCCTCCGGCCTCGTCGGCCTCGGCCGCGCCGCCCTAAAGCGCGCGGTTGCCTACGCCGGTGAGCGCGAGGTCTTCGGCCGCCCCATCGGTCAAAACCAGAGCGTGCAGCACCCGCTGGCGGAATCCTGGATAGAACTGGAGGCCGCCAACTTAATGGTCTTCCGCGCCGCTGCGGCCTATGACAAGGGCGAAGATGCCGGCGCCTACGCCAATGCCGCCAAATACTTTGCCGCCGAGGCCACCTTTAAAGCTTGCCAGCAAGCGGTAATGACTCACGGCGGCATGGGCTACGCCAAGGAGTATCACGTTGAGCGCTATTTGCGCGAGTGCATGATCCACCGCCTGGCACCGATTAGCCCGCAATTAATTCTCTGCTTTATCGCCGAGAAAGTTCTTGGCTTAGCTAAGTCCTACTAAGCAAGGCCTGGTAACCAAACCCTGCGCAATGCTAGCCCTCACCAAGCCGCGCTAGCATTGCGCCGGTACCACTCGCCCCTTGAGGTCTTCGTATACCTGAATAATAGGCACCGCAGGTTGCGGCGCGGCGTTGTGACCGACAGAAGAGGCGATGGCAAACGTGTAAGCTCCGAGGCATTGAATACGACTTTTCACCTCACCCTTGCGGCTTGAAAAAGTGTAGCTCTCCAGTTCACTGCCGGTATTTCCCGAAGACAGACTACCTACCAATGGGCGTGCTCTCGGCTCACCGGCAAAACTCGGCGCGATACCAAGTAATAACACCAAGACAGGAATAAACAGAGGCCTAAGGTTTGTCAGCATGGTTTTCTCAACAATGTTGTTATGGGTTTTTCATCATAACTGCACGATGCTGTTTTACTTAGCCTGGCTAGACCGCTGACCAGCCCTGCCTAGACAAAACGTAAGGGAACCCCTCCCCCGTCTACTTGTCACAACTGCGCAACGCTTATTACTGAGCTGATAACTGAACAACCAATACCCCCAAGCAACACCCTCAGCATTAGGCCTCATCGGCATTGCAATTTTATCGGCATCAGCGACAATAGCGCGCGGGCAATTCTGCTCGGCAAATTTCCCCCAAAGGGCTTAGTTGGCAGAACATTTAAGGGACAGCGAGTAAAGCGAAGTCAAACTTGATAAAACCTCCCCTCGCCTACCGATTGCACTGACTCTCGTATTGACGCTATCCACCTGCGCTGGCAGTCCCGCTAAGCAACAAGGCCAAAATTCAGCCCATAGCGCGCATTGCCCCACGCCCGCCAAAACCACTATCTGCCCCACTCTCGTCAACGTATCGCCCCACTCGACCGTGCAACAAAAGGCCTGCCCAACTCATAAGCCACACCGCTGCCCGGTGAGCCCAGCCGCCAGAGTTGCCGATAGACTGCTGATTGGTGAAGTTGAGCGCGTCAATATCACCCCACCCGGGCAGAGCTTTATGGCCCGTATCGACACCGGGGCCGCCGGCACCTCTATTCACGCCAGCAATATTGTTACCTTCGAACGGGACGGCCGTGACTGGGTGCGCTTCCAAATTATCCACCCGTCAATGCCCGCCGCGATGATCATTGAAAGGCCCCTGGCCCGCACCGTACTCATCAAGCGCGCCGGCAGCGAGACACGGGAGCGACGCCTAGTGGTAAAAATGACCGTCAGCCTCGGCGCCTTAAGCGAGCAAATTGATGTCTCCCTCTCCGAGCGCGCCACCATGACCTACCCGGTGTTAATCGGCCGCAATTTCCTGCGCAACCTGGCCATCGTCGATGTTAGCCAGCGCTTAATCGCGCAATAAACCGGCATCAATGTCCTCTCGCGCCCAAGTCTATTTACTCGCACTGGTGTTTATCGCCAGCGGCCTCGGCCTCGCGCTCTATAAAAATATCGCCTTAAACTTTCCGCTGTCACCGGGCAACCTGACTCGCATTTGGGAAATTGAAGCTAAAATTACCTTTTTCGCCGAGCAGCAAGCTATTACCGTAGATCTCGCCCTGCCACAGTCCCAGCACACTTACCAAGTAGTCGACGAAACTTTCGCCTCATCCGGCTACGGCTTTGATATCCGCAACGACGGCGAACAACGGCGCGCCATTTGGACGCGACGTGAAGCCGGAGGCCAGCAAACCCTGTACTACAAGCTTAAAATCGCCCGACAGGGGGGAAGTCCGACAGTCAATGAGCCACCCAAAGCCTCGCCATTAGCCGACAAGCTGATTTGGAGCCCCTCTCAGGAATCGGCTGCGAGCGCCTTGATCACCCAAGCTCGAGCACTCTCTGCAGACCCCCGCAGCTTTGCAACGCAACTGTTCA
This sequence comes from Gammaproteobacteria bacterium 53_120_T64, assembly GCA_002162815.1. GTDB lineage: Bacteria > Pseudomonadota > Gammaproteobacteria > Pseudomonadales > Porticoccaceae > Reddybacter. Next base: position 43,830 of record MAAT01000041.1, on the reverse strand, counting down.
AACTGCTGCATCAACACGAAATGCTCGACGGCAGTCACTCCCTAAATGACCCTCGCCACCGTGTCTCAACAGCCAGTCTTGCCTTGCAGTTATTGGCCCGCGCCGGGGTTGCCTCACACATAGTGCGAGGTCTCAGCCTCGCCGACAGAGTTCGCAACCAGGTCGCCAGCGAATTACTGGAATTCTACGACGGCCATGGCTGGCAGATTGCCGACCCAGTGACCGCTAGGTTTGGCCTGCCCGAAGACTTCTTTATCTGGCAGCGCGGCGGAGATTCCCTCTTGCAGCTCGAGGGAGGGCAGCGCTCAAAAATTCGCTTTTCTCTTATTGCCAACGACCTATCCAGCAAAAACGTCGCGCTGATGCACACCCAGAATCCCAGCTCAGCGCTTATCGACTTCAACATTTACAGCCTACCCGTTGAAAAACAGGCGGTCTTTAAACTGTTATTACTGGTGCCTATTGGCGCCCTCGTGGTCGTGCTGTTTCGCGTACTGATCGGCATCCGCACATCGGGTACGTTTATGCCGGTATTAATCGCCATGGCCTTTATGCAAACCTCACTGCTAACAGGGGTCGGCTTACTCACCGCACTGGTTATTGTCGGGCTATGGATTCGCTCCTATCTGAGCCAGCTCGATTTATTAATGGTGTCGCGAATTGCCGCCGTATTGATTGTTGTGGTGATGCTGATGGCCGTATTTAGCGTTGTTAGCCACAAGTTAGGGCTCGAGCAAATGCTCAATATGACCTTCTTTCCAATGGTTATTTTGGCCTGGACCATTGAGCGCCTGTCCATTACCTGGGAGGAGGATGGCGGCCACGAAGTGGCGATACAGGGCATCGGCAGCCTCACTGTTGCCATCGTGGCTTACCTGGCGATGACGAACGTATTCGCTGGCCACCTAAGCTACAACTTCCCCGAACTGCTACTCGCCGTACTCGGCATTATTCTGCTGCTCGGCCAGTACTCCGGCTACCGACTGAACGAGCTGTTCCGCTTTCATAGCGCCGTGGAGTGATAGTGGCGCTGCGACAACGGGAGCTCAAGCATGTGGATTAACCGCCACAAGAAGTTGCGCAATGCCGACGTGCTGGGCCTCAACGAGCGCAATGTCGCTTATATCTCTCGCTATAACAAACGCGAGAACTTTCCCCTCGTCGACAATAAGCTAAAAACAAAAAAGGCAGCCACCGCCGTTCATCTGCCGGTACCCAAGCTACTGGGCGTGATTGAATCCCCCGTGCAGTTGCGAACATTGCCAAGCCTACTCAAAAACCAACAGAGTTTTGTTATAAAACCCGCACGGGGCAGTGGCGGCAAGGGAATTTTGGTGGTTAGTCATCGCCGGGGAGAACAGTTTTTTAAGCCCTCTGGGGCTCTGCTCACCGACGGTGCCATCCGCCACTATGTCTCTAACATCCTCAGTGGCGTGTACAGCCTCGGTGGCAAGCCCGATGTCGCCTTTTTTGAAACCTTGGTGCACGGCGACCAAGTACTGGATAAGTACAGCCATGAGGGCCTGCCGGACATCCGTATTATCGTCTTTCAGGGTTTTCCGGTAATGGCCATGCTGCGCTGCCCGACCAGCGCCTCTGATGGCAAAGCCAACCTGCATCAGGGCGCCGTCGGCGTGGGCCTCGATATCACGCGTGGCACCGCCCTAAAAGCCGTACAACACAATAAAATAATCAGCCACCATCCCGACACCGGGGTTGAATTTGCCGACCTGGTCATCCCCGACTGGCGCAAACTGCTCCAGCTTGCGGGGCATTGTCACGATTTCACCGAACTCGGCTACCTGGGCTGCGACATCGTATTGGATAAAACCCGGGGGCCGCTAATTTTAGAGGTCAATGCTAGGCCCGGCCTGTTTATACAAATCGCCAGTGGTATCGGCCTGCGCTCGCGCCTACAAAACATCGAAAACCTGGCGCAAAAAGACTGGCATGTCGATGATCGTGTTGACTATGCCCGAAACAACTTCTGAGCAATCGAGACATCGCGTTAGGCCATAGCCTTACCGCTAACATTGCTCAATATACTGACCTGAAGCGTCAGAATTCAAGACTGACTCAAAACGACAACGTTTAATGAATTAACATGCCTACGGCTCCCTATTAAGAATGCATCCCGTAAAAAGACAGGAGCTTTCACCGCCACGCTTAAAAACAATAGCTTAGACACTTTTAACTAACCGGCTATGTACGCGAAAAATTTCAACATCTATCGCCACACACTGAGCAATACAGCTAGCGGCGATAAAAGGTGTTATTAACAACACGTAAGCAATCGACTACTCACCGGGTCGCAGCGGCCCCCGCCCCGACAGTGGCGGGGTTAACTCCGGTGGCGTGACATCGCGCAACACACCCCTCTCCAGCAGCAATACCCGGTCAGCGGTGCGTATTGTCTCCGGCCGATGGGCAATAATGACACGGGTCACATCCAAGGCCTTAATCGCCTCATTGACCACACGCTCGGTCTGCACATCGAGGTGACTCGTCGCCTCATCCATAAACAACAACTTGGGCTGGCGGTACAGCGCACGCGCCAGCAATATGCGCTGTTTTTGCCCACCCGAGAGCGTGGTACCCATATCGCCGATCAGGGACTGGTAGCTCATCGTCATTTGCGCGATATCTTGATGCACACTGGCTAGCTTGGCACAGGCCTCGATTCGCTCCTGCTCGGGGCTAGCCTCAAAAAAGGCGATATTGTCGGCGATGGAACCCGATAGCAACTGATCATCCTGCATCACCGCACCAAGGTTCGCGCGCAGACCCTGCAGCCCCAGCTCACCGAGCTTGCGACCGTCGTAGCTAATATCCCCGGCATCCGCGGGCAGCAGTCCCATCATCACTTTTAGCAGGGTCGACTTGCCACAACCCGAGGGCCCAACGATGGCGACCGCCTCGCCTGGCTTAATGTGCATGTTTAAATCCGTGAACAGGTAGGGATCGGTATCGGAATAGCGAAACTGAATATTGCTCAGCGCTAGCTCACCTTTAAAGTCATGGCCCAAGGCCGTAGCCTCGCCCAAGCTTTCCTTTTCCGTCAGCACGATGTCCGATAAGCGACTGAGGTGCAGGCCGAGCATCCTAAACTCAATCAACTGTTCAATCAGGGTTGAGGTCTTCTGCGAAAATTGGGTTTTATAGGCGATAAACGCATAGAGCATGCCGATGGAAAAACCACCATCGAGCACCATCGAGGCCCCGAGGTAGATAACCAGAACATTTTCGGCACCGAACAAAAGCTCATTGATACTAGTGTAGGCAACGCGAAATTTGCCGAGGCGAATTCGGCTATTGGCAACATCGGCATAGCAATTTTTCCACAACGACTGACGATCGGACTCCTTGCCAAATATTTTGATACTTTGGATGGCTCTCAGGCTTTCCATAAAGTTCGACTGCTCTTTAGCGCGGGCAACGATTTCCTCCTCGGTCAAGGTGCGCAAGGGCAGAAACATTGCCAGCCGAATGGCGGTATAAATCAACACCACCCCCAGGACCACCAGCGCCAACAGCGGCGCGTAAATCCACATCATAATAAAGGTGGTAATGGCCATCACCCCGTCGACCAACGCGGAAACCATACCCGTGGTAAGCATTTTTTGGATGGCATCCATGGAGCCGAAGCGGGCAATCAGGTCGCCAATATGACGCTTTTCAAAAAAATCGAGGGGCAGATGAATAAGGTGGCGGAACAAATTACCGCCCATTTGAAAGCTCAAGGTATTACCCAGATAGACAATCACCCAGGACCGAAAGCTGTTGGTCACCACCTTAATCACCGCCAACAATAAAAAGCCTAGGGCCAAAACAATGAGTAGATCACGATCATAGGTGGTCAGCGCCTGATCGACCACCAGCTGCATATAAAAGGGGCTGGCAATGGCAAAGATCTGCAACAACACCGATAACACCAGGAGTTGAGCAAAGGCCTTTTTAATACCCCCTGTGGCCCGTAAAAAATCGAACAGGCGAACCTGCTCAACCGCCTTCTCAGTCTTAAAGGAAGTGGTTGGGGTAAATTCAACGGCGACACCGGTAAAGTGTTTGGAAAACTCCTCCAGTGTCAGCACCCGCCGCCCCCTAGCGGGGTCGTGGATCACCACTTTTGAGCCGGAGACCGCCTTAAGTACCACGAAGTGGTTGAGATCCCAGTGCAGAATTGCCGGTGTTTGTAAATTATCAAGGGCACCAAGCTCGACTCGCAACGCCCGAGCCGAGAGTTCTAGCTGCTCGCCAACTTGAATAATATGCGCCAGCGTCGCCCCTTTTAGAGACACTGGAAAGCGGCGGCGCAGAGAGTGCAAGTCGGTGTCGTAGCCGTGATAACCCGCGATCATTGACAGGCACGTCAAGCCACACTCCGCCACCTCCGTCTGCAGAGTAACCGGCAACTTGCCGCGTTTTTTGATATGCAACAATGTTGAATCTGTCATAACAGGCTTTCTTTCAATCGGTAGAGGGGGTCGAGTAGCCAGTCCATTAGACTTCGCGTGTCGACCGAAATGTCGGCGCTGAGTAGCATCCCCACCTGCAAGTCTAGGGCCTCACCATAGGCGCTGACCTGCTGACCATCGAGGGCCACGACAACCTTATAGACAGGCTCCTTAAGAGGCAGCTCTATCGACAGTTCGGAGGGTGACAAAATAGTGTCACTAACCTCCAAAACTCGCCCAAGATAAGCGCCAAAGTGCTGATAGGGGAAAGCGTGGTATTGCACATTGACTGCCAAGCCTGGGGTGATAAACCCTATCGCTCGCGAGGGCACATAAAGATGCGCTTGCAGCGAGGCACCCTCAGGTAGCAAATCGGCCATCACTTCGCCCGGAGCGGTGATCTGCCCCTCGCTCATGCGCAAGGTGGCAATCCGCCCTTTTGCTGGCGCTGTTAGCACATAACTCTCACGACCCGAAATTTCCGTTATGCGCCGCCGCAAGGTCGACTGTTCAGATTCTAGGGATGCCACCCGCTCCTGCGTTAACAGGGGAATTCGCCCTAAATCATGGCGAGCCTTAACCAGCTCATTGCTTTTAATAATTATCTGCCGAGCAAAGGCCGATTGCTCCTGCTCATAATTAAGTACTTTTTCATACTGCTCTTCGTATTCAATATCAGATATAAAATATTTATTGCGTAAATCTTGGTAAGACTTACGCAATTGCTGAGCCAGCAATAAACGTTTTTTTTGCAGGGACTCTTGCTGCCTGAGCTGCTCCAACTCTCGCTCAAGGCCTTCAGCCCTAGAGGTGAGGCTTTCTATTTCGCTATTGAGTTTTTTATATTCAAGGTCAATACGACCGTCAATATTAAGATTCTCAAGCTGTAATTCTTTTAAAAGCAAGCGCTCAACATTCTCACCACCATCGATTGTATATTGCGCATTCACAACCGCGACAGGGCTCCCTCGAGAGACGAGGTCGCCATTGTTGACCAATATTTTACTGTAAAAACCCGCCTGACTTGGAATGATTTTAATGACGCCTTTATCGGGCACAAGATAGCCATTAACATGTTCTTTACGGGTATATTCAGCACAGATCAAATAGACAAGCGCAACACCAACAACCAACACCAAGGCCGTTGTTATTACATAAAAAGACAGCGGCTGTATCAGTAAAGTTTTACCAAGCCAGTTATTGTTTTTATTATTAAGGACTTCTTTTCGAAAAATATTCGACATGATTTTACATCTACTATTCCATTACGCGGCCACTGGCCGATCCATTATTAGCCAGCAACCACATACCCAGCCAAACGACATAAGACCATGGAAAGAAGACGACCAAGAAATTGTACGACAGCTTGACACAGCGCCACAAGGCAATAGAAACATTCTCGACGAATGGCATATCACTTTTAACCAGCGCAACAAATAACAATTAAAACCTGTCAATTTTAGCAGTATAAAAATTTTAATCTGGCAATTACTATCCGCACCGAGTTTAGATTATCGAGCTGTCAATTCTTACCGGCTGTCGATCCATAAACTCTACAATTGAAATTAAACCAACAACACGGAGAATAATTATGAGCAATGAAATGATTCGCGAATTGAGCGCTAGCGAAATTGACTCGGTATCAGGAGCCTTCAGCTTTGGTACCGGCATCAACCTGGGTGGCGACTTTAGCTTTGGCGCATCCTTTAGCGACTTCACAGTTGAATTTGGATTTGAAACCGACTTTCTGAGCGAAATCACCACCATCATTGGCGGGCTGTTTGGCGGACTGCTCGGCGGACTGTTTGGCGGCTAAGGCTCTGCAAACATACGTACGGGCTTGATAGTCCGGGCAAGCTACCTCTTCAAATGGATTTGAGCCAGCAGCTGCCCAATTGCCTGTATCGGCGGAGGAAGGGAATCCTCTGCTCCCCAAACACAGACCCTATCTAGCCATACGATGCCTTAATTAAAAAAACCGTCTGGTATTTTTGTGTTTTGCATTACGACCCGCTCTCGCCTTAAAAATAGCACTAGGTAAGCGGTAAGTTTTAAATGGCACGAATAAAATTGACGAAAGCGCCGCACCTAAACCAAGCGAATTGCCGCCTTCAATAACTTAGCCACAGATTCCTTATTAACACGACCCTAACTGCAGGCCAACACGCTGAAAAATGCACCGCACCCTGTAAGAACTAACAGTTTCATAAAAACCAAAGCCCCTCTAGTATCTTCGCGCGCTGTATCTACACGCCCGCGTTTGTCGAACGATTAACAAACCGAGCCTCAGCTTCAAACCATAGATATTGGCTATATGCGGGCCACCAACAGGAATAACCCATGATTCACGGGTCTGGTAGTACTGTAAGCGACGTGTACGAGTTAGGCGCTGGATCTAGCTCGGAGCATACGCATCGTTACCGGACTGTATGTGTTCGCCTAAGACCCTTACTCAATTATTATGGCGGGGATTTCCCCGTACATTACTGATAACATGACACTTCCATAAGTTTGGGGAACGGAAGCCTCTATGCTAAATTTGCCACAAAAAGAAATTGAAGTTTTTCTTCTTGAAGTCTTCAAATGCTATCACGATGATGGCGTTTTACTGACTTCATTCGAGTCTATTCTTCATCCAATACAGGCTGTTCTACCCTTTGCAGCGATGCACATTGGCATTATTAAAGATGTCCACCACCTCCCCCATCGCTTGATTATGCACGAATACACACATTCGAAAACAGATGGTGTCGCTGACCATATTCAAGTGACAATTTCAGACAACACTCTTTGCCATACGCGAAATCTCGAACAGACAATGATGGCACTACTTAAGCCGCATTTCGGCGAAGACTGGGATGACACTCGGTTCGCATCCAAAATCGAGCCTATTAGATTCAACTTTACTAGCTCTCCCTATAAAATCTTTGCCAGCATATACGCCAGCAAACCGATGGACAGCGAGTCGCATACGCTTTTTTTACGTCTTATGCCGTTATTTTTCTTAAAAATAAGCCGAGCCTATACCGACGGCACCATCCCGGCCCTCACCAAACGACAGCAAGAAGTCTTGTTCTGGATAAAGGAAGGTAAAACTGCCTGGGATATCAGCCAGCTACTGGTTGTATCTGAACGCACCGTTAACTTTCACCTCGACAACATCTTCAAAAAACTCGAAGCGGTTAACCGCCCCCATGCTGTCGCTAGAGCCATATCTTACGGACTGCTTGCCCCTTAGGGTAAGCCCACAATTTTATTTAAGTGGTGCTACTGAGTGTAGCCAGTAACACGGGCCGCCTATTTAGCCACACAACGCTAAAACGCCTGCCGCCTAGCCCTCATAAACCCAGCACAGTAACGGCTCAACGCCTTATAAACCCTCAAATAATTATCTTTTGCCGGCAGTATCTACCTAACTTGAAAACACCGCATTTTTCTCATTAAATACTGCGCTTATTATTTCCAGGCAATCACCGGCAAAGCCATCCTTCAGCACTGCCAGCTACGCCGCTGTGACACAAACATTACTCGCCATAACATCAAGCGTCATCAGCGATAGCCAGCGCTTTTTGGTACCTTTATGCCTGCTACCCGCCACCCCCTCCTCCGTTCATCACAACATCACACAAGCAACTATAATAGATAAATCAAACAACGCACTAAGCCCAGTCTATGAATAAAATACACCACTGTACCCTGCGCCCCAAAAATCCACTCAAGCTCTTATCCCGCCAGGAGGTTGCCGGCCTAGCCGCCTCCAACAAAGACACAATGGGTTTATTCCGTAATTGCGCACTGGCCATTCTCAACACTGACAGCCAGGAAGACGATGCAGCCCAAGTATTCGCCGCCTTTGCTGATTTCGCTATCGAGGTTATTCCACAGTCTCGCGGTCTGACTCTGGAGATCTACAACGCCCCCGCACAGGCCTTTGTCGGTGGGCAGATGATTCGAGGCATCCACGCCCATCTTTTTTCGGCCCTGCGCGACATCGTCTATACCGACTTTATTGTCAACCAAGCCTCTGAGCTCAATTTTGAGAGTTCCGAGGGGATCACTGATGCGGTATTTAGAATACTCCGCAATGCCGAAATCGTTCGCGGTGATGTACAGCCCAATATGGTTGTCTGCTGGGGTGGCCACTCCATCCCTCGCCACGAATACGATTACTCAAAGGAGGTCGGCTACCGGCTGGGCTTATGTGGGCTCAACATCATCACCGGTTGTGGCATTGGCGCCATGAAGGGACCCATGAAAGGTGCAGCGGTTGGCCATGCCAAGCAACAGATAAAAACCGGGCGCTATATCGGTATTAGCGAGCCCGGCATTATCGCCGCAGAATCGCCCAATGCCATTGTCAACGAACTGAGTATCATGCCCGATATTGAAAAGCGCTTAGAGGCCTTCGTTCGGCTCGCCCACTGTATTATTATCTTCCCCGGCGGGGTTGGAACCCTCGAAGAAATACTCTATCTTCTCAGTATTTTGATGCACCCTGACAACCAACAGCACATCCCCCTAATACTCGCTGGCCCGCGCTCCTGCCTACGCTATTTTAATGAACTTGAGGGTTTTCTAGTCTCGACCCTTGGCTCACAGGTCACAGGCTACTATCAAATCATCATTGGCAACCCCGAGGCCGTGGCGGCGCAGGCACAAAATAATGTAACGTCGGTTCATCTTGCCCGGCAAGAAAAGCAGGAGGCCTACTATTTCAACTGGCCACTCACTATCGACCACACCCTGCAGCAACCCTTTATACCCAACCACGCCAATATGACTGGCCTTGCCCTACACGGCAAACAACCCAGCTATCAACTCGCCGCCAATATGCGTGCTGCTTTTTCCGGCATTGTGGCCGGCAATGTCAAAGCCTACGGCCAAGAGCAAGTCGCCAAACACGGCCCCTACGAACTGCATGGCGACAAACAAGTTCTTACTGCGATGGAGACACTATTGCAAAGTTTAGTGCGCGATAAACGTATGAAGATTGTCGAGCAGAGTGAACACTACACCCCCTGCTACACCCTGCATACACACCGTTAGATTTTCACCTTGCCAGACAAGCCTCCTCCCGGAGGCCTGCCAGGGTAAACACCAAGTGAAACTCGTCATAATAATGCCGGCTCTTGATCACAACTTTAAAGTATTGCCATGCACCAGAGTCGATAGTTCATAGCACTCCCCCCGACACTACTCTAGACTTAAATAAACCCTGAATAAGGTAAAAAAACGTGTCACGGATCAGCGCACTGCTTAACTTATGGCAAGATACCGCCGCTAAAGAATCATCAGTATGTGAATACACGCTTCCCCTGCCGGTCACTGACCTCGCGCGCATTTCCGCTCTCAGCACCATGTACCCGGGTCGCACCAAGGAACAGATTATTGTTGATTTACTCTCCGTCGCACTGAGTGACCTCGAAGAAGTCATGCCCTACATTCCAGGGCCAGGAATCATTTCTCGCGACGAATTCGGCGACCCCATCTTTGAGGATGTTGGCCCTACGCCGCGCTTTGAAGCCGAGGCCAAAAAATACCTGGAACAATATCGGCGTGAAATCAATTAATACAACTACATAGCCACTTTTCACTTACGTCACGCTTCAAACACTGAGTGAATTACAAATTATAAAATACCCCCTCCCAAGTAATTCAACTACCGAGACCCATCTTGTACGCCAGAGCGACAAGATGGGATAGCAATCCGTGTTGCGGTAATTAGCTTCCCAATAAAATCTGTAAAATTTATGAGCCAATCAAGCCAGTAAACCTGCAGTCAATACGTACTTTCACTTAGACATTGTGGACACACCACAAGGTTATTATTGTTACCTTAGTGAATAAGTAAGGGGGAACGCTATTATGAAGGCTTGCCTAGGTGGAACAACAGGCCCTAATACCGATCAGAAATGTAGGTGTAAAAATGCTTGGGGCCCAGCCAGGGAACCCCATCAGGAATGGGGAAAAAGCTAGTAAGAAAGCCCTCTCGATGAGTGCATACCAGCTTTGCCAATGACCCCTGAAAAATTAAGCCAAGTACCCACAACGTTAAAGAATCCACTCCCCCGGGGTACTTTCCGTCAAGCCACTAAGTTGCACTTCGGTATTAATTTTATTCTCAAGAGATTCGGAGAAGGAAGCCAACACTTCAGGCCTACTCATGCCATCATCAAGGCGGCCGACCCAGTAGTCAAATCCCGGTTTATCAGGCGCACGATCAAGTACATTGGCATAAAGCTGGGTAACATAAGAATCATCGTCTAAGTTACTATAAAGGCCTGTAAACTCCGAGGACAGAGAAAAACCATCGGCAATTTGCCCAATGGATAATTGCACCGACTCCCACTGATCAATCCAAAAGTTCAAGCCCGGTAAGTCAGGTGTTCTATCAAACGCTGCCTGATAGAGCCGAGCTATTGGAAGCACTACGTCAATATTCGCTTGTCGATAGCTCTCGACTTGATCGGAAAGCGTCACTGCCTCTGCTATCGCTTGAGTTAGATCATTCAGCGTTGTTCGACTGATACCCAACTCTTCGGGCTGCAAGCTACCCAACCAACCAGAGCTCTCACCCAATGTTGCCGTAAATTCTTCGTAAGTGTAGTGCTCGTTAAGGCCGTTTTGGTCAAAATCAAACCAAAAATTCTCAATTTTGGCATCGGCAACCTTGTAGTCCCAATAAATCAGTACGTCTGTCTGATCGGCGTTGGATAAAAACAGATGCTGGCCATCAATATCACCACTCCAGACCCAATCATTGCTGTAACTGATGATACTGTCGTTGTCGTCGCCACCGTGTTCAACAACCTGGGTAAAAATCCCGCCGCCGTCAAAAATATTACCTTCGGCACCCAGAACATTTTCAATAATATAAGAGTCATCACCACTACCACCCAGTAGCATAGGTGTATGAATGTTTTCCGAATACAGAACATCATCGCCCGAAAAACCCAAAAAGGCACCGGTAATGTGGCGAAGTTCACCACCGCCATCGGGAAAATCGTAAGACCGGTTGCGTAAATGATCGCTACCGTCAGTACCTCCTATTGCCAGAAAGAGGTCTGCAGCACTATCGACAATGCGCACAGGGTTATCAAATTCATCGGTAACAAAAACCGGGATTTCTACCTCTTCACCATCGACAATGACCGTCTGTGTCACCGGCTGGCCAAAGGCGTCAAAAAGCTCTAAAAACTCTGGCGGCTGGACTGCTGAAATAGGAACAAATACGGTAATCGAATCTAAATCATGAGTAATCGTGTAATCTGGGACAGGGTTAGGATGAGGAGCTATACCCGGGAACATCGACCAATTGATACCGTTCCAGCCAATATGGCTCGCATTAAACCCTTGCTGAATCGCGGAGCCCAAAGTGGCCAGAGAAACCAAGCCGGAACCCTCTGTTGTCGTATCACCGATACTTCCACCATCACCACTTCCGTCGACCGACTGAACAAAAGGAGAAATTTTACCCGCCATTATCGAAGCCCTCTCATATTCTTTTTAATGGATAAATCCGTCTATGCCCTAATAGCTGAGTGGCTATTGTGATATATACATTTTCAAACAAAATGCTAATTCTTTTGGCTACCTGAAGCCAGCCCGTCTATCCGCAGATGTGAACCGCTAGGCCAAAATATAGCCGTATCGACCCTCAATCAGCTATCTGAAACCATCTGATCTCGGGAAAACAAAGGTTAACTCCCACTTAGCCACCTTAGCACCGAACTAACAGCCTTTTAGACAGATCCGTCATTACTCACCTCAAACCCTATACCCACGCTAGCTTGGGCTCACTATAAATCAAGATCGCCCTTCAGCATGCGCTGTACCACCGTTCGACGCAGTATCTCATTGGTGCCATCGGCAACATTAATCGAGCGCAAGGTTTCCCAGGCATCGTTCAAGCCCATTTCGTTGGTCAGGCCCATGGCACCGTGAACTTGCATCACCCTATCCATCGCCTTCACTGCTTTCTCAACGGAATAGGCCTTGGTCATCGACAGCTCCTTAACCGCTGGTTTACCTTTGTCGAGCAGCAGGCAGGTATTGAGAGCCATTAAATGGGCGGCATGAATTTCGGTGGCGGATTCTGCCAGCGGGAATGTCACCCCTTGATATTCGGCAATGGCCTTACCAAAGGCTTCGCGCTGAGCAATGTAGTCAAAGGCCATGTCGAGACCCCATCGCGCCAAACCCACGGCGCGAGCCGAGTTGTAAACCCGTCCCAAAGACACACCCAACATGGCAATCGTAAAACCCTTGTCGAGCTCACCGACCAACTGCCAGGACTCGACTTTCACGTCATCAAACAGCAGAGCCCCTTCATCGCCACCAATATGGCCAAACATCTTAACAATGCTCTCAATTTCAAGGCCCAGCGCATCCATCGGCACTAAAAAGGCACTAATGCCACCCTTGCGCTGACTGGCTTTTTCCTCATCGGTAATGGCGAAGACGATGCAGTATTGCGCCTGGGGGGAGTTTGATGTCCACAGTTTACGACCGGTAATGCGCCAACCCTCACCATCGCGCCTGGCTCTGGTTTTCAACATGGTGGCATCGGAACCCGCACCGGGCTCCGATAGCCCAAAACACATGGAGGTTTTACCCGCCACCATGTCGGTGAGGATCTCCTCTCGCGCCCGCTCGGTAATTTGGGTGAGCACCGGACTGGGGCCAAAGGCCCAGTGGCTGATGGAATAAACACCCAGCCAGTTAAGACCACCACAGACATGAAACACGCGCTCCCAGGCCGAGTAATAGGCCAGCAAGCCCATTTCACTACCGCCAATGGATTCCGGCGCGCTCATATTGAAATAGCCCGCTTGCGATGAAGCCATTCTGATCTCACCAATCAGCTCAACAACATCGGGGCTATAGCGCCCCTCTTCGGTGTATTTCTTACGCGGGTCATGCAGCAGGGCTTCATGTTTCTGGTGGCGGGGCAGCACCTCTTTACGCACAAAAGCTTCGATGCCATCTTGTATGGCGGCAATTTCTTCGGGCAGTTCAATGCCAATAGCGGTGTTCATAGTTAAGATTTCCCCTGGGGCTAGCGTTAATTAACGCGCTAAAATGTCATCTAGATAGGCTGTAAGTAGAAAGGTCGTTAAAATGAGCGCCGATCGACAACCCTTCATAGGAGCTAAGCACGAATGAGCTGGCAATTTGCTCGCGGAGCGTACCCCGCCACCCGTATGCGTCGCAACCGACGCGACGATTTTTCCCGACGCTTGGTGCGCGAAAATCACCTCACGGTGAATGATTTGATCTACCCCGTCTTTGTCGTTGAAGGCAGTCGTCAGCGCGAGGCCGTGCCATCAATGCCTGGTGTTGAACGCCTATCGATCGACCTACTTTGCGACCTTGCCGAGGAATGCTACTTGCTTGGCATTCCCGCGCTGGCACTTTTCCCCGTCACTCCCGGCCAATGTAAAAGCCTAACTGCAGAGGAAGCGTGGAATCCGGAGGGCCTCGCCCAACGCGCGGTGCGCGCTCTCAAGCAGCGCTGCCCCGAACTCGGCATTATTACCGATGTCGCCCTCGATCCCTTCACCACCCACGGCCAGGACGGCATCATCGACGAAGCAGGCTATGTGCTTAACGACACGACTCTTGAAGCCCTCGTCAAACAAGCTCTCTCCCACGCCGAGGCCGGCGTTGATATCGTCGCGCCCTCCGACATGATGGATGGGCGCATTGGCGCCATTCGCCAGGCACTGGAGCACAGCGGCTACGTGAATACGCGCATTTTAGCCTACGCCGCCAAATTCGCCTCAAGCTACTACGGCCCCTTTCGCGACGCTGTCGGCTCGGCTGGCAATATTAAAGGTGGCGACAAATTCAGCTACCAAATGGACCCAGCCAATAGCAACGAAGCCCTACACGAGTGTGCCCTGGACCTTGCTGAGGGTGCCGATATGCTGATGATCAAACCCGGCATGCCCTATCTCGACGTGCTACACCGGGTGAAAAATGAGCTGCAAGCGCCAACCTTTGCCTACCAAGTGAGCGGTGAATACGCCATGCATATGGCTGCCTTTGAGAAGGGCTGGCTCGACAAAGATACGGTAATGATGGAGTCGCTACTGGCCTTTAAGCGCGCCGGCGCCGATGCCATTTTGACCTACTTCGCCATCGATGCGGCTCGCTTATTAAACAAGGCAACCCACTAACGACACCTTATGATCGATACTTTCTTATTGCTGCAACCCTATCTACACAGGCCTAGCTCGGGCAAACCCTGCCTGCTCGTGGCCGATGAAAACCTGGTCGACATCCCCTTTGCCAACCTTAACCCCGCCGTACAAATACTCAGCAACCGTGTCGACATCATTCAACAGGCCCAGCTCGCCAATTGCCAGGGCCTGCTCAATGACTTTGACTTCAGCGTATTTTCCAACGGCAGCTTCCAGCGCGTGGTTTACCGAGTCTCGAAAGAAAAGCTCGTGGCCCACCACATCATTAACCACGCACTGCGCTTGCTCGCCGACGACGGCGAGCTAGTCCTCCTCGGCGCAAAAAATGAAGGCATTAAAACCTACGCCAGTAAAGCCGCTGTCTATTTTAATAACCGGGCCTCGGTGGCTAAACACGGCAACCATTATCTCGCCACTATTTGTAAGACCAAGACTTCGGCAAACGATAGTGAAAAGCGCGTATTAGCCCTTAAAGCGCCTTACGAAAAACTAGCGCCAGTCATTACCTGTAATGGCAATAAGCTCTATAGCAAACCGGGGTTATTTGGCTGGAACAAGATTGATCGGGGGAGCGCTCTGCTCGCTCAACACCTCAGCGAATTTTTTGCGGGCTTCGCAACAAGCCCTGAAACCCTACTCGACCTAGGCTGTGGCTACGGCTACTTGTCGGTGATGGCCGCTCAAGCTTTATCAGAGGTAAATCTACACATTGTTGCCAGCGATAACTGTGCCGCAGCGATCATTGCCTGTCGCAAAAATTTTACCGTCTTTAATATTAATGGCGAGGTCGTCAGCGATGATTGTGCCAGCGGTATTACCGCCACCTTTGACGCACTGATCTGCAACCCACCCTTTCACCAGGGCTTTAAAACCGATAGCCGCCTGACTGAAAAATTCCTGAACTCTGCAGCCAGGCACTTAAAACCAGCGGGCCGTGCGCTGTTTGTAGTTAACCAATTTGTACCACTTGAGAAGCTCGCCCAACCCCTGTTTACCCACAGCGAAAAAATTATCGAGGCCGAGGGCTTTAAGCTGGTGATATTAAGCAAAAAATAAACCCGGCCAACTATGCCCTCAACGCCATACACTTAAAGCACCGCGCCACGAATTTGAACCAACAGGCTTTGTAGCTTGTGCCGAATCGCCGCATCACCCTGGCTTAGCGACAGCCCGCGTTGAGCCAAGTGTTCAGCCAGACCCGTCTTGCTTTGAACAAAATAACTGCTCGACAGGAGCAAATAAACCTCGGCACGCTGTGGATCTAAGCGCTGCGCCCGCTCGGCAATAGCAATCGAGCGCGGGTAATTTTCTACCCGATAATAGCCCCAGCCCTCTTGCAGCAGAATACTCACGGCCCTTTGGGCCGGGCTCGTTGTTTGCCGGGCCGGAACTATTTTTTTTGCCACTTGTTGCGGCTGTTTTCCCGTAGGGCCCACCGTTTCGGACTGGCTCGATTTTACCGCTGGTGTAGAACCTCGCGGTGCCTGTAAAGGCGCACAAGCGCTCGTCGCCAGTACTAACACCGCGACAGCAAGTAGCCGAACACACCTTAGCCACATATTTTCAAACTCCTCTTTATTACTTTTAGTAACGCGCCTTTATTAAAACTCGATACAAAAACGTTCGGGCCGACATCAATTTAGCAAGGCTTTAAACCAGTCGATCATCTTGCGCCCTCGCTTAGGCCGGCAGGAAGCCAGGATCTCGGGCTCACTGCCCGCGATAAAGGGTATATACCTCGCCCCCTCGCAACCCTCTTCACTCAGCAGGCCACGCGCGGGAGTCACCCAGTGATAGACGATATTGTCCGGGCGAGAAAAATCTAGGGTGGCCACCTTTAAGTCAGCCATCAATTCGCTCCAAAGCTGCAAGGCGCCGGAGGAACCCGTAAAGGGCATTTTTCCATTGTCATCGCGGCCCAACCAAACTACCGCCAAATAGTCACCACTAAAACCACTGAACCAGCTATCGCGCTGATCGTTCGAGGTGCCCGTTTTACCGGCCACGGCAATATCATCGCCCAGATAGCGATAGGCGCTACGGCCTGTGCCCTCGCGCATCACGACCTGCATGGCATACTGCAATAAATGTATGGCACCGCCATCAAAGCGGCTTTCGACACGGTAGGGGTAGCGCTTCAACGGCTGGTTTTCGGCACTATAAACACTGTGAATCGACGCCAGCGGTGAATAAAAACCACCGGCGGCGATGGTGTGATAGATCGTCGCCACATCAAAGGCCGACATCGAAACCGCGCCAAGAGTCAGGGCTGGCACCAGTGGTAGAGGGCCTTGGTAGCCCAAGCGACGCAAGGTAGCGCCGATATTCTTCAAGCCCACATCCATGCCCAAACGCGCCGTCGCCAAATTGTAGGATTGAGCCATGGCCTGGAACAGCGGCACCTCACCGTGACTCTTGCGATCGAAATTCTGTGGTCGCCAGGTCTCACCGTGCTCGGCGGGAATCACCACCTCCGCATCGCTAATGGGGCTTACCAAGGTGTAGTCACCAGGCCTCTGCAGCGCTGTCAAATAGACCGCAGGCTTAATCGTTGAGCCGACGGGCCGCCGCGCATCGAGCGCTCGATTGAATCCCGCAAAGCGAGGCTCGCGTCCGCCAACGAGCGCCTGCACCTCGGCCGTGCCTACCCGAACCACCAATGCAGACATCTCGAGGGGCTTGCCCTCTAGGCCTTTTTGCCGCTCCAGGGCAGGTAGCTTCCGGCTAACCACCATCTCTAACTTCCGTTGCACCTGTGGATCAAAGTGAGTAAACACGCGCAAACCACCGCCGTGTAAATCCTCTTCGTCGTAGTCCTGGCGCAGCTGTCGCTTGACCAGGTCGAGATAGGCCGGAAAGGGATTAGTGCGGGTGCCGGGGCGTGCCGATATATCCAAGGCTTGCTGGCTCGCTCTGCGGGCAGTGGCGTTGTTAATTAGACCCTGATCCGCTAGTAGGCTAATCACCAGATTGCGCCGCGTTAACACCCGCTCGCCGTGGCGACGCGGATCGTAATAAGACGCACCCTTGGCTATCGCCACCAACAGCGCGACCTGGTGCAAGTCCAACTCGGCCAAAGGCTGATGAAAGTAATGCTGGCTCGCCATGCCAAAACCATGGATCGCCCGCTTGCCCGCCTGACCCAGATAGATTTCGTTGATGTAGGCCTCAATGATTTCACCCTTGCTGTAGTGCTGCTCCAACATCAGCGCCATCACCGCCTCAAGTACCTTGCGCAACAAAGTACGCTCCCGAGTAAGATAGAGGTTCTTCACTAACTGCTGGGTAAGGGTGCTACCACCCTGCGTGGCACTACCCGGACGCAGGTTATTGACGAGCGCTCTGCCGATACCCCGCAGCGACACCCCATAGTGCTGGTAAAAATCCCTGTCCTCGACAGCAATGAGGCTTTCCAGCAATAGTGGCGGCAGCGCCTCAAGCCGCACCGGCAGGCGATCTTCGAGATGAGCCGGATATATACCGCCAATCCGCAGCGGCTCGAGACGTAGCAGCGTTAAGGGCTTGCCCTGGAAGCCCTGCAGCTTCGCAATCTGAGCATTGTTAAAGGTCAAAGAAAATATTTTCGCCGGCTTGCTTGCATCCCAAAATTGGAAGGCCCGGGAGTACACATCGATACGTCGACCTTGCAGGCGATACTGGCCCGTAGCACTGAGTTTGGTAACGCGGCGATAGCCCAGCCTCTCCAGCTCCCAGAGAAAGTCTTCACGGGATAGCGCTAGCCCCTCGTACAGCTCCAGCGCACGACTGTAGACGTGACTCGGCAGGGCCCATTTACTGCCGGAGAAGCGACTCGTTAAACGATAATCTAGCACTACCAGGCCAAGCAGACTGATGGCCAGAAGCGAAATAAAAACTGTTGTAAAAAGCTTTTTCAAACCCGATGTCGAACCTTGCGTCTTATTGGTTTTTTTCCCATTCTTCCTACGCTTTTTTTTGGCCAAAGTCTTATTCCCACAAAGTACCCGATGCCATCTCGAGCCATCGTATTTACTGTTAAAATATTTCTTGGAATAGTCTACCGCCAGGCTGAATGGCAAGCTATTTGAATATTAAGCACACCCCAACTTACTGGAACCCCACATGAAAACACTCGATGTCTACGGCATAGGCGCGGCACTGGTCGATACCGAAATTGAAATCAGCGATGCAGAGCTCGCCACCTATGGCATTGAGAAAGGCGTCATGACGCTGGTCGACGAGACGCGGCAGCTCGAACTCATTAATCTCCTCGACAATCACCTGGTGATGGCCAAGCGCGCCAGCGGTGGTTCGGCGGCCAACAGCATTATGGCCGTTGCCAGTTTTGGCGGTAGCGCCTATCAGTCGTGCAAAGTTGCCGGCGATGACAACGGTCGCTTCTATTTAGACGACCTCAGTAAAGCCGGGGTCAGCCACAGCGGTGTCGAGCACTTACCCGAGGGCACCACCGGCAAGTGCCTAGTATTGATCACGCCCGATGCCGAACGCACCATGAACACCTACCTTGGCATTAGCGAAACCCTCTGTCGTAAAAACCTCAACCTCGATGCTATCGCCAGCGCCAAATACATTTACACCGAAGGCTACTTGGTGACATCTCCGACCGGTAAAGATGCCGCCATAGAATGTCGCAAGCAAGCAGAGGAAGCGGGCACCAAGACCGCCTTCAGCCTCTCCGACCCAGGTATGGTTGAGTTTTTCCGCGATGGCCTACAGGAGATGATCGGCGAGCACGTCGACCTGTTGTTTTGCAACAAAGACGAGGCTTTTAGCTGGACGGGCACAAGCTCATTGGATGACGCCGTCGAGGGCATGAAACAAACAGCCTCTACCTTTGCCATCACCCTAGGCGCAGAGGGTGCATTCGTGTTTGACGGAGAAAACAGCCACCGCATTGCCCCTACTGCGGTTACTGCTGTTGACACCAATGGCGCCGGGGATATGTTTGCCGGCGCCTTTCTCTACGGCATCACCAATGGCATGGACTACCGGCAGGCGGGGGAGTTAGCCAGCATCGCCTCGGCGACCGTCGTCACGCAATTCGGCCCAAGGCTGGCCGTCGAGCAGCACCACAGCCTGTTGGCGAAATATAGGGCCAGATAGAAAAACGGCGCCTTATTCTTATTAGAGAAGGCGCCGTACAATATCGATGAAGAGCGGCCTTTAACGAGTGCCGTGTACAACCATGGTTTTACCTTTCACCCATACCAAATCTTGCTGCTCAAGCACCTTAAGCACTCGGCCCACCATTTCCCGTGAGCAGCCCACAATGCGGCCAATTTCCTGGCGGGTAATTTTGATTTGCATACCGTCGGGGTGAGTCATGGCATCCGGCTCCTTACTCAAGTCGAGTAGTGTCCGCGCCACACGGCCCGTCACATCGAGGAAGGCGAGATCACCGACTTTTCGTGTCGTGTCTCGCAGACGCTGAGCCATTTGCATCGACACCGCATAGAGAAAGTCGGGGTGAGCTTTGGTCAAGGCATGGAAATTATCATAGCTAATCTCCGCCACATCACATTCGCTTTTCGCGCGTATCCAGGCACTGCGATCTTCCTGCCCAAACAACCCCATCTCACCGAAGAAATCACCAGGATTCAAATAGGCGACAATCATCTCGCGACCATCATCATCTTCAATCAGCACCGTCACCGAGCCACTAATAATGTAGTACAGGGTATCGCTGCTATCACCGGCATAGATCAAAGTACTCTTCGCCGGATAACGCCGCCGATGGCAGTGACCGAGAAATTGTTCAAGATTGTCGATATGCGGGGTAATAGGTTTCAGACTCACGATTTTCGCTCCATGTATTTATTCTTCACTATTGACTCTCATCATCGCACTTTCAGAATATTAATGTAAACCTTTGAGCTAACAGGCATCTATAATGCCAGCCGCAAAGAATATCCCGACAGCGGCGTGCTAGAGCACGCCCTCCCCCCGAACCAACAACTAGGCCACCAAGCCTACCGAACAGCAAAGGGAATAAACCATGAAAGCCAAAGTAAAATGGGTCGATAACGCCATGTTTTTGGGGGAGTCCGGTAGTGGCCACTCGGTCGTCATGGACGGCCCCGAGTCCCTCGGCGGACGCAATATGGGCATTCGCCCAATGGAGATGCTGCTGATCGGCATGGGCGGTTGCGCTAGCTTTGATGTGATGAGTATTTTGAAGAAAAGCCGCCAGCAGGTCAGCGCCTGCCACGCAGAGCTTGAGGCCGAGCGCGCCGATGCCGTGCCCGCCGTATTCACCGCCATCAACATTCACTTTGTGGTCAAGGGCCGGGGGCTAAAAGACAAGCAGGTGAAACGAGCCGTGGAGCTATCAGCCGAAAAGTACTGTTCGGCATCCATTATGCTCGGCAAGGGCGGTGTCGTCATTAGCCACAGCTATGAAATTCTCGAGGAAGACCTGAGCGGGGAGTAAGAGGCAGGTTTTTTTGACAAATTTTAGGCAAAAAAAAGCGGGGAGCTTGCGCTCCCCGAAAAGGTATAATACAGGGGGTTAGGAGGTAAATCCGCTAGCAAGGGATCCTAGGTCCCGTTGCTCACTAACGATGGAGTGAACTATAGACACTCTCGCCACATAAATGAAATGTACTGTTTTTATTTATGCCATAACTAGAAGGGATACCTTATTGATGCCAGCGCACCAAATTCTGCCTTTACACCCCCCTGCAAGAATAAAGAGTATTTACCCAAGCATAAGTTGAGATACAATTAAAACCAATCCTAATAACTTAAATTTATGCCATGTCCGTAGACACCCTCTCCCGCGTCGACCTCAACTTACTCGTCGCCATGCAAGTGCTCCTTGAAGAACGCAATGTCACCCGCTCTGCAGAGCGTATGTTCGTCACCCAACCCGCCATGAGCAAGACCTTGCTGCGCTTGCGCACCGCCTTCGACGACCCCCTGTTTACTCGCAGTGGGCGAGGTTTAGTACCCACACCTCGCGCCCTCGAAATACAGCGCCAACTGCCCGAAATACTCAACAACGTCTCCCTGGTGCTAGAGAAGCAAGACTTTGACCCCGCCACGCGAAGCACCTCTATACATCTCGTCGCACCCGAGTTTATGGCCGTACAGGCAGTGCCCGAACTGACGAAGCTATTGCAAGAAGAGTCACCGGGGATTTCTCTGGCCGTCTCAAACATTAGCGACAATTATGAACAGCTGCTAGAGTCCGGTGAAATTGACTTCGCTATGGAAGTTAAAAAACCCTTGCCGAAAGATTTTATCGTTACACCGCTGGGCAGCTTTCGCCCCGCGATATGGATGCGCAAGGGCCACCCCTTGTCTGACTGCAATCCCAGCCTCGATGAATTGCTGGAATATCCCTTTGTGCAGTATTTTTTACTGATCGCCGACAAGGTCTCACCCAATACAGAAAGTCGCTTCGACCGCATGCTCCACGAACTCGGTCGCAAACGCCGTAAAGCTTTGACCACCGACCAGCTAATGACGGCTCTCGACACGCTCAATTCGTCGGACTGCCTGATGATGGCAACCATGGACGACCTAAAGCAAGAGGGCGAATACTATGAAATCGTGCGTAAACCCTACCCGAAAGAAATCGAGCACTATCCGGAAATACCCGCTGTACTGGTACAGCACCGTCGCTCGCTAAACTCCCCCACCCATACCTGGATAAAGGACAAAATCCTCGGCATCGTCCAAGGCCTACAGCAAGAGCGAGGCTTTAGCGATTTCGACTAATCGGCGCCCCAACACTGTAATTTACTGAGAACTACGGCTAAAAGCGGCTGCTACTTTCCGTCATCGCTTTCGCCACTAGGCCCATCGCCGCTTTCACTGGCGCCGGGAAAGGCAGCCCACCATTGCGCAAAGCACTCACCGCGTGGGCTTCCTCATCCTCGATCATCTGCTCAACGATCGCTCGGCTTTTGCCGTCCTCCCCCGGTAGCTCCGTCAAGTGCCCCTTTAAATGCTGACACACCTGCTCTTCCGTGGCGGCAACAAAACCTAGGCTAAGACGGTCACTAATCGCTCCCGCACCCGCGCCAATACCAAAAGATAGGCCATACCACAGAGGGTTTAAAACACTCGTATAACTGCCGAGCTCTGTAATCCGCTGCTCACACCAGGCCAGGTGGTCGACCTCTTCACTGGCCGCAGCTTCCATTTCAGCCTGCATACTGACTTTTTTGGCCGTTAAGGCCTGTCCCTGATAGAGCGCCTGGGCGCAAACTTCACCGCTATGATTGACCCGCATTAGAGCCGCTGAATGGCGCTTTTCTGCACTGCTCAAGGTCGACTCCGCACGCGATGCCGCCGGTGAACCGCGCCGGGCTCGGGGCGTACTTGCCAGAGTGCGCAGGGCAACATCGGCCTGCATTAATAATCGATCGAATCTAGAAAGGTGGCGCACAGTCATCATCTTCACCAGTAGATTTAGCCAGTAGTCGTGGATTGTAGCTAAAATTCTGCCGCCACACGACAGCGGAACAAGACCAGAAGCCCCCCTTTTACAGAAGGTTAATCAAGGCGGGATACTGACAACCAGAAGGCGATTATCGAAGCCCTCACGCCACTCACTCGACGAAACGAAAGCACACCAGGTACCATTTAACGGCGAGTTAAAGCTCGGCCCTCAACCCTGTTCGCGGGCAATGGCCCGCCAGCCAATATCTTTGCGATAGAAGCTGTCTTTCCAGCTGATTTTTTGGCTTGCTTGATAGGCCCGTTGCTGGGCTTCACCAATACTATCGCCCAGCGCAGTAACACAAAGCACACGACCGCCATTGGCTAAAATATCACCATTGTCGCTCTGTAGAGTGCCGGCATGAAACACCTTCAAGTCACTCTCTTCCGCCATCAGGCCGCCAATCACCGCACCTTTTTCATAACTGGCAGGATAGCCACCGGCTGCTATCACAATACCAACAGCCTTGCGCTCATCCCACTCGGCAGTCGTAGTGGCGAGCTTTTTATCGAGGGCGGCAAGGCAAAGGTCAACCAGGTCGGAGCGTAGGCGCAACATAATCGGCTGTGTTTCGGGGTCGCCAAAGCGGCAGTTGTACTCGATAACTTTCGGCGTGCCCTCGGCATCAATCATTAGGCCCGCGTAAAGAAACCCCGTGTACTCATTACCCTCTGCGGCCATACCGCGCACGGTGGGCATAATGACTTCATCCATAATGCGCTGATAAATAATATCCGTCACCACCGGTGCTGGCGAGTACGCTCCCATACCGCCGGTATTGGGTCCGGTATCGCCATCGCCTACGCGTTTGTGATCTTGACTGGTAGCCATCGGCAGGACATTTTCGCCATCAACCATAACGATAAAACTGGCTTCTTCACCCTCGAGAAACTCTTCGATCACCACTCGGTGGCCCGCTTCACCAAAGGCATTGCCGGCGAGCATATCTTTAACAGCCGCTTCGGCTTCCGCCAACTCCATGGCGACAATCACGCCTTTGCCAGCAGCGAGGCCATCGGCCTTAATCACGATCGGCGCACCCATTTCTTGCAAATAAGCCAGGGCCGGTTCGACTTCGGTAAAACTCTGATAGGCACCGCTGGGGATGTTATTGCGCGCGAGGAAATCTTTAGTGAAGGCCTTAGAACCCTCAAGCTGAGCCGCACCCTTGCTGGGGCCAAAGATCGGTAAATCCCTGTCGCGAAAGTAATCGACGATACCATCCACCAAGGGGGCCTCGGGGCCGACAATAGTCAGGCCAATAGACTTCTCGACAGCGAAGTCAGCCAGGGCAGAAAAATCATCGGCGCCAATTTGAATATTTTCTAACTGGTCGTCACTCGCCGTACCGCCGTTGCCCGATGCCACATACACCGTACCGATGGCCTTGCCCTGCGCCGCTTTCCAGGCCAACGCATGCTCACGACCACCCGAACCAATTACCAGAATATCCATTGTCATCTTCACTACAAATAAAAACGGCGATTGTACCGGGAGGGCACAAGCGCCGCAAAGAGGGTTTATCAAAAACCCTTATGAGCCAACTACACACTGAAATCTAGATGTTGATCAAACTGGCCCATAGTTATAGTTGGCGACTCCGCTTCCCGCAAGGTAACAGCTAACGTAGCCGGGCAAGCGTCACAGTTTTGCCGATGGTTTGCGACCAGCTGTGCCGATACTTTACAACGGCCTCTAAAAATAGATGCTAATCTAGTCTCGCCAACACATTTTGCTCGCAGACCTGTCACTCGCTCTTCCGGCCCACCTTCACCCTTTATGGCCAATCGGGATTAGGCAATCATCAGTGGCCTCTGCATCAAACGATCTAGTAGCGAATATCCATCAAACGACTTAAGCAGTTTCGCGTAAAATAAACCTAGAGATCTTATTAACGGCCAACATAGTACGGCTCACCAGCCATCAGGCCACCTCTAACATCGAGCCAACAACATGATTGAACCCGGTATTTATAGGCACTTTAAAGGGCAGTTTTACGCCGTCGACAATATTGCCAAACACAGCGAAACCGACGAAATTTTCGTGGTGTATCGCGCACTTTATGGCGAACGAGGGCTATGGGTGCGCCCACTAGCCATGTTCGACGAAACGATAGAGAGGGAGGGTGTGCGCCTAAAACGCTTCGCCCCGGCCAGCGCGGAGGAAATTGCCTTACTGAATACTCGCAAGTAAAAACCCAGCAAGCAGATTAAGCGCCCGCTGGGTTTAGGAGGAAAAGACCGTCTCGATTAGTGACGGAAGTGACGCGTGCCGGTAAACACCATCGCCATGTCATTTTCATCGGCAGCGGCGATCACCTCTTCATCGCGAATCGAACCACCGGGCTGAATCACCGCAGCGATACCTGCAGCAGCCGCGTTGTCGATGCCGTCGCGGAAGGGGAAGAAGGCATCGGACGCCATCACCGACCCCGTCACTTCCAGCCCCGCATGCTCGGCTTTAATACCGGCGATGCGCGCTGAATTAACCCGACTCATTTGCCCGGCGCCAACACCGATGGTTTGCGCGTCACGGCAGTAAATAATGGCATTCGATTTAACGAATTTGGCAATCTTCCAGGCGAAGAGTAAATCGGCAATTTCCGCCGCCGTGGGTGCGCGCTTACTGACCACCGTCAAATCGGCTGCGCCGGTCAGCTTGCTATCTCTATCCTGTATCAGCAAACCGCCGTTGACGCGCTTGTAATCCCAACCGAGGGTAGCCGCTGCCTGCCATTGGCCGCAGGACAAAAGCCTGACGTTTTTCTTGGCCGCAATAATCTCAATCGCGTCGGCGTCCACCGCCGGGGCAATAATCACCTCGACAAACTGACGGTCGACAATCGCCTGCGCCGTCGCCGCATCGAGCGGGCGGTTGACGGCGATAATGCCGCCAAAGGCCGACTCCGTATCGGTGCTAAAGGCCTTATCGTAAGCCGCCAGCAAGTTCGGCGCCGTCGCCACACCACAGGGGTTGGCGTGCTTAACAATCACACAGGTCGGCTCATCAAACTGCTTAACGCACTCCAGCGCGGCATCCGTGTCGGCGATATTGTTGTAGGACAATGCCTTGCCCTGCAACTGCGTTGCTGTCGCCACACTCGCCTCACCCGCTGTCTTTTCAACATAAAACGCCGAGCGCTGGTGAGGGTTCTCTCCGTAGCGCATTACCTGTGACTTGCGGAATTGCATATTCCAGGTGCGCGGGAAGCAACTATCTTCGCCCTCATCTTCGACGGGAAGCTTAGCGCCGAGATAATTCGCGATCGCACCATCATAGGCCGCAGTGTGCTCAAAGGCACTCACGGCGAGGTCAAAGCGACGCGTTTGGCCGAGGCCACCGGCATTGGCCGACATCTCTGCCAGGATGCTTTCGTAGTTATCGACATTGACGACGATCGCTACATCGGCATGATTTTTAGCGGCCGCTCGCACCATTGTTGGACCACCGATATCGATATTTTCAATCGCATCCAGCAGGTCGCAATCGAGCTTGGCAACGGTTTGTTCGAAGGGGTAAAGATTGACTATCACCATGTCGATGGGGCGAATGCCATGTTCGTCCATCACCGCATCATCGGTGCCGCGTCGGCCCAAGATACCGCCGTGCACTTTAGGGTGAAGTGTCTTAACTCGACCATCCATCATTTCGGGAAAACCGGTGTAGTCGGACACCTCGACAGCCTTAATATCATTTTCAATTAGCAGGCGGAAGGTGCCGCCGGTGGAGAGAATTTCGACACCCATGCCGTTCAAGGCGCGGGCAAATTCCACGATGCCAGTTTTATCGGAAACGCTAATCAAGGCGCGTCGAATGGTAATGATACGATCGGTCATAACTTCTACCCTGTTAAAGAGTGGCTGGTTGAGCGCAAACCCTGGAACTTAAAGCAGGTCGTAAAGCTTCAGTTTTTTGCGCAAGGTACCGCGATTCAAGCCGAGCATTTCGGAAGCTTTGCTCTGGTTGTTGCGGGTGTATTTCATCACAGCGGTGAGCAGAGGGTCTTCAACCTCCTGCAGCACCAGCTGGTAGAGATCGGTGCAGGTTTGGCCGTCCAGGTGGCTAAAGTACTCTTCCATCGCCCGCTCAACACAGTGGCGCAGCGAATAATTCGAGCTTGTTACATCGACTTCTGACAATTGTATTTCATGCTCAAATAGTTGTTTTGGTACTGAATTCATGCCGCTATTCCCTGATTATTATTATTTGTTGTTAATAGTAATTCACCAATAAATTCAAGTTGTTGTGCGGTATCAAGCAGGTGGTTAAAGGCCTTGCGATGGCTGCGCTGAAACCCCAGATTATCCAGATACCAACCGACGTGTTTGCGGGCGATACGCAAACCCAGCTCCTCGCCGTAGTAGGCGTGCAGGGCGCCGAGGTGCTCAAGAATTAACGCAGTAATCTCAAGCCGAGTCGGCACGAACTGGGGCTCGCCCCGTAAAAAATTGTTTATTTGCCGAAATAACCAGGGCTGGCCCTGCGCAGCGCGACCAATCATCAGCGCCGCTGCGCCGGTATACGCCAATACGGCCTGAGCCTGCTGCGGCGAGGTAATGTCGCCATTGGCAATAACCGGGATACTGACGCCGGCCACCACTTCAGCAATGGTGTCGTACTCCGCCGCGCCCCTGAAAAGACAGGCCCGCGTGCGACCGTGTATGGCCAAGGCCTGAATACCCGCATCCTCGGCCAAGCGCGCAATGATCAAAGCATTGCGACTTTGCGTATCCCAGCCGGTGCGAATTTTTAGAGTCACGGGAATAGTGACCGCTTTCACCACCGTCTGTAAGATTTCTGCCACCAGCGCCTCTTCACGCAACAGCGCGGAACCCGCCGCTCGCTTACAGACTTTTTTTGCTGGGCAACCCATATTAATATCGATAATCTGCGCCCCGAGATCGGCACTACGTTGCGCCGCCTCGGCCAATTGCTGGGGCTCGGCACCGGCAATCTGCACCACTCGGGGTTCGGCCTCATCCCGCACCGGCAGGCGAAAGCGGGACTTCTGCGACGCCCATTGACGGGTGTCGGCCGTCAGCATTTCCGAGGCCGCCATACCGGCACCAAAACGACGACACAAGCGGCGAAAGGGCAGGTCTGCGACACCGGCCATGGGCGCCAGCACCAGTGGGCTGTGAATAAGATGGGGGCCGATCTGTAGCAATTGCAACCTCTCCACGAGGACTCAATTAGAATAGAACCGTATCAATGGCCGCTTAAAACCAATGCGGCACAGACTGGGCAGCATTGAGAATAGCGCCGTATAAAAACGGTCGACCATCATACGCCCACCACCAGAGCGGCGGAAGGAAAAAGAATAAAAAATTTATTGCGCGACGACGACCGCGTAGGAAAGGGCGCGTGCCCCCGGGTCGAGAATCCCCAACCTGATCCTGACCGCCTTATTCACCGGTATCCGTCCGTTTGGGTCGATGCTTTTCGGCAAATATTCTGCGGCCACCAGACGTCGCGCCGCTATTCGCCGACCACTCAATTCATCAAAACTCAAGATCAACACTGGAAAAGCCTGCTCTAGAGGGGCCGTATTGGTGAGCACCAACTCTACCAAAAGGCTGCCCTGTAGATCGGGATGGTCACGCACCTGTAAATGCTCGACACGCACTAGACTTGGTGCTGCATAAGCCGCCAGCTGGCAGGACAGCAGACGACAAAAGCCCTGCAGCCACGGCCGATACTCCGGTGTCTGGCTCAAAGCCGGCAACTGGAAGACCACAAATTGCCCCGCCAGGCCGATCAGCGCGAAGCTGACAATCACCACCGCCAAGGCCACCCTGCGGGCCAAGCCCCCTGCGACTGCAGCGGGGCTGGTAAGCTCAAAGTCATCGCCTAGGTCGAGCCTCAAATTGGGCGGCACAAAAAATGATTCGCCGGGCGAAGCCACAGCACCATACTCAAGCTCAGATCCGCCGGCATCCGCCAAAACGATTGCCTCCACAGGCATGCCGGGCTGTGCGGCAGGCAAGTCGGCCTCATCGCCCTCACCCACCCACCCTGCGCCGAGCACTGGCTGTAACTCTATCGGGGTTTCTGGCTCAGCGGGACGCAGTACCTCTTCCGGTTCCGGCAGGCTTTGCGTTAAATGTTCAACAACACTAAATAGATGGCCACAGCGACCACAGCGCACCAAGTTATTGGCAACCTTGCCCTGAGCCGCGCTGACAAAGAACACCGACTGACAACTCGGACAGCCCGCAGCGACCCGGCTCACGACAAACCCTTGCCAACCCGGGGAGGCAACAAACTCAAACCTGCTTTTCAGCGCTCAGGCAAAGCCATTCCTCGCGGCGCAGTGGGACCGCAAAGCGAAACACCTCACTATAGGCCGCCATTACCGCTTCGCCCTGGGAGGCAATCATGCCCGAAAGGCACAGCTGGCCACCGGGTGCGGTCAGCGCTCTCAATTGCGGCGCCAAGGTAATCAGTGGTTCGGCAAGAATATTGGCCAGCACAATATCGACTGGCCCAGTCTCGAGCGCCTGCGGCAGACAGACACTGAGCTGCTCTTCACTGAGGCCATTGCGCCGAGCGTTATCGCGGGTGGCCAGCAGGGCCTGGGGGTCGTTATCGGTGGCGATGACCCGCTTGGCACCCAACAATAAGGCCGCGATGGCGAGAATCCCCGAGCCACAGCCAAAATCGACCACGGTTTTACCCGCCAGTGGCTGGGCGTCCAGCCATTGCAGGCAGAGAAACGTCGTCGGATGAGTCCCGGAGCCAAAGGCCAGGCCGGGGTCGAGGGAGAGGTTGACCGCATCCGGATTCGGTGGTTCGCGCCAGCTGGGACAAATCCACAATCTGTCACCGCATTGGATGGGCTGGTAGTGCTCGGTCCAGAGGGTTTCCCAGGGCTGGTCTTCGAGAATCTCCCAGCGCCAGTGTTCGAGCTGGCCCGGAAAATTTTCGCTCAGCAGCTGATAAGCCAGCTCGGTATGAATATCGGAGGGGTAGAGTCCGGTGACCCGCAGACTATTCCAAAGCGGGGTTTCGCCCACCCCCGGTTCGAGAATCGGGTCGTCGGCGCCATCTTCCAAGGTCACCGACACCGCCCCGGAGGCCAGCAGCGCGTCTTCCAGGGCTTCGACCTCGGGCTTATCGACCGCGACGCGCAGTTGTAACCAGTTCATAACGACTCCTGCCAATTATCACGGCCAGGGCCAAGCCCTACCAGCTTAAAGCCCCAGCTTTTTCTCAAGGTAGTGAATATTGACACCACCGCGCATAAAACCGGCATCGGTCACCAGGTCACGCTGCAGGTCAATATTGGTTTTAATGCCCTGAATAAACAGCTCGTCCAAGGCGTTGCGCATACGACCCAGCGCGGCATCGCGGTCTTTACCATAGGTAATGATTTTAGCGATCAGCGAATCGTAGTTCGGCGGCACGCTATAGGAACTGTAGAGGTGGGAGTCGACCCGCACGCCATTGCCACCGGGGGGGTGATAAGCCGTGACTTTACCCGGACTGGGCATAAAGGTGACGGCATCTTCGGCGTTAATACGACACTCGAAGGCATGACCGCGGAAAATCACCTGCTCCTGGGTAAAACCGAGCTTCTCGCCACCGGCAATCAACAATTGCTCTTTGACGATGTCGATGCCGGTAATCATTTCCGACACCGGGTGCTCGACCTGAACCCGGGTATTCATCTCGATAAAGTAGTAGCTACCGTTCTCGTAGAGAAACTCAAAGGTACCCGCGCCCTTGTAGCCAATATCGATGCAGGCCTGGACACAGACATCAAACACCTTTTGCCGCGCCGCTTCGTCAATACCCGGCGCCGGTGCTTCTTCCAGTACTTTCTGGTGACGACGCTGCAGGGAGCAATCTCTATCGCCCAGATGGATGGCATTGCCCTGTCCGTCGGACAAGACCTGTACCTCGACATGGCGTGGCGTTTCGAGAAATTTCTCCATATACACCGTGCCGTCACCAAAGGCCGCAGCGGCCTCGGAACGCGTCAGGCCGATGGCATTAATCAGGTGGGCCTCGGTTTGTACCACGCGCATACCGCGACCACCGCCGCCCGAAGCGGCTTTAATAATCACCGGATAGCCAATCTCACGGGCGATCTTCATCGTCCGCTCATGGTCATCATCGAGCGCACCATTGGAACCCGGTACCGTCGGCACGCCGGCGGCACGCATCGCCTTAATGGCGGCCACCTTGTCGCCCATCATGCGAATCACCTCGGCACTGGGGCCAATAAAGGTGAAGCCACTGTTTTCGACCTGTTCGGCGAAATCGGCATTTTCCGCCAAAAAGCCGTAACCGGGGTGCACGGCAACCGAGTCGGTGATCTCCATGGCGCTAATAATCGCCGCACTATTGAGATAGCTCTCAGCCGACGGATTGGGGCCAATACAGACAGTTTCGTCCGCCAGGCGCACGTGCATCAGGTCGGCATCGACCTTGGAGTGCACGGCCACGGTTTTAATGCCCAGCTCCTTACAAGCCCGCAATATTCGCAGGGCGATTTCGCCACGGTTGGCGATTAATACTTTATCCAGCATGGATTACCCTCTTCGCGCCACGTTTAAACAATAGTGATCATCGACTGGTCAAACTCGACCGCTTCGCCATCTTCGACGAGGATCGCGCCAATAGTGCCCGCTTTGTCGGCTTCAATTTGATTCATCATTTTCATCGCCTCGACGATGCACAGCACATCACCGACCTTCACCGCCTTACCGACTTCGACAAAGGCCGGGGCATCGGGGGCCGGAGAGCTGTAATAAGTACCCACCATTGGTGAGGTCACGATGTGGCCAGCCGGCACGACGGGAGCCTCTTCACCAACACTGGTTCCGGGCGCAGCTACCGCCACGACGGCGGCCGCCGGGACTGCCAGTGGTGCCGGAGCAGCGGCATACGTGGTCTGGCTATTGCGAATAATACGTACCGACTCTTCGCCCTCTTTAATTTCCAGCTCATCAATATTGGATTCTTCCAACAGTTCAATGAGTTTTTTAACTTTGCGTATATCCATGTTCCCCCCTCGGGTATCAACTTACTGTGGGTCTGCCTCTAGGCGTGCCAGGGCGGCGCTGAGAGCGAGATCGTAGCTCTGGGCACCGAAGCCACAAATCACCCCAATGGCAATATCAGAAAAATAGGAGTGCGAACGAAACTGCTCGCGGCTGTGTACGTTGGAAAGGTGTACTTCAACAAACGGTATCGCCACCGCCAACAGGGCATCGCGCAGGGCGACACTGGTGTGGGTAAAGGCAGCCGGATTGATCAAGATAAATTCAACACCTTCATGGCGGGCATCGTGGATGCGATCAATCAATTCGTACTCGGCATTACTCTGCAGCGCCAGCAGGTGGTGACCGGCAGCAATACAGCGTTCGGTCAGCTGGCGATTAATATCGTCGAGCGTGGTGCTACCGTAGATCTCGGGCTCACGACTGCCGAGCAAATTAAGATTTGGGCCATGTAAGACCAGGATTGTCGCCATTGTCCCCGCTCTCCGTCGTTTTTATTACCTTTCAGACCGAATTTATCGGCGTTGGAGAGTTTGCATCACTTGCAATATTTTGTCCAAACTTTATAGCATTTTTCTCGAAATTTCTCGATTTTATCGGCATTTTCGGGCTCAAACACCTGTTCTAAATTGACACTACTCAGCCTTGAGGGCTTTTTGCACCATCTTTTTGGTCAACAACTGGGGTAAAACATCGGCATCAACACTGTTTGCCGAGTAGTACAGGTACAGCGGCACGCCACTGCGACCATATTCTTTGAGTAATGCGGTGATCTCGCTATTGCGATTGGTCCAGTCGCCCTTTAAATAAACAATGTTGTTGGCCCGCAAGGTCTCTGCAAAGCTGGCCGAACTAAGGGCCAGCTTTTCATTGGCCAGACAGGTAATACACCAGGCCGCCGTCAAGTTGACAAACACCGGACGCCCCTCGCTACGTAAGGCTTGCAAGCGGGCCGAGGAATAAGGCTCCCAGAGTCTGTCACCACTCGTCGTTGACGGGGTCACGGCGATACCGAAAGCGACAACGATGACAAGCAAGGCCAGCACCTGCCGCCAGCGCTGCGCACTGCCAAGCCACGCCGCAAAGGCCAGCAACAACATACCAATGCCAACCAGGGCCACCTGATCAATATTGGTTTGGCGCCCCAGCACCCAGAGTAGCCAAATGGCGCTGGCATAGAGGGGAAAGGCAAGAAACTGGCGAAAGCTCTGCATCCACGGCCCCGGCGCCGGCAATTTCTCCAGCAAGCCGGGAATCCAGCTCAACAGCACAAAGGGCAGCGCCATGCCAATGCCCAGCACCGCGAACACCAGCAAACTAATGAGCGGCGTCTGCGTCAGGGCAAAACCGAGGGCCGTGCCCATAAAAGGGGCGCTACAGGGGCTGGCCACCACTGTTGCCAGCACCCCGGTCATAAAGGAGGCCCGCAGCGAGGTGCCCCGGGTGGCCGACTGCCCAAGATTCATCCAGCGTGCACCCACCTCCAGCAAACCCGAAAAACTCAGGCCTGCGGCAAACAAGAGATAGGCCAGCAAACTGACAAATACCGGCGACTGCAATTGAAAGCCCCAACCCACCGCCTCGCCAGCCTCGCGAAAGACCAGCAACAGAGCGGCAATGGCGACAAAAGCAAGCACGATGCCCGCCGTGTAGGCCATGCCGTGTAGGTGCTTGCCGTGCTCGCCCAAATGCGCCGAGGTTAAACTCAACACCTTGATGGACAGCACCGGAAAAACACAGGGCATCAAGTTGAGGATGACGCCGCCGAGGAGGGCGAAAAGCAGCACCAGGGGCAGATTGAGCGCACTGCCACCTTGGATGCCGCTGTTATCCCCTGCCTCCCCGACATCCGCCTGCATCAGCGGCAGACTGTCTAGCTCGACGGCAGCGTGACCGAACCCAGCCCCACCATCGATAACAAAGAACTGGCTACGCGGCGGATAACACAGGCCAGCATCGGCGCAACCCTGGGAACTCACCGACAAGGTCCAACTGCGGCCCCTTAGCTGCGGTGGCACATCAACCCGCACCGCCACAGTGTCGTAATACACCACCAAGTCCTTTTCATAGAAACTGTCGAAGATGGTCTTGCCGGGGGGGGAGTGCATTGCCAGCACGACCACCTCGCCATTCTCGCCCGTAGCAGTGGCCGCAAACTGATGCTGATAGAGGTAATAGCCCGGGGCATTCAGCCAATCGAGAGCCAAGCCCTCAGGCTCCACTTGCACACTCAGCCGGTAAGCCTCCTCAACCGGCAGAAACTGCAGCGGCGCGTCGGCCAACACTGCGCTCGATGCACGGGCACTGGCCTGAGCCCAGTCCTGGGCAGCAACCGGCAGACAAAACAGCAGTAAAGCCACCAGCAAACAGCGGCTGGGGACTGAGATGAAATGGTTACAAGGCACTAGTTTTCTCCGCATCGCCGTTTTACCTGGAATCTTCGTTTTGACCTATAAGTCGCTAAAATGTTTTACACTGTCGCGCAAGTTTTGCACCGGGCGATCATAACGCCTGTGCCAATAACAGCAAATCGCGCCGACAGCGATCATGCATATAAACAATAATGGGGTTAGAAATGACAAAACCGGGCTTTAAATCGCTGCTTACGGGCACGGGGAATACCGACCAAGCAGCTAGTAGCTACAGCAGCACCTTAGCTGACGACGGGGAAACCCGTCGCTGGGCAGTACGTATGCTGGCTCTGCTGCTGGTCGCCCTGTGCGCTCTGGCCTGGTACTGGAGTCGCGAACCCACGATCAATATCGCCCCCGATCTCACCAGCCAGCGCCCGGTCGCCGGCTACGCTATCACCTCAACGATGATTCACGTGGTCGACACCCTACTGGAAAAACCCGGCGGCTTACTCAGTAACGATATTATGCCACCCGGGGTGCTCCTCGATAACATTCCGAACTGGGAATACGGCGTCATTATTCAGGTACGCGACCTCGCCAAAGCTATGCGCGAGGCCTTTAGCCGCTCGCAGTCGCAATCGACCGAAGACCGAGACTTAGCGCTGGCCGAACCGCGCTTTAATTTCGACATCGATAGCTGGATGCTGCCAGCCTCCGAAAAAGAATACCGCAATGGTCGCAAGCACCTACAGGGCTATCTGGCGCGTCTCCTCGACGACGATGAGTACAACGCCCAGTTTTATGCCCGCGCCGACAACCTGCGCTATTGGCTGAGCACGATTGAAACTCGCCTCGGCAGCTTATCCCAGCGGCTCAGTGCCAGTGTCGGGCAAAAGCGTATCAATATCGACCTCGCCGGCGACAGTGCCGCCAGCCAGTCGACATCGGCCCCGCAGGATGTCATGGTCAAAACCTCATGGACTGAACTCGACGATGTTTTCTACGAGGCCCGCGGCACCTCTTGGGCGCTGGTGCATTTTCTGAAGGCGGCCCAGCTCGATTTTGCCGATGTACTGGCAAAGAAAAATGCTCGCGTTAGCCTCGAACAAATCATCCGCGAACTCGAGGCCACCCAGAAACCTCTGCACAGCCCGCTCATCCTCAACGGCAGCGGCTTCGGTTTACTGGCCAACCACTCGCTGACCATGGCCTCTTACATCAGCCGCGCCAATGCGGCAATCATTGACTTACGCGAATTATTATCGCAGGGTTAGACTTAACTAAAATAATCTGGCAGAGGATCTGCCAAGAGCACGGCTAAGGGAGTGGCCAGTTTCGCGGACACGGTATGGCTATCAGTACAGCCCACCCCGTTTGCTTCTCCGGTTCGATTGAACTGGCCGGCGAGGTGGTCGATAAGCAAAATCACGGCCTGGTCGTCCTCGACCCCTGTGGCGCCGTCCTACTTTGGAATGACTGGATGCAGTCGTGGACCGGCATCGATTGTCAGCAGGCCCTCGGTAAAAACTTCCTCAATCTATTCCCCAACCTGCATGGCGGCCCCTACGCCAAAGCCATTGCCCACATCGCCGCCAGCGGCGCGGGCCTGACCTGGTATCTCGACCGCGAGCCCGAGCTCATCGACAGTGTTGAAGGCGCTCTCGCCTACGGCTATCGCGCCCTGCCCCTGAGCCGCATTGCCATCTCCCCCTTTACCCTGTCAGCCCAATCCGGGTGCTTACTGGAGTTTTCAGAGGCCCCCTTTAACACGCTGCAAACAGCCTCCACCCCAATAAGCCCCAGAGAGCCCTGTCACAAGGCCGCTAACAAAGCTCTGCCAGCGACGGAAAATGCCTTTTGCGCCGCCCTAGACACCCAGGCCTTTGGGGTTATTTCCAGCGACGCCCAGGGACTTATCAAAACGGTCAACCAACGCCTCAGCGAACTCACCTCGTACACCCAGCAACAGCTCATCGGCCAAGAGTTAAGCCTGCTCTTTCCCAGCCTCAAGGGCTGCAAGGATATCCGCCGTAACCTAGAGCAAATCAGCCGCCTGCATTCGGACAACCTGTGTGAAGCCGTCGATAGCAAGGGCAAGACCCTGCCAATGAAGGTCTCGGTATTTCACAATCCCCTGCAAGAGGGCTTACTAACCCTAGTCTGCGAAGACGTCTCCCACCAACAGGGCAATCAGAATGCGGTACTGGCACAACAGGAATTGCTGACGGCGATTTATGGCGAAGTGGCCGACGGTATTATTTTACTCGACACCCAGGGCCGGGTAGAGCATATCAACCCGGTGGCCCTGGAAATGCTCGGCCTGCGCGTCACCAAGGTTGAAGGCAGCGCCATCGACGACTTAATCATGCTCACCAGCGGTGAAGAGGGTCGCGCTATCAGCCCCCATCGAGAGGTCCTGAGCCAGGGCACGACCAGCCAAAGCCCCGAAAAGACCTTCCTCCATGTCAGTGGCCGCTCCGCGCTGCAGGTCGTGGCCAGCGCCGCACCACTACGCAATCGCGAAAACCATCTCAGCGGCTGCGTGTTGATTTTGCGTATTACCAGCCAAGCTCGCCGCGAGTCGGCCAAACTGGCCTGGCATGTCGATCACGACCCCTTAAC
This sequence comes from Gammaproteobacteria bacterium 53_120_T64, assembly GCA_002162815.1. Lineage (GTDB taxonomy): Bacteria > Pseudomonadota > Gammaproteobacteria > Pseudomonadales > Porticoccaceae > Reddybacter. Next base: position 6,738 of record MAAT01000041.1, on the reverse strand, counting down.
ACAGCTAGCCAATCGACATTTCCTCGAGGGTGAACTGACCCGGGCCATAGAAATCACTCAAAGCACCAGCCAGAAACATGTCCTGCTCTATTTAGATTTATACAATTTTTCACTGGTCAACGATACCTGTGGCAAGGCGGCGGGCGACGCCCTGCTCAAGCAGTGCGCAGAACTCTTCCAGCAGGCCACCAGTGACGACACCCTGGTGGCACGCATTGGCAACGATGAGTTTGCCATACTGCTGCTCGACTGCCCCCTCGACGACGGCAAGGTCATTGCCGATAACATTATCGACACCATCAAGCGCTTTAGTTTCCCCTGGGGCGAACGGCGCCTGAAAATCGGCATTAGCATTGGCGGCGAAGTGGTTGACCGCGACAGCAGCTCAGATATCGATGTCCTGGTGACCGCCGCCTTTTCCTGTGCCGCAGCGCGGGAGTCGGGACGCAATCGTGCCTTTTTCCAGTATCAGCGTGAAAAGCTCCACGAGCGTAAACAGGTCGCCGAGTGGGAGCCCCGCATTACCGATGCCCTCGACCACGATGGCTTTTGTCTCCACTTCCAACCCATTATTGCGACCCGGGAAATCGAGCAAGACCACCGCCACTACGAAGCGCTGATTCGCATGGCCGACAGCGATGGCGGGATAATTTTACCCGGTAAGTTTATTCCCACCGCCGAACTCTATGGTTTGATTGACGACATTGACCGCTGGGTCATTCGCCGCGTCATTGCCGACCTGATGTCGATGGCGCCACACCAGCGGAAGGGTTTGCGCATATCGATCAATCTGTCGGGGCCGACCATCAGCGACGACAGCTTTTTAGACTTTTTACTGACCACCATCGAGCAAAGTGGTGTCGACCCCGAGCACCTGCAGTTTGAGATTACCGAGACAGCGGCGATTCGCCAGTTCGACCGCGCCCTCAAGCTCATCAACACGGTGAAAGCCCTGGGCTGTCGCTTTTCTCTCGATGATTTTGGCACCGGGCTATCGTCCCTCAGCTACCTGAAGCAGATACCTGTCGACTACCTGAAAATTGATGGCAGCTTCATCCGCAATATGGAGCTCAATGATGTCGATTTCTCCATGGTCAGCACCATCAATCACCTCGCCCATGTGATGGGCATTGCCACCATTGCCGAGTGTGTTGAAAACCAAATACAACTCTCGATGCTGCAGGAGATCGGGGTCGACTGCGTACAGGGTTTCTTTCTTGAAAAGCCCAAACCCCTCTCCGAGATTACCCTTTAGCCCCGCCTCGCTTGAAGTGATCGAGTAGGCCAGTACCGCTAAAACAAGCCCCGTGCCCGGGATAAACCGCCTGCGGCTTGAGCCGCCGCAAGAGCTTAACACTGCGCGCCAACTGCAGCGGATTGGCATACACCGATGGCTTCACCGGCCGGCCTTTTTTATTGCTACCCAGCAAGGTATCACCGGTAATTAAACTGCCACTGGGGCGGTGGTAAAAACAACAGCTATCCCAGGAGTGCCCGGGGGTGTGGAGCACCTGCCAGTCTTCAAAACCCGGCAGCAGGGTGTGGTGTTTGAGGCGCAGTGGCGGCTCATTGAAGCGTTCATCCGAGCCCTCATCCACGCACTCATCCGATGGCGCACTCTCGTCATTAGACGCTTCATCTTCCGCCGTATAGGCCGGCAGCATTTTCGCGCGGGTACTTTTGTGAGGGTTGGCATACATCTTCCATGCCCGTGGCCGCATCCCCTCAACCAGTGCCGTCACCAGTCGAAACACCATGCCAGTGGGGTCGTTGGCGAACTTGAGCAGTCTTGAGGGGGTGGCATAGGGCACGGCTAATTGGGCGCCACAAACACGGGCGAGCTTGGCAATACCGCCACTGTGGTCGGGATCGCCGTGGGTGCAGATAACCAGTTTTACATCGCGGATATCGCGCTTCAATACTTTGTGGATATAGCCGAGAACATACTTCTCGCCGCGCCAGGCGGCATCGACAACCAACAGACCAGCGCCGTCTTCAATCACATAACTATTGACGTGCCGGCCTTTAACTTGATGGATTTTCATCCGTTGTTGCCCGCGTTTTGGGTCCTACTTATCCGTCTTAATTAAACATTTCCATCAAACGACGGCCCGGATCTTTGGCCTTCATAAAGGCCTCGCCGACCAAAAAGGCATCGACCCCGTGGCCGCGCATCGCCATCACATCGTCGATGGTATGAATGCCGCTTTCGGTAATCACTAAGCGATCAGCGGGGATTTTACCGAGCAGGTTGAAGGTGGTATCGAGCTGGGTGCTAAAGGTGTGTAAATTGCGATTATTAATGCCGATCAGCGGTGTCGATAGCGTTAGCGCGGCATCCAGCTCCTGGGCATTGTGCACTTCGAGCAAGACATCGAGACCGATATCGAGCGCCAAGTCATGCAGCTCGGCCATCTGTTGCGGTGCCAACGCAGCGGCGATCAGCAAAATACAGTCGGCACCCAGCACTCGCGCCTCGACAATTTGATAGGGGTCAACAACAAAATCCTTGCGCAGCAGGGGCAGAGGGGTGGCACTGCGGGCCTGGCGTAAAAACTCATCGCTGCCCTGAAAGAAGTCGACATCGGTCAACACCGAGAGACAGGCCGCCCCACCCTTTTCATAACTGCGGGCAATGCGCACCGGGTCAAAATTCTCGCAAATAACACCCTTACTGGGCGAGGCCTTCTTGACCTCGGCAATCACCGCGGGCAAGCCCTGCGCAACCTTGCTTTGCATAGCGGCAGCGAAGCCTCTGCAAGCGGGCATATCAGCGGCCTGTTCGTGCAGTACCGCTAGGGAAACCTTGGCACGGCGCTCAGCTACCTCTTCGTGCTTGCGGCTAAGAATTTTTTTCAAAATGGTTGGCGTATCATCCACAACTGTCTGTCCTTCTTGCATACGATTATTCCTTTAATCTGTCAGCAAAGTACTAAAAGCGGCAAGCTCATCGAGCTTTTCCAATGCCAGTCCACTGGCAATACTGTCCTGGGCCATCGCGACCCCCTCGGCTAAACTGGCGGCCACACCACTGACATAAATGGCAGCACCCGCATTCAAAGCAATGATATCCCCCGCCTTACGACCCTTGTCACTGGGTCGCGAACCCAGGGCATCGCGAATCAGGGCCAGGGACTCGGCGGCATCACCAACGCCGAGGCCATCGAGGTTTTGTTCGCTAACACCAAAATCTGCGGGGGCAATGCGATATTCGCGAATTTCGCCACCCTGTAATTCGGCAACGCTAGTGCCACCGACAAGACTGATTTCATCGAGACCGTCGTCGCTGTGCACCACCATAATGTGCTCGCTACCCAGGCGCTGTAGCACCTGGGCCACGGGCTTACACAGGGCCGCGTCGAAGACGCCAATCAATTGTCGCTTAACACCGGCGGGATTGGTCATTGGCCCAAGAATATTAAACAGGGTACGCACACCGAGGGCCTTGCGCGGCCCGGCGGCGTACTTCATAGCGCTGTGGTGCTGGGGGGCAAACATAAAACCAATGTCCTCACTCTCCACACAACGGGCGACCTGAGCGGAGTTGAGGTCGAGGCGCACACCCGCCGCCTCGAGTAAATCGGCACTACCACTCTTGCTAGAGACCGAGCGATTACCGTGCTTCACCACCCGGCCACCGCTCACCGCCACCACAAAGGCACTCGCCGTGGAAACATTGAACAGGCTGGCGCCATCGCCGCCGGTGCCGACGATATCGACCAAGTGCTCACCGCTAACGCTCACGCCACTGGCCAGCTCGCGCATCACTATCACGGCACCGGTAATTTCGTCGAGGCTTTCACCCTTCATGCGCAGAGCGACGAGAAAGCCGGCGATCTGCTCGGGGCTGGCTGCGCCGGTCATAATTTGACCCATCACCGCGACCATCTGCTCTTGGCTGAGGTCGGTATTTTCAATCACCCGCGCAATAGCCGTTTTAATATCCATAGTATTCATCCCGATAAACCCAATGGCTGACGGCTCTACGCCGCGCCAGTACCTTGAAGAAAATGACGCAGTAAATCGTGCCCATGCTGGCTAAGAATAGACTCTGGATGAAACTGCACCCCCTCTATATCGAGGCTCTTGTGCCGCAGGCCCATAATCTCATCGATCTCGCCCGCTGCCGTTTCTGTCCACGCCGTTATTTCCAGGCAATCGGGCAAGCTGCCCTTGTCCACCACCAACGAGTGGTAGCGCGTGGCCTCAAAGGGATTACTGAGCCCCTGAAAAACACCGCCATTATTGTGGTGGATGGCCGACACCTTGCCGTGCATCACCTCGCGAGCGCGCACCACTTTTCCACCAAAGGCTTGGCCGATACTCTGATGGCCCAGGCAAATACCCAACAGCGGGATTTGACCGGCGAAATGCGCGATAGTTTCCAGTGAAATGCCCGCTTTATTCGGTGTACAGGGGCCGGGGGAAATAACAATTTTTTGCGGTGCCAAGGCTTCAATGTCGGCAATACTCAGCTCGTCATTGCGCACCACTTTAACGTCGGCACCCAACTCGGCGAGGTATTGCACCACGTTGTAGGTGAAGGAGTCGTAGTTATCAATCATTAGTATCATCATCTGCTACTCCCCCAAGACCATGGCCGCCGCGCGGAAAATGGCCCGCGCCTTGTTCATGGTTTCCTTCCACTCCAACGCCGGTATTGAATCGGCGACAATGCCGCCACCGGCCTGCACATAGAGATTGCCGTCTTTGATCACCGCCGTGCGAATCGCAATCGCGGTGTCCATATTGCCGTTCCAACCGAGGTAGCCCACTGCGCCGCCATAAATGCCGCGCTTCACCGGCTCTAGCTCATCGATAATTTCCATCGCGCGAATCTTTGGCGCGCCACTTAAGGTGCCCGCAGGCAAAGTGGCCCGCAACACGTCAATGGCGCTGAGCTCGGGCTTGACCTGTCCGGTGACATTGGAGGTAATGTGCATAACGTGAGAAAAGCGCTCGACCACCATTTTTTCTGTCAGCTTTACGGTGCCGGTTTGCGCAATGCGCCCGACATCGTTGCGGCCCAAATCAATCAGCATTAAATGCTCGGCAATCTCCTTCGGGTCGGCAAGCATTTCTACTTCCAGCGCCAGATCTTCTGCTTCGGTGTGACCCCGGCGGCGGGTGCCGGCAATCGGTCGCACGGTGACTTCGCCCTGCTCCAGTCGCGTCAGAATTTCGGGCGACGAGCCGGCAATCTGGAAGTCACCCATATCGAGAAAATACAAATAGGGCGAGGGATTGAGATTGCGCAGCGCCCGATAGAGATTGATCGGCTCAGCCGGGAAGGGCAAACAGAGGCGCTGCGAGGGCACCACCTGCATCACATCACCGGCACGGGTGTAGGCTTTGATCGTTTCAACGGCAGCTTCATAACCGGCCCGGCCCATGCTCGACACAAAGGCCTCTTCGCTAACGCCATCGCCCTGTAAACGTACCGGCGGTAATTCGGGCACCGGCTGTTTCAGTTGCGCTTCTATTTCGTCGAGCCGCTGCTGAGCCTGCTCCCAAGCATCGCTCTGTGCCGGATCGGCGTGAATAATCAACTTTAAGGTGCCCGCTAAGTTGTCGAAGACCAGCACTTCTTCGGAGACCATTAAGAGAATATCCGGCACACCCAGCTCGTCGGGCGGGCAGCTGTCAGCCAAACGCGGCTCAATGTAACGCACCGTGTCGTAGCCAAAGTAACCCACTAGGCCACCGGTAAAGCGCGGCATATCGGGGTGCTCGGGCATCGTAAACTGTTGCTGGTAGGCCTCGATCTCGGCCAGGGGATCTTGCACCGTGCGCTCGTCGATCACCACACCGTGCTTTTCGAGTGTCCACTGATGACCGCAGACCTTCAACACCGTCGCCGAGGGCAGACCAATCAGCGAGTAGCGGCCCCACTTTTCACCGCCCTCGACGGATTCGAATAAATAAGTGTAGGCTCCACGCGCCAGCTTCAAATAACACGATAGCGGGGTTTCTAGGTCGGCGAGGATTTCGCGTATCACCGGGATACGCCGGTAGTTCTGTGTGGCCAGACGGGAAAATTCTTGGGACGACATCGCAGCTGTCATGACTGTTCCTTTCAATAATATTTGGTGTAGGCAGTAAGCGGGTTCACTTCTATCCGCCGTCCGAGTGGACGGCAAAAATCACACGCGGGGCCATCGCCAACGAGTGGAAAGAACAATCGAGCTTGCTTGCTTAGCCAATATCACCAAAAAACTCCTGAATCTGCTGCCGGATTCTAAAGCATTTACCCAGGCTATTAAACCGCCCTCCAATCCTCTTACCTTAGACGCTAGCCAATTCCCTGCGCATGGCGGCTATCGCCTCGTCGCGACTCTCGGCACCGAAAATGGCCGAGCCCGCAACAAAGGTATCGGCACCGGCGGCGGCAATTTCGGCGATATTATCGACGGTGACACCGCCGTCTATCTCCAGCCGAATCGGCAGACCGCTGGCATCGATCAAGGCCCGCGCCTCGCGCAGCTTGTTCAAGGTTTCGGGGATAAATTTCTGCCCGCCGTAACCGGGGTTGACCGACATCAATAGCAGCACATCAATCTTGTCGAGTACGTGTTTTGTCACCTCCAGCCCAACCGCCGGATTCAGCACCAGCCCGGTTTTACAACCCAGGCTGCGCGCCAGTTGCAGGGAGCGATCAATGTGCCGCGTGGCCTCGGGGTGAAAGGTAATCCACGAGGCGCCCGCCTCGGCAAATTGCTCGATCATGTCGTCCACCGG
>MAAT01000030.1 GCA_002162815.1 Gammaproteobacteria bacterium 53_120_T64 | reverse complement strand
AGTGAAACGCGTTATCGCCGATGGTAGTGTGGGGTTTCCCCATGTGAGAGTAGGTCATCGCCAGGCTTTAAACACCAAAACGCCCCGGTCTTTGCTGATCGGGGCGTTTTTTTTTGTTAATTATGGCTAATCGATAGCTACCAAGAGTGCTCGTAGTGCACTGGCGCTGGCAGGCCGAGAAATTCAAAGGCGATGTCTTTTGTCGTGGCTTCGGCCAGTATCGAGTGGTGGCTAGTGCGAGGTATTGTAGCGCTTGTAGCACCGGCAATGGCTTCGGCAAGGGGTTCGACCGGGCCGCTGAATTCGTCATGCTGAGCGCCAAGAATTAGCGTTGGCACTGTTACCTTAGCCATCAGTTCACGCTTCAGTTCACGGCCTATACCGTGAGTGCAGGCGGCAAGTGCTTTGGGGTCACTGCGAGTCGAGTCGACAAAGGCGCGGAAAGAGGCAGCTGCTTGGTCTTCGATGGTCCAGGGCTCTTCGCTGAGCAGGGCCTGTGCCATGATTTCAGGATCGCGTCGCTCTAGTAATAAGCTTTCTCCCACGCCAATGAGTACCGCTGCGCTAACCCTATCGCTATGATGCAACATCAAATGAAGGGTGATACTTGCGCCCATGGAGTGGCTAATGATCGGTGCGCAGGCAATATCGAGGTGGTCCATCAAGCGCAGCAAGTCACCGGCCATGGTCTCGATGGCATAATCTTTTGGGTCGTAGCATTTCTGGCTCTCGCCGTGACCTCGTTGGTCAAACAGTATCACTTCGCGTCCCGCTTGCATCAAAGTGCCTTGCCAGTCGGCGGCCAACCAGGCTTGGCGACGATTGGCGGCAAAACCGTGGGAGAGAATTACCGGGTCCCCGGTGCCCCAGCGTTCGTAAGTGATTTCTATACCTTGGGAGTTAAATGTCGGCATAGCCGGATCCTCTTCTTTTCGTCGTTGTCGTTTTTGATAGATTAACGGGCTTGTTTGATGCTGCCAAGTGTTACTCGTTGTGACCAGAGAGGTCATGCATATATTTATCGCGGCGATACTCTCCGCACTTTACTTATCGTATAGTGAGCGGCCACGAAAACACTTATAAGAGGAGATTAATATGTTGGGAGTTATTGCAACTTTAACGATTCAGGATGGTAAGCAGGAAGGTTTCGAGGCGCTGATGCGCGACTTGGCCGCTCAGGTAAAAGCCAAAGAGCCTGACTGTACTTTCTATGAGCTGAACAAAACTGACGATGCGACTGTTTACATCATGATGGAGCAGTACACCGATCAGGCGGCTTTTGATGCTCACGGTAAAACACCACACTTTCAGGAGTTGGGTGGACGTTTGGGTGAATTCCTGGCCGCTGCACCAGGTATTCAGATCTTACAGGGTGTTAACTAAAGTCCTGTCAGTCCTGAGCGACGGCACCGGGCTAATACAGTGGGTGCTATCGCTTGTTCGATTCATTTAGCAATACAGGAAAGCAAGATGGCTGAATTATTAAGCCCGGAAATCAAAGCGTGTATTGGTCAATCTAGCCCCTCCATTCATGTTCAAGTGACGCGCCGGGATCTACGAAAATACGCAGTTTCTACCGGCCAAAAGGCAAAGAAATATCTCGATGGTGATGTTGCACCGCCGCTGTTTCACTTTGGATACGCGATGGAAATACTCCCCGTTGATGAGTTGCGCAAAGACGGTATTGCCGAAGACAAACTCATCCCCGAGCTGCCTCTCAAGCGTTTGATGGCGGGCAGCTCTGATACGGTTTATCACCGCCCCATTTGTGCCGGTGATCAATTGGTGGTTACTCGTAAACTCAAAGACCTCTATGAAAAAGAGGGCCGCAGCGGGCCACTGATTTTTGTGGTCACCGAAATCGTGGTTGAAACACAAGCCGGTGAACCGGTATTGAATGAAACCACATCTTTGATTGCGAGGTGAGCGATGTTGAATTTTGACGCTATAACCGTGGGCGATGCACTGCCCTGCCGCGAGCACACGGCGAACATTGTGCAATTATTTATGTATAACGCGGCGATTTGGAATCCCCACCGCATTCACTTTGACCACGCCTATGCCACGGCCGAGGAAGGTTATCCGGGCATCGTCCTCGATGGCCCCCTGCAGGGTGACTGGATTGGCCAGGTAGTGACCGACTGGATTGGTGAAGATGCCACGTTGATCTCCTTTGGTTACACCAACCGCCGCGCCGCTATGCTGGGCGAAACGATGACCGCCGGTGGCAAAGTTGAAGAGAAAAATGAGCAAACCAAGGAGGTCAAAGTGAGTCTCTATCTGCAAAATGGCGAGGGTGACGTGACTATCCCGGGCCATGCTGTGGTTCGGTTCACCTGATTTCAAAATAAGTCGGCCGGGTCAGCGGTTGCCTCAGTTATGATTTTCTGGGGTGGTCGTTGTTACCCCTCCCTCCTGTCTACTCTAGTACCATCAATACCGCTAACCGCGCTAAAAACCCTTCGTTAAATCATTCTTGTTGTTTTTTTACCAGTGGTCACGATTAATTCCATGCCCCCATCACGTGTTTTTTCTTCGCTGTGGCCCCGTCTCTTGATATCAAAAGTCTATATTTATTAATAGCTTGAGTGTTCTTTGTTATGCCAGTCTCGCGTCTCTACTACTCAGTTTCCTGGCACTCATTTAATAAAAGTATCAGATTGGCGTTGTGCACTGTTGATTTATGTAAAGGTATTGCGGCAAAATTGGTCTTTTATTAATGGCAGTTGAAAATACCATGGCACAAGAAAATCAATGTGATGTTCTGATAAAAAATGCCCTCGTTTTTGACGGAAGCGGCAATGCACCAGTAACTGAAGATCTGGCCATCCTCGATGGTAAGGTTCTCAAGCGCGGAGCTAACTTGCAGTTCGAAAGCGTGGCCGAAACAGTGGATGCGAAGGGTATGTGGCTAACGCCAGGCCTCCTCGATATTCATACCCACCTCGATTTGGAGGTTGAGGTTAACCCTGGTTTGGGTGAGGCCGTTCGACACGGCACCACAACTGTTTTAGTGGGCAACTGCTCACTGGGCGTGGCTTTTGGCTCCCAGGAAAAAAATGGTGAGAGCCCCATCGTCGACTGCTTTACCCGTGTCGAGAACATGCCGAAAAATGTCCTGCGTCAGTGTATTGAGAAAATCACCTGGGATACCACGGCGGGTTACCTTGACCACTTTGATGATTTGCCCCTCGGCCCCAATATTGCCGCCTTTGTACCTAACTCCATGTTACGAATTGAGGTGATGGGTACCGATGCTTCCATAAGTCGGCCCTCCACCACGGCTGAAAAGAAGCAAATGCAGACTATTATGTCTGACTGCATGAGCCAGGGTTACATGGGTTTGTCGACAGATCAGATCGTGTTTCACTACATGGCCAACGAACCCAATAAGAATAAGCGCATACCCACGCACTTTGCTGAGGATAACGAGCTGCGGCCGATGCTAGAAATCGTGCGCAACAAGGGCGGCGTATGGCAGACTAATCCCGACGGCGAAAAGATGGCGCGTACCTTGAAGCGTTTTTTCTGGTCCTGTGCCCGCTTCCGTGGCAAGCCCTTGAAGGTCTCTGCCCTGACGGCGATCGATTTTGTTTCGATACCCGGTGTTTGGAAAAAAATGCTGAAGCTGGCCAAGGTCATCAATTCGAAGTTGCTGGGCGGTAATATTCACTTTCAGGCTCTCGGTGGTAGTTTCCGTATGTTCTCCGACGGCATGGTTTCACCGGTGTTTGAAGAGCTGGAATCGACACGCGAAATTATTGCCTGTGAGGTCGACCAGCCCGAAGCGCGGCAGAAGTTATTTAACGATCCAGGTTGGTTGGCGCGCTTCGATGCCGATTGGAAGCGCATGACGGCGACCGATGTCAATCTCACCAAACTGGGTGGCAACAAGGATGCCGCGACCTTTCAAATGGATTTTGAAAGAATGCACTTTTCTGACTGTGCTGTACCTAGTTGGGATGGCGACTCCTTGGCGACGGTTATGCGCCGTCTCGCCAAGTTCCACGCTACCGACGGTAAAGAGGGAGCGAAGGACGCTGCCGAAGCCGAAGAATTTGCCAAGTTTCCCCCCGAAACGGATAGCCAAAAAGAGTTTTGGTTGCAGAGTATGCGTCTCTACGATATGGGCTTTCGCTGGTGGTTTGATATTGCCAACCTCGACGAAGATATTGTTGAAGAAATTCTGTTTGATCCAAATGCCATGCCTGGCTTTAATGACTCGGGTGCCCACCTGACCAACTTGTCTTTCTACGATGGCAATCTCGGTACACTGCGCATTGCCCAAAAGCGTGGCGATATGCGTGTCGCCCATGCGGTGCATCGTCTAACGCGTGAAGCGGCGACGTTTTTTAATCTGGATGTCGGTCGTATCGAGCCCGGTGACCAAGCCGATATTGTTTTGATCAACCCGGAAGAGTTGAAGAAACACGATATGAATGACAGTCGCAAGAAAATTTATCACGAGTTATTTGGCCAGGATGTACTGGTTAACCGCACCGACGGCGTGGTTGAGCAGGTTTATATCAAGGGTGTGCGTGTTTGGGAAGATGCCGCTAACTATACGGCGGCTCTTGGCACCGAATCTTTGGGTCGCGCACTGCGGGCCAGGGGTTGATACGCTTCGAACTCTGCCAACACTGTGTAAATAGCCTTGTGCAGGCTTATTAAAAAAGGCGAGCTTTCGGGCTCGCTTTTTTTGTCTCTGGCTTTTGGCTTGTCTAGGCTGGTGGTGTAGGGGGCGATGGATTCCGGGCAAGAACTACGAGCTAACTAAAATCGACGCTCTTACACACTGCAATAGACCCTTGGCATAGGTTCCGCCCAATAACTCACTAGTGGTGCGGTAGGAAAAACGTTGCTCGGCCAGATCATCCTGTGCCAGTAGGGCATCTTCGATTGTGGCTATTTCAGTATCGCTCAGTTCGAGCAGTCCCCTTAGTACTTCGTCGGCAGCAATACTGCCTGCAGCCAACAACTGGGCGAGGTGGTGGTAGAGTTGCTGTTCCGATAAGCCACGTTGCTGGCTAATCTGTGCGCCACTCATCCCGGCCCGGCAAAGGGCGAGAACTTCGAATTGTTCATTTTCGGCCACTTGTGTGGGTGAGCTGCTATCGCCCTTTTCTTGTTGGCGTATCACCTCGATAAAGGCATCGCCGTAGCGCTGCATTTTTGCCGCGCCGATACCGCTGATGGCGAGCATCTGTGTTCCGTCCAGTGGTCGATAGCGCAGCATTTCCATCAATGTCGCATCGTGGAAAATCACATAGGGCGGTACGGATTGTTCGTCGGCCAGCGCTTTACGACACTGGCGCAGAGCACCCCACAGGACTTTATCTTGCTCGGCAATATTGTGCTTGTTGCGGGCTTTGCGCGTGCCGCTTTGTTGCATGGCACTTTCTTTGGCTTCGCGACGCAGGGATATGATCTCTTCACCACGCAGTAGTGAGCGGGCCTTTTCGGCCAGCTTTAGGCCGCCATAGCCACTGACGTCGACACTGAGAAAACCACGGGCGACTAATTGGCGAAACACCGAACGCCATTGATTGGCATCGAGCTCTTGACCGATGCCGTAGGTGGAGACATTGTGGTGGCCAAATTGTTTTATTTTGTCGTTGTCTTTACCGAGCAATACATCAACTAGATGATTAACGCCAAAGCGCTGTTCGGTGCGGTACACCGTCGATAGCGCTTTTTGTGCGGCGACGGTGCCGTCCCACAGTTCGGGCGGTGTTAAACAGGTGTCACAATTACCACAGCTATCGGGGGCATCGTCGCCAAAATAGTGGAGTAGAGCGTGGCGGCGACAGCTGGTGATTTCACAGAGGCCGAGCATGGCATCGAGGCGATGGCGTTCAATGCGCTTGTGCTCGTCGTTGCCATTGGAGTCGTCGAGCATTTGCCTCAGCTTAATGACATCTTGCAGGCCGTAGACCATCCACGCGTTGGCGGGGTCCCCATCGCGGCCAGCACGGCCGGTTTCCTGGTAGTAGGCTTCGAGACTTTTCGGTAGGTCGAGGTGGGCGATAAAGCGCACGTCGGGTTTGTCGATGCCCATGCCAAAGGCGATGGTGGCGACGATAATGATTTTTTCTTCACGCAAAAAGCGCCGCTGATTGTCCTGGCGTTGTTCGGCGCTGATGCCGGCGTGATAGGGCAGGGCCTTAAAGCCCTCATCAGACAGCCACGCGGCGATGGCCTCGACTTTTTTCCGCGACAGGCAGTAGACAATGCCGGCGTCGTGTTCGTGTTCACGGCGCAAAAAGCGCAGTAACTGCTGGCGAGGGTTCTGCTTGGTGGCAATACGGTACTGAATGTTGGGCCGGTCAAAACGGCTAATAAAATGCCGGGCCTCACTGAGCTGCAGGCGCGAGATGATTTCTTCGCGGGTGCGCTGGTCGGCGGTGGCGGTGAGGGCGATGCGCGGTATGTGGGGAAAGCGCTCGTGCAGCAGGCTCAGTTGTAAATAGTCGGCGCGAAAGTCGTGACCCCACTGGGATACACAGTGGGCCTCGTCGATGGCGAACAGAGCCAGCTCTAGGCGCTCGAACAGGGCCAGGGTGGCCGGTTGGATTAAGCGTTCCGGGGCGACGTACAGTAAGTCTAACTCGCCATTGAGGAGCTGCTGTTCTATCGCTTGCTGGCGCTGATAGTCGAGAGTAGAGTTTAGAAAGCTGGCGCGCACGCCGAGCTGAGTCAGGGCATCAACCTGATCCTGCATCAAGGCAATTAAGGGCGAAATAACAATGGCGACACCGGGACGCAACAGGGCCGGCAGCTGATAGCACAGCGACTTACCGCCCCCGGTGGGCATCAGTACAAGAGCATCGCGGCCCTCGACAATTTCGCCAATAATGGCTTGTTGGTCGCCGCGAAAGTGGGCGTAGCCGAAGGTTTGCTCGAGAATAGTTTGGGCATGGTCTGTCATGGGGGCGATTATAAAGAATTCTGTATTCGTTGCCGGGTTTTATCGGCGGATGCTATTTCTTATGAGTCGCTGGCCTGAGCGTCTACCTTGGCTAAAACCGCCTGCCACTGCCGGGGCGTATTGGCGTTGAGGAATTCCTTATCGTCAATACTCTGTTCAAAGGCGTCGAGCCGCCGTGCGTCAGTGGCACGCAGAAAGGCGGCGATGGACAGGTCGTCTGGCTGTTTGGCGCGCTGGTTAAGTGCCGCGTTAACCCTTGGTGTGAATGGTAAGTAGAGGGGGAAGATCTGTCGGCCAGGGTTTGCCGGTAATGTTGCGCCGTCTGTGTCTGATTTTAGGGCCGGATGAACAGCGACAGTGCGAAATTTTTCTAAACTGGCGACGCTGAATAGGGGCATATCGACGGGAATAATTAACGCCTGCCGTCCCGGATAGTGCTGGCTCAAGGTGTAGAGGGCACCGAGGGGGCCGAGCTCGGGGATGAGGTCATTTAAATAACCCGGGACATTGCGGCAAATAATTATTTCGCTAAGGCCTGCGCGCTGTAGTTTGTCATGCATAAACTCGAGCAAGGTGGTTCCGGCAATGGGTAAGTTGGCCTTGTCCTGCCCCATGCGGGATGACAGGCCACCGGCGAGAATAACGCCGATGATCGGGGTCTTGTTGGCGCTCAACTGTTGTCCTGCCAGCGTTCAGCTGCTGCGTTGTCACTGCAGCGCGATGCCACCCAGCGCTCACCGTTGGGGGTACGTTCCTTTTTCCACAGGGGGGCTTTGATTTTTAAATAATCCATTAGGAATTCGCAGGCCTTGAACGCCTCACCTCGATGGGCGGCGGTGACACCGACAAAGACAATCGGATCGCCGGGCGCTAGTGCGCCGACCCGATGGACAATAATCAGCGGGCCGAGGCGCCAGCGGACTCGCGCCTCGACGACGATGTCTTCTAAGGCTTTCTCCGTCATTCCGGGGTAGTGCTCGAGAAACAGCGTATTCACCGGGTCGTCGGCCTGGTCGCGTACTAGGCCAGTGAAACTGACTAGGGCGCCACAGGTAGTCGTCGACGCACTCAGTTGTCGGGTCAGTTCACCTGGGTCAAAGGGTGTCGCCATGATGTTGATGGTGGTGGCTTCGTTGGACGTGCTCACTGTCAATCTCCGGGGGCTCGATGGGCCATTATAGGACGATTGGCCAGTGGCTACCTGCGGTGATTGTTGTGGCTAGCGGGGTCAGGGTGAACCGCTGCCGGATACGGCTACTTGTACCGTCTCAATGCGTGAGGCGCGCTTGCCCTTGCCAATATCGCTCATTTGCCCGTCAAAGGTTAGGCAGTAGAGCGTCTTCATATCCTCGCCACCCAAGGTGCAGGCCACAGCACGGCGATCGGGCACTTCGATAACATCGGTGATTTCGCCGCCGTCTTTAACGCGCACGAAGGCATCGTTGGCAAAGGCTGCCAGCCAAATGCCGCCCTCTTCATCGAGGGTAATGCCATCGGGAGTGTAGTCGCCGAGGTCGGCGAATACACGACGATTACTGAGTGAGCCGTCGTCCTCAATGGTGAAGGCACTGAGGCGTTTGCCCCAGCTCTCCGCCACCACGAGCATTTTTCCGTCGGGTGATACCACTGGGCCGTTGGGGAAGTACAGGCCATTGGCAACCTCGCGCACGCAGCCATCGGGCTTAACCAGCACCATGGTGCCGGGGGCAAATTTTTCGCCGCGAAATAAATCGTAGCCCATGCTGCCGACATAGGCATTGCCCTTTTGGTCAACCACCATGTCGTTAATTTCACCTTTTACCAAGGCACTGACATCGCCGTGAATCGGTAGCTTGTCGCCCTCGATGCGGCGCAGGGTGTTGTCGCGCATCGACACCACCAGCGGCGTGCCGTCGGGCAGAAAGCCGAGACCGGAGGGCCGGTTAGCCACTTCGGCCATCACCTTGCGCTCGCCGTCGGTGGTGATGGTGTAGACCTTTTTGTCATTGACGTCGGAGACCCAGAGCCGGTCATTGCGCCAGCGCGGGCCCTCGAGAAAAACAAAATCATCGAGAAAGGCTGTTAAATTTTTATTATTCATTGTTATGGGTCTCGTTTAGGTTGTTAGTCATATTTAGCCTGTTGAATGTTGATTGATCTAAATGAGATCTTGTTGTCTTAGGCTGTGCCACTCATAGCTCTTAGTTTAGCAATTTCGGACATAGGATAAGTAGCGGGTAAACGTCTGACCAACAGTTTGCCCGGGGTAGTTATTAAATGGCGTAAATATTGGCTGCAAACGTGGCGCAGCTTGGTCTTTTTAAGGGACTGTTTATAGTCCTTGTTTTTACGCGCACAGAGACCAGCCATGCGGGTTGCTGGAGCCACTCTGAGGGTTTAGTTAGACGGCATTAGGCTTGCTGAACCAAGGCTGAAGTAGGCAAAGTGGTCTAAGCTGGATCTAGGCGGGAGAAAAGCCCCATAGAGCTTGGAGGTCGACAAATGCTGGGTAAATCGAAGTGGCAGGGTTGGCGACGACTGCTGGTATGGGGGGGGCTGTTTACCTGCTGTACCTTGGGCGGAGCTATTAGTCGTAGCGCTGTGGCGGGAGGGGGTTTCGTCGACATAAATATTTACCCCTATTTGAGTGATGTAAAAACAGATAATTTAGTGACTGTTAATATCGCGGCTAAGCTTGGGGGGCGGTTTTCCTATTTTAGTTTAAATAATATGGCCAGCGCCGAGGGCCGCAAAAGTTTCTCAGATTTGAATCGGTATTACAGCGAGCAAAATATTCGCTGGCAAATTAGTACCCACTCCCCCCTCGACCTGACCTTACAAATGAACTTTCGCAGCGGTGCCAATAATGACAGGCATCGCTTGGGGCTGCGCTGGCGACTCAACGATAGCCCTGGCCTGAAGGCCGCATTTGAAAAAATACACCTCAGCTATTCCATTAACCTTCATGCCATTCAGTTTGATCATGAAAGCCCCCATGTCTGGCAGATGGAGCACGTTTTTCGTCTGTTATTCCCCTATCTGTCCCCCCGCCTTTATTTAGCGGGTTTTATCGATCACACCTTTAATCAGAACTTACCAGCATCAATGCCGACGAACCCCGTTGTTGGCGAAGCGCAACTGGGCTATCGCGTGTTTGATAATTTTTATGTGGTTAGCGAATACCGTGTCAATGAATATCGCCGTAGTGATGTCAATAATTTGTCCGCCGGTATCGAATATAAGGTCTCGTGGTAATAGCGTGCTATTCGAATCCTAAGTTTATATTGAATCACTGTAGAGGCTTACCATAGGGCTTGGATCGGCAGTCACATTGGAAAGGTGGGCGCGCTATAAGCCGCTCTGAGTAAAAGGCAACAATTATGTGCAAGAAATTCAAGATACTCATCCTAGTGCTGCTGTTTGGGCTCCCCAGTCTAACCCTGGCAAAGCCCTACCTTATCGGCATTTCGGTGTGGTCGGGCTATCCGGAGAATGTGCGTGGCTTTAAGCAAGCACTAGCCGACGCGGGTATTGAGGAGGGTCGGGACTTGACTTACCTCTATCGCAATGCCGGCGGTGAGCGCGGTGCTCAGCAGAAAATAGCCGAGGAGTTTCGCGATGCGAAGGTGGATATGGTTTATAGCTTGACGACACCTGGAACGGTGGCGATTAAGGCGTTACTTCCCAAGGCCACGCCGCTGGTTTTTTCCATTGTCACCTACCCAGCTGACTCTGGCTTGATAGAATCTTTTGATTATTCGGGAAATAACCTGGTCGGCACTAGTAATTACGTACCCTTGCATCACTATGTCGATTTACTGAAAAAATTTCTTCCTGGGGCAAAATCGGTGGCGATTTTCCACCGTCAGGGTGAGCCCAATTCAAAAATACAAACGATTAATTTAATTCGCTTGTTTAAGCGTGCCGGTATTGTCGCCCTAGACCAAGCTGTACAGTCAATTGATGATTTGGTGGACATGGCCGGCAAGTTGAGCAGCAAGGTTGATGCCTTTGTGACTACCACCGATACCTTAATGCAAAATGGTGGGGAAAAGGCTTTAGTGGCCGTCTCGCTTAGAGAGGGAGTGCCAATATTGAGTTCGAATAAACAGGGCATAGAGGCGGGTTCAAGTTTTGGCCCCGTGGTTGATTTCTATAGGCTGGGGTTTATGTCGGGGCAGATGGCGGCGCGTATCATTCAAGAGGGTAAGGTGCCGTCAGCGATGGCCTCTAGATATCAGGAGCCGCCGACTGTACTGGTTAATTTGAAGAGCACTATCCACCTTGGTATTGTAATTCCGGAGACAATTAAGGATCTAACGTATGTGGATTAGATCGCGCCTGTCGGTCGGTGCTAGGTTAGTTGGCATTTCCGTTCTTTGTATTATGGTTTGCGTGGTCTTGTCAGAAATCTTGTTGAGAGAAATATCAAAAAATATATTACTTGAACAAATAACAGCATCACAGGCAGTAAACTTACGACACAGTGCTGAACAGATTAGAAGAGAGCTGTTTCATATTGAAAACGCAGCAACAATTATTTCAACTGACACTAAAATCCGTAAATCTCTGGCTAATCATTCGAGCGTTGGTGTTAATAGTCGCCTCAATCGTATTGCATCTGTTTTTCCAAACTTGAACTACATAATGTTGTTGGATGAGGATGGTGCCGTATTTGCTATTAGTACGGTCAATGCAGCTGGAGACAAAATCGCATCCGAAGAGGTGCTGGGGGTGGATGTGAGAAGCCACCCTTTCTACAAATCATCAGAAAATGTTGTTTCAGCAAATGATTACGCCAGTCTCGACCCCTTTATCGATATTTTTGGAATATCGCAACATTACTCCCAGTGGTTGGTGGCGCCAGTTGTTATTGGTGGCTTCAATCGAGGCTGGGTAGTGCTGTCTTACCGCTTTGAGAGGGAAATAAGCCACTTGCTGCTCAGCATGTTTACTCGCCTAATAGATCAGGATTATCCGGTTCTAGAGAGTAGCTTGAAAAGTGCGGATAATATTGTTGCTGGTTTTGGTGGTGATCGATTGTTGAATGTTGATGATGACGATTATATTCAGAGTATTGATAAGGCGATCGTATTTGATTTGAATGGTGCTCCCTATACTTTGCGTATTAGCTACGATATGGACAAGTCTTTGGAACCACTACGATTTTATCAAATGGTGTTGATATATCTCGCTATTGCTCTTTGTTTGGTTTTGTCATCAATGCTTTATATCCTGATTTTCAAAGTTATTGTTGCGCCAATAAGGGGCTTGCAAGAGGGTGCGGTACGGTTTTTAGAGGGCGATTTTTCTCATCGGATTTCACAGTCTGGTCGCGATGAGCTGGCTACCTTGGCCAGGGTGCTGAATGTTATGGCCGGTAATATTAATGAAGCAAGAGAAAATCTTGAGCATAAAGTGGCGCTTAGAACGAGGCAGGCAGAGGATGCGGCTGTTCAACTTCAGCTGGTTGTCGATTCGGCAGCGGATGCCATTATTACCACCAGTAAATCTGGCGATATTATTTCCTTCAATCAGTCAGCCGTTTCGATGTTTTCGTACGAGGCAGATAACATTGTCGGCATCAATATCAAGCTTATTTTAATGAAGGATGTTAATAATAAAGATTTGAGTATCCAAAACACCAGTGATCCCAAGGCGCATGAGGCTGTTACATTAAATAAAATGGGTCACCCATCGTGGGTCTACGTTACCGTGGTTGCTGCCCGAACGCTTGCTGGTGATATTAATATAGTGACGATACGCGATATTACTTTGAGCAGAGACGCTGAGCGTGCGCTTATTGAAGCCAAGGATTCGGCCGAGGCTTCGGCACGTTATAAATCGGAGTTTTTGGCGAGCATGAGCCATGAAATTCGCACGCCAATGAATGGCGTTATTGGCATGCTGGAGTTATTGCTGAGGGATGAGCTCAGTCCTGAGCAGCGTAGGAAAGCAGATCTTGCGATTGGTAGTGCGCGGTCGCTGCTGACGATTATTAATGACATTCTCGACTTTTCCAAGATTGAGGCGGGAAAACTTGAGATTGAAATTATTGAGTTCAATTTGCTCGACTTGATGGAGGGTTTCTCAAAGACCATTGCTTATAAAGCCCAGGAAAAGGGCTTGGAGCTGATTCTTGATAGCCTGCAACTTCCACATAAAGCCGTCCGTGGTGACCCCACTAGACTGCGCCAAGTACTTAATAACCTAGCTGGCAATGCCATAAAATTCACTGCGGAGGGGCAGGTTGTGGTGCGTGCCAAGATTGTCGTTTTACTTGATGATGAACTGCAGCTTCAGTGCTCTATAGAAGATACTGGGGTTGGTATTAGTGCAGAAAAACGGCTGTCTATATTCGAGTCTTTTACCCAGGTCGACGCTTCTACAACGCGCAATTACGGTGGCACGGGGTTGGGCTTGGCTATTACCAGGCAGCTCTGTGAGCTTATGGGTGGTGATGTTAGTGTCGAGAGCAAAGAGGGTGAGGGTAGTATCTTTAGCTTTAAAATACGCCTGTTAGCGACTACACCCGCAGAGCGCATAGATCAAGGCGCTGAACGTACAGTGGAGGGCGGCGGGGAGTGTGTTGAAAAAGGGAGTGACGAATTCACTAACAGCGGGGCGGTGCTGCTCGTCGAACCCAATAGTGTTAGCGCGTCTGTCTTGCAAGGGCAGTTGCAGTTGGCCGGCTGTGATGTTGTCTTGGCCTCAAGCGCCGAGCAGGCTATGGAAATACTTTGCCCTAGCCGTACTGCTGAGGTAGTTACGGTGTTTGATTTGGCCTTTATTACCATGGCAATGGCGGGCGTTAACGGCGAGCAGCTGGCTCGGGATATCCGTCAATTGCCACAGTTTCAATCTCTGTGTTTGATCGCCCTGACAACGATAGTCTATCAGGGCGATAACCGTCACCTTTTAAGCCTAGGCTTTGCTGGGTACTTCCATAAACCTCTGAGTCGCGCCGACTTACAGCGTGCGCTAGCTATTGGGGCTGAAGTGGCTGGGCTTGCCGGAGATGCGGAGCTGGATGGTTCAAGCAATAAACCGGATTTATTACCGGTAGCGTCCGAGGCGAGGCCTCAGCCGCAACTCGATGGCTGGGGTGGAGAGCGTATGGCGGATATTCGCATCTTGTTGGTGGAAGATAATAAAATCAACCAGGTTGTCGCCGAGGGCCTGTTAGAAAGCATGGGCCTGTCCGTTGATATAGCAGAGAATGGTATTGAGGCTTTAGCGCGCTTAGCCAGCGATGAAACGGGTGAGGTCTATCAACTGATTTTAATGGATTGCCAAATGCCCGAAATGGACGGCTATGAGACCTCTCGTAATATTCGCGCTCACAAGGCTGGGGAGAGCTACAGCGACATTAGTATTGTTGCCATGACGGCGAATGCGATGAAGGGTGACAGAGAAAAATGTCTGGCGGCGGGTATGAATGATTATCTGAGTAAGCCGATTGATCCCGACAAATTGGAAGCAAAGCTAAAACATTACTTGCTGACTACTGAAGCAAGCTTGTAATCACTTGTAACGTAGAAATCCTTGTTTCCTATGGTCGGCTCAGAGAAACAAATATGCGGCTGGTATCGCGATTGGCTAGGGAGACTGAGGATCATCGTCTCCTATGCTGGCTGGAAATCTACAAAAAAGGTAGCGGGAGCATGGGGTTTCTGATTGTAGCTCAGGGCGCGTTTATACTGCTGGGCATGAGCGCCGGGTTTGTTGCAAAGAGGGTTTTTGGGCAGAAGAAAGCATTGTCTTTCCTGGTGATTTTGGCGATGGTCACGGTGTTTATAATGGCACACTCCGGCTTGCTTGAGCCTGTAAATAATTCTGTGTAACTGTCAGGGTTAAATGTAATCAGTAAGGCGGTCTTCGAACTCGATCATAAAGCGATTGAGGGCGGGCTTCCAGTTTCTAATTGGCATTGTCCA
>MAAT01000039.1 GCA_002162815.1 Gammaproteobacteria bacterium 53_120_T64 | reverse complement strand
TTATGTTGCCGGCGTACAGCGCAAAGAAATCCGTCAGGGTATCGCCTGCGTTAAGCACCAAAACATGGCTGGCTCCGACATGGGCGACGCCCACAAAGAGTACTTCTCCGGTGACCAGGCATTGAAAGCCTCGGGTAAAGACAACACCATGAATCAGTTTTAAAACAGCAAAACTGAAACCATAAAAAAGCCCCGCTGGTAACAGCGGGGCTTTTTTATGACTTAAATTTACAGCCTATCCATTCATCTTACTGATAGGCACGGGTATCAACAGCGTTTTAATTACCAGAAAATACCAGCGCCATTGCGAATAAACCACCGCCGTAAAACAATTAAAACAACCAAAAAAACCGAACAGTCTCCTGCTCGGCTTTAACGTATCAGACTGAAACAATCAGCCTACAAAAAATCAATAGGACTTTGGCAGGCCCATCACGTGTTGGGCAATATAGTTCAAGACCATTTCACTATTCAGCGGCGCTGTTTTTAACAGTCGCGCAACCGGATACAGGTCAAAAATACCGTATTCCTTGGTGAAACCATTACCGCCAAAACACTGTAACGAGGCATCAATGGCATGCATCGCCGCCTCTGCGCCCGAGTACTTGGACATATTCGCCTCTGCGCCACAGGGCTCACCTTTGTCGAACAGGCTTGCCGCTTTAAGGGTCATCAGCGAGGACATTTCGATTTCAGTTTTCGCCTTGGCCAAGGGGTGTTGCAGGGCTTGGTAGGCACCGATCGGGCCATTAAACACTACGCGCTCATTGGCGTATTCAACCGCCCTCTCCATCGCATAGCGACCCAAACCGTTGGCCACTGCAGCGAGAATAATGCGCTCGGGATTGAGGGATTCAAAGAGAATATCAAAACCCTTGCCGACTTCGCCAAGCACATGCTCGGGGCCGATATCGACATCGTCAAAAAACACTTGATACTGTAATTCAGGAATAGGAATGCTGACATCGATGGGCTGTACGGAAACCCCGGGGGCTTTTCTGTCGACGATTAAAATCGTAAAGCCGTCGGTCTTGCGGTCGACCTCTTCAAAGGCCTTATTACGGCTGACGACTAGCATATAGTCGGAGCCCCCGGCATCGGTGATAAAGGTTTTAGCACCGTTTAATTTATAGCGACCATCACCCGTTTCTCTGATCATGGTGTTGGTTTTCATGGTATTGGTGCCGGCCGTCGGCTCGGTAATGGCAAAACAGAAGCGAATATCACCACGACAACCTGCGGGTAAATACTTTTGCTTTTGCTCTTCTGTACCGTGCTCACCAATGGGGCCAAGAGACATGGTGGCACCAACCACCAAACTCAACAAGGGTATACCCTGGTTCGACAAACCCTCCTGAAAGAGCA
Source organism: Gammaproteobacteria bacterium 53_120_T64 (assembly GCA_002162815.1). Taxonomy (GTDB): domain Bacteria; phylum Pseudomonadota; class Gammaproteobacteria; order Pseudomonadales; family Porticoccaceae; genus Reddybacter. The sequence goes on along the minus strand of MAAT01000039.1, from coordinate 77,239 downwards.
CCATTTCGGTCATACCCAAGCCCGCACCACCGTACGCTTCGGGCACCATCAGGCCGACAAAGCCATCATCCGCGACTTTTTGGTACATCGCCGTGGGGAACTCGCGGCGCTCGGCGCAATCCGTCCAGTACTTGCGATCAAAATCTTTGGCAAGATTTGTCCCGTACTGATAAATCATTTCCTGCTCTTCGCTAAGATTAAAATCCATTATCAACTCCAATAAGTAATAACTGCACTGGCAGTTAAGTGCGCCGTCATTAAACGGCCCTGTTGTAAAAAACCATTAATAAGAACGTGGCAAACCGAGAACATGTTCGCCGATATAGTTGAGTATCATTTCACTGTTCAGGGGCGCGGTTTTAAAGAGACGTACCATCGGATAAATATCAAAGATACCGTATTCTTTGGTAAAGCCGTTGCCACCAAAGCATTGTAGTGAAGCATCGACAGCGTGCAGTGCCGCTTCTGCCGCCGCGTATTTCGCCATATTCGACTCACCGCCACAGGCTTCACCCCGATCAAACAGCCATGCAGCCTTGCGGGTCATTAACGACGCCAATTCGATTTCAGTTTTTGCTTTTGCCAAGGGATGCTGCAAGGCCTGGTAGGCACCGATGGGGCCATTAAAGACCACGCGGTCGTTGGCATATTCAACGGCCTTCTCCATGGCGTAGCGACCAACACCCGTGCAAATAGCACCGACAAGAACGCGCTCGGGATTGAGGGATTCAAAAAGAATATTAAAGCCCTTGCCAACTTCACCGAGCACATGCTCTGGCCCTAGTTCGACATCGTCAAAGAACACTTCGTATTGCAGCTCGGGAATGGGGATACTTACCGGTATCTGATTCGCCGTAACGCCCTTGGCTTTGGTGTCGACAATAAACAGCGTAAAGCCATCGGTTTTACGCTCGACCTCGGTGTGAGGAGTGGTGCGTGCGACCACCAGGGCATAATCCGATTCGACGAAGTCGGTAATAAAGGTCTTATTACCGTTCAATTTAAAACGACCGTCCGGGGTTTGCTTGGCAATGGTCGCTGCCTTAATGGTATTGGTGCCGGCACCGGACTCGGTGATGGCAAAGCAAAAGCGTGTTTTACCGGCACAGGCGTCGGGTAAGTACTGCTGCTTTTGCTCCTCGGTACCGTGGTCACCAATCGGTGCCATCGACATGGTGGCGCCAATCACCAAGCTTAATAGAGGGATCCCCTGGTTGGACAGGCCTTCCATGAACAGATCCATTTCGACCAAACCCAGGCCGGCACCACCGTAGGCTTCGGGTACCATGGTGCCAACGAAACCATCTGCCGCGACTTGTTTATACATTTCCTCCGGGAAACGACCGGCGTCGGCACACTCCATCCAGTACTTGCGGTCGTAAGACTTAGCCAAACTTTGGCCGTAGTCATAAATCATGTTTTGTTCGTCGCTAAGGGAAAAATCCATAAAGCCTTATCTCTTGGTTAGTCGCGCATTACAAACAGAAAGCACGAACAGAAAATACAAATAAAAACCAGGCGTACAAAAATAGGCGCCAGCTTTCTTTAATAAGAGCGCGGCAGACCCATCACGTGCTCACCAATATAGTTAAGCACCATTTCATTATTTAATGGCGCTGTTTTAAACAGCCGTACCATCGGGTAAATGTCAAAAATGCCGTACTCCTTGGTAAAGCCATTACCGCCAAAGCATTGTAGCGAGGCATCGACGGCATGAATGGATGCCTCGGCCGCCGCACACTTGGCCATATTGGCTTCGGCACCGCAGTGCTCGCCCTTATCAAATAACCAGGCGGCTTTACGGGTCATTAATGACGCCATTTCGATTTCGGTTTTGGCTTTGGCTAGTGGGTGCTGCAGTGCCTGATAGGCACCGATGGGGCCTTTAAACACCACGCGCTCATTGGCGTATGCGACAGCTTTGTCCATAGCAAAACGACCGAGACCGGCACCGATGGCGCCGACCATAATGCGCTCGGGGTTGAGGCATTCGAAAAGGATTTCAAAACCCTTATCCACTTCACCCAATACATCTTCCGGGCCGAGATCGACATCATCAAAAAATACCTGATATTGCATTTCCGGCACCGGCACACTGACGGGAATGGGCTGCCACTCTATGCCTTTGGCCTTGGTATCGACAATAAATAAGGTGAAACCTTCGGTCTTTTTACTGGCATCGGCGAGACTCGTGGTACGCGAGACGACCAATGCGTAGTCAGATTCAGCCCAGTCGGTAATAAACGTTTTATTGCCATTCAATTTAAAACGACCATCGGCGGTTTTTTTAGCGAAGGTTTTGGCCTGCATGGTATTGGTGCCAGCATCCGCTTCGGTAATCGCAAAACAAAAGCGCGTTTTACCGGCGCAGGCATCGGGCAGGTAGCGCTGTTTTTGCGCTTCCGTGCCGTGGTCGCCAATGGGGCCCAGGGACATCACCGAGCCAATAACATAGGTTAAAAGTGGAATCCCATTATTCGCCAAGCCTTCGGTAAACAGCTCCATTTCAAGCATGCCAAGGCCTGCACCGCCGTAGGCTTCGGGTGCCATAGTGCCAACAAAACCATCCGCCGCAGACTGCTGGTACATCTCTTTGGGGAAGGCGCGGCGCTCGGCACACTCCATCCAGTATTTACGATCATAGCTTTTCGCCAGGCTATTGCCGTACTCGTAAATCATTTTATGTTCGTCGGATAAATTAAAATCCATTGATCAAATCTCCAGTAACAGGGCTATTTATTGTTAGTCATCAATAACTGCGGGGTAAGCCAAGTACATACTCAGCCACGTAATTAAGTACCATTTCGTTGTTCAGCGGGATCGTTTTCAGCAAGCGCGCCAGGGGGTACAGGTCAAAAATACCGTATTCCGCCGTAAAGCCATTACCGCCAAAACATTGCAGCGAGGCATCGATAGCATTACAGGCCGCTTCGGCAGCGGCAAACTTGGCCATGTTGGATTCACCACCGCAGGACTCACCCTTATCAAATAGCCAAGCGGCCTTTTTCGCCATTAAGCTCGCCAGTTCAATTTCTGTTTTCGCTTTCGCTAAGGGGTGTTGCAGTGCTTGATAAGCGCCGATGGGGCCGTTAAACACTACGCGCTCATTGGCATATTCCACGGCTCGTTCCATGGCATAACGGCCCAATCCGGCACAGATAAAACCCACCAAAATACGTTCGGGATTGAGGGCATCAAACAGTACGCGGAAACCTTTGCCAACTTCGCCGAGTACATGTTCAGGGCCAACATCGACGTCATCAAAAAACACTTGATACTGCACTTCCGGAATTTTAATACTGACAGGGATGGGCTGCATTTCTATACCCTTGGCCTTGGTCGGCACTATAAATAAGGTAAAGCCATCGGTACTGCGTTCAACCTCGGTATGAGCTGTGGTGCGGGTCACCAGCAGCATATAATCAGATTCAGCGGCATCGGTAATAAAGGTCTTCGCACCATTAATTTTAAAGCGGCCATCACCCGTCGCTTTGGCCATGGTATTGGTTTTAATGGTGTTGGTGCCGGCGTTTGGCTCGGTAATGGCAAAGCAAAAACGCGTTTTACCGCTACAGGCATCGGGCAGGTAGTACTGCTTTTGCTCTTCGCTGCCGAAGCTGGAAATCAGACTCAGGCCCATGGTCGCGCCAATCACCAAGCTCAGTAGCGGAATACCCTGCTCTGAAAGGCCTTCGTTTAAGAGTCCCATTTCCATCATGCCAAGGCCAGAACCACCGTAGGCTTCGGGCACCATGACACCAACAAAACCATCTTGGGCAACCTGCTGATACATCTCTGTGGGAAAGCGCGCCTTGTCGGCGTATTCCAACCAGTGCTTGCGATCAAAGGTTTTGGCCAGATTAGCGCCATAGCCATAGATCATCTGCTGTTCTTCGGAAAGGGAAAAATCCATTGTCTACGCTCCGCTTGGTTGGTGGCTTAATTTGAGCTGCCGTTCGAAAAAGCTAGTACGAACGCGGCAAGCCCATCACGTGTTCAGCAATATAATTGTGGATCATTTCATTATTAATGGGCGCCGTTTTAGTTAAGCGCACCAGTGGGTAGAGATCAAAAATGCCGTATTCTTTCGTAAAGCCATTACCGCCAAAACACTGTAAAGAGGCATCCACCGCTTTAATACCCGCTTCGGAGGCCGCCAGCTTGGCCATATTGGCCTCCGCACCACAGGGCTCACCATTGTCAAATAACCAAGCTGCCTTGCGCGCCATTAAAGAAGCCATTTCAATTTCAGTCTTTGCGATTGCCAAGGGATGCTGTAAAGCTTGATAAGCCCCGATGGGGCCATTAAACACCACTCGATCATTAGCATAGGCGACAGCTTTGTCCATCGCAAAGCGGCCAATGCCGGTGCAAATAGCACCACCGAGTATGCGCTCGGGATTGAGGGAATCGAAAAGGATATTAAAGCCTTTGCCGACCTCACCGAGGACATTCTCTGGCCCCAGTTCTACGTCATCAAAAAACACCTGATATTGTAATTCGGGCAGGGCAATACTCACCGGAATAGGCTGCATCTCTACGCCTTTCGCCTTGGTGGGCACAATAAACAGGGTGAAGCCATCGGTCTTGCGCTTGGTTTCACTCAAGGGTGTGGTGCGCGCCACGACTAGGGCGTAATCGGATTCGGCCGCATCGGTAATAAACGTCTTATTGCCGTTGAGCTTAAACCCGCCCTGCGCCGTTGGCTTGGCAAGGGTGCCTATATTGATAGTGTTAGTGCCGGCGTTGGCTTCGGTAATGGCAAAGCAAAAGCGGATATCGCCCTTGCAGGCAGCGGGTAAATAATTATTGCGCTGGGCATCACTGCCATGGCCCGCCAGTACCGACATGGTCATACAGGCACCGACCACCAGACTTAGCAGCGGTATACCTTGATTGGCTATACCCTCCTGAAACAAGAGCATTTCAAGCATGCCCAAACCGGCGCCACCAAAGGCCTCGGGTACCATGGTGCCGAGAAAACCGTCAGCGGCGACCTGTTGATACATTTCCTCGGGAAAGCGGTGAATTTCAGCATTCTCCATCCAGTAGGCACGGTCGTAAGTCTTACTGAGACTGTTACCGTATTCATGGATCATGCGTTGTTCTTCAGAAATATTAAAGTCCATACCGCCCCCAGATGGTCTATCAAATGGTGTGCCTTGTCTTTCAACTCAGCATTAAAAAATCTTGGCCCTTTCTAATCTTGACCCCTTGTCATGTCGCCAGCTACTTTATTTTATGGCTTGAGGGCAGTGTCAGCAGGCAGCCTAAGTGGCAGGCCAACAACATACAATGACTATTCTCGACTTGATAGTCATATAATTATCTCTGCCCAAGGCTTTATCAATATGCTATTTACCAAGGGCCGGTATGAACCCTAACACTCGCTAGTGCGCTCGCTGGTAAAGCTATCTTCACTAAATTGTCGACAACATCGATTCGTTCACCCTAGCAAGGGCTCAGAAGAAAAGCCCTGCGCCAAACTGCTAGTATTAGAGAAATCGCCGCAGTTCCCTATATTAGAGAGATAGACTCACGCTGTAATGAATGTTGTTTTACTCCGCATTAAACGCCCCTTCTACCGTCTAGGCCTGGTAACAGTGCTATTCGTGCTGTGTCTCAACTTAACGACCAGCCGTGCCAAGACAACACTAGAGTCAATACTCGACGAAGGGGTGCTGCGTGTCATTTCAATGATTGGGCCAACCATCTACTTTCAAGATGCCAAGGGTGACAACGGCTTCGAATACCTCCTCGCCAAGCAATTTGCCCAGCAACTGAATGTCCGACTCGACGTCACGGTAATGGACGACCTACCCGCGATACTCAATGCCGCAGGCGGGCCAAAAGGGGATTTTGCCAGCGCCGGCCTAACGGCTAGCAAAGAACGTCTGCAATTCGTTCGCTTCAGTCAAGCCTACAATTCGGTGCGTCAACTGCTGGTCTATCGTCTCGGTCAGCGTCGACCCAAAACCTTGGACGATATCGCGGGGGGACGATTAGTTGTCGTGCCAGGTAGTTCGCATATTGAACGGCTTAAGGAACTGCAACAGAGCGCTTATCCCGACTTGCAATGGGAGGCCATTGACGATGCGGAGATGCTCGGTTTAATGCAGATGGTGCACGATGGCGAGGCCGACTATACGGTGGTTGATTCATCGGCTTTTGATGTCAATCGCGGGCTCTATCCCCGCGCCCGCCAGGCCTTCGATTTATCGACGGAGGAGCCCATCGCCTGGGCTTTCCCGGCCCACGGTGATAACAGTTTATTGCTAGCGGCTAACCGCTTCCTCAACAGCTACGCCGCCAGTGGCAAATTACAGCATTTACAGGATCGGTTTTTCGGCCACACCGATAATTTCAGCGTTGGCGGATCACAACTTTTCCGCCATCGTATCGACAGTCGGCTGGCCAACTATAAAACCCTGTTTACCCGCACCGCCGAGCAACACCAGGTCGACTGGCAACTCCTCGCGGCTATCGCCTATCAGGAGTCACACTGGAATCCCCGCGCCAAGTCACCCACCGGTGTGCGAGGCCTGATGATGCTAACCTTGAACACGGCAAAGGAAATGGGCGTTAGTAACCGTCTTGATCCCGAGCAAAGCCTGCGCGGTGGCACCGAGTACTTCTTACAACTGCGCAAGCGTATACCCCAGGATATCCTCGAGCCCGACCGCACTTGGCTCGCCCTGGCAGCCTATAATATCGGTCTCGGTCACCTAGAAGATGCCAGGGTATTGACCGAGCGACACGGTGGCGACCCCGACCGCTGGCAAGATATCCGCGACTATCTGCCCCTACTGCAGCAGAAAAAATACTACAGCACCCTGCGGTACGGCTTTGCCCGGGGCCGAGAGCCGGTGCAATACGTACAAAACATTCGCCATTTTCACTCCATCCTGCGCTGGCACGAGATTGAGAAATCTCGCATTGAACAGGCTCAGCTAAAAACAGCGCGCCGCCAACTGACAACCTCCTCGGCGCCCACTCTGTCGCCCAATAGTCTGCCGCTATCGCTATAAAGCTCGCTAGATATTCAGCGCTTAGCCCGCCGGCGACGAAAAAAACTTTTCAATAGCGCGCTACTCTCCTCTTGCAGAATACCGCCCAACCATTCGATACGGTGATTAAAGTGCTGCTGGTCGAGTAACTGCATATGACTGACAACCGCCCCGGCACGTGGCTCGTAGGCGGCAAAAACAAGACGCGTCACCCGCGCGTGAATCATCGCCCCCAAGCACATGGCGCAGGGTTCCAGCGTGACATAGAGAGTCGCGCCCGGTAGACGGTAATTATTGCGAACCTTTGCCGCTGCCCTCAGGGCCTGAATCTCGGCGTGTGCCGTGGGGTCAGACTCGCCGATGGGGCAATTCCAGCCAGCACCAATCATCTGCCCGTCGATGACGAGCAAGGCTCCAACGGGTACTTCCTCGACAGCCTCGGCACGCCGCGCCAATGTCATGGCTTGGCTCATCCATTGGTGATCATCTAGCATTGCTTGTCTAGCATGGTACTCAGCTATAAAGATACCGCGCCATTGGCGACGCGATGATGGTGAATAATATTTAGACTACGGGGCAAACTATTTTTTACGCATATTACCGAGGATTTGATTCAGCATATTGAGGCTGTTGATCCTCTCTTCTTCCGACATATGCCGCACACTGTCGTGGTAAAACTTTTTGACCTTGGGTTCGACCTTTTTACACACGTCTCGTCCATAGGGGGTAAGGCGAATTTGTCGCGAGCGCAAATCATCGGGGTTCACCACGCGCTCGATATATCCCGACTCTTCCATGCGCCGCAGCACGCCGTTAAGGCTCTGGCGACTCACCATCAGGTATTCCACCAGACCGTTAACCGTCATACCCTTTTCATAACCCGGTCGCGTTAGAGAATCGAGGATCGACCACTGCTGAGCGCTCATATCAAATTCACTGAGCACCTCCGCCGCCCTACGCAAAGAGAGGTTCATTGCCTGATACAAACGAAAGAACAGTTTGAGGGGGATATCCGAACTTAATTCGTCATTTTCTAGCATATAACCTTACCAAGGAGGGTTGATGTAAGTATTATTATGACAATCAATAATACCTTAAACGCCTCTTCGTTGACACGTTTCGAGACCAGTTTTTAAGACGCAAATCGCGGTTCATTCGAACAAATGTGCCACATAACAATAACTTTCAGCCACAGCGCCCAACAGCCGCAGGCAAGGACAATATTATGGATTTCGGGCTCACCGATTTTCAACGCTCACTACTCGATAGCGCCCGGCGTTTTGCCAGCGACAAACTCGCCCCAGAGTACCAGGCCGGCGACAAGTCCTGCGCCTTTAACCGAACCTTAATAGCAGAAATGGGGCAACTCGGCTTTATCGCCCCAGAGGCGTCGGAGCAATACGGCGGCAGCGGGCTCGATGCCTTGACCTCAGGCCTTATTACCGAAGCCATTGCCGAAGGTGATATGAATATCGCCTATGTACCGATCAACGCATCATTAGTCGGCAATTGTATTCTCAGTCACGCCCAGCCCGAGGTGGTAGAGGAAATCATGCCGCGCATCTGCAGTGGCGACGCCATCGCCTGTATCGGCCTCACCGAACCCCGAGGCGGTTCTGATGCGGCCGGTGTCGCTCTAAAGGCGACACGGCATACCAGTGAGGCAGGCAATTTCTATCGCTTAAACGGTGAAAAAACCTCCATCTCAATGGCCCAGCAAGCCGACCTTTGCCTAGTTTTTGCCCGCACCGGCACTGTTGAAGAAAAGGCCCATGGCGTCTCCGCCTTTCTCGTTGACCTCACGGCCCCAGGTATCACTCGCACTCGCTTTGAGGACGTTGGTGAAAAATCCGTCGGCCGCGGCTCCCTATTCTTTGACGATGTGCGGATTGACGAGAAATATCGCATTGGCGACGAGGGCAAAGGCTTTGTGCAAGTGATGCAGGGTTTTGATTTCAGCCGTGCGCTTATCGGCTTGCAATGCCTCGCCCTCGCCCGTAAATGCCTGGATGAGACCTGGCAATATATTCAGGAACGCAAAACTTTCGGCAAGGTTCTCGCCGTCAATCAAGGGGTTACCTTCCCGCTCGCAGAAGCCGAAACCCACCTCGAAGGTGCGCGCCTAGTCTGCCTAAAAGCCTTGTGGTTAAAGGCCCAAGGTAAAGACCACACTAAAGAGGCGGCAATGGCCAAATGGTGGGCGCCGAAGCTGGCCTTTGATATTACCCAGCAGTGTCTGTTGACCCACGGTCACGGAGGCTACAGTAATGAACTGCCCTTTGAACAGCGCTTGCGCGATGTCCTCGGCATGCAAATTGGCGACGGTACCGCGCAGATCATGAAGATGGTGATCGCCCGTAGTTACGTTGGCAAACCCGGTTAATATTCAATAATAAAATCCATATAACACCTCGTTACCTAACAACATTAAAGAGATAGCCTATGTCACCTGTCATTGAAATCAGCCAGCAAGACGCGGTTGGCATCATCACCTTAAACCGTCCAGAGCAATTTAACTGCCTGTCTATGGCGCTGCATGAAGCCCTCTACGAGGCGATAGAGCAATTTGAAATCGAGCCGAGTATTCGCGCCGTACTGATCGCCGCCAATGGCAAAAACTTCTGCACCGGGGCCGATCTCGAAGAGGTCAGCGGTTTTCGCGACAGCGATGAAGATATCCGCGCCTTTCTCGAAACCGGACTCGACACCCTCCGCAAGTTGGAAACCTCGCCCCTGCCCGTGGTTATCGCCCAACAGGGCCTGGCACTAGCGGGCGGGCTCGAGCTACTACTCGCTGGGGATGTGGTGTTTGCCGGTAAAAGCGCACGACTCGGCGACCAACATGCACAGTTTGGCTTGATACCCGGCTGGGGTGGCAGCCAACGCCTGCCTCGCTTAATCGGTCGCCGCCGTGCTCTTGAACTGATGCTCAGCGCCCGCTGGCTGAATGCCGATGAAGCCCTTGATTTCGGCCTGGTGAACTATGTGGTTGCAGATGACAAGCTGCTCGACAGCGCCCTCGCCTACTGCCAACAACTCAGCCAACGCAGCTCTCGCGGGCTGGCCTTAATGAAGCAACTGACCGATCGCGGCCTCGACATGCCCCTCGAGCAGGGCCTAATGCTGGAACTGGATCTCGCCACCCCGGCGCTGCGCAGCGCTGCGGTCAGCGAGGGCTTACAGGCCTTTACTGAAAAACGAGCGCCTAAATTCAGCTAAATCGCAGCTCTGGCAAGGCCCGTACACTAGACACCACACCAACAATAATTGCTACACTCGACCACGCTGATCAGCGCCCAGTAGTCAACTCCTGGTAGCAGGCTTTTGGTCAAGCACCTTCACCCCAATGCGCAGAGCGCCAAGTAGAGGCAAGTGTCACCATGGATTATCAAGATATTATCGTCGAAGTTAAGGGCGCAACCGCCCATATCACCATCAATCGTCCCGAGGTTTACAACGCCTTTCGCGGCACCACCTGCGATGAACTGATCCATGCTTTCCAGAAAGCCGGTTGGAATAACAGCATCGGCGTGATTGTTCTTGCCGGCGCGGGCGACAAAGCCTTTTGTACCGGTGGCGATCAGTCCTCCCACGACGGTCAATACGATGGTCGCGGCACCATCGGCCTACCCGTCGAAGAACTGCACACCGTTATTCGCGATGTGCCCAAGCCCGTTATCGCCAAAGTACAAGGTTACGCCATCGGCGGCGGCAACGTGCTGGCGACCATTTGCGATCTCACTATCGCCGGTGAAGACGCTCAGTTTGGCCAGGTCGGCCCAAAAATGGGCTCTATTGATCCCGGCTTTGGCACCGCCCTACTGGCACAAATTGTCGGCGACAAAAAAGCCAAGGAAATCTGGTATATGTGCCGTCGCTACACCGCAGCCGAAGCCCAGGAAATGGGCCTGGTGAATAAGGTGGTGCCCAACGATCAGCTCGATGCCGAGGTCGATGCCTGGTGTGCTGAGCTCGAACAACGCAGCCCCACCGCGATCTCCATCGGCAAGCGCTCCTTTAACGCGGCCACCGAAAACATTCGCGGTATCGCCAACCTCGGTCTTGAAGCATTGCGTCTCTATTACGATTCAGAAGAGTCCCGCGAAGGCGTTAATGCGCTGGCTGAAAAGCGTAAGCCCGACTTCAGAAAATATGTAAAATAAATATTAAGTTTATTCTGCAATTAACTATTTTTTAAGGATTTTATTATGGATCTCGATTTAAAAGGCCGCTCAGTTATCGTCACCGGAGCCGCCTCTAACATTGGCCGCGCCATCGCTCTGAAATTTGCCGAAGAAGGCGCCAAGGTCACGATTGCCGACCTCGATATTGAGAGCGGCGAAAGGGTAGCCGCGCTGGCAAGAGAAGCCGGCGCCGCCGATGCTCAGGTTATTAAAACCGATATCACCGATTTGAACAGTGTCGAAAACCTCTTCGATACCGTTGCCGCCACCTTTGGTATCGCTGAAGCCATCGTCAACAACGTCGGCTGGGACGACATGATGTTCTTCACCAAAACCACGCCCGAGCTATGGCAGAAGCTGATCGCTATTAACTACGTTGGCTTGCTGAACTGCACCAAAGTCGCACTGGCCCACATGGTACCCAACGGCGGTGGTTCTATGGTTTCCATTAGCTCTGACGCCAGCCGTCAGGGCGAGCCCCGCGAAGCGGTTTACGGCGGTTTAAAAGCAGCCACTAATAGCTTTATGAAAACCATCGCCAAGGAAAACGGCCGTTACAATATTCGCTGCAACTGCGTTTGCCCCGGTGTCACCGTGCCCGAGACCACTGACGAAACCAGTGAAAACAGTATGTGGAAGGAAAAGGATGCGATGTTTACCGAGGACCAATTCGCGGCCATTGCCAAGACGCTGCCACTGAAGCGTATCGGCAAGCCCCAGGATGTCGCCAATGCCGTGGTGTTTTTATCCTCCCAGCAGGTTGCAGGCTATATCACCGGACAGGTACTCAGTGCCAGCGGTGGTTACAGCATGATTGGCTAAGGCCAAGCCCGACTTTAATGAGCTCTGCCTGTTGGCGGAGCTTTTTTTGTTATTTTTTTCTATCCGTCAGTATCTTATCGGCCGGCAATCCAGCCGCAACAGTTTTAAGCCACTTCTTTCCGCGTACCAGCCATCTGCTGATGCCTACCTCTGCGCCAGTAAATCAAGGTTGCGATCAGCAGCGCCAGTATCGGCAAGCTAATTAACAACAGGGTTTGCCAACCAAGTGTGCTCAATATCCACCCCGCCAGCAGTGCCCCGACAGCCTGAATCCCGAAAATAGTAAAGTCATTCAAGGCCTGTACTTTAAAGCGTTCCGATTCACCATAACCCTCAGGCAACAGCGTGGTGCCGCCAACAAACAAAAAGTTCCAGCCAATGCCGAGCAGCACTAACGACAGCCAGTAATTGACAAAGGCATACTCCGAAAAAACCACGACAACCATCATCAGCAAGGCAACAATACCGAGGCTAATCAAGCCCTGCACACCAATCCGGCGAATAATCCACGGGACAAAAAAAGACGGTAAAAACATCGCCACAATATGACTTTGAATCACCCACTTGGTATCCACTAGGCTATGGCCATTATCAAAATGCATGTGCAGCGGTGTTGACGTCATCACCAAGCTCATTATCGCGAAGCCTGCACAACCCGAAATAACCGCCACCAGAATCACTGGCTGGGCGAGAATTTCTAACAGCGGCCGACCGCCAGCATCACTTTGCTGCTCGTCACGCGGCGGTTCGACAAACAAAAACAGTACAAAAAAGACCGCAATGGCCACCACCATCAGCAGAGCAAATGAACCCTGATAGGCCGTCATGGTTAAGTGCTCGCCACGCACCGCCAACTCTGGCCCCAAAAATGCTGCGCCAATACCTCCAATTAAGACCCGCGAGGCCGCCTTGGGAGCCTCCGGCGATGCGACGCTTTCCATCGCCGCAAAACGGTACTGTTGACCGGCCGCCAGACCAATACCCAGCACTACCACGGCAATAAGATAGACGCTAAAACTTTGCAATTGCAGGGCATACATCGCCAGGAGGCAACCAAGCCCGGCGATAAGCGCACAGCAAAGGAACACCCGCTTGCGCTGATAGCGGCGCATCGACAGGATCACCGGCAGTGTCGCCAGCGCGGAGCCGAGGATGAAGGCGGCAACAGGCATCGTCGCCAAACTAGGCTCCGGAGCCAGTGTTTTGCCGATAATACTGCCGACAAAAATCACAAAGGACGCAATCGACATCGTCAGCGCCTGGCAAAGCATAAACAGCCAAACGTTATTTGCTACTGTCATAACTCGCAACAATTATTTAGAAGGCGCTAATGTAACATCTAAAACCAGCCTTCGCCGCGAGCTTAAAAGCCAGAGATTAAAACCGAGGCAATAAAAAAGCCGACCCTTACGGATCGACTCTTCTGTCGGGATGCTGGCTTTTTAGCCAAGGTCTGCCGACCTATTCACCCCGCTTCATGGCAGCGTATTTATAATGCGCTCAATCAAGGCCTATTGATTACTGAGAAAAATAACGGCGCTGAGCACGGCTAATGAAATAATGGCCAGGGCGGCCAGGGCATCGGCAAAACTATCGCCCTGCTCGGTTTTATCTTGATCACTCATATTCGTTCCTCTTTGGCTTGATGCTATCAATCCGGGGTAAAACCCTGATAGACAGCTGATAAATAAAATGGGGCTCTGCCCGTAGCCGCTCCATTGAATCTTGTGACGCGATTTTCTGGGTCGGGACAGTAAAACGACGCGCATTCTAACAGCCCACGACGGAGGTGTCCCGATTCTTCTGGACACGCTTATGCCCTTTTTGGACGGAAATATGCAGAAAGGGTTTTTCACATCAAAACCTTAAAAGGCTATGATTCGCGTCGCAGAAAATACCTGAATAGCTCTGAATTTCCGATAGTTAGGGAAGGAAACAAGAATTTATGTACATATACGACCAACATGACAAAACCCTGATTGGTGAACGCGTCGCCCAATATCGCCGCCAAACAGACGATTACTTGGCGGGTAAGATTCCCGATGCGGTGTTTCTACCTCTGCGCCTGCAAAATGGTCTCTATGTACAACGCCTCGCACCCATGCTGCGCATCAATATTCCCTACGGCATGGTTTCGGCCACCCAGCTTCGCGCCCTGGCCGGTATTACCCGCAAGTACGACAAGGGCTATGCCCACTTTACCACCCGCCAGAACATCCAGCTCAACTGGCCCCAGCTTGAAGAAGTCCCCGATATTCTCGCCGAATTGGCGGCTGTAGAGATGCAGGGTATACAGAGCAGTGGCAGCTGTATTCGCAACGTCACCTCCGATGAATTTGCCGGCATTAGCGCCGACGAAATTGTAGACCCCCGCCCCTGGTGTGAGATTATCCGCCAGTGGTCGACCCTACACCCCGAATTTGCCTTTTTACCGCGCAAATTTAAGATCGCGGTCAGTGGCTCTAAAAGTGACAGAGCGGCTATTCAGGTACACGACATCGGCTTGCAGGTACTGAAAAATGCCGATGATGAAGTCGGCTTTAAGGTGCTAGTGGGTGGCGGCCTGGGTCGTAGCCCCGCCATCGGCGAAGTGATTAAAGACTTTCTGCCCGCCAAACACTTATTAACCTATCTCGAAGCAATTTTGCGCGTCTATAACCGCTATGGGCGCCGCGACAATAAGTACAAGGCACGTATTAAAATTCTCCTCAAGGCCTGGACTGCCGAAGTCTTCGCCGACAAGGTCGAGCAAGAATGGCTACAACAGATCGACAGCCCGTCGACACTGACCGACGAGGTCATTGCCCACGCCGAAGCCTTCTTTACCAGCCCAAGTTATGAAAGCGTCGATGTCGCCAGCTGCGAGGCGGCGCTGCAACAACTGGCCAGCGAGCAAATTGCCTTTGGTAAATGGCGCGACAGGAATGTTGTCACTCATAAAGTCGCCGGATACTGCGCCGTCCACCTATCACTCAAACCCACCGGCGTTGCCCCAGGTGATGTCACCGACAGCCAGCTTGAAGCAATTGCCGATCTCGCCGAGCGCTACTCTTTCGACGAGGTGCGGGTCACCCACCACCAAAACCTGGTGCTCGGCGACGTCAAATTGAGCGACCTGCCCGAACTCTGGCAAGCCGCCAAACAACTGGGTTTCGCAACGCCCAGCATCGGCACTCTGGTCGATATGATTTGCTGCCCCGGCGGTGACTTTTGCTCACTCGCCAATGCCAAGTCCATCCCCGTCGCCGAGGCGATTCAGCGCCGCTTTGACGATCTCGACTACCTCTACGACCTGGGCGATATCAAGCTCAACATCTCCGGCTGCATGAACGCCTGCGGCCACCACCATGTCGGCAATATCGGTATCCTCGGCGTTGATAAGAAGGGCGAAGAGTTTTACCAGGTGCAGCTCGGCGGCAGCGCCCTCGACGACGCATCGCTGGGCAAGGTACTCGGCCCCTCCTTCTACGCCCGCGAAATCCCCGACGTACTGGAAAGCATTCTCAACATCTATGTCGACCGGCGTATCGAGGGCGAGACCTTTCTCGACACCCATCGCCGTATTGGCACCGCCCCTTTCAAGGAGTTTATCTATGCCAAAGCTGCTTAAAGACAAAAGCCTGGTCGACAATGGCTGGCAGGTACTACCCAAGGACTTCTCTGGCTCGCTGCCGGACGCGCCCTGTTTTGTGCCCCTCAACTATTGGCTGGCGAACAAAGAGTCACTGCAAAACCCAGACACGATTGGCGTTTGGCTAGACGCCGATCAGGAGCCCGAGAAATTCGCCGGTGATATAGAAAAGCTCCGACACCTAGCGGTGAATTTCCCCAGCTTTATGGACGGCCGTGGCTTTTCCATCGCCCGCCTGATTCGCGAACGCTATCAGTTTACCGGTGAGCTTCGCGCCATTGGCCACATTGTGCCCGACCAACTGTTTTACCTATCGCGCTGTGGTTTTGACGCTTTTTGTCTTGATGCCCTATCCCTCGGTGATGAAGCCGAGCCACACCACCAGCTAGAAGACTATCTGGCGGCGTTCAGCGTCACCTACCAAGCCTGCGTCAATCAAGAACAACCACTATTTCGCCGTCGATAGGGATAAAACTTGCACTACCCCCCCTACCCGAGGGCAAAATAGCACTCGGCAAGGAGAATAAGCGTTTATGGGTAGTGAGGTTTTTCATTCGTTCGTACTGATTTTTAGCGGTGCCGCTGTTGTTGCATCGCTCGCCCTATTCGGGCGCCAACCCCTCTTAGTTGCCTACATCGTGCTCGGTGCCATTCTCGGCCCCTACGGCACGGGGATGATTCACGACGTCGATTTAATTGCTGAAATCTCCCACATCGGCATCATTCTTCTGCTCTTTCTACTGGGCCTGGATATGCAGCCCCAGTCCCTGTTTAGCGTGTTGAAAAAAGTCACCCATGTCACCTTCATCAGTTCTGTTATTTTTGCCGCGACGGGCTACGGCATCGCCTACCTGTTTGGCTTTACCCACCTTGAAAACCTGATCATCGGCGCGGCGATGATGTTTTCCAGTACCATTATTGGTATCAAGCTACTACCTACCACCATTCTTCACCACCGCCATATCGGCGAAATGATGGTAGGCATGTTGTTGATGCAGGATTTTATTGCGATCTTTGTACTGCTGATTTTGCTCAGCGGCGACAACGGACAAATTAACCTGAGCCAAGTTGGTATTACCCTGCTCGCCCTGCCGCTATTGATAATCGCCTGTATCGGCATCGTGCGCTATATATTACTGCCGCTATTTACGCGCTTTGACCGCATCGGTGAATACGTCTTCTTACTCGCCATTGGCTGGTGCCTAGGCGTCTCGGCAATAGCGGAACACCTGGGTTTATCGGCAGAAATTGGCGCCTTCCTCGCTGGCATTACCATCGCTACCAGCCCCATCGCGCAATACATTGCCTTGAGCTTAAAACCACTGCGCGACTTTTTTTTAGTGATGTTTTTCTTTTCCCTCGGCGCTCAGTTCAACCTTGGCTTACTGCCCGAGATCATCATTCCGGTAGTGGTTCTTGGTCTTGCGATGCTGCTAATTAAACCCATCTGTTTTCGTTTTTTATTGCGTCGCCAAAGTGAGAACAACCACTTCGCCTGGGACATTGGCTGCCGCCTTGGGCAAATCAGTGAGTTCTCCCTACTGATTGCCTATGTCGCCTTAAACGCCTCATTGATCGGTGTGCTGGCATCCCACCTGATTCAAGCCGCTGCAATTTTGACCTTTCTATTATCGAGTTATGTGGTGATTTTCAACTTCCCCAACCCGATAGCCATTAAGGATTCTCTGCGCCGCGATTAATCGGGGCCTTAACACCCCAATCAATCCGCAGTCGGCCTTAGGCCAGAGGAACAGGCCCCATTAAACGCCGCACCCAGCGCATCACAAAACGGTCACCGCTACTCTCCAGAGCAAAGCCAAACTTCTCCGGTAGGGTTTTTTTATGAACGTAGGCCACCGTATAAATATCGGCACTGTCGAGCTGAGCGATTAGGTACTCATCGCTGGTTTTAGTATCGTCAACCAAGCCCTTCTTAACGGCAGGCGCGCCGTACCAAACCTCACCCGTGGCTATCTCTTCAACATCGAGGCCGGGGCGATGCTCGCCGACAAAGGTTTTAAACAGCTCGTGGGTATCCTCTAATTCCTCGCGAAACTTCTCTCGTCCCTCCTCAGTATTTTCACCGAGCATAGTAAGGGTGCGTTTGTATTTACCGGCCGTCATCAACTCGATGTCGACATCGTGCTTTTTTAACAAACGATGTACGTTGGGGATCTGTGCCACCACGCCAATCGAGCCAATTACCGCGAAGGGCGCAGCGAGGATTTGATCGGCCACACAGGCCATCATATAACCGCCACTGGCCGCGACTTTATCGATACACACGGTGAGCGGAATACTTTTCTTTGTAATGCGATCGAGCTGGCTGGCGGCAAGACCGTAGCTCGGCACCATGCCGCCGCCACTTTCTAGACGCACCACAATTTCATCATGGCTACTGGCGAGGCTGAGTACTGTGGTAATTTCTTCACGGAAACTTGCCACCGCAGAGGCGCGTATATCACCGTGAAAATCCAGTACAAAAACACGTTTTTTAGCGACCGGAGCATCGCCACTCTTGGAGGCCTTTTTGTCGGCTTTCTGCTGAGCTTTCTTCTCTTTTTTCTCGGCTTTTAATAGCGCTTTACGGGCTTCGTCAGACACCACGACATCGGCTAAAGCATCGCTCATATCGGCAATCGTGTCGTTAAATGACAGCACGTCAATATGGCCCTTATCGTGCCTTTTACCCCGCTGGCCAAGGCTGGCGAGTATGCCGGCAAGCACAGCGACAACTACCACCACGGTTAATGATTTGGCAAGAAAAAGCCCATATTCACTTAAAAATTCCAAAAAACACCTCTGTCGATGGCCTCTAATACTCAGCCAGTCTGTTATCTATGTAATACGGTTAGGGAAGTAAAGCGCACAATTCTAACTGATATCGGCGCGCCCCAGTGCCGGCGCGGCAGAAATTTTGATGGTTTTAAGATTTAGGTGTGTAGTGAAAAATTATCTGGTAGCCAAGGGGCCGATCTAGGCGATACCGCATGCTGGCTCTGAGCGAAGCTACATTGCGTTAGGCACCGAGTGACGACAAACACTCATTGGCGACATCGAGAGAGCTCTCATCGATAGTATCACCCACCATACAACCATCGAGGAAATACTCTAGACAGACAATGGTATCGGCAAACACCTCAATCGGCTTGCCATCATCGCCATTGGTATCGGTGAAGAGCACTTCTTTTGCGAGCATTAAACAACGATCTGCCAGACTCGCAAAACGAACCATATTGAGCATACTGGCGCTACCTTCGATTTCGGCAAAGGCTAGCTCGAGCTCGGGGGTGACTTCAGCCGAGGCATACCCCGAGGCGACATTGTCCACCAGTTGTTTGATATCACCCAGTCGGGCCGCAGTCTCATTCACCACGGCAACCTGTGCCGTCTTTAATAAACTCTTTTGCAAGATGCTCATCAAGGGTTGAGCTTCCCAGGCTTTAATTTGCTCTGCCTGCGGTGTTTTGCCATAGAAATCGGCCAGTGCGCACTCGACATGGAGCACCGCATCGGTAAATTCTGCGAGTAATTCAGCGGGTAACTCACCATCGGAGCAACTCTGTAAGCGTGAGCAAAACTGCTGGTACTGGCGCGACAAACCTCGAAAACCGGCCTGCTCACATTCTTCAGCCAATGCCGTAAAACCCACACTCAACTCTTGCAGTTTATCGCCGTTAAGCAGGGAGGCAGATTCCGGGCCGTTATCCAGCAATGTACGCAAGGTCGCCGCCGACAGCGCCATGGATTCAAGGATGCTTTTATCGGCATCCAACTCACCAGTGATGGCGTTGCGCACCGAGGATATAGCCGAGTCAGAAAACATTAATTTGGGCACACCAATCTGCTTCGCGCGCGGGTCACTGGACATATCCGTCATCGCCAACAAGCTAACAAAGGCGCGCCATAGGCCTTCAGGGTAGGGGTTTCGCGCTCCCACCTGATCCGTTGCCACCAACAAACGCAATTGTTTCTCCACCGCCGCAAGTAGGCGAATACGCTCTGGCTGCAAACTCAATTTCTTTTCGGCAAAGCCTTTGATGGTGAGCGCAAACACCCACCAGTAATCACTTTCTCGCGCAGATATGGCGACTTTTTGTAAACGCCCCGCGACTCGAAATAAATTGAACAAGGCTTTTTGGCGATTATTATTGCGGATAATATCCAGTAGCCCCAGTTGATAGAGGTGGTGCCAGCGTTTCAGCCCCTCCGTTTGCGGGCCTATTATGTCTTCATCTTGAGTCAGGCTGGCAAAGGGTGGCCAAGTGATGTCCTTCAGCAAGTGGTATTCATAGAGCGGAGGCGCGCCCCTGAAGCGGCGCAGCGCCGTCATTTCGGGAAGAAGCACGCAGGGGTTCTCAGATTTTTGCTCAACAATACTGGCGATCAAACCGTCCGCCAGCAGCAGGGCCTGGTCAAGCAAGGGTTGCAGCTCGTCAATGGCCTTATCGCCACTAATCACCGCGTCTACAGCCCTCGCCATCTCGGCAAACAAGCGACTCATACCCGCAAGCTGGGCCATCTGTGCGGCACCGCGTAGCTCTAGTAGCTGCTCATTAAGCTCTTCTAAGTGAGCGATGGTCAGTCGCTGTACTAAGCCGTTGACAGATTGCAGCACCGACTTGTACTCGTGGCCAATAAACTCCAGTACCTGGGGACTTATATTTTGCATATCGGGCTCGACTCTTACTCTACAGGGTGTAGAAACGACTACAAATCAATAGGTTAAATACTATTAATAATCTGATGTATAACCAATTTTTTTGAACTATAGCAGACTACCGTCAATACACACCGTTAACAGGTCGCATTTTCACGAGACGCGGAGACCATTCGCCAGGGCCGGCAAGGGCTGGTATTCACTCGGAAGGGATACAGGCCAAGAATGGCTGCCTAAAAGAACACTCACTGGATTGCGCCCTCTCACCCGGCCAAGTTTACAGCCACATCGGGCTAGTATAGTTGGCAGCCATTTGATCTACAGGCACGAGTCAGAACCTACTCAGTAGTTTTCGCGGGCTTGCCAGCCACCCCAGACTCCAGGTCACGCAACTGCTGGGAGATATCTTGCATTTGGTCATGGCTGCGCAGGTCCATATCGAGCTTTTTATCCATACTGCGCACCAAGGGGAAAATACTATAGATAATCGTATTGGCGAGAACGCTCATGATTTTATCCATACCCGGCACGGGCTGATTAACCACCTCTACATGCGGTCGGCCCTGTGCAACGACGGCCGTCAGCTTATCCAGTACAGCCACTAGCGACGCCGATGACGCCGATAACTCCGCTGTCGTATCGGGTGTCACGGGGCCAGCTCGCGATGACACTGTACTCAAGCCCTGCACACCGGCCACCAGATCCGCGAGCTGGGCTATCACCTTGCCACCGACATCCGCTTCGTCACCACCGATGGCTTTATTACGCAGAAAATCTGCTTTAATCTGTTCCCAGCGCGTCGACTCCTCCGTGCTGATATTGCCCCGCAATTCAGCCAGCTTCAATAAATTGTCTTCCGCGCCGGTCGTCAATAGTTGCGCTTCGCCTAAATAGTGATCGACAATCATTTGCATCAACTCGGCGTCGTTCATCACCGTGGAAACCTTTTCCGTCATCTTATTCATATTGCGATAACTACCCTGCAACTTGAATGCCGGTTCAATACGATATTGGTCATTCTGGGCGGCGGAGCTAATGTATTGTTGGTTGATCTTCAATACGAGGCCCTGAATAACGAACAACTTTTTGAAGATGCCGGTGATTTCGTTAATTTCACCGGCACTGTATTGATGGCTTAACTCACTGCTTGTAACACTCCGCCCCTTCGCCAAGTCGATCAACTGATAGACGTCATCCATTTCCCTAAGGGCCAATGGCGCCAATACCGGGTGGGAGGTCAGTGCGTTCTCGATATAACTGAGGGAGAACTGCTCATCCATACCGCCGAGAATATCACCCAGGTTATAAATATCGGCTCGGTTGGCCAGCATATCCGGTACTTTGAACAACTCGCCGGATTCGGTATAGGGGTTGCCCGCCATAACGACGGCAAACTTGCGGCCGCGCATATCGTAAGTCTTGGGCTCCCCTCGCCAAACACCTTCGATACGACGCGTACCATCACATAATGAGATGAATTTTTGCAGGAACTCCGGGTGGGTATGCTGGATATCGTCAAGGTAAAGCATGACGTTATTACCCATTTCCAAGGCCAGGTTTAATTTTTCCAGCTCCTGACGAGCCGTCGCGTTCGGTGCCTGCTCGGGGTCAAGAGAAAGGACATCGTGCCCCAGTGACGGGCAGTTAATCTTCATAAAGATCAAGCCCAGCCGGTTCGCGACGTACTCCATGAGGGTGGTTTTACCGTAGCCCGGAGGGGAGATGAGCATCAGCAAGCCCATCAGGTCGGTGCGCTTATTCTCCCCCACGGTGCCCATTTGCTTGGCAAAGTTATCGCCAATCAAGGGCAGGTAAGATTCATTAATCAAACGATTGCGCACAAAGGAGCTTAAGGGGCGCGCCTTAAATTGCTCAAGGCGCAACTCGCCACGCTTCTCGACAATAAAGTCCTGCCGAAGCTGAAGGTAGTTTTTATAACCAGGCAGCACCTCAAAACGGTGCTCTTCCATACGTTGCAGGTAGGCATCCAAGGCAAAAGTTAGCGTGCGTTTTTCAATACTAGCGTGTTCGCCCAATAAACCCGTCACCGTCAATTCAACATCCACCTCGGTAAGGCGACGCTCCAGGCGCTCATCGGCATTGATCAGCGCCACCGCTTCCGGGATATATCGTGCCAATTGGCCGGCCCGCTGTTGGTCTAAACCAGCCGCATTCGAGGCACTATCAAACAATAAGGCCTGGAACCAGGCGGTACTTAGTTGCCAGCGCTCGGCGGGCCAACCCAGCATCTTCTGCAGCGAAGCCTGGTAACGACGCCAAGTATCGTCGTCCATAGAGCCTTTCAACAGATCGACAAGCTGAAGGGCGTATTTACTACCAATAAACTCCAGGCGTTCACGACCCAGCTCGGCCACCAAATAATCCGCAGCGCGGCGGATATCCAGCACATTAACGGCGATCGGGTGCTGGTCAATAAAGGCCGTTAATTGCTGACGCACTTCCACGGCTAAGAGTTCAAGTGCCTCGGCGCTGGCAAACACCGATTGCATCTGTGTTGCCGACTGAGCGCGTTCGGGCCAAGTATCGTGGGGAAGCCAGTCTCTGCCAATATAACCCTCGCCACCCACCTTCGATAAGCCTGCGGTGTTTCTCTTCGCGCCACCCTTAATATTCGCCCAAAATACTTGCGCCAACCCTCGACTTAAGGGGTCATACCGTAGTAGGTCTGCACGCTTGATCGCAGGCATTAATTGCTTAATAAGTAGCGCTGCATCGTGGTCATGCACGCCCTTTTCATAACCCTCTTTGTAGCGTGGGCTAGCGAAATTCCTCACCAGTTTTTCTAACTCCGCGTCGTCAAGCAACGCAGTATTGAGAGCATCAATCGATAAACCCTGCTGCTGTACCTGGGCGGCGTCCATGATCAACGCGGCTAAAAACTCTCCCCGGTAGACCTTCCGGGTTTCAGACTCCAGCGACATTTGCCAATAATCTCGCGCAGCCAATAATTCGGGGTGGACAATCGGCTCGTAATAATTGGTGCCGGTCAAATGAAGACTCAGCTCACCATCCCGTGGAATGATGGTTAAATCCAGTTCCTGCTTGTTGACTGAAAACTTATGCCGTGGCCCCAGCCTGATGATCTTGCCGCCATCCTCAAAGATATCCGACTTATCTCGCAGTGAGCGCAGGGCTTGCTCGACAATGGCTTTATGACGCGACTCAACATCGTCCGCTTTAACGGCACTATCCAGCTCACGTAAGCGTTCCACCAAATCGCGAGCCTTCATCACCAAGGCATCCGCCGCAAAGTAGGTATTTAATTCATCAGCATCGGTAAATTTTAGCGAGCGTTTGCTAATACTTGATAAAATACGATCGGCGGCATCGGCCACAGATTGCGCCTTGCGTTGACGCTCATCCATCAATTGTTGTTTGTGGCTTTCAAAAGCTTCGTAAATCTCTTCGCGCTTGCCAACGATGTCGGCTAGAAACTGGTCAAAGTCGGTGAACTGACTTTCCAGCTCTTCAAGTTGAACCAGGAGCCGTGACAGCTGCTCATCACATTGCTCTGGGCTGCTCGCCAAGCCCAGAGCATTGGTAATACTTTGAGTGAACAATTTAAATTGTGCACTAAACTGGGCAATGGCTTCCTCAGAACCGAGGTTTTTTTGCCGATGCTTAGCGCTGGCCTTACTTTGATTTAACCTTGCATAGACTTCGGAAATTGTGTCAATAATACCCGTGCGCACGGTCGCATCGTCTACTTTCAAACTGGTCATTAATTCAGAGAGTAAGTCCAAGCCAGAGGCGACGCCCTCAATGGCGACAATGATAGGAGAAAGTTCGACGATGCTCTCGGCCCTTGCAAGGTCCTTATCTAAAGCTGCAATTTTATGGCGATAGGGTTCAAGAGCCCTTTCATCGGAAAGAAAATCTAGGATTTGCACACTCAGGGACGCATCGACATCCTGTAATTCCTTGTCCAGATGTTCGATGCGGGCAACATCCATATAGCGATGATCTTTAACCGTGGCTAAATGGCCCCGTTGACGGCGCAGCTTACCAAGGGCATCGACATAGTCCTCAGCACTTTCCCAGTTTTCGGGGCGGATCGAGAGGATCAAATTCTGCTGCTCTCGCTCAGCTAGCAACAGGGTTTTAGCAGACTGCTGACGAATACCCTCAACCTTTTCAAACTCATCGATCACCAATTCAGCCGTTGCTGAAACGTCCTTTAAGACAGTGGCAACACCTTGCACTTCTTCTCTATCAATCCAGTAATGGTCCTCAAATATTTTTTTTGAGTTGTTATTAAGCTCCTCATACAAGCGTGAAGTGACCGATTGATTATCAATTAAACGGCTAATGCTATAGAGGTCTGACACCCCGCGAACGAGCTCAGCATTACCAATACGCCCCAGGAAGGTCTGACTGTCAGGCACCTGGCTGGCAAATTCATCGCTGACATAAGGCGTTTGCCAAATTTGCATGGGATGTATGCGCGTCGGCTCGGCCTCCGCAGAAAAAATCACTAGCTGACCATTTTCAGCCAGGGCATAACCATGGGCAAAAATAGGCTTATTTAGCTGCTTATCAATCATGTTATAGGGGAATAAGCCGAGGGCACCTTCTAGCGGGTCGTAAAACACATAGAGAATATCTTCGCCATTAGGGGAAGGGATTGAACGTTTAAACGTTAGCCCATTGAACTCCTGGTCAAAAGTTTTGTATTCACCGCTTTGCAGGTAATAGCCACCGGGGAAAATAATCCCGTGGTCTTCCGGTAATTGCACGCAAGACTGACCAATAGCATCGACACGCAGCACCTCTTGCGTCACGGTGTTATAAATCAGGTAGCGTGGACGCTCTTCACGATAGGGACAGACCTGCAATAAAATTAAACTACCGACAGCCACATAGCTGATTTCGGCGTCATCAATCGACTGGGTTTTATCCTCGACCGGTTCGCGATAGATACCCAGGCCGTCTTCGGTGTTATTTTCAACTTTGATGGTGAGCTCGCCATTGAGCGTTTCGACAAACACCGTATCGAGAATATTGACATGGGCATGACGACCATGAACCGTGTCATCGTGGCTAGTGCTCAGCCATTCAAAGTCATAGGCCGGCGGTAGCTCGATATTGCGCTCACCACGATTATCGATGTATGTAACATCGCCACCATCGGCCGATAGTGACCAGCGGAAAACGCGAAGATCATCAAGCCGCTCACCAATTTGAAAACCCGCCAGCAGCACCCCTCTATTTATTGTCAACTCGACGAGTTTGGTGTGCTTGTAATAGCGGTACAGCTCATTAAAGTCATTGACAAAATCACTGTCAGTTAGAAAAGTACCGGCCATGGATACCGGCTTCATCTCATAAGTACTATCCGTTTCACGGACATCAAAAAGTGCAAAAACATCTTCAATCTTGGTTTCTTTTTTGAGGCCAATGAAAACGTTGTAACCAAATAATAAATGCCCACCAACTTGAACAATATCTCTGGCCACACAATTATTTTCAGTGCGCACCCGGACACGAGTCAGTACGTTCATATCAGAACGACCGAACTCCTCCAAACGCGCCTCATTGAGCTGACGCGTTTTTTGATCGAGATTGTTCCCCTGTGCAATCAGGCGTTTGCGAATGACCTCATACGCACTGCCATCGGCAACGGCACTCGCGACAAGTTCGCTATCGATATTATCAGAGCGATTTTGCTCCACCATGCGGCTCTCCTTTCAACGGAATATGTGAGTCTAATGCCCTGAGCCATAAGCTTTAGCTAATGGCTTTTTTATACTTGGGGCATATCACTCTGCCGGGGAGCATTCTGCGTCTTTCCTATCGGTCCCTTGCCTTTCACTTTGCTCTGTATCAAGCAGGGGCTTGCCCTCAATGACGCGGTTTATAACGGCTGAAAGGGTGCCACTTTTTTCTACTAAGCCATCAATCGCTTTACCCATTGAAAGCGCCTTGCCAAAATTATTGAAGAAATGATCTTCGCCGCCGACGATATCAATTTTCGCCGTAGCCAGGGCAACGGCTAGTACCTCAGCATTTTCCTTCGCAATATCCTTGCCCGCCTCTATTGCCGCCAGTGCTTCTTTAAGCGCGGTCTCGAGGCTCATACGGAATTCTTCGTGAGCCCTTGAGTCCTCATCCATATTATTCATAGCCGTAAACTTGTCGGTCAAACCATCCGCTTCAGCCTTAAACTGGGCTAACGTGACATCCGCTTGTGCCTTGCCGGTATGTAACAGTGCGTCTGCTTCGGCATTACCTTTGGCCTGAATAACACTGGCTTCGGCCAAGCCTTCTTTTTCAAGGGACTCCGCCTTGGCGGCCTGTACCCTCGCCTCAGATAAGCCCGTTGCAGCCTCTTCGGCCTGAATCCCCTCTGCCAGCTTCTTCTTAGCTTCCGCGCCTTTTTCCGCCGCTTCCAAATCGGCCTGGGCCAGCGTAATCACCTCACTGGCCTTGTGTTTAGCAGCCTGTTCCTCTGCTTCGGCAGCTTTTACCTGTTTGACTTTGTCCTCTTCGGCAAGAGCCTCAGCAGCGAGCACTTTGACCTGCTTGGCACGATCCGCCTCGGAAACCTCTCGCACCTCATTAATTTTCTCTTCCTCGATAGCCACTGTCTTATCGACGACAACACGCTCGCGAATTACATTGGCTATTTCTTTTCTTTCAATTTCCAGGGATTTCTCTGCGGCTATTTTCTGTAGGTCCACCTCTTTCTCTCTAGACACAATTTCTAGATCACGCGCTCGCACTACTTTTTCCTCTTCAATAGCAACCGCGCGTTGACGGTTTTGCGCGGCAACTTCAATTTCACGCTGTTGATTCTCTGTCTTGACGGATAACTCCTGATTCACCCGGATCGTCGCTTCCTCCGCTCTCTGGCGCTCTTCCTCCTGAACTTTTGTCGTTTCGGCCTCTTCCCGAGCCCTGATTGTAAGAACCTCTCTCTCTTGCTTGGCCTCGGCATCGGCCTGCTGGCGCTTTAATTCCAACATCGCCTCAACGGTTTCAACGTCCTTTTTCTTGATCGCTAACTCTTCATTGCGCTCCAAAATATTGGTGTTAACATTTTGCTTAGCCGTTAATTCGGTGATTTTTTTAATACCCTCGGCGTCAAGTATATTTGTCGGGTCCAGAGAGGACTTCGGCGTTTGCTCCAGGTAATCAATCGCCACATCTTCCAAGATATAACCGTTGAGATCATCACCAATCACCTCAATAATTTTTTCGCGAAACTCCTGGCGGTTCTCAAATAAATTGACAAAGTCAATCTGCTTACCCACGGTTTTCAAGGCCTCAGAAAACTTAGCATTAAAAAGTTGGTTGACCGCGTCTTTATCCGAGGCTCGACCTGCGCCCAGGGATTTTGCAACTTTCAAGACATCTTCTGCGGTTTCATTAACTCGCAGATAAAAGGCCACTGTTATATCGGCACGCATATTATCAGCGCAAATCAAACCATCTTTACCCCGTCTATCCACCTCCAGGGTAATCAAGGAGACCTTCATTAATTCCCTTCTGTAAATTATCGGGTAGACCAAAGCACCGGTAAAATGCACCTTGGGTTGTGAACTCATATCATTAACAATCAACGCAGTACCCTGATCAACCTTGATATAGAAGGCTTTAAATAAGGCCGCAAGCCCTAATAGAATAACGAAGAAGACGCCAACGCTCGTCAAGATGGGCATAAGTACTGATAAATCAGCCATAGTGTTCACTCCATGTGTTAATTAACAAATCTAGCCGT
This sequence comes from Gammaproteobacteria bacterium 53_120_T64, assembly GCA_002162815.1. Classification (GTDB taxonomy): domain Bacteria; phylum Pseudomonadota; class Gammaproteobacteria; order Pseudomonadales; family Porticoccaceae; genus Reddybacter. Next base: position 49,194 of record MAAT01000039.1, on the reverse strand, counting down.
AATGATTGAATAATTTTTTATCTATTCATGCTTGGCATTGGCAGATCGATATAGACCTGCTAATACACTATTGACCTAAGAATTCTTTTTCCGAAATAACCCGGTACACATTTTTTTCCTCGATGTATTCCAGCAATACAACCCGTTCACTCTTCGAAAATGTATTCTCACCATCCGCTCTAATTTTCAGCACAAGACCTGCGCCACCATCCTCTAAGGTGGCCTCACCAAAGTCCCGATCGACACGCGAGGTGCGCACCAGCACCGTTTTACCCAGCATAGACTTGGCTGTGCCTTGTTGAGCGCTTTTAAATAAAGGCCGCAGTGGCTTGATCAGAAGGGCTGTACCGATAACGGCCAGATACAGCGCTACAAGTAAAACGATAAAGCCGACGATAAAACGCAGTAGGCCGCCCGCTATTGCCCCGAAAAAAAAATGCACGGCGTAATAGCAAAGCAACCAGCCAACAAGCGAGACCAAAGAGATAATGACAGTGAGTGGCACACCTTGCAGTCCAAAGCGCAACAACAAGCCGGCCAAGACCTCCGGGCTTGATAAAGCACCATCCTGATTGACCGTTAAAGCGCCACTCCCCCCTGCGCTGTCAAAATCTAAAATATCGATATCGACAAAACCCAGGACAGCCACGAGCCAAAACAATACGGTGATAAGTAGAAAAAAGGTAAAAAATGCCGTCGGAAATGAAGAAATATTCTGATAAAACGGATCCAAACTCTCGGACATCAAAAGCACCAACATTGTCTACCTCCCTATATTTATGCTGCTTCAAACCCTGATGAGTGCGCTCAGAGCACTGGGAATTCCTTAACCTTGCCAAAACCTTAGCGCCTCTGCTACGACTCTTCTGCAGCCAGTCTTACTGATTATATACACCCCGTGTTCTGGAGCATATTCTCGGGTTAGCGCATTTTTCGACAACGGCCGTTTATCTTTCGGCCTCGGACTGTAGTGGTCAGGACGTCGTACGGCTATTATGGAAAGTGTCTCACTACTTTAAAGGCGGCTGATATCTCGGCACCCTTAGATAAGGTATATTTGTCTATCAGGGGGGCAGGAGTCAACCAAGTATGCGTTACGGACATGCACTGGGGACAACCATCACTTACAAATGTGACCGGTGTTTTAAATACCACGTTAAGCATAAGATTATTCCTGCCCATACAGTGCTATTAAAAGCCTAACAACAGCCGTGGCCATGACCTGTAATCGGCTCAGCCTGTGCAGTAAATAGGATTAGATGCCCTCATACAAAGCAGGAAAACATCTCATCAAATGGCACGCCATTTTTCAAAACATCATAGAATAAGGATGACAACCAAGCATTATCATCAGGCTTGAATGCGCCAGATAAAAAAAGGCCGGAGGTATTACCTCCGGCCTTTTGATACAGACGCGAACAGCGTTATCGCGATAACGCTCTACCCTAGCTTATGACAAAACTAGGGTGAAGCTGCACCGGCAACGTCAACGGTTACTGTTTCGATTTTTGCATTGCGCTTACCCGCTGGAATATCGTCCAAATCGCCGTCATAAATCAGGCAATACAGTGTTTTTCCATCGGCGCCACCGAGGTTACAGGCGACGGCACGACGATCACCAGTATCGATTTTATGGGTGATCTCGCCGCCATCCAGCACGCGAAGAAACTCACCATTTTCGAAAGCGGCCACCCAGACAGCACCCTCTTGATCGAGACAAATACCGTCGGGAGTGTAGGCGCCCAAGTCGGCAAAGACCCGACGCCCGGACAAAGTACCATCGGCTTCAATGGTAAATGCGGTGATACGACCAACGAAGGTTTCCGCCACGATCAGCGTTTTTCCGTCGGAGGTAATACACGCACCATTGGGGAAGTGCATGTCTTCGGCAACCGTTTGAATGGTGCCGTCAGTTCTAACCAGAGTCAGTGTCGCAGGCTTGGGCTCGTCATGAGCAAATACGTCGTAACCAAAAGTACCGACATAAATATTGCCATTCGGCGCACAAACACAGTCGTTGATATCGTATTCAAGATTTGCGGATAAATCAGCGTACTCGCTTAAAGAGCCATCTTCAGCCAGCGTCATCAACTTGCGATCAGCCATTGAAACAACAACCACTGAGCCATCGGGCATAAAGTTAATGCCAGAGGGACGATTGGGCAAAGTCGCCATTGGCGTGCGCTGGCCGTCAGTGCTTATTGTAAACACAGTATTATCGAACATGTCAGAAACCCAGAGCTTGCCGTCGTGCCAGCGCGGGCCTTCGAGAAAAACAAAGCCATCAACAAATGGGCTTGATGTTAATTCTTTCATTATTTTTTCCCTGTTTAAAACCCGCACATAGGGCTTATTCACGCCTATATGCAGGTCTCTCTACGTTTAAAAAGTGACTAGTTAGCCGTGCATAATGACTGAACGCGCACCTTCACCACGACCCATTTCGTCAAAGGCAGTATTCACGTCTTCAAGTTTAATGCGCTTGGTGATCATCTCGTCAAGCTGTAATTCGCCCTTCATATACAGGTCGACAAACTTGGGGATGTCCTTTGAAGGTACGGAGCTACCGTAGGCAGAACCCTTAAAGTGCTTCTCACCGAAGAAGCCTAATACGGGTAATTCAAGCTCGGTATCCATTTTCGGCACGCCAACAATCACTGCAGTACCGGTAACGCGAGGCATGGCCCAGGCTTGCTCGATAGTCACTTTCAAACCGAGTGCTTCAAAGGCAAAGTGAACACCGCCCTTGCTGACCTTACGGATCTCTTTAACAATATTGATATCAGTGGGGTCGATAGCGATCGTTGCACCCATACTCAGTGCCAGCTCACGCTTTTCAGCAACCGGGTCGATAGCAATGATCTGACCGGCACCGGCAATACGACAGCCTTGAATAATCGACAAGCCAACACCACCACAGCCAATAACAGCACAGCTGTCACCCTCTTTAATGTCGACGGTATTCAATGCTGCGCCAACACCGGTGGTCACACCACAACCGATCAAGCAAATGGTGTCGAGAGGGGCTTTGTCATCCACCTTAATCGCCATGCCGGCGGGAATAACCGAACGCTCAGAAAAGGTGCCAACACATACCAGCTGGCCAACATCTTCGCCCTTGCTGTTTTTAAAGCGTTTGGTGCCATCGAGCAGGCAACCTTCCCAAATAACACTGGACATTTCAGCACAGAGAAAAGGCTTGCTCTCCAAGCAGAAAGTACACTTACCACAGGCGGGAGTCAGAGCGGCAACAACATGATCGCCAACTTTTACGTTGGTGACATTGGCGCCGACTTCTTCAACGATACCCGCGCCCTCGTGACCGAGTACGGCTGGCAATTGCGTTGGCAGTACGCCATGAGCAAAGGAGTAATCGCTGTGGCAAATACCACTGGCGGTGTAGTTCACTAAAATTTCATTTTCTTTCGGGCCTTCCAATTCCAGCTCTTCAATAACCAAAGGCGAACCGATTTCATAAAGCACTGCGGCTTTTGTTTTCATTATTTCTCTCCCCGTCGAACCCTTGGGCCGACATTCGAAATTAAACTGTAAATGGGTTTATTAACCGTACATGATCACGGAGCGGGCACCTTCGCCTCGACCCATTTCATCAAAGGCACGATCGATATCTTCCAGGCCAATACGCTGGGTAATCATTTCGTCCAGCTTTAGCTCACCGCTCTTATACAGTTCAACGAAACGGGGAATATCTTTCTTCGGTGTCGATGATCCGTAGCAAGAACCCTGGATTTCATACTCAGCCAATAGACCGGCTGAGGGGATTTTCACCGACTGGTCCAGCGATGCAACACCAACAATCACGCAGGTACCGGTGGGACGAATCATGTCCCAGGTTTGCGCCATGGTTTCAACGCGACCCAGTGCTTCAAAGGCATAGTGCACACCCAGACCACCGGTCAGCTCTTTAACCTTAGCGGCGGCATCTTCCTCAAAGGGGTTAATCGCGTGAGTCGCACCCAGAGACAGGGCCAGCTCGCGCTTCTCTTCCATCGGGTCGATGGCAATAATGATGGTTGAACCACCGATGCGGCAGCCCTGAATAATGGATAAGCCAACACCACCACAACCGATAACCGCAGTCGCTTCACCGGGCTGGACATTGGCGGTATTCAGCGCCGCGCCAGTACCCGTAGTCACACCACAACCGATCAGGCAGGTAATATCGAGGGGGGTATCTTCCGGCACTTTAATGGCTGAGCCCGCTGGCATCACCATGTATTCACCGAAGGAACCAACGCCACATAGGGCGAAAACATCTTCACCGCTAGCGGTTTTATGACGCGTCGTGCCGTCGAGCTGGGTGCAATCGGTGAGCAGTTTGCCCATGCCTGAGCACATAAACTCTTTGCCTTCCTTACACATGGTGCAATTGCCACAGCTGGGTGTCAGCGCTGCAATCACCTTGTCACCGGGTTTCAAATCGGTAACGCCGGGGCCAACGGCCTCGACAACACCAGCGCCTTCATGGCCTAGGACGATGGGAAAGGGGCAATTCAAGATGCCGTGAGCGACGGAGTAGTCACTGTGACAAATGCCACTGGCGGTGGTTTTTACCAGCACTTCATTTTCTTTTGGTGGAGCGAGTTCCAGCTCTTCGATCTCGAAAGGCTGATCTACTCCGCGTAATACTGCGGCCTTAATTTTCATTCAGTTTCTCCCTACCCGTAAAAAGACGGGCTAGTTGTTAATAAACCCGAGCCATACTACACAAAGTGGAATGGCCCTGGGAAGTCGATTTTTTAGCGACTTTTATTAGGTGGCCATGTAGCCGCCATCGACGGGCAGCGCGTGGCCAGTGATGTAACTGGCGGCATCGGAGCACAAATAAACGGCTGCATCGCCAATCTCATGGGGCTCACCCAAGCGCTTGACCGGCTGGGCTGAAATCATCGCATCGGCAAACTTGGGGTTTTCTTCAAATACCCGCTCGAGCATTTGCGTGCGAATGGGGCCGGGGCAAACTGCGTTGACACGGATGTTCTTAGTGGCGTAATCCAGTGCGGTCGACTTGGTTAAACCAATAACCGCATGTTTGGCAGCCGAGTAGTGCCCGAGACCTTTAACACCGATCAAGCCGGCATCGGAAGCGGTATTAACAATCGCCCCACCCGTGCCTTGTACCATCATTTGTTTAATTTGATATTTCATACACAACCAAACGCCAAGCATGTTGACCTTGTAGTTGAGCATGAAGTTTTCTTCGGTGGCATCGGCCGCCAGCGCCTGCTCACCCTCGACACCGGCATTGTTAAAGGCACAGTTCAGTTTGCCGAACTCTGCGACGGCTGCAGCAACCATCGCCTCAGTATCGGCCGCGCTGGAGACGTCAGTTTTAACAAAGATGGCTTTTCCACCGGCCTGCTCGATAATGTGGGCCGTTTCTTCACCGCCGACGACATTCATATCGGCGACAACAACACTGGCCCCCTCGCGGGCAAAAATCTCACTCGCCGCACGGCCAATACCACCACTGGCACCGGTAACGATAACCACCTGCCCCTCTACTCGTCCTGTCATAAGAATAACTCCTCTCTTTTATTAAAAAATGAACGAAAAATCAGTTTGTAAAATTCAATTTGTGGCCTTAGTCAGTCCGATGCATCTCGGCAAGGTATTTAGGGTTGGTGACGCTCACTTTATCGACCACCTGTTTAAAGGCAAAATCAAAGGCCGCAGGCCACTGTTCGTCCAATTCGCCAGCGCGAACTTGCTGGCAAAACTGGCGGTAAAGGTCGCTTAAAGAGCCCTCCCCCCAGAGTAGTTGTTGTAGCTCGCCACTTTGGCTCTCGTCCTGCCGCTCGCCAAAGTCAAGCTCTCTATCGACCACACTGAGTAGAAATGCGCCGCATAAAGCATCGTAGCGCTCGCTACCCTTGGACTTATTGGCGATGCTCTCTAGCAGTTGTTTTACGGTGACAAGAATTTCTTTTATATCGGGTTTATCCTGACTCAAACCGGCTACTCCCACTCTCTTATATTGACGAACTGACATTTCAACATCGTGCTTATCCGCTGCATTAATCTACTACGCTGAGGCAGGCCACCGACACTAGGTGAAATGCCCTTTAATGGTCATCAGCATATCGTATTCGATCATGCTGGTATTGCGCCCGCAGCAGGCAAAAGGCAGTGAACGCCTCACACCACTAATGTGACCGTCGGCCTGCATCATATTCAGCACCGCCCAGCGCAGGGAACCAAAAATCTCCCACCAGCGAATTTCTTCTTCATCAATCGCCTGCCCACCATTGCTGGTATAGGCCTGGTAAAACTCATCGCGGGGGCCAAAGCCCCCCACGGGCTGGTCGATATTGCCAAAGCGCCAGGCGCGCAGGCAAACCCAGCCGAAGTCTTCCATGGCACTGCCAATATGGGCGCACTCCCAGTCGAGCACCGCTTCAATACCGTCGGGACTGAGAATGACATTACCATTGCGGTAGTCGCCGTGGACAAACACCCGAGGCTTATCCTTAGGGCGATTATTTTCCAGCCAGCGAATGCCGACATCGAGGCCGGGATGATATTCGCAGTAGGCATCGTAACGGCTGATTTGTGCGGCCAAGGGGTCAACGCTATCGACAACCTTTTCCAGAAAGGCCACTTCACTGGGGTCAATGGCGTGTAGCTTGGCGAAGATTTCGCCGGTCTGCGCCGCGAAGCGCTGTCTCGCCACCTCGAACTCTGGCGCATTGAGCAGAGTTTTCGGCAGGGTCTCCCCCTCCACACAGGCCATCACATAACCGACATCAAGATCGTCTTGCGGCTCGAGCTCAAATATTGGCTCGGGTACTAACACACCGTGACGATAGACCACTTTTAAAATTTCGAATTGATCGTGGGGCGAAATAAAGGGCGACACTTCCGATTTTAATGTTTCCTGGCGCAACACCAATCGACGTCGACCAGCGGGCTCGACTAAATCGAACAACAAGGTTCGATTCGATGCACCGAGGGTGGCGATAGACACATTTTCGACACGAGCGGCCTGCCCGTAGCGCCGCTGTAGGGCTAGCTCGAGCTTGGCAACGATACTATCAAGTAAGGCCTGCTGTTCAGTAAGTTCAGCCATTACCGACGAGCCTGCCTTAAGCGAATGGTGTTAATAGCGCTAATCAAAGCGGAAAGCCCACTGGCTCGCCGTCTTCAAGGCGCTCAATATACTCGGTAATACCAATACCCGGTCGACCGTCGTCCCAAACCCATTCCGTAAAGCCCTCGGCAATGCGGCTCTCAACGGTTTCCCCGTCAATTTGGCGATGGTTACGCAGCGGTGCCATGGTGATGATTTTGCCATTCAACTCGACTGCTCGATTGGCCGTGCGCACACCGAGGCGAACCGCTTTCGGGTCTTTGTTCTCATCCCACTCGGTCATTACATCCATGTCGATAATTTCTTCGTATTTACCGTCGTACATCAGCACACCGCGACGGTGCACCTGCATTTCGCGGTCGGTACGTTTGAGCATCATAATGCCGCGATCTTCACCAAAGTTGGCGATAAACAAACGGTAGAAATTAATATTGGTCCAGTAACGCGGCCCCCAGGAATGATCGCGCCAACCGAAACCCTGCAAGTCCCAGCTCTCGTCACCCAGGGTAATCTTGCCGCTAATACGGGTGTGCTGGTTAAAGTGGCCAATGGAAAAATCGCGGCCGTACATGGTTTCTGTTTCCGGGTCGGTGGGTTCGCCGCCGTTCATGGGCGACAGGCCGGCAAGGTGTAAACTCACTTCAGCCTGAACACGGGGCGCGGTTTTAAACATCTTACGGGCTTCGCGCAATATTTGCGGGTCGTCGAGAATCATCGCCTCACCCGAGTACGTCATGCTCACCGCTTTAAAGGGCTCTTGCACTTGATAGTCGAGACCACCGGCGCTATGGCGCTCATTGGTGTCGATATCGGGGCGCAAAAATTGGCAGGCGACACGGCCGTCGGGTAGGTAAATACACACCGACAGCTCGGCATGGCCCTCATTAACGCGATTCCCCAAGCGCATCCACAAGCCCATCTTCTGCTCGGGGTCCCAGCCGTTGACGTAAACACTCTCGTTAAAATTACTATCGTCGGTGGGCTGGTGGCCGTACTCATCCACCGTATCGAGACGGTATGTGCTCATTGCTTTCCCCTGATTATTTTTACTACACGGCAGACTTTTATAATTAATATCACTCGCCGCTATGACTACCATTACAAAGCGGCTTGAAACTATACAATAAAGCCACTCAGAAAAGACAGGCTGCAAAGACCCCTCCGTAGCTTGTCCCTACTTCTCTATCACCCTCTTAAACTAAACTCAAACCCTGCAGGCGAGCTCATCACCTAGCCCTCGATCAAGTGATAACTAGGTTACTAGTGATTCACTCTCTATCTATAGCCGCGCCGTCTTATCAGCTTAATACAGAGCGAAAATCAGTGTTTAAAACTCGATTATTGTTCGCTTGCTAGGCTGTAAGGTAGCTACTTGAGGCCTTTTTATGGCTAGCGTAGAGCTTCGAAAAGAGCTCAAACACAGCGTAGATATAAAGTTAATATAGTGTATTAACTAATTGATTTATAACAAGTAGATAATATATTTTTCATATAAATTTAGAGCTGGCGCAACACCCTCGTCGACACAATAAGGCGCAGGGGAAACGCAACCTTAGCGCGGCCTTAAGAAACTAAGTCAATCACTTGTCCCATCTGCCGAGACCCAAATGTTACCAGTTGGTAAAAAACAGTTCCTTTTCAAACGGAAAAATGCGACTATCCACGCCTACAAAATACGCAGCCTGTTAAATCGCAGGCTGCGCAGCAAAGCGGTAGTCAGAAAAAGACTAGGCGGGGTTATTGCCAGCTCGTTTAAGTAGGGTCGAGATTTCTAGCCTTGGCGACAGCGAGATCGGTTCCAGCATTCAACATCTAATTCAGTTCGTACACGTAAGACGATTGGAGGTAAGCAAGTGAAGTGTTTTGATTTAACAGGAAAAGTAGCCATTATCACCGGCGGTAACGGCGGCCTTGGCCTCGGCATTGCCAAAGGCCTGGCATCGGAAGGTTGTGCGGTAGCCCTCGTGGGCCGCAACCAGGACAAAATCGACAAAGCTGTCGCCGTAATGACAGAACTCGGCGCCAAAGCCATTGGCGTACAGGCTGACGTTTCAAAAGAAGCCGACGTCAATCGCATGGTTGCCGAAACTGTTGAGCAACTCGGTCGCGTCGATATTCTCTTTAACAACGCAGCGATCAGCTGGGGCGTTGCTCCCGAGAAGCTCAGCATCGAAGACTGGGATCAATTTATTGCCATCGACCTCACCTCCGGCTTCCTCTGCTCGAAAGCCGTGTACCCTGAAATGGTGAAGGCTGGCGGCGGCAAAATCATTAATGTCGGCTCTGCCATCTCCGAAAAAGCCATGGGCAAACTGGTGCACTACGCAGCCGCAAAAGGTGGTATGGACAAGATGACCCAGAGCCTGGCACTGGCCTGGGGCAAGGACAACATTCAAGTCAATGCCATTCTACCTGGCCTGGTACACACCGAGATGATGCCCTGCTTCGGCGAAAACAAAATTGGCCCTGTCGTCGACTACATCACCAAGAAAACCCCGGTGGGTCGCCATGGCATGCCCGATGATTTCGAAGGCCTCTCAATTTTGCTCTCGAGCGATGCCTCTAAATTTATCACCGGCTCCATCATCGTTGCCGATGGCGGCATGACCCTGGGTATTTAAACCTCGCAACAGGTTTAAATACCTAACCCTACAAGATCGACCACTACGGCCAAACGCGGGCTCAATCAATGCGCGACGTAGTGTTTTTTTGGAGATAAGTAAATGAACAGCAAATTTGATTTAACGGGCAAAGTCGCCATTATCACCGGCGGTAACGGTGGACTCGGGCTGGGTATCGCCAGAGGTCTGGCTGAAGCTGGCGCCAAGGTTGCCGTTGTTGGCCGCAATCAGGACAAAATTGATAACGCCGTCAAAGTCCTCGAAGGCGACGGTGCTACGGCCTTTGGTGTGAAGTGCGATGTATCGAAAGAAGATGAGGTTAACGCAATGGTTTCTGCTGTTGCCGAGCACTATGGCCGCATCGACATCCTCTTTAACAATGCCGCCATCAGCTGGGGCATCCCCCCTGAAACAATGACACTCGACGAGTGGAATAATTTTATTGCCATTAACCTGACCTCTTGCTTCCTGACTTGCCGGGCGGTATTCCCCCACATGGTTGAAGCCGGCGGCGGTAAAATCGTCAATGTTGGCTCCATCATCACCAAGCTTGGCTTTGGCAAATTGGTGCACTACGCAGCAGCCAAGGGCGGCATGGATCATATGACGCAGAGTCTGGCACAGGGCTGGGGCAAACACGGCATTACCGTTAACGCCCTGCTACCCGGCTTGGTCAACACTGAAATGATGCCCTGTGAAGGCGAGAATAAAGTTCCTCTCGTTGACTTCGCCGTGTCGAAAACAGCGACCGGCACCTACGGTCAGCCCGAAGACTTCCAAGGTATGTCAGTACTACTGGCAAGCCCTGCTTCCGACTTTATCACTGGCGCCATCATTGTTGTCGACGGCGGCTTGTCCCTCGCGATCTAAGATGCACGGCTAGTTCGCTAGCCTCAGCGTAGCAATAAAAAAAACCCGAGCTGCTTTGCACTCGGGTTTTTTTTGGATGGCTAAAAACTCAGTCCTTTAAAAACAGAATATAAATACAAGGAATTCAGCAATGGATCTCAATCATCAAATCGTCGCCATCACTGGCGGCGCATCGGGTCTTGGCGCGGGTGCCGCCCGCGTCCTCAGCGCTGCGGGTGCCCAGGTAGTGATACTCGATCGCAACGAAAGTCTGGCCCAGGAAACAGCAAAAGCCCTTGGCGCAACGGCAATAGTTTGTGATGTCGCCAATGAAGACAGCGTGTTTGCCGCCTTTGAAAAAATCAAAACTGAGCATGGCCCTGTGCGAGCTCTGCTCAATGCCGCGGGTGTCGATGTCATTGCCAAAACCGCCAGTCGCAAGGGCATTCACAGTCTCGACGATTTCCAGCACATGCTCAACGTTAATCTCACCGGCACCTTCAGCTGCGCCCGCGTCGCCGCCAAGCAAATGATCGATGCCGAGCCCCTGAATGAAGACGGCGAACGCGGCGTTATCATTAATGTCGCCTCCATCGCCGGTTACGAATCCCCCGCCGGTCAGGTCGCCTATGGCGCTTCAAAGGCTGGCGTTATTGGTATGACCTTGCCAATGGCGCGAGATCTGGCAAAATACGGCATCCGCGTAATGGCTATCGCCCCCGGCGCCTTTGAAACGCCCTTGACCAAGACCGTACCCGAAGCACTGTGGAACGAAATCATCAAGGAAATACCCTTCCCGAAACGTCTCGGCCAACCGGATGAATTTGGCGCCTTGGTGAGGGATATATGCCAGAACAAAATGCTCAATGGCGAGGTTATTCGCCTCGATGCTAGCTTGAGAATGTTCAATCAATAGTCACAGCGACGCCAATTATTGATGACACCTAAGTACCAAGAGCTTGTAGCTTGAGATAAAACCAAAATTACTAACAATTTTTATTAACCGAAGAGGAGTAGAACAATGGATGTAGGATTATCACTGATTTTTCAGGGCGTAGACCCAGGCACGACCGACCACGAGGTCTACACCAACGAACTGCGCATGGGTGATTTAGCCAGCGAGCTGGGCTTTCAATCCATCTGGGGTGTTGAGCACCACTTCACCGACTACACCATGTGCCCCGACGTTACCCAGTACCTTTCCTACTGGGCCGGCCGCAACCCCGACCTCGGCCTTGGCTCGATGGTTATCGTCCTGCCTTGGCACGATCCCATGCGCGTTGCCGAAGAAATCTCCATGCTCGACAACATGTCCAATGGCCGGATGATTCTCGGCATCGGTCGCGGCCTGGGTCGCGTTGAATTTGAAGGCTTTGGCAAAGACATGAATGCCAGCCGTGAAACCTTCACCGAAAGCGCGACGATGATCCTTGATGGTCTCGAGAGCGGCTTCTGTGAAGCCGACGGCAAGCAGATTAAACAGGCCCGTCGCGAAATTCGCCCGCGCCCCTATAAGTCATTCAAAGGCCGCACCTACGCCGCTGCCGTTTCCCCCGAGTCATCGAAAATCATGGCCGAACTGGGTGTCGGTATTTTGATTATTCCGCAGAAGCCCTGGGCTCACGTCGAAAAAGAATTGGACGACTACCGCAGCATTTACCGTGAAGTCAACGGTGAAGAAGCTCCGGCTCCTATTCTCGGTGGCTGGACCTACTGTGACGAAAGTGCCGACCGCGCCGAAGAAATGGCCTATAAATACATCGGCGGCTACTACCGCTCGGTGATTGAGCACTACGAAATGGCCAGCGACCACCTGAAAACCACCAAGGGTTATGAAACCTACGGCGCCATGGTCGACCATATTAATAAAAATATGGAAGAGACCATCCGCTTCTTTATGAGCATTCAAATCTACGGCACACCCGAGCAGTGCCTGGAGCGCATTAAAGACTTCACCGCCCGCACCGGTGCCGGCGCCTACAACGGCGTATTCAGTTACGGCGGCATGCCCTATGCAGACGTTGAAAAAAGCCTGCGCCTGTTTGCTAAAGATGTATTGCCCGAGTTGCGCAAAATGCCCGGCGAGCCCCTGTTAAAGTAGGCTTTTCATTGCATTAAAAAGGGTGCCTACAATTGGCACCCTTTTTTTTGATCGGGATTTAACAAAGAAAAAAAGGGTCATTAAATACTGCGCGACCCTATTCAGTCGTGCAACTGCCTAGTAACTCAGACCCCGAGAAGAGACAGAAATATCCGCGAAAAAGACCCCCCAACTTATTTTCATCCCTCTACCTTAACCTTTTGGCCGTGATGGAAAGACACCCTGTATCTCGAGTTCGACGCTTTTTTACCCGCTCACGCAAGTCCTCAATGTCTATAAAATAGTAGTCTCGCAGTAACAAAGGTAGTGCGAAAAAATACGTTTTCTCGCCCCCTCGGCTGTGGCAAAATAATTTATGTCAACCACCTTCATAATGACAATAGGGCAACAAAATGCGTGAAATAATCACCGGCAAGGTAAAGGCCAATGGCATCGACTTCCATTATTTAGAGGCGGGTGAAGGCCCGCTGGTCTTGTGCATGCACGGCTTCCCCGATAATGCCAATACCTACCGTTCACTGCTGCCACTGCTGGCCGCTGCTGGCTACCACGCCGTTGCGCCCTTTATGCGCGGCTATGCGCCGACGGGTCTCGCCCCCGATGGTCGTTATGATGCGGCCCTCCTAGGTCTTGACGTTGCCGCTTTAATTGACACCTTGGGCGCAGGCCATGCAGCTGCGGTGATCGGCCATGACTGGGGCGCCTTTGCCACCTATAGCGCGGCGGCCTTTGTGCCAGAGAAAATCGATAAAATAGTGACCATTGCCATCGCCCACCCCGGCGCCCTACTCGGTAAAATGGGTCTTGATTACGAGGTCATTAAAGGTGGCTGGCACGCCTATTTCTTTCAAATGCCCAGCGCCGAGCAAGCCGTGGCACACAACGATTATGACTTCCTCCAGCGCTGGTGGCAGGACGCATCACCGGAGTTTACTATCCCCGCTGAGCTGATTGCCGGTGTCAAAGACACCTTCCGCAATGAGGGCACATTGTCAGCCGCGATTAATTATTATCGCCACACTTTTAATCCAGCCGGCGCAGATCCAAAGCTCGCAGAGCTGAACCAAAAAGCAGCTGCACCTACCACCGTACCCTGCCTGGCTTTTCACGGTACGCGCGACCGGCCGGGACGCCTCGAAACCTTTGAAGGTATGGACCATCTCTTCACGAATGGCCTGGAAAAAGTGGTGCTGGAAGGCACGGGACACTTTATGCATTTGGAGCGACCCGACGAGGTCAATGCAAAAATTCTCGCTTATTTACAAGATTAAACGATTAAATAGCAAAGTGGCTGTAGATTGGCCACTTTGCTATAGGGCTTAAACGCTTAGCCCGGTAAAAACATACCGCCATTAACATGCATGGTTTGGCCGGTGACAAAGGAGGAGCCCTCCGACATAAAAAAGGAGGCTGCCGCAGCAATTTCCTCTGGTTTACCACTGCGTTTCATTGGCACGGCGGCTTCCATTTTCTCCACAAAACGATCGGTGATGGTCTCGCGCAAACCCTCGTGCATAATTAAACCGGGGACGATGACATTCACTGTAACCCCATTCGGCGCCAAGTCGAGTGCCAAAGAGCGGGTATAACCGAGTACCCCAGCCTTGGCTGCGGCGTAGCTACCCCAGTCTTTAGGTGGGTTATAAGCGGCAAGGGAGGCAAAATTAAGAATGCGCCCAAAACCCGCTTCGACCATAGCTTTGGAAAATGCGCGACAGAGGAAGAAGGTGCCGTACATATTAACTTTAACCACCCTATCCCAGGTTTTGGTGTCCATCTCCCAGGCCTTGCCGGGACCCTGAATACCGGCATTATTAATCAGATAAGCGATATGAATACCGCGCTGCTCTAGCTCTGTCGCCAGCTCTTGAACAAGCTCTTCCTTGGTAATATCGAGGGGGAAAAGCGTGACCATCTTACTCTGCTCTTCATCTAGCTCCCGGGCACGCCAGGCATCGAGTTCGTCGGCTTTACGGTCGCAGCCGATCACCGCAATACCCTCGGAAATCAGCTGTTTTGTCATCGCCGTACCAAGACCGCCAATGGCACCGGTGATTAAGGCATAGCCTCTTTTCGGCTCTCTATTCTGAATTGCACTCATTTTATTTTCCTTTTTAATTGATTAAAAGTTTGAGAGGCTCAACCCTTCTATTAATTATCGGCGAGCCATTACAAAGTGGTTTCTCAGGATAAATAAAAAAAGGCCCGCTTTACAAGTGAAAGCAGGCCTTTTTACAGTGTGCAGTAAATATCAGTAATTTATCGAATCGGAAATTACATATATTTTTTCAGCTCAAGTCGGGCAATTTGATTGCGGTGGACTTCATCGGGGCCATCGGCAATACGCAGGATTCGGGTGTGCGCATAGGCGCGAGCCAAGCCGACATCTTCGGTGACACCACAACCGCCGTAAACTTGAATGGCATCGTCAATAATCTTTAGGGCAGCAATCGGCGCTGCGACTTTGATCATGGCGATTTCAGCGCGAGCCACCTTATTACCCACGGTGTCCATCATGTGGGCCGCTTTCAGTGTCAGCAGGCGCGTCATCTCAATGCTGATGCGGGCATCGGCAATACGCTCTGACCAGACACTTTGCTCGGAGATTTTCTTGCCAAAGGCAACGCGACTCATCGCTCTCTTACACATTAACTCCAGCGCTCGCTCGGCGACGCCAATCACGCGCATGCAGTGGTGGATACGGCCTGGGCCAAGACGCCCCTGGGCGATTTCGAAACCACGGCCCTCGCCGAGTAGAATATTGGATGCCGGTACGCGCACGTCCTTAAATACCACTTCGGCGTGACCGTGGGGCGCATCGTCATAACCGAATACCGGCAACCAGCGCTCGACGGTGATACCGGGGAGACCGGGCTCAACCAGAATCATCGACTGCTGTACGTGCTTGGCTGCGGTGGGATCCGTTTTACCCATCACAATCCAGATCTTACAATCGGGCTCGTGCACGCCGGAGGCAAACCACTTGCGGCCGTTAATCACATATTCATCACCGTCGCGGACGATACTGGTTTCAATATTGGTGGCATCGGAGGAGGCAACCAGTGGCTCGGTCATACAAAAGGCGGAGCGTATTTCACCGTTCAGCAAGGGTTTCAGCCACTTCTCTTTGTGCTCTTCGCTACCGTAGCGCTCGATGGTTTCCATATTGCCGGTATCGGGTGCCGAGCAGTTAAAGACCTCGGAGGCAAACTTGCTCTTACCCATAATTTCACAGAGGGGGGCATACTCAAGGTTGGTGAGACCGGCGCCGTGCTCACTCTCGGGCAAAAACAGGTTCCAAAGCCCTTCTTGCTTGGCCTGGTCCTTCATTTCTTCCAGTATGGGGGGCTTACACCAGCGACCACCGTCTTCGAGCTGCTGATAGAAAAGTTCTTCGTTGGGATAGATGACGCGGTCCATAAAATCCTGAACCCGCAGCTGCAGATCCCGTACTTTGTCGGAATAATCGAAATCCATAATAGCCTCCAGTGATGGCGATAAATATTGAAATGGGCGTTTAAAATTCAGTCAGTTACTTTACATTCTGAGGGCTAAAAAGTCCCGGGCTATTTGTTATACGCTATCGCCCATGGTAGCCCCTACTACAACGTGGCCAACGGGATCGGGCGCCATCAAGCCTGCTTATCAGCGTCTGGTGAAGATATTTGAGCAATTTCTCTATCGTGATTGCAACGCCTAGAGTTTCGCTATACCTTGGGGGGCTGAATAGCTTTTTATTGCCACAATAACGCAGTCGCAAGACTCAACAGTAATAGGAGAATTAGAAATGAGTGGTCCATTAACGGGTTTAAAAGTGATCGAACTGGCGGGCATTGGCCCAGCGCCAATGGCGGCAATGATGCTGTCAGATATGGGTGCCGAGGTTATTCGCGTTGACCGACTCACCGCTTCAGGCCTGGGTATTCCCATGCCAAAGAAGTTCAACTTTCTCGGTCGCGGTCGCAAGTCTATCGCCGTCGATCTGAAAAACCCCGATGGCATTGAAACCCTGCTCGACCTCATTGATAAAGCCGATATCGTGATTGAAGGCTTCCGCCCCGGTGTTATGGAGCGTTTGGGCATGGGCCCCGATGTCTGCCTAGAGCGCAATCCCAAGTTAGTCTACGGCCGTGTTACGGGCTGGGGACAAGAGGGCCCACTGTCAAAAAGTGCTGGCCACGACCTCAACTACATCGCCCTTTCGGGCGCCCTGCACGCCATTGGCCGCAGTAATGACGAGCCACCAACACCACCCCTGAACTTGGTCGGCGATTTCGGCGGCGGCACCATGTTCATCGTCGTCGGTATCCTCGCGGCCCTTAACGAAGTGAAAAACTCGGGTAAAGGCCAAGTGGTTGATGCCGGCATGGTCGACGGCGCCTTGTCGTTGATGACCTCCATTTATGGCATGCACGGGGGCGGTAACCAAAGCGATGAACGCGCTTCGAACATCCTCGATAGTGGCGCGCATTTTTACAACGTCTACGAAACTCGCGACGGCAAATACGTTTCCATTGGCTCCATCGAGACCAAGTTCTACGCTATGCTATTGGAAAAAATAGGCCTTGATCCTGACTCACTGCCACCGCAAATGGAGCGTGAAAGCTGGCCCGCCATGAAGGAGAAGTTTAAAGAAATCTTTCTCACCAAGACCCGCGATGAGTGGTGTGCCTTGATGGAAAATACCGATATCTGCTTTGCCCCTGTACTAAGCTTGGCCGAAGCCCCCGACTATGCGCACAACAAAGAACGCGGTTCTTTTGTTGAAGTTGACGGTGCCATGCACCCCGCACCGGCACCACGCTTTAGTGCCACGCCCTCGTCCATCAAGTCGCCAACGCCTGCTACCGGCATTCACACCGATGAAGTCTTGGCAGACTGGGGCATTAGTGCCGATAAGGTTGCGTCATTGAAAGCCTCTGGAGCCATCAAAGCTTAAAATGTGAGTACTTAAGCGCTCAACACTAGAGCCATCGACTGTCAGTTAAGCTGCCAGTCGATGGCTTTTTTGTTGTTAGACCTTAAATACCTATTGGCTTTAGAAAAGGGCCGGCTACCCAAAAACCCGCGATAGGCCGACAGCGGTGAAGGGTGTGGCGACTGAATAATTAAGTGACGCTCGCCATCAATGATGGCACCTTTTTTTTGTGCGTAAGCGCCCCATAAAATAAAGACCAGACCTTCGCGCTGTGCATTTAATCGCTGTATTGCGCGGTCGGTAAATATTTCCCAGCCCTTCTTTTGATGAGAGCCGGCCCGGCCACTTTCGACGGTTAAGATCGCATTCAGCAGCAACACACCCTGCTCTGCCCAGTGCTCGAGACAGCCCTGCGTGGGTATCGGCATATTCAGGTCGGTCGCCAGCTCTTTATAAATATTCACTAGTGAAGGCGGGACTTTCAAATCGGGAGGAACGGAAAATGACAAACCGTGAGCCTGTGCTGGCCCGTGGTAAGGGTCCTGTCCAAGAATCACCACTTTAACCCCTTCGAAGGGCGTGCTATTAAACGCGGCGAACCAGTGCTGGCGAGCCGGGAAAATGACTTTCCCTTGCGCTTGCTCTGCAACAAGAAAGTCGTTGAGGCTTTGGAAGTAGGGTTTATCGAACTCATCATCCAGCACGGTACGCCAGGAGGCATCCAGTTGAATGCCGCCTTTTTCATCGCTTAACACCACTATAGCGCCAGTAAACTACTCGGCGCGCATGTGTGGGAAAAGCAAGACATCGCGAATCGATGGCGCGTCGGTCAGCAGCATCACCAAACGGTCGATACCGATGCCCTCGCCCGCTGTCGGTGGTAAACCGTACTCCAGCGCGCGTATATAATCAGCGTCATAGTGCATCGCCTCATCATCACCAGAGTCTTTTTCTTTCACTTGCTCGAGGAAGCGTTCGGCCTGATCTTCGGAGTCATTTAACTCCGAAAAACCATTGGCAATTTCGCGCCCGCCAACAAAAAACTCAAAGCGGTCGGTGACAAAGGGATCATTGTCATTGCGGCGTGCCAAGGGTGAAACCTCTGTCGGGTAAGCCGTAATAAAGGTCGGATTATCGAGCCGGTGTTCAACGGTTTTTTCAAAAATCTCAATCTGAATTTTACCCAAACCCCAGATTTCTTTAAGGGGAATGCCCAAACCTTCAGCAATTTTTGTAGCGCTCTCCAGGCTGTCGATATCCGCCAGTGATAAGTCGGGATTAAAGTGCAAAATAGATTCAACCACGGTATAGCGGTCAAAAGGCTGGGCGAAGTCAAGCTCACTGCCCTGGTACGTCACTTTACTGGTGCCCAGTACGGCTTCACATAATTGACGCAGCATATCTTCGGTTAAATCCATCAGGTCGCGATAATCGGCATAGGCCTGATAAAACTCGAGCATGGTGAATTCGGGGTTGTGTCGGGTCGACAGACCCTCATTGCGGAAGTTGCGATTAATTTCAAATACTCGCTCGAAACCACCCACCACCAGTCGTTTCAAATAAAGCTCCGGTGCCACACGTAGGAACATCGGCTGGTCGAGGGCATTGTGAAAGGTCTCAAAGGGCCGGGCCGTGGCGCCGCCGGGGATGAGCTGCATCATCGGCGTTTCAACTTCCATAAAGTCACGCTGACTCAGGTAGTGGCGAATAAAGTCGACAATTTTTGAGCGTAGACGAAAGACATTACGTGACTCTTCATTGACGATTAAATCGACATAGCGCTGGCGATAACGGATTTCCTGATCGGCAAGACCGTGGAATTTTTCCGGTAGCGGTCGCAGTGACTTCGTCAGCAGGTCATATTCCTCGAGATTGACGTAGAGGTCGCCGCGCCCGGAGCGCTGCAGTGTGCCCCGCACCCCGACCAAGTCACCGACATCCCAGTTACCCCAACGCTCGCGAATATCCTGTTGCGTGCTTTTATCGGCGTAGAGTTGAATAGAACCCGAGACATCTTGCAACACCATAAAGGGGCCGCGTTTAGCCATAATACGGCCCGCGACACTGGTTTGGTGGCCTAGCGTTTCTAGCTCTGCTTTCGTCTGCTCTGCAAATTCTTCCTGAAGCTTATTGGCAAAGTCTTCGCGGCGAAAGTCATTGGGAAAGGCCTGGCCCTTCTCACGGATCGCTGCCAGTTTGCTACGGCGCTCGGCAATCAGCTTGTTTTCATCGACGGGCTGGCTTTGTTCTTTACTCATGGGGATATTCCGAGGTTTGGTCGTAGGTGTTGGAGTGAAAAATTCGCTAATTAATTGTAAACAGCGGCTTAAAGCCCCGCCTTCAAACTGGCTTCGAGAAATTTATCGATGTCGCCATCGAGCATTTGCTGGGTATTGTGGGTTTCAATATTGGTGCGCAGGTCTTTAATACGCGAATCATCGAGCACGTAGGAACGAATCTGACTGCCCCAACCGATATCCGATTTATTGTCTTCCACCACCTGGGCACTCTCTCTACGGCGTAATTCTTCCAGCTCATACAGCTTCGCTTTCAGCATTTTCCAGCAGTTGTCGCGGTTTTGATGCTGAGAGCGCTGGTTCTGACACTGCACCACCGTGCCCGTAGGCAGGTGGGTCAAACGTACCGCCGAGTCGGTTTTGTTAACGTGCTGGCCACCGGCACCACTGGCGCGGTAGGTATCTTCACGCACATCGCTTTTACTGACTTCAATTTCAATATCATCGTCGATTTCAGGCGAGACAAAAACGGCAGAAAAAGACGTGTGGCGGCGACTCCCCGAGTCAAAGGGCGATTTTCGAACGAGGCGATGTACACCGGTCTCGGTGCGCAACCAACCGAAGGCATAGTCACCTTGAAAGTGTACAGTGGCACTTTTGATGCCGGCGACATCACCGGCAGAGGCTTCAATCAGCTCGACCTTAAAGCCTTTTTGATCACCCCAGCGCAAGTACATACGCAATAGCATTTCGGCCCAGTCCTGAGCTTCGGTGCCGCCGGAACCGGACTGAATATCAAGATAGGCACTGTTGGCATCCATCTCGCCGGAAAACATGCGGCGGAATTCCAGTATTTCGAGGCGTGCGGTCAAGCTGGCGATTTCAGATTCGACATCGGCGAGAGTGTCGGCATCGTCCTCTTCGGCAGCCATCTCGAGTAGCTCGCTATTTTCCGCGACGCCGCTGTCGAGGGATTCAATGGTCTCGACCACTAACTCAAGAGAGGAGCGCTCTTTACCCAGGGCCTGAGCGCGGGCGGGTTCATTCCATACTTCGGGGGCGGCGAGTTCCAGTTCTACTTCAGTGAGGCGGTCTTTCTTCTCGACATAGTCAAAGATACCCCCTGAGCACGTCAGTTCGCGCTTGCAGGTCGGCCAGTGTATTTCTGATCGGGTTAACTTCAAGCATTGGATTGCGCCGCCTAAAAACGGCGTATTTTAACGAAATTGCTGCGCTCGCACTACTCTATCGACAACAATAAGTAGCGATAGTACGAAGCGATAGATTTGAGGGATAGAAAGAAGGGGAAATGTCTTCGACAAACTCAAACTGCTGACTGTAGAAGTCGATTTATCGACCGCCCTGCAAACAGGTGCGGCCGATAAATCGACGCGCTACAGCGCGACAAACATTAAAGTGCTGGCCAGAGTCCGCCAGAGACAGGAATGGTGACACCAGTGATATAGCTAGATTCGTCACTTGCCAGAAACAGTGCGGTATTGGCAATATCTTCCGGCTCGCCCATACGCTTGAGCAGGTTTTTCTCAGTAAATTCCTTCGCCACATCCTCGCCGACATCGCGAATGGCCAGCGTGCGGATAATGCCCGGAGCGATGCAATTGACATTGATATTGGGTGCCAGCTCTTCGGCCAGACTGCGGGTTAAAGACGTGACCCCGGCTTTGGCTGCGGCGTAGTCAGCATGGCCCGCTGCCCCGCAGTATTCAACAGAGGAGACATTGACAATCTTACCGTAATTGCGCCCCAGCATACCCGGCGCCAACTTGCGGGTAAGGTAGAAAATACCCTTCATATTAACGGTGAAACACATATCCCATCGCTCTTCCTGTACTTCCAGCACCGGCGTATAGCGAGCATCGAGAAATAAGCCCCCCACAACATTGATAATAATATCGACTTGCTCGAATTGCTTGAGGGCGCCTTCGAGCAGGGCATCGACTTCGGCCTCCACCAAGACACTACCTTTTTGAGAATAAATCGACGCACCGGGGACGAGAGAAGGCTCCACCTCCTCGACACCTTGCGCCAGCCGGGTACCTGAAATATCGCTCATAATCAGTGAGGCGCCCTCTTCGGCGAAGCGCTTTGCCACACCCATACCCATCGGGCCACCGGCTCCGGTGATGAGTGCTACTTTTCCTGCTAATCGCATTATTGATTCCTTATTTTTGAATGAAAAGCGTAAGATTACTATCGTGATTTTGATCAAACTGCCGCTAGATAGAAACCGCTTCCGTCTGTTGATAAAGTAGGCGCAACACCTTAAACAGCGACCAGGCGTCATCGCTGCCGGCCAGCTCTCTTATCGAATGCATAGCAAAAGTTGGCACACCAACATCGAGGGTCGGCACACCAATTCCACTGGCAGTAATGGGGCCGATGGTGCTACCGCAACCTAGGTCTGTACGGGTGACAAAGCTTTGTACGGGCACATTGGCCTGCTGACATAAGTCACGGAAAAGCGCCGCCGTTATGCTGTTGGTGGCATAGCGCTGATTGGCATTAATTTTAATTACCGGCCCTGCGTTCAGTAGTGGACCGTGATTGGCATCGTGTTTGCTGGCGTAATTCGGGTGTATGCCGTGGGCATTGTCCGCCGACACCATAAAGGAGCGTGCCAGACAGCGCGTGCGTTCACCGACATCAGGCAGTAAACGCTCAAGTAAAGATGCCAACATCGGCCCCTGAGCACCGCAAGCGGAGGCACTGCCCACCTCCTCGTGATCGCTACAAACCAGCATGCAGGCCTGCCCTTCAGCGCTAGACAAGAGCGCCTGTAAACCGGTAAAACAACTGAGTAAATTGTCGAGCCGAGCCGAGGCAATAAAATCGTTATGCAAACCAATAATTGCCGGGGGCTGAGCGTCGTAAAAACACAGCTCGTAGTCGAGCACTTCGATGGCCTGCTCATCATCCCCAAGCTCGGGGTTTTGCGCTAATAGCTCAATCGCCAAGGACTCGCGAAAATCGCGGCTGCGCTGCCCATGAAGAGTACACAATATGGGCGGAATATCGGTTTGTGGATTCACCGTGCGGTTTTTATTCGCTTCGCGATCGAGATGGATTGCCAAACTGGGAATGGTCGCTATCGCCCGGCCAAAATCGAGCAAGCTTTGTTTTAACTCGCCACTGGCCTTATCGCGATAAATCACTCGCCCAGCCAAAGACAGGTCTCGGTCAAACCAAGGGTTTAACAGCGCGCCACCGTAAACCTCGACACCGAGCTGCAGATAATCTTGCGCTTTTTCCGGCTGCGGTTTCACCATTAAACAGGGGCTATCGGTGTGCGCACCGACCATGCGTATACCCTGGCTAAAATCTCCGGCGCTAAAGGCAATAATGGATGAGTCATTACGGGTGCTGTAGTAGCGCCCACCGGCTTCTATTGACCAGCTCTCTTGCTCGGCAAGATATTCAAAACCGGCCTCATCGAGCCTTGCGGCCATTTGCTCAACGGCATGGAAGGGGCTGGGACTGGCCTTTAAAAAGGCTAATAATTGATCATTAAAACTATCTTGATTATTCACTTTACGGATACCTAAGCCTATTTTTTATCGGGTTTCGCTGGACTCTTTAGACGCGTCAACAAACTGGAGGTATCCCAGCGCCCTCCTCCCGCCACTTGAATGTCGGCATAGAATTGGTCGACTAATGCCGTCACCGGCAATTGCGAGCCGTTGCGTCGCGCTTCCTGTAAAACGATATCAAGATCTTTACGCATCCAGTCGACGGCAAAGCCATGTTCGAACTCATTCGCCAACATGGTTTGATAACGGTTTTCCATTTGCCAGGATTGTGCCGCCCCCTTAGAAATCACTTCAATCACCTTGCTGGCATCGAGGCCAGCGGTTTCGGCAAAATGCAGGCCTTCTGCGAGCCCCTGTACCAAACCGGCAATACACACCTGATTGACCATCTTGCATAATTGCCCGCTACCCGGTGGACCCAATAATTTTACGGTTTGTGCATAGCTTTCAATAACCGGGGTCACCCTGCTAAACACAGTGGCTTCGCCACCACACATAACGGTTAAACGGCCATTCTCGGCACCCTGCTGGCCACCGGAAACCGGCGCATCGATAAAGTGGCAGCCGCGCTGCTGGCACGCCTGATCCAACTCACGGGCCAGTGCCGCCGAAGCAGTGGTGTGATCAACAAAAACAGCGCCTTTACGTAATGTTTCGAAGGCCCCCTCGCGACCGATAGTGACGGCCCGTACATCCTCATCCCGGCCAACACAGGCAAAGACAATATCGGCATCTAATGCCGCCTCTGCAGGTGTCAAAGCCATTTTTCCAGAATATTCTTTAATCCAATCTTCGGCTCGTGCTGGCGTTCGATTGTAAACCGTCACCACAAAGCCCTTGCGAGATAAATGACCCGCCATCGGGTAACCCATTACCCCAAGACCGAGAAAGGCTACTTTTTGCGTCATTGTGCTAACTCCCATTGACTAACAAAGTACATAAATACCCACCGAGAATAAGCCGATACCATACAAAAGGCATCATGCCGATACGATTAACCAGGGCGAGGAAAAAATGGATGCAGGCAAATGCAGTCACCGCTGAAAGGCCAATGCCGAGAAAGATATCGCCCCAGGCGACAGTATTAGGCTCACCGACGAGCTGCAGCCCTTTATAAGCGCCACTGAGAATAATCACCGGGATGGCTAAAAGAAAGGAAAAACGAGCCGCCGCTTGGCGGTCGTAGCCCAGGGCCAAAGCCGCCGTAATGGTAATGCCAGACCGCGAGGTACCGGGTATCAGGGCCAAGGCCTGGGACAGACCTATTAACATCGCGGAACGCCAATTCATTTGCGCCATGGTCAATTGCTGGGAGCCCTTTTTATCGACCACGCCAAGTAATAAACCGAAGACAATCGTCGTTAAGGCTATCACCATTATTGAGCGCAGGTGCTCCTCAATAAAATCGCCGAACAATAAACCGGCAAGACCCACGGGAAAGGTAGCGAATATCAGCAGCCAGCCCAAGCGACTGTGTTCATTGGCTTGGCCGTGAAATAACTGCGCCCAGCAACTGCTAAAAATAACTTGTAACTCTTTTCGAAAATAGCTGCAAACCGCCAGTAGCGAGCCAATATGCACGGCCACATCAAAGGCCAGGCCCTGATCCGGCCAGCCCAATAGCTGCGATGGCAAAATTAAGTGAGCAGAGCTAGAAATTGGCAAATACTCCGTCAGGCCCTGAATCAGCGCCAAAAAAAATACCTGGATTGTTTCCATACATTAATCCCTTATGAACATCTCATTAGGCTGCTTAAGGATTTAAGCGTTGACGTTTTTTCCAGCTAATCGTGTTGCGTAGATAAACCGGCTCGACATTTTCAATGGCGCTGACCCGCCCCTCTTGTAAGGCCACCTTCGCCAGGGTGAGGATGTCTTCGGCATCCGGGCCCGTATTCTGGTAGACGACACTAGGTTTGATGACATCATTGCCCCGGCGCAACTCCGGCTGGTACTGCCATCCATCACCAACACCAACAAGTGTCATGTTCGATGATTGATCTTCAAAAAAGGGCAGCGACAATTCCTGCTGCGGGCACAGTGCATCGGGAGTAAGGGCCTTGGCAAGACCGTTGCTTTGGCTATAAAGCCCCCAGTACAGCTCACCCATACGGGCATCAATAGCGGGAATAATAATACTATCGCTGGAGAGGTTTTCCTGCCGCATAGCTCGTTGCGCCATCACCTGAAGACTTGAAAGTGCAATAACCGGTAACTCGGCACCAAAAGCTAAACCTTGCACCACACCGAAGCCAATACGCAAACCCGTAAAAGAGCCTGGGCCGTGGGTAAATGCGATGGCATCAAGACACGAGAGTTGAATGGCAGCCTCGGTGAGGAGCTCATCCACCATTGGTAGTACCAGGCGAGCATGCTCCCTTGGTGTATTGGTGCGTCGTAGAAAGTGTTTGTCATCGATACTCAAGGCAACGGAACAACAGGCCCCAGAGGTATCAATTGAGAGAATAGTTACCATAAAATTCGGACTTAAAAAGGGCCTTAATTAAAGGGGTACATCAAAAGTTGCCCTCTACGCCGATAACCACCGACAAAATAGAAGATCTATTCAATTATAAACATTTGACCAAGGGTTTATCACATTAGAAGAAAGCGTGCTAAAAAAAATCCCCCATTAAAGGGGGATCTTCTATCGAGACTTAATCAGGCTTAGGCTGACTTAGCCTTCGGTGGACGACCACGCCTTTTTGGAGCACTGTCCGGAGTGCTCGTTGTTGCTGCAGCTTTTGCTGGCCGACCGCGCTTTTTAGGTGCATCGGCGCTTTTAACGGTCGCACTGGAAGCGACTTTTTTAACAGCAACTACAGCCTTTGGTGGCCGGCCCCTGCGCTTAGGTTCTGCGGCAGCTGTTGCTGCTGTTGCTGCCACTTTAGCAGGGGGCCTGCCTCTGCGCTTAGGCGCTGTAGCGGCGACTGCCGGCACAGCTTTGGCTGGTCTACCCCTACGCTTAGGTTCTGAAGCGGCGACTGCCGGCACAGCTTTGGCTGGTCTACCCCTACGCTTAGGTTCTGAAGCCGCAGTTGCCGTCACGGCTTTCGCGGGACGCCCTCTACGTTTAGGAGCCGCTCCCGCCTTCACTGTTTTGGCAACAGATCCCGCAGGCCGACCGGGGCGACCGGGGGTCGCTACAGGTACAGCACTGAGCTTTTTGGCACGCTTACTGATCGCCGTGGCTTCAACCTTAGCTTTTTTCTCAAGGCTTTTGATCTTGATGCGCGAACGCGCCGCTGCCAATTTAAGTTTTTTACCATTCGCCTGAGCACGCTGCTTTAACCAACGCTGTTCAAATTTAGCGACCGCAGCTTTTAGATCCGAAGCTGCTTGCTCGGCCATTTTCTCGGTAACGTTCGCTTGTTTCAGCTGTAACGCCACTTTAGCGCCCTCAACCTTCTTCATAACCGTTTCAATACGCACGTCAGCCTTCGCTAAACGAACCGTATTCGCCAGCTCAGTCAGGGCGACAGACTGAGTCGTGACAGCCGCATAGGCCTTATCGAGTGCAGCGGTGTTGGCCGCCGTGGCATTTTTGGCTGTGTTCTCTCTTTTCTGACGAAGCTTATCCCTAGCAATACTTAACTTCCCGCTTTGAGCATCCAGCTGCTTAAGTGCTTTTTCCAATACTTTTTCCGCAGCTGACCCGGTACTGGCAACAGTGCTTTTTGCTGCCGGCTTTGCGGACTTCTTTTTGCTTGCAGGGCGTGGCATATAAATGCTCCCGAAATAATCATTTAAGACAATAAATTAAAAACACAAGGAATATCTAAAAAACAAGGTATATCCAAGTATGCGAATTTTAGTTGATAAACATTTGACTGTCCACAAAACACCCTCTGAAACAAGGCATCACGACATCAAAATTTTCATTGTTTTATTATTTGAGACAAAGTAGACAAGAGCGCAGGACTGGGGAAATAAACAAGGATAAGGCCACATTGAAACGGCAGCGCTGGAATTGTTTTTTATCGACATTCAAAGTCGCGAATAAACAAGATCTTTTAACATTTTAATATGTAAAGGCGAGTCGTTTAAACAGGGGATCATTGAAAATTGCTTACCCCCAGCGCCTAAAAACAACTGACGATTAAGCTGGTCAATTTCTTCCAGTGTTTCCAGGCAATCACTGGAAAAGGCCGGGCAAATAACATCGACACTGTCGAGACCTCGACCCGCCCACGATTGCAAAACGACGTCGGTATAAGGCTTTATCCATTCCAGCCGACCAAAACGTGATTGAAAGCTATAGGCCCACTGCTGAGAAGACAAGCCAAGACGTAGCGCCAGTGCCTGGGCCGTTTCCTGACATTGTCGGTAATAGGGATCACCTGCCGCCACGTATTTTTTTGGGATGCCATGAAAAGACATTAACAAACACTCGGCACGCCCATTGGCCTGCCAATGTTTTTCGACGGAATCAGCAAGGGCATCGATATAACTGGAGCTGTCATAATAATGGTGGGCAATACGGATATCCGGTATATGGCGATAGTCCTTTAGCAGCTCACCAAGCTGGTCGTAAACCACGGCAGTGGTACTGGCGGAATATTGCGGAAATAGCGGTAGGACTATTATTTTATTGATGCCCTGGTCATTCAACTCACGCACTGACTCTGCCAGAGATTGATCGCCATAACTCATGGCATAGGTAGTAATAAATTGCCCGGCACTGCATTCATCGAGAACCCGCTGTAAAGCCGCCACCTGCCTTTCAGTAATAACTTTGAGCGGCGAACCCTCATCCAACCAAATAGAACGATAGTTTTCACTCACTTTACGGCAGCGCAAGGGCACGATAAGAAGATTTAGCAGCCCCCACCAAAGTAAGCGAGGCACCTCAACCACTCGGGGGTCAGAGAGAAATTCACGTAAATAACGAGCCACCGAGCGGGCATTAGGCGCCGCCGGTGTACCGAGATTAACTAAAATGACAGCAGTTTTTTCTCTTGCCAAGGATTGCTCCGACAACGAATGTGCTTTCTATTATTTACTCGCGCCAGCTCTATAACAATCAGAATATCGCCCCCGACCCTTACAACTGGCTATCGCCAACAACAGGCCAGTTGCAGCTAAATAGGTCGAGCCTATGCTAGAGCTGCCGTAATACGACTTTGCACATCATCGAGTGCACCAACACCATCAACACGAGTATTGCGCGGTGCCGGCTTGTCTCCGGCCTGCAAAAGTGCCTCATAAAAGGCAACCAACGGTTCGGTTTGCTCGTGATACACCTTCAAACGGTTGCGCACCGTGTCTTCACTATCGTCGACACGCTGAATCAATGCCTCACCCGTAACGTCATCGCTACCTTCTTTTTTGGGTGGATTATGGGCGACATGGTAGACGCGACCGGAACCCTCGTGAACACGCCGACCACTCAAGCGAGATACTATTTCATTATCGGCAACGCTAATTTCCAGAACCACGTCAATCGCTATACTGGCATCGACCAGTGCTTGTGCTTGTGGAATGGTACGGGGAAAACCGTCAAACAGAAAACCATTGACGCAATCGGCCTGCTGAATACGCTCTTTGACGAGGTCAATAATTAGCTCATCGGAAACCAAACCACCCGAGGCCATAATATCTTTGGCTTTTAAGCCCAGCTCGGTGCCGGCTTTAACGGCGGCTCGCAGCATGTCACCCGTCGAAATTTGAGGGATGCCGTATTTTTTGGCAATATATTGTGCCTGGGTTCCTTTTCCAGCGCCGGGTGGGCCTAGCAGTATTAATCGCATTAATGTTCTCCGATTTGCGGGTAGGTACCGAATAGTAAATTACAGCGCAGGTCACCGGCATGGGCTGGCCAGTTATCCCGGTGTTTTTTCAACTGATTAAGGTATTACGGCACCAAAAAAAAAGCCGAACCTTACACTGAATGAGGGTTTTCTACAAGTCACTGGAATAACAACGAAGCGCTAACTAACAGATGTCTTTTCCATACTTTTGACCTGCAGCCATAGCTCATTTTTCTCTGCCAAGCTCAATGCTTCAAAATCGAGGCTATTATTGTCGGCTATTACCTCCATGGCACGAAAGCGAGTGGCGAATTTCAGGTTGGCTCGTCGCAGACAGGCTTCCAGGTCAATCCCCCGATGACGGCCCAAATTAACACAGGCAAAAATCAAATCGCCAAGCTCTTCGTCCACATGCTGCGCGTCATTAAAATCAATGGCCTCGCGCAATTCGGCGAGCTCTTCATCAATTTTATCTAAAACGGGCCGGTAATCTGGCCAATCAAAACCGTGGTTGGCCGCGCGTTTTTGTAATTTCAGTGCACGGCTTAGCGCTGGCAAGGCCAAGGGGATATCAGCTAAACGCTCAAATTCGCCCTTATCAAAGCGGTCTTTGGCTTTTGCTTGCTCCCAGGTACTGCGGATCGCTGCTTCCGCAGGCGTACAAGCGCTTGCCCGCTCGCTGTGCAAAGTACCTTCTGGAAACACATGAGGGTGGCGCCTCAGTAATTTGGCCGTGAGCTGATCAATAATTTCGTCGAAATCGAACAGCTCCTGCTCTTTTGCCAGCTGACTATAAAAAACCACTTGAAACAACAAATCACCGAGTTCTTCGCGCAAGTGCGAAAAATCACCCCGCTCGATGGCATCCACCACCTCGTAGGTCTCTTCAAGGGTGTGGGGCACAATACTCTGGAAATCCTGCTCAACATCCCAGGGACAGCCGGTATCCGGATTGCGCAGACGCGCCATTAAATAAAGCAAATTTTCAAGCGTGTACGCCGTATTTTCAGCCCTCACCGGCGGCCTCCTCTTCGACGAGACGGCAGGCATCAACGACATTATCAATTTGACATAATTTGCTAAGCAGTAGGCTCAGCTCTTCGATGCTCACCACTTCGGTAGAAAACTCGGTCTGTATCAAACCTTGGTCTGTATCTACACTTTTTAAACTACCGATAAACAGGCCTTCCCTATCAATCAAGCCAGTGATGTCGTGTAATAAACCGGTTCTATCGTAAGAACTCACTTGTATCATTACCGGATAACGCTGTCGTGGCTCGCCACCCCAGGTGACTTTTAATACTCGGCGAGGCTCTTCAATCTGCAAACTCTGTAGGGCCTCACAATCGGTACGATGTATCGTCACGCCACGCTTGGCGGTTAAATAACCGATGATGTCATCCCCCGGTTGTGGTTCGCAGCAGAGCGCTACCCGCGTCAACAAATCACCCACACCGTAAATATAAAATGCCGAGTCAGCATAGCGGCTAGCATTTGACTGGGGCGATGGCGCAGGGCGCCCCGCTACTACCAGACGGCCCTGGGAGGCTCGAACAATCTCACTGGTACTGATATTACCGGCGCCAATCGCGGCATATAGGCCCTCGACGCCCTGTTTATTAAACTGGCCGGCGATCGTCTCCAGCTGTGCCAAATCAATACCCAGATGGCGAAACTCACGCTCGAGCAGACGCTGTCCAGCCTCGATGTTTTGCTCGCGATTTTGTGCCCGAAACCACTGTTGAACTCTAGCCCTGGCCCGCGTCGTCTGTAAATAGCCCAGTGATTTGACCAGCCAATCGTGGCGGGGCGCATCGCTTTGACCCGTAATTATTTCAACCTGATCACCGGTTTTTAATGTCGCATTTAAGCTAACAATATCACCATTAACTTTTGCCCCACGACAGCGATGACCAATTTGGGTATGCACCCGGTAGGCAAAATCAATCGGGGTTGCACCCATCGGCAAGTCGATGATGTGGCCATCGGGAGTGAATACATAGACCTGTTCAACACTACCTTCGAGCTCGATAAAATCATCTAGATTTTCATGCCACTCCAAAACCTGTCTCAGCCAGGCGATTTTACCTTCGTAATTTTCGTCAGCAGCAGTACTATCGCCGGCCTTATACTGCCAATGTGCACAGATACCCAGCTCAGACTCGTCGTGCATTTCGTAGGTGCGAATCTGAATTTCTACCACTTTTCGCCCAGGACCAATCACCGCCGTATGCAACGATTGATAGCCATTTTCCTTGGGTGAGGCGATGTAGTCATCAAACTCATTGGGAATATTGCGCCACTTGCTGTGCACGATGCCCAATACTGCATAGCAGTCGCTAACGCTTGGCACTAACACCCTAATCGCTCGAATATCGTAAACCTGCGAGAAGCCAATATCTTTACGATGCATCTTGCGCCAAATACTGTATATGTGTTTTGCCCGCCCGGTCACCTCATTGCGCTTGTCGATGTTGTCCAGCTCGCCTTGAATGGTGGCGATGGCCGTTTCGATATATTGCTGGCGATCGATGCGCCGCTCATCCAGTAAACGAGCGATTTGCTGGTACTCATCCGCCTCAAGATAACGAAAAGCCAGATCTTCAAGTTCCCACTTTAACTGCCCGATACCCAGTCGATCAGCCAGAGGCGCATAAACGTCAAAAATCTCTCTGGCAACCTGCCTGCGTTTTTCCTCGGAGGCCGTTTTAACCATGCGGATGGCACAGGTGCGCTCGGCCAGTTTAATCAGCGCAACTCGCACGTCATCAATCATCGAAACCAGCATTTCTCTAACTTTATTGGCCTGCTGTGTGGCGTCTTGGCCCAGTACATTTGCCACCGAATCATTGCGCAAACCACTGATCACCGCCATACGCAAGACGTTGCCAATTAATGTTGCGACGGTGTCGCCGAACTTATCGCGCACCACATTAATATCGAGTTTCCCCTCGCGCACCGCACGATACAAGATCCCCGCCTGCAGGCCCTCGCAATCCATTCGCAAGTCGGAGAGAATATCGGCTATTTCAAGGCCCATTTGCAAAATACTGCCACGAAAAACCGATTCACCCACTAATGAAGCACTGACCTCCGTCTGTTTAGCGAGATCGGCGGCCTGTCGAAGTCGCTGGCGGGAAGGCCCATCCAATTGACATTTATCGACTATTTTATCAAGCCAAAGGTTCAGGTCCTCAGGGCCCTGTGCCAGGGTGGCATGAATTTCTCGGACTTGCACCAAGGGCCGCTCCTAGATTGAAGGCATGATAGTAAGGAGGCTATTGGGCACTGAATAGCCCCGAGGAGAGATAGCGATCACCGCGATCAGAGATCGAAACAACAATGATGGCATTTTCCAACTCGCTCCCCAGCCGCAAAGCACCTGCGACAGCTCCACCGGATGAAACACCACAAAACACGCCCTCTTTACGGGCCAAATCGCGCATCGTATCCTCGGCTTCACGCTGGCCGATATCCAGTGTTCTATCGATACTGGCCGCATCAAAAATACCCGGGAGGTAGGCCGCGGGCCAACGACGGATACCGGGGATACTGGCACCCTCTGCCGGTTGCAGGCCGACAATCTGAATATCTTTATTAAGCGTTTTTAAGGCTTGTGAGACACCCATAATGGTACCCGTTGTGCCCATAGCTGCAACAAAATGCGTAACAGTACCATCTGTTTGTTGCCAAATTTCAGGCCCCGTGCCTTCAATATGGGCACGGGGGTTATCGGCATTATTAAACTGATCGAGCACAAGGCCCTTGCCATCCTCTTGCATTTTTAAGGCGAGATCGCGCGCGCCCTCCATGCCCTCCTTCTGGCTGACTAAAATCAAGTCAGCCCCGTAGGCTAACATCGCCTCCTTACGCTCTTCGGTCATATGGTCGGGCATAATCAAAATCATTCGATAGCCCTTAATCGCCGCCACCATCGCTAGGGCGATACCGGTATTACCGCTGGTTGCCTCGATCAGCGTATCTCCGGGCTTGATGGCGCCCCTACTTTCGGCATGGGCAATCATACTCAAGGCCGGACGGTCCTTAACTGAGCCCGCAGGATTATTGCCTTCGAGTTTCAGTAGTATTGTATTGTTGTGCCCAGCACTTAGACGCTGTAAGCGCACCAGCGGCGTATTACCAATGCAGGACTCTATGGTCGGATATTCCATATTAGCGTTCTACTCACTCAAAAAAATTCTATTTTAAGCCCGCTGGCCCCTACTATCGATTGAATCTGACGAAGGCTTAAGACGGCTTGGCTATATCAACCGGCGTTACGCACATACCTGAAACACGCAGCTAACAAACACCGCTCTCGCTGAGTCGGGGCAGATCAAGCCCCCTCCATTAGTCACTCAAAACCACAAAGGCTAACGCCATATCTTGCTCATCTGACAGACTGAGGTGAATCGTTGCCGCACCAAGGGCCCTACAAACATCGAGAGCATGGTCAAACAAAGTGATTTCTGGAGCACCACTAGCAGTATTATTCACCAAAA
Organism: Gammaproteobacteria bacterium 53_120_T64; assembly: GCA_002162815.1. Taxonomy (GTDB): domain Bacteria; phylum Pseudomonadota; class Gammaproteobacteria; order Pseudomonadales; family Porticoccaceae; genus Reddybacter. The sequence continues at coordinate 15,557 of MAAT01000039.1, read as the reverse complement.
TATGCTGCCAGGAAACTTTACCAATGCCCGTTTTCAACGCCTTACTCAACGCTTCTTTGGCGGCAAAGCGCTTCGCCAAAAAGACAGCACGCTGACGACTGGTTTTTTTTTGAGAAAAAAACAATAACTCCTCGGCGCGTAATATTCGCTTTGCAAAGGCCTCACCCCGACGTTCGAGTACAGCCTCTATTCGACTAATATGCACTAGATCACTGCCGATACCCACTACCATCACTTCTCCACCCTTAAATGCCCTGAGCCGTGCCCCGAAGAGCATTCGCTTGGCGAAATAACTGCCGACTCAACAGCGGGCGGCCACCGAGCTGAGCCTGCAAGGCGCCGCGCAATAGCCGTTTCGCACAACGCCTAACGTCGCGCGAACGATAGTCATTCTCCGCGATCGCCAATAAATGCTCACCGGAAAAACCAAGTTCTTGTTGTCGACCTAATACAGTATCGATGCGAATTAAGCCCTGATCAGGGCTTAATTGATAGTACTCACCGGCGACCACGGGATGACCTTCTATATGTTCAGTGGTGAGATCGAGGCCATAACCCAGTTCGTTCAACAGCAATAATTCAAAGCGGCGCAACAGGGGTTCGGGATCGGCACCGCTGCCGAGCGCCACGATAAGCTCACCATAACTATCAAACAAAATCTCGTGAGGCACATACTCGGGTAGTAAACGCAGCAGCAATTCATTGAGGTATAAGCCGATATACAACATTTCACCGCGTAAGGTAACACTGCTCGCCGCCGCTTCAATCCCCGTCAGATTTTTCAGGTCACCCTTGCCCCGCCAAGACAAAAATAGTGGCGTAAAGGCCTGGAGTTGATGGCCGCCCACCTTCCTCTTGCCCCGCCCACCCTTCGTTACTGCACGCAAACGGCCAAAGTCCCGTGAAAAAAAATCCACTAACTGGCTACTTTCACGATAATTTCGCGTGTGCAAGATGTAAGAGTTTGCTTGGTCGCCGTTAACAAGCATTGTCACAAGGCTAGCAGCCGACAAAGCTCGGTGGCGACCTCATCAGGCTTGCCCCACAAGATCGTTAATCCTGATAGCCGAGGCTGCGCAGCGCGCGCTCATCATCTGACCAACCACTGCGCACCTTCACCCACAGGGTCAACATCACCTTGCTACCAAACAGGCGCTCCATATCGATGCGAGCAGCCTGGCCAATACTTTTTAAGCGCTTGCCCTTTTCACCAATGATGATTTTCTTTTGCCCCTCCCGCTCCACCAAAATGAGCGCGTTGATGTGGCGTATATGCCCCTTCATTTCGAAGGCTTCGATTTCAACAGTAATTTGATAGGGCAGTTCCGCACCCAGTTGACGAGTGATTTTTTCGCGCACCAATTCAGCCGCGAGGAAGCGCTCAGAACGGTCGGTAATTTGGTCATCGGGAAACAAAAAACCAGCTTCGGGAATATGCTCAGTTATTTGCTGTTCCAGCACATCGAGGTTTTTCTTTTGCAGGGCAGAAACGGGAATAATTTCTGCCTTTGGCATCAACTGCTGCAGAGTCTCAATATGCGGTAAAAGCTCAGCGCGGTCGTCTATTCGATCGACTTTATTAATCGCGACAATGACCGGTGAAGTCGAGCCCCTGAGTTTCTCTGCAACCACTTTATCGGCATCTGTCCACAACAACCGGTCGACGACAAAGATAATGACATCGACATCTCGAATCGCGGTTTGCGCCGCTTTATTCATATAACGGTTAATGGCTTTATCTTGATCGGTATGAATACCTGGGGTATCGACAAAGATCAGCTGGCAATCATCCGAGGTTTTAATGCCTAAGACATTGTGACGGGTGGTTTGTGGCTTGCGAGAGGTAATACTCAGCTTTAAACCAAGTATGTGGTTGAGCAAGGTCGACTTGCCCACATTCGGGCGACCAACGATCGCCACATAGCCACAACGTTGCTGAGCTTGCTCTTCTACCATTGGATCACCGCCCTTTGCCGGATATATTACTTTGAATTTTCAATTCATTCAGCGCCACTGTCGCCGCCGCCTGCTCTGCCTTGCGTCGACTGCTGGCGGCACCACGATAATCAGTACTCAGCCCGGCGAGACAACATTGCACCTCGAAATGCTGGGCATGGCCTTCACCGCTAACATTAAGGAGTTTGTAATCGGGTAATGCCGCACCCTTGCCCTGCAAATATTCCTGCAAGAGGGACTTTGGATCCTTGTGCTCATCGCCCAGAGATAAGCCCTCTATAAGGGGTTGAAACCAACTGACAAGACATTCACGGCAGGTATCAAAGCCTGCATCGAGCAAAACAGCGCCAATTACAGCTTCGTAAGCACCCGCTAAGATGGAGTCGCGGCGAAACCCACCACTTTTCAATTCACCGGAACCAAGCCGCAGTTGATCGCCTAAGTCAATGGCCCGCGCCATTTTTGCCAGGGCCTCGCCCTTCACTAGTACGGACCGCAAACGACTTAAATCTCCTTCGCTGGCCGCTGGAAAATGGCGGTAGAGCATTTCACTAACAACCATACCCAGTACGGCATCACCGAGAAACTCAAGCCGCTCATTGTTGGTCGAACCAAAACTGCGGTGGGTCAGGGCTTGCTCAAGTAGCGCCGGGTCAGTAAAGCTATGACCGAGGCGATTAACAAAACGACGTAGAGAAATATTTACCAAGAAGCAACACCGGTCATAAATTAGCGGGCGGAAGTATCGTAAGTATTCTTAAACACGACGACGACATCGACATTGGCGAGAAGATGTACGCGTCGCTCATAATCTAGGCTCACCGTGGTGGCCGTTTTTTTGCGCTCAATCACCGTGTCCTTGGCATTCACATCACGAATATTGTTGATCGTAAAAGAATCCTGTAAACGGCGGCGTATTTTCGAATCACTAAGCTTGTGGATCGGCTCGCTGGCCAAAGACTGTATGGCGGCATTAACAAAGGAATTATCGAGATAGAGCGGGCCAATCGTCGTTGCAATCGTGAGAAAAAATCCGCCAATGGTCAACACTAACAAAACACCCAGTGCCGATAAGCCGCGCTGCTTATGATGACTGATCACTCTATATCCCCACTCGTTTTAACGTATGCGCCCCACTGTATCAAAACTGGGAATACTTAGCACTTTCTCCCAGTGCATCCATATAGCAAAGGCCTTGCCGACCACGTTTTCCTCTGGCACCGGCCCCCACCTGCGACTATCGCTACTATTATCGCGGTTATCACCCATCATAAAATAGTGGCCTTCAGGCACGATGGTACTAAAATTTCGCCCATAGGGCCCCGGTGTTTGGTGCTTGCGAATGAGGTGATCAACACCCGTTAGCTGCTCCATCATCACCTGTGCATTACTCGCCGAACTGGTTTCTACTCGACTTTTTTCAACAAAATAAGGTTCGGCATTGTCGAGTGTCGATTGCGGCATTTTTTCGCCATTCACAAACAGCACATTGTTGATAACACGTATGTCATCGCCGGCTAAACCGACCACTCGCTTAATAAAATAACGTTTGTCGTTGGGCGGAAAAAACACCATAACGTCACCGCGCTCGGGCTCCCCCAGAGAGAGCACTTTGGTGCCACTGACGGGCAAGCGAAGGCCGTAGGCAAACTTATTGACCAGAATAAAATCGCCAATTTTCAGGGTTGGAATCATCGAGCCGGAGGGGATTTGAAAGGGTTCGACGATAAAAGAACGCAGCACCAGAACCACCAGAAGCACTGGGAAAAATGGCGCCGTAGATTCGATATACCAGGGTGGCACTGCCTTTTCTTCACGCTGTTTCGACAGGTAGAGACGATCCGCTAGCCACATAAAGCCAGCTAATGCCGTGAGTACAACCAGAATTAGTGGGAAATCAAAATCCATATTAATTATCCGTTTTTAGTACTGCAAGGAAGGCTTCCTGGGGAATTTCCACAGAGCCCACCTGTTTCATACGTTTTTTACCGGCTTTCTGCTTGGCCAGTAGCTTTTTCTTGCGGGAAATATCGCCACCGTAACACTTTGCCGTGACGTTTTTACGCAGGGCTTTAACGGAGGTACGGGCAATAATATGCCCGCCAAGAGCAGCCTGTATGGCCACGTCGAACATTTGCCGTGGCACCAACTCCTTCATTTTCTCAGTAATCAAGCGGCCTTTTTGCTGGGCATTATCGCGATGCACGATTAAGGCAAGGGCATCGACCTTTTCGCCATTAATTAAGATATCGAGGCGCACTAGGGGAGCCGCTTGAAAGCGCTTGAAGTTGTAATCCAGGGAGGCGAAACCACGACTCACCGACTTTAAGCGATCAAAAAAGTCCATCACCACATCGGCCATGGGCATTTCATAGGTCAGCGAAACCTGATCACCGGTGAACTGCATATCCTTCTGCACGCCCCGCTTTTCCACACACAGCGATATCACATTGCCAACATAATCCTTGGGCACCAAGATATTGGCCTCACACAGAGGCTCGCGCATTTCAGCAATGGCGCCGGGATCGGGAAGATTGGAGGGGTTGGAAATATAAAGCAGCTCGCCATTATTGTGTAGCACCTCGTAGACAACCGTCGGTGCGGTGCTGATTAAATCAAGGTTGTACTCGCGCTCCAGTCGCTCCTGAATAATCTCCATATGCAGCATGCCGAGAAAACCACAACGAAAACCAAAACCCAGGGCATCAGAACTTTCGGGTTCGTAGAAAAGTGATGCATCGTTGAGCGTCAGCTTCGCCAATGCCTCGCGAAAACCCTCGAAATCTTCCGAGTTAATCGGGAACATTCCCGCATATACCTGCGGATTGACCTTCTGAAAGCCCGGCAGTGAATCCACCTCCGGAGTGCTGGCGTGGGTGATGGTGTCGCCAACCGGCGCGCCGTGAATATCCTTAATACCCGCGACCACAAACCCTACTTCACCGGCCTTCAAGGTATCCGTTTCTTTACGCTTAGGGGTAAAAACACCAATACTATCGGCAATATGAGTCTTACCAATACTTTTAGTGACAACCTTATCGCGGCGACGCAAGGTACCCTGCGTGACCCTTACCAGGGAGACCACGCCCAAATACGTATCAAACCAGGAGTCAATAATCAGCGCTTGTAGGGGTGCATCGATATCACCCTGGGGAGGCGGGATTTCCGCCACTAATTGCTCGAGAATATCCTGTATGCCGAGGCCACTTTTAGCACTGCACAGCACAGCATCGGACGCATCGATGCCAATAATATCCTCGATTTCCCGGCACACTCGCTCTGGCTCGGCCTGGGGCAAGTCCATTTTATTCAGTACGGGGATCACTTCCAGGCCCTGGGCAATCGCCGTGTAGCAGTTCGCCACCGACTGCGCTTCAACACCCTGTGCAGCATCGACCACCAAGAGTGCACCCTCGCACGCCGCGAGGGATCGTGACACCTCATAACTAAAGTCGACATGACCGGGCGTATCAATAAAATTCAGTTGATAGACTTGACCATCGACGGCGGTGTAACTGAGCGTGACGCTCTGGGCTTTAATGGTAATGCCACGCTCACGCTCGATATCCATCGAGTCGAGGACCTGGCTGTCCATCTCCCGCTCACTAAGGCCACCACAAAACTGAATAAAGCGGTCGGCAATGGTCGACTTACCGTGGTCGATGTGGGCGATGATCGAAAAATTGCGAATATGATTGAGGTCAGACACAGGCGTATAAAATCCATAGCGAGGGGGAATTTGAGCGACGCGAATTCTAGCGTATTTCGCCCCTGTAAGCTATGAAGCTCATCGAGTGTTCCACGTTCATCCCCGACCCGCTGCGTCCCAGCGTGGGATTAGTTAATTTCAATGGTGCGAAAAATTGAACGGCCACGACGGAAAAAGCGCAGGGCAACCGGTGTGCTCGTTGGCAACTGTTTAAGTATCGCCTCATAATCGTCTATATCGACCAGTGTTTGGTAACCCAACTGCACCAACACATCGCCCGCCTGTAGACCCGCATCGGCGCCCGGCGACTGCGGGTAGACTTTTGCCACCACGATACCACCCGACAAACGAAGCTTTCCAAGCGCCGCGTCATCAAGCTCTTTCAGCTCCAAACCCAGCAAATCACCACCACTATTGCTCGCCACCCGGCTCTCCCCCTCGCGGGCACCGACCTCGACAACAATGACTTTTTCTTTGCCACGGCGTATGACCTTGGCATCCACCTTCTTACCCGCCGCCAAAAGTCCGACGATATGCGGTAAGTCACTGGCCTCAACCACCGCCTGGTTGTTAAAGCGAATCACCACATCACCTGCCTTCAAGCCAGCCTTAGCGGCCGGGCCATTGGCTTCCAGCTGAGCCAACAGCGCGCCCTGAGGCTTTTCTAAACCGAGGGATTGAGCCAAATTCTTGTCCACATCCTGAATATAAACCCCCAGCCAACCTCTATCGACACGGCCCTTTTCTTTCAGCTGTGAGACCACTTCCAGGGCGACACTGACAGGAATCGCAAAGGAGAGCCCAATTGAGCCGCCCGAGCGGGTATAGATTTGAGAATTAATGCCCACCACTTCACCGGCTAGATTAAACAGCGGCCCACCCGAGTTACCGGGATTAATGGCCACGTCGGTTTGTATAAAGGGCACGTAGTCCTCGCCCCGAGCGGTGGGAATACTGCGGCCAATAGCGCTGACAATACCCATGCTGGCCGAATAGTCGAGACCAAAGGGGGAGCCAATAGCCACCACCCACTCCCCTACCTTCAATTTATCGGGCTCGGCAAAATGCACCATCGGCAAATCACTCTCCTCAACTTTAAGTAGGGCCAGATCAGACCTTGGGTCGAGCCCGATAACTTTGGCATCGTATTCTCTTCTATCATTGAGGCGCACGGTGATCTGTTTCGCGGCACCTACCACGTGGTGGTTGGTGAGAATATAGCCGTCGGTGGAGATAATAAACCCCGAGCCCATGGAGCGAGCCTTGCGCTCTTGACCGCGACGCTGGTTGAATAAATCACGCAGGGCCTCGGGCACTTTGCCCTGAGGGATAGTTTCCCGACGCCGGCCAGCACTACCCTCCTGCGCGGTAATTTTAACGACAGCGGGGGAGTTTTCTTCGATCAGCTGAGTAAAATCAGGCAACTGCGCATGGACGCTCAGCACACAGACAAATACACAATAAAAAGCGATAAGCGCTCGCGTCATTATCTAGAATCCTTTTCGGGTTTTAATTTTTATCATCTACTCAGTGACAAGGGCTCAACTATTACAGCGGATCAACTATCGCTAAATTAAAGCCCAGTTAAAAAACACCACGTTCAACCATCCAGCAAGCACGCCTGTAGCCTTGACCGGTTAGCACGGGCATTCAATACACCCGCCGCAATGCAGCCACCCGCCAACAAGGCTAGCAGCCCAGCCACCAGACCCGCCAACTCATTACCAAAAATACGTTCACCCAGTCCAATGCCCAGCAGCAACAATAGCAGAGGTAACACATAAACCAGCAGCGAACCCCGCACCACAACGTGGTCGGCGATGCCGATGGTGACATATTGACCCACCTGAAAAGAACCGCCATCCCTGCCGTCGAGAGCAATTCGAAGGTGTGTAGAGCGCTGAGTCATTTTCGCCAATAGACTTTGTCCACAACCTCGCTGGGCAGAACAGGATCCGCAGGCCGAGCGCTGCACACCCTCAACCCATAAGTAATCACCATCGACGCTGAGAACTTGCACCGACTCCTCGATCAAGGAAAGAGCTGCCAGGGCATAGGCAAGCCAAGCCCATGTACCAACAAAGGCTGGGGCGCTAAAGAGAAACCGCGCTGGCGGGAATTATTTTTCAAAGTCTTGCTGCATACCGTGCTGAGCCGGCAGAAAAACGGGGCTCGCATGACGAAAGTTACGCTCGCCCCGCTGAGACATTAAACGTTGCATATAAGCGTTGATCTGCTTATCGGTTTCAACTCTGTGGACACTCGGCTGGTTTGCAATTTGGCTGGGCCGAGGAATATTGTAGCTCCCCGTACTGGCCGTACGAGCCGTGGCTTGAGGAACCTCGAAGCCTGAAGGCAATTGAAATTGCGGGCCAGCCTCTTTAGCCTTCGCCGGCATGCTTTGAACGCTACCTTGCGAGCTATTCAGGGCAATATGGGGCATCGCAACCGAGGGTTCAAACACTTGGTATTGCTGGGCTCCAAAAATGGCGAGCACGGCAACACTTGCCGCTATAGCAACGCGCCCTAAGGCCTGGGGCCACTGCCCAGAACGCTTTGGCACCGGCTCACTAACCAGTGCCATATTGATAGCCGCGCGCAACTGCGCCGAGGAATCAACGAAGTCGACAGGCAGTTCTTTGCGCATCGCACTCGCCACGAGGTGATAGCGCGACCAGGTATCGTGAAGCATCTCATCCGCACTTGTCTCGCGCATGACCCGGTGAAGCTCCAACTCTGAAGCCTCGTCATCCATCAACGCCGAGAGTGTCTCCCGCATTTTACCGTCAAGCTGCTCATTCATAAGACAATACCGCCCTTACTAACTGTCATATTATTAACCGACCAACGCTCACCAAAGAACTACTGACCACTTAAGTACAAAATCAATAACACCATCGCCAATAATACAGGCTGGCGGATGTCAACTATCAGACTTGGCTCGGATAAAAAGGTTCCCGAACAATGCCTTTTATACTTGTCGGCGGCAAGACTAGAGACGGCCATCCATCAGTGCTTTGACTTGTTTATCAATCGCCTCCCGGGCTCTGAAGATACGCGAGCGAACCGTACCCACTGGGCAATCCATGACTGCCGAGATATCTTCATAGCTCAAGCTTTCCATTTCCCGCAAGGTGACTGCGGTGCGTAAATCTTCGGGCAAGCCCTGAATGGCTCGGTCGACAATCCCCTGCAACTCATCGCGAAAAGCCATGTTCTCGGGTGACGCTACATCTCGCAAGTTACCGGCACCATCAAAATACTCGGCATCCGCCACATCGACATCACTGGCGGGGGGGCGGCGGCTACGCGAAACCAGAAAATTCTTTGCGGTGTTGACGGCGATGCGATAGAGCCAGGTATAAAACTGACTATCCCCGCGAAAGGAACCAATCGCTCGATAGGCCTTAATAAAGGCCTCCTGAACGATATCTTTGACTTCTTCTCGGTCGTAAATGTAGCGACTGACGATGGCCGCCACCTTGTGCTGATACTTAATCACCAACAAATCGAAAGCGCGTTTATCTCCTTTTTGTACGCGAGCAACGAGCTGCTTGTCCGAGTTTGTTTCACTGTTGGCCGCCATTCTCTCTCCAGCTAATTGTGCCTGATGCAATACCCCACTTGCTGACCGCTAAAAATCCATTTGGTTCGCGGCAAGTCACCGAGTCGGTGGGCTTTTATTGAGCGCTATACTATCATGTCGCCCTCCTCGTAGCTGTAGCGGTGCCCAGCACCCTGACCCATTGCCTTCACTGAAAAATCCACCATGAAAATACCAACGTGAAAAAAACGTATCAATACGAAGTTCTTATTATCGGCAGTGGCGCCGCAGGGATGACGCTTGCCCTGCATCTGGCCCCCCGCCATCGCGTTGCCCTACTCAGTAAAGATCACTTACAAACCGGTTCGACCTGGCTTGCCCAGGGCGGTATCGCCGCTGTCTTTAGTGAAGACGACAGCATCGACGCCCATGTTGCCGACACCCTCAATGCCGGCGCCGGCCTTTGCCATGAGAGCGTGGTACGGCACACCGCCGAACAGGGGCCCGACGCCCTGCAGTGGCTGATCGATGAGGGCATGGAATTTAGTCGCAATCAAGAAAATAGCGATTACCACTTAACCCAGGAAGGTGGTCACAGCCACCGCCGTATTCTCCACAGCACCGACGCCACCGGCCAGGCGCTGTCTAGCACTCTCGCTGAGAAGGTCATAAGCTCGCAAAACATTGATATCTTTGAGCAGCACGTGGTGGTCGATCTAACGACTCAGGCCGACGCCGATTCCCGCAGCTTTCGCTGCAATGGCGCCTATGCTCTCGATACCAAGCACGACCGGGTCTGCTTGTTTCAAGCAAAAGTAGTCATTCTTGCCACTGGCGGTGCCAGCAAGGTCTACCTCTATACTAGCAATGCCGATGGTGCCAGTGGCGATGGCATAGCCGCTGCCTGGCGTCGCGGCTGTCGCGTCGCCAATATGGAATTCAATCAATTCCATCCAACCTGCCTGTTCCACCCCAAGGCTAAGGCCTTTTTAGTCTCCGAGGCCCTGCGCGGTGAAGGCGCTCACTTGCTGTTACCCGATGGCAAACGCTTTATGTTCGACTTTCACCCGAAGGGGGAACTGGCGCCCCGGGACATCGTCGCCCGCGCCATCGATCACGAAATGAAGCGCCTCGGTTGTGACTGTCTCTACCTGGACATCAGCCACAAGCCCGCCGACTTTATCGACAGTCACTTCCCCACAGTGAAGGCTCAGTGCCTGGAATTTGGTATCGACATCACCCGCGAGCGCATTCCCATTGTGCCCGCCGCCCACTACACCTGTGGCGGTATTGTCACCGATAAACAGGGTCGCACCGACCTCAACAATCTCTACGCCATTGGCGAGTGCGCCTTTACCGGCTTGCACGGGGCCAACCGCATGGCCAGTAATTCCCTACTCGAATGCCTGGTATTTGCCCGCGCCGCCGCCAGTAGCATTCGCGAACAGATCGGCGACATACCCGAACCGAGCTACACCAAGGAGTGGGATTCCTCGCGGGTGACCTATTCCGATGAGGATGTGGTGATCTCCCATAACTGGGATGAGCTACGGCGCTTTATGTGGGACTACGTGGGCATCGTGCGCACCCGCAAGCGCTTGGAGCGCGCAGAAAATCGCGTGCGCCTACTGCAACGGGAAATTCAGGAGTACTACAGCAACTACAAGATCAGCCGCGACCTCCTCGAGTTGCGCAACCTCGCCAAGGTTGCCGAATTAATCATTCGCTCCGCCATGCTGCGCAAAGAGAGCCGAGGCCTGCACTACACCCTCGACCATCCGCAGCTATCCGCCGTCGCCAAGGACACGATTTTGGTACCGATGAACTTTGCCGGCCAGGATATTATTGTCAGTAAAAATTAACGGCAGGTTCTCGCATAACTGGCTAGCTATGTGCCTCAGAGAGTTTCGTGAGAGCTTCGTGAATGTTAGCCGTAATATTCAGAGCAGAGATAAGTGAACTCAATGATGTGTATTCATCAATGGCGCAAAGAATGAGAGATTCAGCGTGAGTACGGTTCAAATACCTAACAAGCAGCGATAGGCTCGTCAACCTGTCACTGTGCTGGGCGTTATTAGCAGGGGCTTGGCCTTGAGCAAAGCGATCAGTTGGCGGTATTTTTCGTCACCGAGTAAGCTGGGTGAAATCCAGCTGCGGTAGCTCTGTTGCGCCGTCGTCATCCGAAATACCGTCAACCAGCTGCAGGAATACTCTATGGCGCAGGCCGATAAAAGGCACTGACGACCATGAATTAAAGCCTCAGTACTTTTAGGCTTTATCACCAAGCCTTCGACAACAGCGGCGCTAGCGACACCTTGACGGGCACGCAAGAACACCAGCAACAGCGTTAACTCGAGCAGAGCACAATAAACGCTATCTTCACTTAAGAGCAAAACAAACCCGGCAATCGGCACGACAAACAGACCTTGCAGGCGCTGAATTTTTAGCTGCTGGGCGCCAGCACCTTGTTTAAAATCGAACTCAAGGGACGGGAGCACGCTGACTGGCACGAATAATGGCAATAATACTTGCCGTGTTTTTGTCCTCTGGGATATCTCGACCCATTAACCAGGCAAACAAATCCTGATCTTCACAGCCGAGCAAGTCTTGATACAGCAACTGCTCTGCAGGCTGCAGTTGGTCATAGGCCGCTTCGAGAAAAGTCTGCAATATAATATCCAGCTCCAGCATGCCGCGACGGCTTGCCCAAAAGAGACGGTTTTTATCCATAGTACGTTCAGCCACTGATTGATCATCGATAAAGCAATTCACATCTAAATTGCCGGTGGCATTATAATGCAAGCCTGTACAACTACCCATCTAAATAGCGAAGCAAAATGGCCGATACCCAAGACCCCACCACAACGAACGACTGGCTTAACTTTCTCAGCCGACAAGGTGCCACCCTCAGCGGCGGAATCGCCAGCTCTTTTGGCGAATCGGCGCTGAATTATCCAGAGCGCAAGGCTGCGCTCTGCGACCTCTCCAACCTCGGTATACTCGCTCTGCAAGGCCCCGACAGCCAGCGCTTTTTACAGGGGCAAAGCACCAGCGACACCCTCCAGCTCGACGCGAACACCAGCCTACCCGGTGCTATTTGCAGCCCCAAGGGCAGAATGCTCACCTCTTATCAAGCCATTGTGCCCGAGGCTGATAGCCTACTGCTGGTGATGCATCGCCCTCTTGTCGAGACAACCCTCAGCGACGTCGGTAAGTACGCCGCCTTTTTCAAAACCGACTTAAGCAATGCCAGTGAGGCCCATCGTCTACTCGGCGTGAGTGGCCCCGACTGCGAATCTGCACTCGAGTCGCTGTTTGACAAAATTCCCATGGCGGTTAACCAGCTCTGCATTGATGAAGCCTGCCTACTACTGCGCATCTCGCCTCAGCAGTTCCTGCTCGTGGTCAGCATTGACGCTGGCGAAGCCCTTTGGCAAAAGCTTGCCACCACCTGCACACCAACGGGCAACGCCTATTGGCAACTGCAATCGATTCGCGCCGGGCTGGCCCAAGTGCAAGCCCCGACGCGTGAACAATTTGTGCCTCAGATGCTCAACCTGCAGGCGACGGGCGCGGTGAATTTTAAAAAGGGTTGTTACACGGGGCAAGAAATTGTCGCCCGCATGCAATACCTCGGCAAACTCAAGCGCCGTACTTACCGAGTAATAATTGATGCTACCGAGCCACCGCCAGTGGGCGCAGACATTCACGCCAGCGCTGATAACAAACTCGTCGGTAAGGTGCTGATGGCGGCGCCGGCAGATGGCGCTGGCTCTGAAATGTTGGCGGTATTACATGAAGATCAGGCCGCGGCCTTAACGCTGATTATCGATGGTGTCAGCAATTCAGTTCGCATCGCCGAATTGCCCTATGCACTCAGCGCCGATTGATGGCCTGGCTGGCAGCATATCAGAGCCTGTTTACCTGGCTGGCGATTATTTCGGCCCTGACTTTTGTCATTAGCTTACTGGCACTACCCTGGCTGGTGGCACGCATTCCCACTGACTATTTCTGCCACCACAAGCGACAGCTTGTACCATTAAAACCAAGCCACCCCGTGCTGCGACTCATCATCGTCGTGACTAAGAACCTGTTCGGCTGGGTGCTACTTGTCGGTGGCTTTATTATGCTGTTTATTCCCGGCCAAGGCCTACTCACCATCGCCATGGGCTTATTACTAATGGATTATCCCGGCAAGTTTAATCTTGAGCGCAAGCTAGTCGCCAAGCCAGCAATCCTCGGCGGCCTCAACTGGCTACGAACAAAGGCCGGCGCCCCGGCACTGGTTTTGGATGAAGCAGGCTAGGCTTCAACGAGCCCCTTCAAGAATCCTTCAGCGATAGCAATTCAATTTTATAACCATCCGGATCTTCAACAAAGGCCAGTACCGTGCTGCCGTGCAACATCGGCCCGGCCTCTCTAACCACCGCACCGCCCTGGCTTTTTATTTGTTCGCAGGTTAGATAAACATCTTCTACACCGATGGCGATATGGCCATAGGCACCACCGTGCTCATAGCTACTGACGCCCCAATTATGGGTTAGTTCAAGCACGGTATTTTCTTGCTCCGAGCCATAGCCCAAAAAGGCCAGGGTAAAACGACCTTCCGGAAAGTCCTTTTTACGCAACAGCTCCATGCCCAGTAATTGCGTATAGAATGCAATGGATTTGTCCAAATTTCCGACGCGCAACATGGTATGTAGTAATTTCATGATCGACCCCTGGCTTCTCGCCCAACTATTTTGCGGCACATTAGCACAACAAGAAAAAAAAAATAAAAGGCCTGTAACTTTTCACCTTCGCGCTGCGTATTAGTGTGCACATCAAGCCAATATTAAAAAGGACGAACACCATGTTAAAAATTATGTACAGCCTATTACTCTGCCTCAGCGTCAGCCTTGCCGCCCAGGCCGGCGCCCGCGGTCATACCTACCAGGTCGACATTACCAACCTCACACCCGGTCAGGCATTTACCCCCCAACTGGTGTATACCCACCGCAGAGCAAACCCCCTGTTCACCCTTGGCGAGGCGGCCAGTGATGAATTAGCACAACTCGCCGAGGGCGGTGATACTGCACCCTTAAGCGCCCTTGCCGACGGTTTTGCAGACGCTGTAACCACCAACGGCGTTTTGCTGATGCCGGGTGAAACCACATCAATCACTATCCAGAGCAACCCCGGTCGTGGCTTATTGACTGTTGTCGCCATGCTACTGCCCACTAACGATACCTTCTTTGCCCTGAATGGCGTGAACCTGCCGCGTCGCGGCACCAAGAGCTTCCTGGCGCCCGGTTACGACGCCGGTAGCGAATACAACGACCAGGATTGTGCCAACATCCCCGGCCCACTTTGTGGTGGCGAAGGTTATTCTGCTGAGGTTAGCGAACTCGACGAAGGTTATGTCCATATCGGCAATGGCTTTCACGATTTGGGCGACGACGTTCTCAAGCCCCAACGCTACGACTGGAATAACAACGTGGCCAAAATCACGGTCACCAAAATACGCTAGATAAAGTGTAAGCACAGCCTGCAAATCTGTTTTTCAGGCTGTGCTCTGTACGAAAACGCGCTACCCTAGTGATTGTTAGTGCAATGACTTGTCTATGACAAACATACAATTTCAGCAAGACGAGCAGCGCTGGTCCAGCCTAATGGCGGCTGCGCAAGGCGGCAACGAACGAGATTATGAAACGCTACTGAGTGAGCTCTGCGCTTTTATTGAAGGCTATTTGCGCTCGCGTATCGGCCACCATCAAAGTATCGACGATTGGGTACAGGACATCCTGATCGCCATCCATCAGGGTCGTCACACCTACAATCCGCAACGACCAATACGGCCCTGGCTGTTCGCCATCATCCGTCATCAAACCATCGATGGTATGCGCCGGCAAAAATCTTATCGGAAAATGCTAGAAAGTCAGATACAAGATAATACTTGTGCCGAAGATCAAATACAGGCAGCAGAGGATGCCTCCCTGCTTGAAGGTTGTTTGTTTAAGGCCTTAAAACCCCAACACCGCGAGGCCCTGACACTTACCAAAATCATTGGCCTGAGTTGTAAAGAGGCCGCGGTTCAGCTTGGGGTAACGGAAGTCACCCTCAAGGTCCGCGTCCATCGCGCCATTAAACAACTGAAAAAACTATTGGAGGCCGAGCCCTATGAGTAGCCACCAGCAACTCGTCACAGCCCTAGCCGCACAGGCCACGCCGGTCAAACCGCTAATGAACAACAACCTACTCGCCCTACTGTGGCTACTAAGTAGCGTTATTTATTGCCTGGCGGTAATTCACTGGCTCGCGCCCATTCGCGCCACCGCCTTCAGCCAACTAATGACAGAACCCCGCTTT
>MAAT01000011.1 GCA_002162815.1 Gammaproteobacteria bacterium 53_120_T64 | reverse complement strand
TAGGGCCTAAGATACCGTCCGGCGTAATAAACAAAACGGCCGGGGCACCTATCTGACCCACAGGTTCGAAACCTAAAGTCTTGGCGATGTCACCCAGCCGTGCCACTCTCAACTGTGATCCGCCCCAACAATACTGAACACCTCGTTAAGCGAGTAAAATTGCTAACCGAGGTGAACCATGACCAAGAAAGTACAAACCCGTAAACGTCATTCAGAAGAATTCAAAGCCGAAGTTCTGAGGCTTGCCGGCAACATGGGGGCCACCAAGGCAGCCAAACAGCTGGGTATACACCCCTCACAAATCTATCAGTGGCGATCCGCTGCCGATAAAAAGGCCAATACCAGTGAGCGAGAAAGTGATCTTGCCACTGAAAATGCCAGGCTCAAGCGGCAACTGGCTGAGCGAGAAGACGAGTTGCTTCTATTAAAAAAGGCGACAACTACCTTGAAAGACACCGTTCGCGAAAAACCAAAAGTAGAGCGGTTTCAATTTATGAATGATAACCGTGAATTACTGACTGTAACGACCATGGCTAAAGCTCTGGGCGTATCGCGAGGTGGGTATTACCAATGGCTAACGTCACAAAATCAATTGAGTCCGCGTAAGCAAGCTCAGGTAGCGCGAGACTTAAAAGTGCAGGAAGCCTTTGAGCAATCTAAGCAACGCAATGGGGCTCGTCGTATTCAGGCTGAGCTATCGGATCAAGGACATCACCACAACATCAAAACCATCGGCAACAGTATGAAGCGCCAAGATCTTGTGGCCAAAGCGGCACGCAAGTTTAGAGTGACGACGGACAGCGATCACAATTTATCAATCTCACCCAACTTGTTGGCTCGCAACTTTAGCGCTGACAAAGCGAATCAGAAATGGGCCGGTGATATTACCTACTTGTACACCAGCGAAGGCTGGCTGTACTTGGCGGTGATTATCGACCTGTACTCGCGGGCGGTGATTGGCTGGTCAATGAGCTCTAGGATGACGGCAACGTTGGTGTGTGATGCGCTGCAAATGGCGTTGTGGCGACGAGGCTTCCCAGAGCGTGTGATTCTACACAGTGATCGAGGCAGCCAATATTGCTCCACGGCTTATCGTGAACTCATCGATCAGCATCAGTTGAGACAGAGCATGAGCCGTAAAGGAAATTGCTGGGAGAGCCTGCCCCGCGAAGCGCTTTGGGTATAATGCTTGCGTGGAAAGTTTCTTCCACTCGCTCAAGGTCGAAGCCATTCGCGATGAGCCAATAATAAATCGAGAGCAAATGCGTCAGGCTGTTTTTGAATACATTGAAGTTGATTACAACCGCCAAAGACGGCACAGTGCATTGGGCTATCTCAGCCCTGAAAACTACGAAAAGAAATCAGTCGCTTAATCAGGTGTTCTGTTTTACTGGGGCTTGATCAGTATCAAGCAGGACGCCCACTCTGATTAGTTTGAAGTAGACGAAAAGTCTGTCGGGGCATTCCTTGTTATCTCTTAAGGATTACCCTGATAGCAGCTGCGCATTGCGCTTGATTTTTGAATACGGGGATTTAAGATCGCGGAAGTTAATAGGGTTAGGTCTTTGGTTTATGATTCAATTAGCCTGAAGTCGAAGAAAAGTCTATCGAAAAACTTTTGAAGGACAGCCACTGACAATTACAGTATCAAAGAATATAGCCAGCGCTATTTCACTATCGAGAATGGGTTGTTTTAGTGGCCAAGGTCTGTCGAGGCAGTGGCTACTTTAGAGGGTGTTCGAATAGTTCGGGAAAATAGTTCGGGCATATTTAGTGGCTTGAATTTGGCGTTTAGTTACGAGCAAGTCTGATTGTCTGAGCAGTGCTTCGATCCTAGGGCGTCTTAACAAACCCCCGGTTTGAGTTCGGTCTAGGCACTAGTCCTCGACAACCCTCACACAATTACGACCATCTTCCTTAGCACAATAAACGCCTTTGTCAGCCTGGCTGATGAGGTGGTTTTGTATGGCTTCACTATCGTCGAAAGCCTGCTTACCGTCACGCCAGTAGCTGACGCCGATAGACACGGTGAGCTGAAAACCCAGATTATTGTCATTCGTGATGCTGGTGTGGGCGATTTTATCGCGAATTCTCTCGGCAATTTCTTCGGCGTGGCTGAGGTCGCAGTTGGGCAGTAGAACGGTAAATTCTTCGCCACCAAAGCGTGCCAGCACATCGGACTGGCGTAGTAGCGGCGCGATGGTGTCGGCGACGCTGCGTAGTGCGCGGTCACCTGTGAGGTGGCCGTGGGTGTCATTTACCACTTTGAAGTGGTCGATATCGATAAACAAGCAGGCAAGTGGTTTTTTCGAGCGTTGGCTGCGGGCTATCTCGGTGGCTAGGGCCTGAAAGAAAAAGCGGCGGTTTTTGGCGCGGGTTAACATGTCGACCAGACTTAAATGCTTGTAGCGCTCCTGATTAATGGAGCTTTCGATACAGACGCTGATGATCGTCCCGAGGTGTAGCAGAAAGTCTCCGCCTAGGCCGGCGTGAAAGCGTTGCTGGTCACGGCTGCCCAAGTGCAGGCTGCCAATAATGTGATTACCGCGCCGCAGGGGGAGGAGGGCGACGCTCTGACTCATACCGGGGCCGAGTTTGGCGATGTCGCTCTGGGTGTTACTGAGAATCAGTTGAATATTGCCCCCGTAAATCGCTTTAATGGCGCTGATGGAGTCGGTGTAATACAAGTTACTGTAATTTAGCTTGCCATAGATTTCATTGATCAACTGCTGGGTTTCTTGCTGGGGGTCGAGTAGAAACAGCTCGACTTGGGTCAGTTTTAACTGGCGTTTGAGGTCGGTGAGTATCCGTCGCAGCAGCAGTTCGTAGGAGTTGGCTTCGAGAAAGTAGAGTTCGAGTGCGTAAAACTTTTCCTGGGTTTGCTGATTGTAGCGAGCACTATCGATCAATGCCTCAATGCTCGCCTTGAGATGATTGTTTTCATCGAGCAGGGAATCACTCGCGGCCCTTGAGCCTCGACGCTTAGAGAGGGGCGGCTTATACCTGCTTGAAAGTTGCTCTTGCTTGTCGTATTTATCCATCAGCCCGTGATACCTACCAACCCGTTGTGCAGTTCGTCATTGAACCCTGGATTTAAGCACAAGTCGGGTTGCGAATCAGTAAAGTGGAGATCAAGCCGCCATTAAACGGCGGGTCTGGATAGAGAGTGTGAAGTCCATGCTGTTGGTGCGGGTAACGGCAGGTTCGTATCCCGTTCTCACGCGTGTTTAGATAGCGACTTAATTTTCACGCTGGGAGTACGGTTGCTAGCTTCTTATCTGTTTCGAGTCTGTCTTTGTGCGCCCTTGGTGATCTTGCTGGTCGGGCTCACCGTGCTGGGTCTGTGTATTGAGACCTCGCCGCAGGTTATTACGCAGGCGAATTTGAGTCCTGAAAATATTGCCCGAGCGAAAGGGCTTTATCGCCAACACCAATCGAGGTTGCTGCGCAGCGGCGAGACGCGTGAGGTGCAATTGGCAGAAAGCGAGTTGAACCTACTCGCCACTTACCTTGGCGAGCATGTCGCAGCGCGAGGGACGGAGGTGGCGCTTGAGCCGGGTGTACTTGTGCTCAAACTTAGCTGGGACATATCGGCGCTGTTATTCGCTAACAAAGGGAGCGCTGGCTACCTCAATTTACAGGCCGTATTTGCCAGCAGCGATTTGCAGAATAGCGCGGGGAGGGTGAGGCTGCAGTCCCTGCGTATTGGGCGGGTGTTCTTTCCGGCTCACCTAAGTACAGCCCTGCTGCAAGTGGTACTTGAGCGTTTCAGTTTGAGCCGTGAAGTGGCGGTTGTCGCCAGTGCTTTTCAGACAATCGATTTTCACTCACAGAGCATGGCCATCACTTATCAGTGGCCAACAGAGTTACTGGCGACATTGCGTCGGCGGCTGATTTCGCTTGAAGAGCGTCAGACCTTGGCGCTTTATCAGCAGTTTCTGGTAGCAGAGGTAGAGCGCGAGGGCCGGAACCTTTCATTTACTGGCTTACTCGAAGCTGTCTTTGCCTATGGGCTGAGTCGTTCACAGTCTAGCGATCCGATAGCCGAAAACCGCGCGGCGATCATGGTGTTGGCGGCCTACGCCAACGGCGGAGGGCTGAGTACGTTAGTACCCGCAGCACGCAGCTGGCCACGGCCACGGCGGGCGCGATTATTACTGAATGGCCGCAATGACCTGGTGCGTCATTTCATCACCTCCGCCGCCCTGACGGTGGCGGGGGGCAGGTCTATCGCCGCCACGTTCGGCCTGTATAAGGAAATTAGCGATGCCCGGGGCGGCAGTGGTTTTAGTTTTAAAGATCTGGCGGCGGACATGGCAGGGACACGCTTCGCTGAGCTGGCGCTGACTTCGCGACGCTCGGCCATACAGTTACAGCAGCGTCTGGCTAAGGGGCGGGGCAAAACCCTGTTACTACCTCAATTGCACGGCTTGCCAGAAAACCTCAACGAGGCCCATTTTCAGCGTGATTATGGGGCTGTGACGGACCCGCGCTATCGGCGCGTAGTTGACGATATTGAGGCGCGAATTAAAGCCCTAGCGCTCTACCCGTAAGCTTATTGACCGATAGAGCGACTTCTTCTACCTCAAGGTGCGGTGTTTATTGAGGGCTGCTGGGTCACCATTACGGATAGCGTTGTTATGATTATTCGTTCTCCCCATCACCGCGCTGGGTACACTTTAGCCGTCGGTGAGACAGTTCCTAATCTTAGTCCGCGTTGGCGAACTCAATAAAGTCTAGTCGGCTCGGTGTTTCTGGTGTCGGGAAATCACTCAGATTATTGCCTACCCTGTATTAGAGGGCTCCCGCTGAGGTGGAGCCCATTTTGTCCGCTGACGCCGCGCCTCTGAGAATGTGTAGGGCCGTTGAAACGGACTAACGGGGTGAAAAATGAAATTACTCTCAGTGAATGGGCTGCGCAATTTGGTTGCCAGTATTGGCCAGGCGGATTTTTATAGGGCGGTGTTAACAACCCTGGAAGGTGACTTTCTACGCTGGGGAGAGTTTATTAAAACCCCGCGACTGGCGACGCACTACCCCTTCGGGGTGATCGAATTAATGCCCTGCGCCGACCAGCACTACTACAGTTTTAAATACGTCAACGGCCACCCGAAAAACACGGAACAGGGCAAACTTTGTGTCGTTGCACTGGGGGTTTTGGCGGATGTTAATAGTGGCTATCCGCTGCTCTTCAGTGAAATGACCCTACTCACGGCGATCCGCACGGCGGCGGTCACAGCTCTGGCGGCGCGCTGTTTGGCACGACCCGATAGTCGCCATTTGGCGCTGATAGGCACCGGGGCCCAGGCGGAATTTCAGGTCAGTATGGTGGCGCAGGTACTGAACCTGGAGCGTGTGACGTATTTTGATCTGGACCCGAGGGCGATGGGGAAATTTACCCGCAATATACGCTCATTCGATTTGGAGCTACGTCCTTGCCAGAGTATTCAGGAGGCGGTGCAAGATGCCGATATGATCATCACCGCGACAGCGGCAAAGCAAGTCAATGATCTTATCCAGCTCGATTGGTTGAAAAGCGGTGTGCACATTCACGCCATGGGTGGCGACTGCCCGGGAAAGACGGAGCTGGGTAAGGATCTGCTGATGGCAAGTAAGATTGTGGTTGAATATCGCCAGCAAAGCTTGCTCGAGGGCGAGGTGCAAAATATGGATGGCTCGGTGTTGTATGCCGAGCTTTGGCAACTGCTTGCCGGGCATTTACCGGGTCGGGAGAACGATAGCGAGTTAACGCTTTGCGATGCCGTGGGTTTTGCCCTAGAAGATTTTTCGATCATTAAGCTATTACATGATTACTCGAAACAAGAGGCCTACCGCGATTACTTCGATGAGATTGCGATGCTGCCAACGATGGCCGACCCAAAAGATCTCTACGGTTTTTTTGTGGATGTCGGCGCGTAGGGCTGAGTCAGCTCTCGTCTACAGCGCTAGAACAGGGCTTTAATGATTTGTAACAGGGTCTGGCGAGTGCGCTGTTGAACATCCTCGGCGGGGTCGTACTCACAAATTTCCAGACCCACTAACTTATCAAAAAGGCGAGCCTGCTTTAGGGCTTTGCAGAGACTGGATAATTGAATACCTGACGCTTCGGGTGTTGCGACACCGGGGGCATGACGAGGGTCGAT
Source organism: Gammaproteobacteria bacterium 53_120_T64 (assembly GCA_002162815.1). Lineage (GTDB taxonomy): Bacteria > Pseudomonadota > Gammaproteobacteria > Pseudomonadales > Porticoccaceae > Reddybacter. The sequence goes on along the minus strand of MAAT01000011.1, from coordinate 19,748 downwards.
GGCATCGATGTCGAGACTGATACCAACGCTGCCACAGCGCTTACTCAGGGTGCCCAGCGCGCGCAACAGGCTCGGCCCACAATCACCTCTTGGCATCTCGTGCATGTAAGTGATGGCGACCTGTTGTTCTTCAAGGAATTTTTTCTCTGCGGCTTCAAAGCTACGGATACCTAATAACGCCAGATTTTTACCACAGAGAGCGCCGCTTTGCGGGCACAGCCGCTTGAGCCTTGGCTCTGTGTCGTCGAGCAGGGCACGCAGGGGCATGCCGTGAATATTGGCCGAGGGTGAGCTGCCAAAGTTGTGGGCGTCGAGGTGGGCATCTATCCACAGTAGACCCAAGCTTTGGGCTCGGCTGCCACGACGTTGACGGCAGGCGGCGAGGGCGCCACTCCAGGTGCCCATGGCGATGGAGTGGTCGCCACCCAGCACTAGGAAACGTTGTCCCGCGGTCACCAATTCGTCAACTTTACTGGCCAGTTGCCGATTGACATCGGCGAGCTGGATTTCAAGGTTGTTGTTCTTGTTGGTATCGGTGTCGTTGGTTGGGGACTGGACAGAAGGCTGGGCTGTAATGAGCTGCCAGTCTAATGCCAGCCCCGCCTGGGCCAATGAGTCGACACATGCGTCTTGTTTTAATTCCTGCACGGCTCGATGACTGGAGCCCTGGCAATAGCCCAAATTGCTGTCGACGCCCAGTGCTTGAATGATTTTCACAATAGAAGCCTCATCTTAGCTGCAATGTCATTGTGCTTTACGTTCAGTGTAGAGCGGCCAATAAGATCTGCCGGCAATGATGGCTGTAGACACGGGGCCGGGAGCTGAAATTGCCACTACACTGCAAACAGGGTGTGATCGAAGGTAGTCACCAGCTGTTTGTTTCACCGGGTCTCTGTATTTTCCGAGAGTACGAGAGAGTGAGTGAAACAATGGGCGCGCTGAGGATGATTCGCCAGGGAGGACATAACAGGTGTTGCATAGGGTGCCAGCAAAGCCACAGCACAAACCACGGGTCGATGATCGGCAAGCGATTGCGCACTGCCTACGTCAGGATGAGGCGGCTGCTGTCGCCAGCTTACTGGCGATAACACAATTGGAGCCAGAGGTTTGCCGTCGTATCGATGATCGGGCGCGGGCCTTGATTAGCGATATGGGGCGGGCGGGGCGACGCGGTGTGTCGATGGCGGCTCTACTCGAGCAATTTCCCCTGTCGAGCCAAGAGGGGCGGTCGTTAATGGGGCTCGCCGAAGCCTTACTGCGCACGCCCAATACTGCGACCGCAGACCAGCTTATTGCCGATAAACTCGGCGCCGCAGACTGGCGCTCGACGCTCAGTACTCGACAGCCGCTATGGCTCAGTGGGGCGCTTATTGGCTTGATACTGGCTCATAACATCGCGGCTAAGGGGCTGTTTAATCCCTCGCAACCACCTTATCGACAGTGGCCCTGGGCATTATTGCGCGCCTTACAGCGTCGCATCTTGAGCCGGGGCATTGCCTGGCTGGGTGGTGGTTTTGTGTTCGCGGGCAGTGTCAACGCCGCACTGGCTCGAGCGCATAGATCGGCAACTCGGGGTTACAGCCTGTCCTACGATATGCTCGGAGAGGGCGCCCGCTGTGGACGTGATGCCGAGGTTTTTTTGCAGCGCTATCGGCAAATGGTCGTAGCGTTGGGGCGTACAGAAGGTGGTCGCGGCATGGCGCCTGACAATGGCGCTATTCAGCGCGGTGCCAGTGTTTCGGTCAAGCTCTCCGCTTTACACCCGCGCTACGAAGCCTCTCAGCGCCAGCTGGTGATGGCAGAATTGGTGCCACGTCTACTGGACTTGGCGCAGCTGGCACGCAGTCATGGGGTCAGTTTAACCCTTGATGCCGAGGAGAGCGGGCGTCTCGATTTGTCATTGGCTGTCTTTGCGGCGGTGTATTGTGATGCGTCCTTAGCGGGTTGGCAGGGTTTTGGTTTGGCGGTGCAGGCCTACCAAAAACGCGCCCTTAGCGTACTCGAATGGCTAGCGGAGCTAGCGGTTGCCGAGGGCCGACAAATACCTTTGCGCTTGGTGAAAGGGGCGTACTGGGACAGTGAAATTAAAGCCAGTCAGCAGGGTGGCTACAACGACTACCCGGTGTTTACCCGCAAGGCGACGACCGATCTCAACTACCAGGCTTGTGCCGACTTTCTGCTACGTCATCGCCAGCGCTTCTACCCCCAGTTTGCCAGCCATAATCCCTACACGGTCGCCACGGTACTGGAGCTCGATCGGCAGTTGACGGCGCTGGGGGAGAGTTCATTGGGGGGCTATGAGTTTCAGCGCCTACACGGCATGGGTGAGGTACTGTTTGCCTCACTACAAGCGCAGGGCCAGCGCTGCCGGGTCTATGCACCGGTGGGTAAACAGTCCGACTTGTTGAGTTATTTGGTGCGTCGCATTCTCGAAAATGGCGCCAATAGCTCTGTCTTCAAATATTTACAGCCCGCTGATCTTGATACTGGCGCCTTGCTGCGTGCGCCTCGGGGACAAGTACAGGGCTGGTCTCAGGCGCGCCATCCGCAAATCCCTCTGCCCCAGGACGTATTTAACGGTGCAGGCTCGAGCCTAGACCGCGTCAATTCCAAGGGCTGTGATCTCGATGATGTGGCGACGCTACAGAGACTACAGGTGGGGATGGTGCGCCATGGGCCACAGCCAGTACTGGCGCGAGAGTTCTCAGGCGATAAGCCACTACAGCGCCAGGTCGAAATTCGCAACCCAGCGCGTTGCCATGAGGTTTTAGCGCGTCTCGAGATCGACACGGCGCAACAACTGCGAGACAAATTGCAGCGCGCCGAGTTGGCCTTTCCGGCCTGGGCCAGTATTGGCGCTACGCAGCGCGGCCATTATCTGCGCCAGCTAGCCAATCGGCTCGAAAACCATCGTGACCAGCTGGTTGGCCTCTGTACGCGGGAGGGTGGCAAGACGCTAGTCGATGGTATTGCCGAGGTGCGGGAAGCGGTGGACTTCTGCCGTTACTACGCGGCACAGGCCGAGACCTTATTTGCCAAGGCCGAGGTACAGCCCCAAGTGCAGCCCCGGGGCGTGGTGCTCTGTATCAGCCCGTGGAATTTCCCCCTGGCCATTTTCATCGGTCAAATCGCCGCCGCACTGGCTACCGGCAATAGCGTGCTGGCCAAGCCCGCCATGCAGTCACTGTTGATGGCCCGCTGTGTCATCGAGTTGATGAAAGCCGCTGGTTTTCCCGCCGACTGCTGCCAGCTCTTACTGGCCCCCGGGACTGCGGTGGGCGAGCAGGTATTGCCCGACCCGCGCATACAGGCGGTGTTGTTCACCGGCTCTTTTGAGACCGGCCGCTGGTTGAACCGGGCCTTGGCCCAGCGCCAGTCCTGCCCCTTGATCGCGGAAACGGGCGGCCAAAATGCGATGTTGGTCGATGCCACGGCTCTGCTTGAACAGGTGGTGGATGATGTGATCAGCTCCGGCTTCCACAGTGCCGGGCAGCGCTGCTCGGCACTGCGAGTACTGTTTGTGCAGCAGGATATTGCCGATGCGTTGATTGCCATGCTCAGCGGGGCGATGGCGGAACTACGAATTGGCGATCCGGCGCTCGCCAGTAGCGATCTCGGCCCGCTGATCGATGAGCCGGCGCGCCAGCAGTGCCGGGCGCACTGTACTTTCTTGCAAAGCCAGTCCGGTCGCGCGCATTTACTTTACGCCTGTAGGCTCAATAGTGATTGTGATCGGGGCTATTACTTTGCCCCCCAACTGTATGAAATTGACAATATGAGTTTGTTAACAGAGGAGGTCTTTGGCCCGATTGTCCACCTGATACGCTTTCCGGCCGAGGGCATCGATGAGGTGATGACACAGGTCAACAGCAGTGGTTATGGGCTAACGCTGGGTATTCAAAGTCGTATCGACGGCAGGTGTAAAACACTGGCCCAGCGCGCCGCGGTCGGCAATGTCTATATCAATCGCAATATGATTGGTGCGGTGGTGGGGCTACAGCCCTTTGGCGGTCGAGGTTTGTCGGGTACAGGCCCGAAGGCCGGTGGGCCGCTGTATCTACAGCGCCTGGTGCATTGGCCGGCGCCGAAGGAGATTGCGCAAGATTCGGCGTTTAAGACCGTCGGTGCCGAGCAGGGCGGCCAGCCACGAGATGAGCCCCCGCCAACGTTGACTCGAAGCGTGGTTGCAAGCCCTTGCCACGCGATACCCGACAGTCTCGCGAGGGCACAACGCGCTTGGTCGGCGCGGGGGGCGGTGGCAAGAATGGCTTGTCTCGAGACACTATTGCGCGACGATAGTCCACTGGTCGCGATGACGCTTGAGCGGGCGCCATTTCAACAGGCGCTGGCAACAATGCTACCGGTCGCGCGGCGCTTATTATTAACCGTACCTTCGTTAGCGGGGCCAACGGGGGAGAGCAATGACTATCAATTGCAAAGCCGTGGCCTGGTATTGATTGTGGTGGACGCGGCCTCTAATGAGGCGTGCTTTGTTCGCCAATTGTTGGCCTTGTTGTTGGCGGGTAATAGTGCACTGGTTCTGTCTGCGCCCGACTCAGGTTTTAGCGCATTTTGGCAGGCACTGCGGATGGCTTTGGAGTCGGCTGGCGTAGCCCCCGAGCTGTGTGCAACGGCCGATATCACTAAGCTCTTAACGCTATTGGATGTAGCGCCGATTGAGGCCGTTTGTCTAGCGCCTAGCTCGCCACTCAGCGGGCAGATTGCACAGCGATTGGCGCAGCGCCCGGGCGCAATATGCCCGCTGATCACCGAGTTGAGCCCCGAGGTGTTAATCGCACGCTTGAGTTACGAAAAGACGATTAGCACCAATACCGCAGCTGCCGGTGGTAACCTGGCTCTACTTAGCCTCGACGAATAGACCTGAAGTGCATGCGCTGTGTTTAGGCTTGAGATCAAAGTTGATCTTAGGTGTAGAGAATTGAGCTCAAAGTTGAGCTTAGGTATGGAGAATTGCAAGGGGAAGACGTTAAGATAAGCCTTTATCTATCTGCTCTGAGTTTGGTTTGAGGCCGCTCAGCGTGGTATTGACTGAACCATAATGAGAAACTAATCGTTTCTAAACCCTCGTTTACAAACCCATAGAGATAATAATAATGACAAAACCCGCACTCCTCAACGAAGCTCAACTGGCTGAAAACCTGACAACTCTAAATGCCGATGCCCTGGCGCCCTGGGCGCTCGCCGATGGTAAATTGTCACGTCGTTATGAATTTAAGAGTTTTGTCGATGCCTTTGGTTTTATGACGCAGGCGGCTATCGCCTGTGAGGTGATGAGCCATCACCCACGCTGGGTGAATGTTTGGAATGTCGTGGAGATCGATCTCCTGACCCATCGCAGTGGCGGCATTACCCACCTGGATTTTGAATTGGCCGGACAAATGGAGCCGCTGGCAAAAAAACTGCTGGCTTAGTTTACGGACTGGCGGCTATTGAATGGCTCCTGTGGTTCTGACCCGTTTGGAGCCCTTTACCGGTTTGGCTTGTATTGCGGCCAGCCGGGCCTGTTGGCGGCTATCGATAATGTTTTTCAGGGCGATCAATAGCCCGGTCACCAGAAAGGCCCCCGGGGGCAGAATCAACACCAAGAATCCGTAGTCCTCACCGAACAATTGCAGGCCCCAATTGGCGGCCATGGGGCCAAACAATAGGTCCATATTGGCGAACAGGGTACCGCTACCCAGAATCTCTCGAATGGCACCGAGCACCAGCAGTACGGCAGCAAAGCCTAAGCCCATCATTAAGCCATCGAAGGCGGCGGGCAGTGGTGGTTGCTTGCTGGCAAAGGCCTCGGCACGACCGAGAATGGCGCAATTGGTGACGATCAAGGGAATAAAAATCCCCAGTATTTGATACAACTCGTAGGTGTAGGCCTTCATCAGCATTTCGGTGCAAGTGGTGAAGGTGGCGATAATCATCACAAAGGCCGGGGTGCGAATGGCATCGCCGACCCGGTGGCGAATCAGCGAGACGGCGACATTGGAACCGATCAAAACGGCCAGCGTGGCAAGGCCCAGGCCGAGGGCGTTGACCACCGAGCCGGTGACCGCAAGGAGGGGGCAGAGCCCCAGTAACTGCACCAGCGCGGGGTTGTTATGCCACAAACCATTGCGGCTTATTTCACCGTAGGATACATCGCTCATGTTTCGTCTCCCCTGCGTTGTTGCGTGTCACCGAATACTGGGCCAGGGGGCGGGTTAACGCTGCTGGTACTGAGTTTGATGATGCGCGTTTTGTCTTCGCCAAAATATTGCAGGGCGCGGGCCACCTGGCTAACCACTGCGCGTGGGGTGATGGTGGCCCCGGTGAATTGGTCGAAATCGCCCTGGTCTTTTTTGACCTTCCAGCGCGCCAGGGGCGGTGAGCCGATGGCTTTGCCATTAAAGCCGAGTACCCAGGGGTGTTTCTTGAGCTCGACCTTGTCACCCAAGCCGGGGGTTTCACTGTGACTGAGCACCCTGACACCGGCGATTTCACCGTTCAGGTTAATGCCGACAATCATATTAATCGCACCGCTGTAACCGTCCGGGGCAATGGCGGGTACGATGATCGCGAAGACTTCGCCCTTGTTGCGGGCCAGATGTAATTCGCCGCCCTTTTTAAGGCCGAGTATCGACCAGTAGCGCTGGGGAATGCTCAGGGTGTCGGTAAGAATGTCGTTGTCGTGGCGCTTTGCAGGGATAATTTCGAGCAGGGCTTTTTGCGCGGCGCGGCGCTGTGATTCGGCAATTTTATCCTTGGTGCCGAGGTAAGTACCGGCCAGTAGCAGCGAGGTGATCAGCGCAAATAGACCGAGCACCGTGCCATTCAGGCCCATTGATTTTCCCAGTTGGCTGGCCACCTTTAATCCTCCTTTGAACGATGGATGATGGTGCCCGACTTGCCGTGACCGTAGGTCCGTGGCGGCGTGTAATAGTCGATAAAGGGCGCGGCAAAATTCATCAGTAACACCGCGAAGGCGAGGGCGTCGGGGTAGTTACCCCAGCTGCGAATCAGAAACAGTATGACGCCAATCAGTGCGCCGTAAATGAAGCGGCCACGATTGCTGCTAGCGGAGGTCACCGGGTCGGTGACGATAAAAAAGGCACCGAACATGGTGGCGCCACTGAGCAGGTGGAAGATGATGGAGCCATTGCTCGCCGAGCTGCCGCCATCGTAATTAAACAGCGCCATCAGCGAGAGACCGAGCAGCATGCCGATGGGCGCGTGCCAGGTAAACACCTTGCGTGCCAGTAGATAGCAACCGCCGAGTAGGAAGGCAATGTTGATCCATTCCCAGCCATAGCCGGCCCAGTGGCCCTGAGCAAACAGCGGTGTCTGCTGGTAAAACTGTTCCACCAAAAGACCGCTGTTGTGCTTGAAGGCATCGAGGGGGGTTGCCGCCGTGAAACCGTCGATAGGGCTGCCCGTGAAAGCGATCTGCAGGGAGGTGGGGAAGTCCGGTGCCATAGCCCCAGCAGCCTCGATAGCGCCATCGATTAACAGTCCCTCGGGGGCGACCCATGCGCTCATTTGTAGGGGGAAGGAAATCAATAGCACCACATAGCCGACCATGGCCGGGTTAAAGGGGTTGTAGCCCATGCCGCCGTAGAGATGCTTGGCAATAATAATCGCAAAAGCGCTGCCGGTGACCGCGAGCCACCAGGGTGCCAGTGGCGGCAGGGCGAGGCCCAGTAATACCGCCGTTACCAGAGCGCTGTAATCGCGCAGATAAAAGCCGATGGGGCGCTGGCGCAGTTTCAAAATCGCCGCCTCACAGGCAAGGGCGGTGACACTGGCGATCAGAATGTTGAGGATGGTGCCGATACCAAAATAGTTGGTCAGCACGATCAGCCCCGGCACTGTGGCGATCAGTACCTGTTGCATGACCCACTGGGTGGAGCGGGGGCCGTTGGTGTGGGGTGAGCTATTGCGACCGAGGGCCATCAGCTATTTTCCTCGCTTTGGCTGGTCTGTTGATTGACGGGCTGGCTGGCGTTACTCGCCGGGTTTGTTTGGCCCAAAGTACTCAGCTCGAGATCGGCCGTCTTGAGCTTCTCGCTCAATGTCGCCACGGCATTGCTAAAGGCTTCAACTTGTTCGCTACCCTCGCTCTGGGCTTGGCTGAGTCGCGCTTGGGCCTTTTTGAGGCGACCTTCAAGGGCGTCCCGTTGCTTCTGTTGCTTTTGCTGGGGTGACATTGACGCCTGCTCGGCGGCATTTTTTTGCGCGCGAGCGATGGCCATGGCTGCGGGATCGAGGTTTTGATCGTCGCCACTCACGGTGGTCGCTGGGCTTGGCGCTTTTTCCGCGCCGGCTTGTGGCGGCGTGTTTTCGCTAGCATCGAGTGCCGCCAATTTAGCGTTGGCCTCCTCGTGGCGCAGCCGCGCCTGTTCAATCGTGGCCCGCTGTTGATCGCGCTGGGCCAAGAGTTCGGCGCTGGGCTCGGCGCCGTCATCCTTGAGTAATGCCTCGAGGCCCTGTTCGGCCTTTTGCAGACGCGCGGCGGTGGATTTAATGGCGCGTTGCAGGCGCTGGTGTTGATCCTTGGGAGAGGCCTGGTTGGCCGCCACGCGGGCCATGGCGGCTTGCACGATATCGTTGGCATCGACGGGGGCTGGGTCTTTTTTATCGGCGTCGGTGGCTTGATTATTGGCCGCCTCTGCCTCGCGCTTGGCTTTGGCCGCTTCTGCCGCGAGCTTGCGAGCTTCACGCTTCGCCGCCTTTGCCTTTTCTTCGCGCTCAACACGAGCCTGGTGGTGTTCAAAGCGCACACGAGCGCGATCGGATTGACGCTTCTCCTCGGCGATAAGGCGGATTTCGCCCTTAGCGGCCCGGTAGTATTGCACCAGGGGAATACTGCTCGGGCAGACGTAGGAGCAGGCGCCACACTCGATGCAATCGGCCAAATGATGGGCCTCGAGGCGCTCGTAATTCTTCGCCTGGGCGTGCCAGTAGAGTTGCTGGGGCAATAAGCTGGCGGGACACACTTCGGCACAGTGACCGCAGCGAATACAGGCCTGGGCCGGTGGCGGCGTTGGACTCTCCTCCCGCGTCGTGGCGAGCAGACAGTTACTCGATTTAATGATCGGCACATCGACGCTGGGCAAGGTAAAACCCATCATCGGCCCACCCATCACCACGTTGGGGCAGCGTGTCTGATCGAATTCAGCCTCGGCGAGTAAGTGCTTCGCGGGGGTGCCGATAAGCACTTCATAATTGCCCGGCTTGCCACAGGCCTGTCCGGTGACGGTAGTGATGCGGGATATTAGCGGCTCACCGTGGCAAATGGCGCGATAAATCGCGTGGCTGGTGCCGATGTTCTGGCAGACGATGCCGAGGTCGGCGGGCAACTTGCCGCTGGGCACTTCTTCGCCGGTGAGAATTTGGATCAGTTGTTTTTCACCACCGGAGGGGTATTTAGTGGGGAATTCCACGACCTCAATAGTGCAAGCCTGTTCGGTATGGCTACGATTTTTCAGGGCTGTGGCGAGAGCCAGTTGTGCCTCGGGCTTATTGTCTTCAATGCCGATCAGGATGCGCTCGGGGTCACCGAGAATATGCGCCAGAATGTCGATGCCGATCAGAATGTCGTCACTACGCTGGCGCATCAACTGGTCGTCGGCGGTGATATAGGGCTCACACTCGGTGGCATTAATAATTAGGGTATCGATGCTCTGGCGCGGCTGGAGCTTAACGGCGCTGGGAAAGCCGGCACCGCCGAGCCCGGTAATACCGGACTCGGCAATTGTACTGAGCAGCTCGGCAGCAGAGCAGTCGCGATAAGCCAGGGTGCCACTATGGGCCATCCAGCTGTCAGCGCCGTCCGTTGTCATCACAATACAGGGTGCCTTCATACCCGATGCGTGGGGCACACTCTGCTCTTCAATGGCACTGATGACACCGGAGCTGGGTGCGTGTACCGGGGCACTGACAAAGCCCTTGGCGGTGGCGATCACCTGGCCCTTGAGCACCTTGTCGCCAACGCTGACCACCGGCCCGGCTGGGGCGCCGATGTGCTGACTCAGGGGCAGTATCAAGGTCGGTGGCAGAGGCACGGCCCGAATGGCGCCACCCAGTGATTGCTGTTTATTTTGCGCCGGGTGAATACCGCCGTGAATATCCCAAACCTTAGTCATGCGGCGTGATCCGTGGCGATAATATTGCTATCGCGGTGTTTACTGGTAAAGCGCTCGGCGGGGGTCTGTGGTGCCTGCCAGTGCCAGTCACCGAGGGTCGAGGGAATTTCCAGCATATCGATGCAGTCGACCGGGCAGGGCTCGACACAGAGATCACAGCCGGTGCATTCGTCGACAATCACGGTGTGCATGAGTTTGGCAGCACCGAGGATGGCATCGACCGGGCAGGCCTGTATACACTTGGTGCAACCGATGCACTCGTCTTCGCGAATATAGGCGACACTTTTGACCTCGGCCTCTTCGCCGTGTTCGGCATCGAGCTCGGGCGCGGGCACGTCGAGCAAGGCGGCCAGGGCATCAATGGTCGCCTGGCCACCGGGGGGGCATTTATTGATGGGTTCGCCATCGACAATCGCCTGGGCGTAGGGTTTACAGCCGGGGTAGCCACAATTGCCGCACTGAGTTTGCGGCAGTAGGGCGTCAATCTGCTCGGCGAGAGGGTTGCCCTCGACCTTAAAGCTGACGGCGGCATAGCCCAGTATCACGCCAAAAATTGTCGCCAGGGCGACCAGGGCGATGACGGCGGTAAGCAGGAGTTCGAGGGAGGACATTTCAGTCATCAAACTAAGCCAGCAAAGCCCATAAAGGCTAGGGACATCAGGCCGGCGGTAATCATGCCAATGGCCGCACCCTGAAAAGGTTCGGGGACATCGGCCACGGCGAGGCGTTCACGCAGGGCGGAAAATAGGATCAGTACCAGTGAAAAGCCCAGCGCGGCACCAAAGCCGTAAAGGCTGGCCTCAAAGAAGCTGCGATTTTTGGCGGTGTTTTGCAGGGCGACACCCAGTACGGCGCAGTTGGTGGTAATCAAGGGTAGAAACACACCCAGCACTCGGTAGAGCAAGGGGCTGGTTTTTTCGATAAATAGGCGGGTAAATTGCACCACCACGGCGATCACCAGTATAAAGGCGATGGTCTTTAAGTATTCGAGACCGAGGGGCTGGAGTATCCAGCTATTCACCAGATAGCTGGAGATAGCGGCCAGGGTCATCACAAAGGTGGTGGCGCTGGCCATACCGATGGCGGTTTCGAGTTTATTGGAGACGCCCATAAAGGGGCACAGGCCGAGGAACTGCGCCAATACGAAGTTATTGACGAGTATCGAGCTAACGAGAATAAGCGCAAATTCTTGCATGGAGCCAGCCGTTCGATCTAGCGGTAGAGGGTCGGTATTATCGGGGATTAGATCCCTTTCATTCAATAATAAAACCGGGCGTTTTTAGGCTATTTAGCAATATATCTTTTCGGCTACAGTATATCTTTGCATGACACGCGAGGCGGGTATCAGCCCGGGCCTCGCGTGTCGAATGCTTAAGTAACGCGCTGGCCCGGTTGTGCACCGCTGTCGGGCTCGAGCAGATAGATGCCTTCATCGTCACCGGCGGCCAGTACCATGCCCTCTGAAATACCGAAGCGCATCTTGCGAGCGGCCAAGTTGGCGACCATCACCGTAAGGCGGCCCTCGAGCTGTTCGGGTTGGTAGGAGGACTTAATACCGGAGAAGACATTGCGAGTTTCGCCGCCGATATCGAGGGTCAGTTGCAACAATTTACTGGCGCCTTCAACATGACTGGCGGCGACGATACGTGCCACGCGTAAATCGACCTTAATGAAATCCTCAAAGCTGATTTCATCGGCCAGGGGCTCGGCGGCGAGTGGCGAGTCGGGTGTCGCTGGTTCTTTGCTTGCTTGAGCAGCGGGCTGAGCCTGTATACCGGCTTCCACCATGGCCGCAACTTTGTCTTTCTCAACGCGCTTGACCATTGGCTTAAAGACTTCGATACGATGATTGAGCAGGGGCTCGATGGTATCGGCCCAGACCAGCGCGTCGTTAAGAAAGAGGCTGGACTGCTCTGCCATGTTGGGCAGAATAGGCTTTAGATAAATCATCAGTGCGCGAAACAGGTTGATGCCCAGTGAGCAAACGGCCTGCACTTCGGCTTCGGCCCCCTCCTGCTTGGCCAGTTTCCAGGGTTCTTTGGCGGCGATGTATTCGTTGGCGGCATCGGCAAGGGCCATGATTTCGCGCACGGCCTTGCCGAAATCGCGGTTTTCATAGTGGCCGGCGATCACCTCACCGGCGTCGACGGCCTGTTGCCACAGTGCCGGTTCGCCAATACTGGCGGCCAGCGTGGCGTCGCCGTCGCGGGTGACGAACTTGGCGCAGCGGCTGGCAATATTCACCACCTTGCCGACCACGTCACTATTCACACGCTGGATGAAATCGTCGAGATTGAGGTCGAGATCTTCGACGCTGGAGGACAGCTTCGCGGCGAAATAGTAGCGTAAATATTCCGGCTCTAAAAAGTTGAGGTAGTTGCGGGCATTAATAAAGGTGCCGCGCGACTTCGACATCTTCTTGCCATTCACGGTTAAAAAGCCATGTACGCAGACCTTATTGGGGGTGCGGTAGTTGGCGCTGGTGAGCATGGCGGGCCAGAACAGGGCGTGGAAGTTGACGATGTCCTTGCCGATGAAGTGGTAGAGCTCGGCCTCGGAATCCTTTGCCCAGTAGGTATCAAAGTCGATGCCCTCGCGGTCGCAGAGGTTTTTAAAGCTGGCCATGTAGCCAATGGGGGCGTCGAGCCAAACGTAGAAGTACTTGCCCGGGGCATCGGGGATTTCAAAGCCGAAGTAGGGCGCATCGCGGCTGATATCCCACTCCTGTAAACCCGAATCGAGCCACTCGGCGAGTTTATTGGCGATTTCCTTCGAGACGTGACCGGCGCGCGTCCAGTCCTTGAGGAAGCTTTCAAACTCGGGCAGTTTGAAAAAATAATGGGTCGATTGTTTTTCGATGGGCGTGGCACCGGAGATGGCCGACACGGGGTCGATCAAATCGGTGGGTGCGTAAGTGGCACCACAGGCCTCGCAGTTGTCGCCGTACTGGTCGTCGGTCTTACACTTTGGGCAGGTGCCCTTGATGTAGCGGTCGGCCAGGAAGAGGTTTTTTTCCGGGTCAAAGGCCTGGGTGATTTCGCGCTCGGCAATATGACCGTTGTTCTTCAGGCGCGTGTAAATCTCGTTGGCGAATACCCGGTTTTCCTCAGCGTGGGTCGAGTGGTAATTGTCGAAGCGAATCAGAAAATCGGCAAAGTCTCGTTCATGCTCGGCCTTCACCTGTTCAATCAGGGCCTCCGGCGTAATGCCCAACTCCTCGGCCTTCAACATAATTGCCGTACCGTGAGCATCGTCGGCGCAGACGTAGTAACATTCGTGCCCCCGCGCTTTCTGGAAGCGCACCCAGATATCCGTTTGAATATATTCCACCAAATGGCCCAGGTGAATCGAGCCGTTGGCATAGGGCAGGGCACTGGTGACAAGAATTTTACGAGGCTTGGACGCAGTGTCCGCGGATAAAGTGGTATTGGGCATGGGGATAAACAGCTTTTTAGAGTTTGGCGAGGGGCGCAACTATAGTCGCTTTCGCTTAATTTTTCATTAACGCAGGTGAAGAAATAGCATGTCAGAAGCAGTGCAGGACAGTGGTTTGGGTAAAGTGAAATACGTAGTGGCCGTGGCATCGGGCAAGGGCGGGGTCGGTAAATCGACCACGGCCGTCAACCTGGCGCTGGCGCTGAAAGATCAGGGTCTTGCTATTGGCATTCTCGACGCCGATATTTACGGCCCGAGCCTGGCGAAGATGCTCGGTGTCGACGATTCACGCCAGCCCAAGGTCGTTAACGGCAACGCCTTTGTACCGATTGAAGCCCACGGTTTACATTCCATGTCGATGGCCTATTTGACCACCGACGCCACGCCCATGGTCTGGCGCGGCCCCATGGCCGGTAGCGCCCTGGTGCAGATGATGACCCAGACCCTGTGGGGCGAGCTCGACGTATTGATTGTCGACATGCCGCCCGGCACCGGCGACATTCAATTGACGCTAGCGCAGAAGGCCCAGGTATCGGGTGCGGTGATTGTTACCACGCCCCAGGAGATTGCCCTGCTGGATGCGCGCAAGGGCATCGAAATGTTCCGCAAGGTGAGCATTCCCGTACTTGGCGTGGTCGAGAATATGGGTCTGCATATCTGCAGCAATTGTCAGCACAGCGAGTCGATCTTTGGTGAGGGCGGTGGTGAGAGCATTGCCGAGCAATATCAAACCACTCTGCTCGGCTCCCTGCCTCTCGATAAACGCATTCGCGAAGAGGGCGATAATGGCAAGCCTATTTTTGCCGCCGATCCAGAGGGTGGCATCGCCTCGCACTACAGTAATATTGCCACTGGCTTGATGGCAGCGTTGGGGCAAAGCGCTGTGGCGGCACCGATCATTACGGTTGAAGATTAAAGCCCAGCCTCGTCGATTAATTAGGGCTCGGGCAATCTCGAGCCATAGTCATTAGGAATTGTTATGAGTATTAAGTCAGATCGCTGGATTCGTCGCATGGCCGCCGAGCACGGCATGATCGCGCCCTTTGAAAGCGAGCAGGTACGACACCCCGACCCCAATGGCGAACGGGTGATCTCCTACGGTGTCTCGAGCTACGGCTACGATGTACGCTGTGCCGATGAGTTTAAGATTTTCACCAACGTGCACTCGGCTACCGTCGACCCGAAGAACTTCGACCCGAAGAGTTTTGTCGATATTCAGTCCGATAGCTGCATCATTCCGCCCAACTCCTTTGCCCTGGCGCGCACGGTGGAGTACTTCCGCATTCCGCGCAGTGTGTTGACTATTTGTTTGGGTAAATCGACCTATGCTCGCTGTGGCATTATCGTCAATGTCACGCCGCTTGAGCCGGAGTGGGAGGGGCATGTGACTTTGGAGTTCTCTAATACCACCAGCTTGCCGGCGAAGATTTACGCCAATGAGGGTGTGGCGCAAATGCTGTTTTTTGAGGCCGATGAGGAGTGTGAGACTTCTTATAAGGATAGGGGTGGGAAGTATCAGGGGCAGCAGGGGGTTACGTTGCCGAAGGCTTGATTGGGGTGTTTGGGAAAAGGTGAAAGCCAATCGCGGCAATTTTTGGAAATTTGAGCATATGAATAAAGATGAAGCGCTAAACAAATTTATAAAAGATAAATTAAGCTTTCTTACTAGCGGTGAATTTGATAGAAAATTACTTAAAACATATTTGAAAGATTATTTTGTTGTTAGATATAAAAAGAAATATGGAATCTTATCAAATTCTGATGTTTGCGACGCATTGGTAAAGTATCAAATTAAATACAAAATTGATAAAAATACTATTATTGATCAAATAAGCATATTTCCAATATTTTCTTATATCCCTGAGAACAAGAAGAAAGAACTAATTTCACTGGTTCAAAATAATTACGAAAGCGGACTCTCTGACGACGAGCTTAACAGAATAGAGAAGTTAAGTACGATTGAAGCAGTAAAAGAGTTGCGAATTGATGGCATTGAAAAAGAAATACGTGATGAAACTACTTTATTAGAAGAAAAGAAAAAAACGGTTGAGGAAGAATTAAAAGCAAAACAAGATGAATCGTTATCGTTTAATAGTGTGCTTGATAGCGAAGTGTTTGCCGAACCTGAATTCAACCCGGAGATTGAGTACGTCAAACAGTGGTGGGAAAGGTTTTATCTTAAAAAAGATCCGTTTCCAGGGAATAAAGATGGTTTGTCTCGTATTGAAGAGTCGCTATATGAAGAGGTGGTTTCTAAGAGCCAGCCATATATTGAATTGCTTAATAAATTAGAACGGAATCCGGATTATTTGTTTCACACATCCCACTTGTTAATTGGTGATTTCGGATTTGGAAAAACAACATTCCAAGATTACTTGATACATTATTTGACAAATAAAGATATTTTACCAATTAGAATAACGTGTCTAAGAGATCACCCTGACAGCAATGGTTTTCATGATAATTTTATTGTTAGTCTTAAAAATAAGTTGTTGAAAAACTGTGAAGAATATACTCGTGACATGATTGATGGTTTGCCGGCAGAAGAAGCCATAATTGAATTATCTAAAAGCATAAGTGAAGGTGGTAAAGGAATCGTAATTTTTCTTGACGACTACCATAAGTTCTTCCAGCATTATGGCGCAGTTTTTGAGTTTCTAGGCAGTCTCCAGCCTCTGAAAGATGAGCTAACTCGTAACGATTGCAATGTTGGTTTTGTAGTATCTGGCGTGCCTATTTGGGAGCGCCAACTAAGTGACAATAGGCACTTATCAGGATTCTTTGATTCGCCTGTTATACGTATGCCCATGGCGACAGTTGAATTTATTTTGGATGTTTTCAACAGAAGGGTTCGTGCATATTGTTATGACTCAATACCTAGGACTATAAGCGTTGCATTTGTCGAAAATTTGTTTTCAAAAACAAATGGAAAGTCTAGTTATCGTGACTATTTGAACTTGATCATAGAGCAGTTGGAAAAAAATAATTTATCTATTGTTAATACACCGATTGAAATAAAAGAAGATATCCTTAAAGAAATAAAAAATATATTTGAAAAAGATCATATAGTTGGATCATCTCTAACTAGATTATTAAAGGAGTCGTATTTCAAGAAATTTAATCAGGAGCAAGTTCATAAGTGTTTAGAATTGATAATGGTTGTTTTTACGCAAGAATATGTATCGGAAGCAGATAGAGTTTTTAGTGATAATAAGTATTACTTTAGTCGCTTGAAGGAGTGTGGATTTATTCAGAAAAGAAGATCAAAGGATTTTGAAAACGGTTTTGTTTGGGTTGTATCAAAGAGAGTGATAAAACTTTCTGATGAGGTTCGTGAGCAGTTTGGTTTTTCAATGCCGGACTATTTTCTAAAGCTGTTTTCACATTCAACAAGTGATAAATCCTCGTTATTAACAGCACAGGAAGAAAATAGTTCGGTTACTAGATTAAAAGCGGATCTCGCGATGCTGCATGGAAAGATTGAGCTGGCGACAGCTGATAACATTGTCGAAGCGTTAGCGCAATATGAGAGATTTGATACTGATTCATCTGATCAAAAGAAAAGGATATCTGCTGTTGCGAATATGAATAAGGCATTTGAAAATCTTTCAAACGCATTGTATTCAATAGATCATAGTATGAGTTATTTTATTGATTCAAATTTATTTGATATGAAAATGAGATGGGATGAACACCCGGTTGGGAATGACTCGCTTACTGACACTGTAAATAAAATATCAATATTTGAAAAAGAAAGGGATTCTATAAGTTATTCTACAGCACTAATCGCAGCAAAAGGAGCGTTCGAATATCTTACTGAATATATACGAACATCAATAAAAGACCAAGTTCATGATGATATTCAGTTGTTCAGATATAGGCATAATATAGTACGGCACAATGTAAAAGACATTAGTGTGTTTGAAACTATTAAGGCTGACATGTTTACTGCTGTTGGTGAAACTCATTTTAATTACATTGCACAAATAACAAACCACTTAGAAACTATATTTAGATTATTCCTGTATGCATCATCATCTTTGTGTTTTGGCAAAGACCGTTATGCGACACATATCGCTGACAAAGGGGCTGTCTCATATGCGCATAAGAATAAATCAACAGCTAATGTGGCTTCTTTTCACAATGTTTTTTCTGGCTTTACTCGCCCTCAATATCGACAAGCATTTACGCAGGGGGGAGCATTTAAAGAATTAATAATTAAGAAAATTGATGTGCCTTGGACCACTGAGTATTGGGATAAGTTTTTTACAATATTTATAGAAGAAAACATCTCAACAAGTCATCAGAAAAAGAGTGATTATTCAACAAGTTCAAGGGAGAGGTATATTATTTACTGTAATTTGGCACAACAGCTAATAGGTGCTATGAATAATTTTATTTCTACTACTATTAATGAGTCCGTCTATATCAGCGCGAATGGAAATGATATAAGTGAATGTCAATTTAAAGTTGGTTATATAAAACTTGATAATAATTGCAATGGTCATATAGATCAAGACTTGGACCGTGTGCTCAAGAAAAATGAGAAGCTGGAAGAGCACGTGGTTAATGTAAACGTGTTTTCGAAAATAAAAGAAAACATAATGGGAAAACTAGAAAGCCAGGATTACTTTACTGAAGATTTACTGGATATCGAGTATATCCAGAATCATTATGGCTACACTTATCATGACTTTATCTTTAGCTTGTCATATCTTTACTACATTGATAATACTGTAACTGTAAAAGGTTGGTTTGGTAGCCAAATTATAGTCACTAAAAAGAGTAATAAAGGACATCCATCTATAATTCACACCGCCAAAAGCGGGCCTTGCGACGTCACCTTGTCGTGAAGTCTTCGTTTTAGCTGTGGGTGGATGTAGTTCGGCGGGTAGTAATGGAAAAATAGGGTCAGGTCTTTCCCCGCCACATATTCTCTGTTAAGTTAAGCCAATGGCCAGACCTTTACGATTAGAATATGCCGGTGCTATTTATCATGTGACTTCTCGTGGTGACCGGCGTGGTGATATTTATGCGGATGACAGTGATCGCAGGCGCTGGCTTGAAACTCTGGGTGGTGTTTGCAGCCGCTATAATTGGCGGGTACATGCTTATTGTCTGATGGACAATCATTATCACCTGGTGGTTGAGACTATAGAGGGCAATCTATCCAAGGGGATGCGTCAACTCAACGGCGTATACACGCAGAGCTACAATCGTCGCCATCATCACACAGGCCATCTTTTTCAAGGTCGCTACAAAGCCATCCTTGTCGACAAGGAAACCTATCTACTTGAGCTTACGCGCTATGTGGTGTTAAACCCGGTAAGAGCGCGGATGGTGAAACATATTGGTGATTGGCCCTGGAGCAGTTATCCGGCAATGGTGGGTGGTAGTCAGCTCCACGATTGGCTTGAAACCGACTGGTTATTGAGTCAGTTCGGGAAACAACGGAAGCGAGCACGGGTAAAATACACAGACTTTGTACGTGCCGGCATTGGCCTCCCTCCAATTTGGGATGACCTGCAAAAGCAAGTGTTTCTTGGTAGTGACGCATTTATTCACCGACACCTTAAAGCCATCGCAGAGAAAGAAAGCCTGGATGATATCCCTGCCTTGCAGAAACGCGCACTGGCGAAACCGATAGCCTACTATCAGGATAAATACCCCGACAGTAGTGAAGCGATTCGGCAGACATTTGTGACAGGTGCCTATACTTTGAAGGAGATTGGCGAGCATTTTGGAAAGCATTACTCAACGATAAGTCGCATTGTCAACCGGGGATGATGTTGTATGGAAAGGCTTGACCCTATTTATATTTGAGGCTTTTGGCGTGGTTAAAGTCTTCTTCAATTCAGGTGATGGTGTGGCATGGAAAGACAAAGTATTAAAATGTATCTTTACGAGCCGTGGTATCAACAACTATGACAAACCGACTGCCTCAGAAAACCTCCTCGACACTATCGACACTATCGACACTATCGACGCTCGACGATCTTGCGAAGTTGGCAAACTACTCCCTCATGGACACGCTCAACTGTGATCCTGAGGCGACAGTAAACGGTGCCGACCACGCGCCGCGACAAGTCTTCACGGGCCATTATGTCCCCGTCAATCCTACGCCAATCAAAGAGCCCGAGTATGTAGCGCACAGCAAACACTTTTTTTCCGAGCTTG
>MAAT01000054.1 GCA_002162815.1 Gammaproteobacteria bacterium 53_120_T64 | reverse complement strand
CCAGGCGACTTGTTTTCTTGCCAACTTAAAATCATAGAGCTACAACCCATTAATACTACTGTGTGTTAATTCCACGCCACAGGCGCTGGAGAAAATTGACGCGACGTTTTCGGGTTTTTAAACATGCGGGGGCGCATAACAAAAAAGACCGGGGGCAAGTACGCCTGGACGCCCTATCTTTAGGCAGCAGCCCTAAGCCCGCCGCCAGCGCGTCCCCTCTCGGGAATCCTCCAGCACAATACCCTGCGCTTTCAACTCCTCCCTCACCTCATCGGCCCGCGCGTAATCTTTACTCAGCTTCGCCGCTTCGCGCTCGGCAATCAGGGCGTCAATATCGGCATCGGCCAAACCCTCACCCTCCCCTACAGCACCCTTTAGGAATCCTTAGGGTCAGGTCTTGCTTTTTGCGCTGAATGTAGCAAACACCCACCCTATAGAGCAATCTATAGGGTCAGGTCTTGCTTTTTGCGCTGAATATGGCGGACACCCATCCTATAGCATTCCCCTTGCCTTGCCCATTATTACGAACGTAATTAGAGACCCTAGATCACCAAGCCCCCGAGTCTTATCGCCACATTCACAACAAAACACTTTCCACTCTTGTTTGCCCATGAAATGCCGCAACCAATGAATAACGCATAAATGACTCACAGGTCGTAAAATAATCCCCAAGCCAATACTGCAGGTCTTCAGCTTCAAGCCTGGTAAAACCACATTTCACCACCTGGGCGGAGTCCACCTTTTTCGTGCTATCCGTTACCACAATGCTAAGCACCGACGATGCTGCACACCACTCAAACAACAGGTAGAGCGACTCATCGTTAATGTTCGTGGCCAGAAGGCTGATGGATTTCTCAACACACTCAGCCAATGCCAAGCGAATACCCGACTCTTCTGTGCCCGCATATTCCGAGTGATAGCACATGCTCTCAGCACACTCGCCAGGCGACTTGTTTTCTTGCCAACTTAAAATCATAGAGCTACAACCCATTAATACTACTGTGTGTTAATTTCACGCCACAGGCGCTGGAGAAAATTGACGCGACGTTTTCGGGTTTTTAAACATGCGGGGGCGCATGACAAAAAAGACCGAGGGCAAGCACGCCTGGACGCCCTATCTTTGCGCAGCAGCCCTAAGCCCGCCGCCAGCGCGTCCCCTCTCGGGAATCCTCCAGCACAATACCCTGCTCTTTTAATTCTTCGCGCACCTCATCGGCTCGGGCGTAATCTTTATTCAGCTTCGCCGCTTCGCGCTCGGCAATCAGGGCGTCAATATCGGCATCGGCCAAACCCTCGCCCTCCCCTACAGCACCCTTTAGAAAGGCTTCGGGCTCGGCCTCTAGCACACCGAGAATGCCACCCAGGGCCTTTAACTCAGCGGCCAAGGCCTGGGCCCTGTGCTGGTCTTCACGGGCGACGGTATTGAGCTCACGCACCAGATCGTACATTGCCGAGAAGGCTTCGCGGGTATTAAAGTCGTCA
The DNA here is from genome assembly GCA_002162815.1 of Gammaproteobacteria bacterium 53_120_T64. Classification (GTDB taxonomy): domain Bacteria; phylum Pseudomonadota; class Gammaproteobacteria; order Pseudomonadales; family Porticoccaceae; genus Reddybacter. The sequence continues at coordinate 2,628 of MAAT01000054.1, read as the reverse complement.
TCCATGGCGGCGACAAAACGCTGGTAGTAGGCACTGTCCCCAAGTTCGGCCAGCGCTGTGGCTGGGACATCGGCAAAGTTTTGCAGGGCGAAATAGAAGCGCTCCAGGCCCTGGCGTGCCTCGATGAGATTGTCTTCGGAATAGTTAATCGGGCTGCGGTAGTGGCTCGACAATAAAAAGTAGCGCACCACTTCGGGGTGGTATTTTTTTAACACCTCGCGAATGGTGAAAAAGTTATTCAGCGACTTCGACATTTTTTCATTGTCGACCCGCACCGCACCGGCGTGCATCCAGTAATTCACGAAGTGCTTGCCGGTCGCCGCCTCACTTTGGGCGATTTCGTTTTCGTGGTGGGGAAAGGGCAGATCCGGGCCACCGCCGTGAATATCGAAGGTCGACCCCAGCAGGCAGGTCGACATGGCCGAGCACTCGATGTGCCAGCCGGGGCGACCGTAGCCCCAGGGCGAGGGCCAGCCCGCTTCACTTTCATCGGCGGCCTTCCACAGGGCGAAATCCCGGGGGTCTTCTTTGACACCCGTGACTTCAACCCGGGCACCGGAGAGCAATTCGTCGGGGTTTTTATTACTTAATTTGCCGTAGTCGGGAAAGCGCTTGACCCGGTAGTAGACATCGCCGTTGTCGGCGCGGTAGGCGTAGTGATTGTCGACCAGGGTTTGCACCATGTCGAGAATATCGTCCATGTGGGCGGTGGCGCGGGGCTCGAGATTGGGCGGTAAGATACCCAGGGCGCGCTCGTCCTCGTGCATCGCGTCTATCATGCGCGCGGTGAGGTCGGTGTAGAGCTCTTTGTTCTCATCGGCGCGGCGCAGAATCTTGTCGTCGATGTCGGTGATATTGCGCACGTAGTTGACGTCCCAGCCCTGGGTGCGCAGGTAGCGGGTAATGGCGTCGAAGGCCACCAGTACGCGGGCGTGGCCGATATGGCAGTAGTCATACACCGTAATACCGCAAACGTAGAGGTCAATTTTGCCGGGCTTCAGCGGTTTAAACAGATCTTTGTTGCGCGTCAGCGTGTTGTACAACTGTAGGGCCATCGTTATTTTTCTCTCACCGTTACTGAACTAGAAATTAATCATTGAAAACGTTTACCAGGCTGTTAAAGCCTTTATTTTTTCTGCTGCCAGTTGTCGCGCAAACCAATGGTGCGGTTAAACACCGGCTTGCCTTCACTGGCACAACGACTGTCGAGGCAGAAATAGCCCTCGCGCTCAAACTGGTAGTGATCCTGCGCGGTGGCACTGGCCAGACTCTGCTCCGCCTTGCAGCCCTGCAGTATTTCAAGAGATTGCGGGTTCACACTGTCGAGGAAGTTTTTGCCGCCGCCATCGGGGTCGGCCTCATTAAACAGTCGGTCGTAGAGACGCACTTCGCAGTCGATACTGTGCTCGGCACTGACCCAGTGAATCACCCCACGGGGCTTCATGCCCTCGGGCGGGTTTTCACCGACGGTGCCGGGTACGATACTGGCGATGATTTCGACCATTTCGCCCGCTTCATCCGTCACCACACCATCGGCTTTAATCACATAGGCACCACGCAGGCGCACAAACTGGCCGAGTACCAAACGCTTAAATTTCTTGCGCGACAGGGTGGTGTCCTCGCTGAAGTCTGCGCGGTCAATATACAGAGTGCGGCCAAAGGGCAGCTTTCTTTCGCCAAGCTCTTCACGATTGGGATGGCAGGGGGCCGTCAGTGTTTCGACCTCCCCTTCCTCCCAGTTGGTCAATGTCACCTTCAGCGGATTCAGTACGCACATCGCCCGTGGCGCATTGTCGTTGAGGTCGTGGCGAATAAAATGATCGAGCTGGGCCATATCGACCGTGCCGTCGGTTTTCGCCACCGCCAGACTATCGCAAAATTCACGTACCGCCGTTGCAGTCACGCCACGACGCCGCAGACCCGATAACGTCGGCATGCGCGGGTCGTCCCAGCCATCGACGATGTTCTCTTCAACCAATTGGCGCAGTTTGCGCTTGCTGGTGACGGTGTAATTTAAGTTGAGGCGACCGAATTCAAACTGCCGAGGTTTGGCGGGCACGGGCAGGTTGTCGATAAACCACTCGTACAGGGGCCGGTGATCGGCAAATTCCAGGGTGCAAATGGAGTGACTGACACCCTCGATGGCGTCTTCCTGGCCGTGGGCAAAATCGTAGGAGGGATAGATGCTCCACTCACTGCCGGTACGATGGTGCGGCACGCGTTTAACGCGATACAGCACCGGGTCACGCAGGTTGATGTTCGGGGCACTCATATCGATTTTGGCCCGCAGGGTCATTAGGCCCTCGGCAATAGCGCCGCTGCGCATTTGCTCGAGCAGCGCGAGGCTTTCACTGGCCGGACGATCGCGATAGGGGCTGTTTTTGCCCGGCTCGGTGAGGGAGCCGCGATACTCTCGGGTCAGCTCCGGTGTCAGCTCACAGATATAGGCCTTGCCCGCCTCAACCAGTGCCACCGCCCACTCATAGAGTTGGCCGAAATAGTCGGAGGCATAGCGCACCTCGCCCTGCCACTCAAAGCCCAGCCAGCGCACATCGGCAATAATCGCCTGCACGAACTCATCGCTTTCCTTATCGGGATTGGTGTCGTCAAAGCGCAGGCGGCAAATAC
>MAAT01000019.1 GCA_002162815.1 Gammaproteobacteria bacterium 53_120_T64 | reverse complement strand
TCGACGTGTGCGTAGTGGCGCATCGGCGAGTCATACTCGACGTGGGAGGTGGCAATAGTGATGCCGCGCTCGCGCTCTTCGGGGGCGTTATCGATGCCGTCAAAGGCAACCACTTCGCCACCCCAGACTTCAGCACAAACCCGCGTCAGGGCTGCTGTTAGTGTGGTTTTACCGTGATCAACGTGGCCAATTGTGCCTACGTTGACGTGGGGCTTATTACGTTCGAACTTCTCTTTTCCCATTGCCGCTCTCCGTTATATTAATAAAATGATGGTTTATCTACTATGCCGCTATGAATCCGGCACCCCTCTCTATGCACAAGCGCTTAACCGTTGCGTGCGATAATTTCATTGGCCACATTGGCTGGCGCTTCACTGTACTTGAGAAATTCCATGGTAAACGTCGCTCGTCCCTGGGTTGCCGAGCGCACATCTGTGGCATAACCGAACATCTCGGCCAACGGGACTTCTGCGGTCACCACCTTGCCCGACGAACAATCGGCCATACCTAAAATAATGCCACGACGGCGATTGAGGTCGCCGACCACATCACCCATATTCGTCTCCGGCATTACCACTTCGACCTGCATGGTTGGCTCAAGCAACACCGCGCCACCCTCATCCACTAACTTCTTTGTCGCCAACGAGCCAGCCACCTTAAAGGCCATCTCGTTGGAATCAACATCATGAAAGGATCCGTCGTAGAGCGTTGCCTTTAAACCCAGCAGGGGATAACCCGCGACCACGCCGTTCTTCATCTGCTCGGCAATACCCTTTTCAACCGCCGGAATGAAATCTTTCGGTACCGTGCCACCCACAATCTCGTTGATGAACTCCAAGCCCTCTTCCTCACTATCACGAGGCTCAAACTTAATCCAGACATGACCGTACTGCCCACGGCCGCCAGACTGACGTACAAACTTACCCTCGACCTCGCAGGTATTGCGTATCGCCTCTCGATAGGCCACCTGGGGTTTGCCGATATTGGCCTCAACACTAAATTCGCGCCGCATGCGGTCGACCAGTATGTCGAGATGTAATTCACCCATACCAGAAATAATCGTTTGGCCGGTTTCTTCATCCGTTTTAACACGGAAGGAGGGATCTTCCTGGGCCAGCTTACCGAGAGCAACACCCATCTTTTCTTGATCGGGCTGAGATCTCGGCTCTACCGCCACGGAAATAACCGGATCGGGGAACTCCATGCGCTCAAGCGTGATGACATCGCCGAGCGCGCACAACGTGTCACCGGTCGTCACATCTTTTAAGCCGATAGCAGCGGCAATATCACCAGCGCGAACTTCCTTGATCTCCTCGCGGTCGTTAGCATGCATTTGCACCATGCGACCCACGCGTTCTTTCTTTCCTTTCACTGAGTTGAATACGGCATCACCCTGACGCAACACCCCGGAATACACACGCATAAAGGTTAAGGTGCCCACGAAGGGGTCTGTGGCAATTTTAAAGGCTAGCGCAGCGAAGGGCGCCTCATCGTCGGCCGCGCGCTGAGCAGGAGCCTCAGCGCCATCGACGACACCCTGAATGGGCTTAACCTCTACGGGTGAGGGCAGGAACTCAACGACGGCGTCGAGTACCGCCTGTACACCCTTGTTCTTAAAGGCCGAACCGCATAGCACAGGGACGATTTCATTAGCCAGGGTGCGGGCACGAATGCCCTGCTTGATCTCAGCCTCGGAGAGTTCCTCGGTCTCAAGATACTTGCCCATTAGTTCGTCATTGGCCTCGGCAGCAGCCTCAACCAGCAATTCATGCATTTCCTGGCACTCGTCGACCATATCATCGGGAATAGCACCGTAGGTGAACGTCATCCCCTGGTCTTCTTCACACCAGCGTATCGCCTTCATCTTCACCAGATCGACAACACCGTTAAAAGCTTCCTCGGCGCCGATAGCCATCTGTAAGGGCACAGCATTGGCACCGAGGCGCTCATTGAGCTGCTCGACCACTGTCAGAAAGTCTGCGCCGGCGCGATCCATCTTATTGACGAAGACCATTCGCGGTACGTGATATTTATTCGCCTGACGCCAAACTGTTTCGGTCTGGGGCTGGACACCAGAAGAACCACAGAGCACAACCACGGCGGCATCGAGCACACGTAGCGAGCGCTCAACCTCAATGGTAAAATCAACGTGACCGGGTGTATCGATGATATTGATACGGTGCTTATCAAACTGCCGCTCCATACCACTCCAGAAACAAGTTGTCGCAGCCGAGGTAATGGTGATGCCTCGCTCTTGCTCCTGCTCCATCCAGTCCATGGTGGCCGCACCATCGTGCACTTCACCAATCTTGTGAGACATGCCGGTATAGAACAACACACGCTCGGTAGTGGTGGTTTTACCCGCATCCACGTGGGCGACGATGCCAATGTTTCGATAGCGATTAATGTTCGTTTTACGCGCCACTACTGTCTCCAAACCGCCAGCTAAAAGTGATCTACCTGAAACCACAAAAGGCAGCTATTAAAAATAGCCGCCTTTTTATGAATCTTGTTTTCTGCCAGGTGTAATTAGAACCTGAAGTGGGAGAAAGCCTTGTTGGCTTCTGCCATGCGGTGAACGTCTTCACGTTTCTTAACAGCACCGCCCTTACCCTGCGAAGCATCCATCACCTCACCAGCTAAACGCTGCGCCATGGACTTCTCTCCACGTGCACGGGCGTAATCAACCAACCAGCGCATGGCGAGTGCACCGCGACGTGAGGCGCGAACTTCAACGGGAACTTGGTAGGTAGCACCACCAACACGGCGCGACTTAACTTCGACCATCGGCGCGATATTCTCAAGCGCCAGCTCAAAAGCTTCCAGAGGGTCAGATTTCAGGCGCTCTTCAACCATGTCCAGCGCACCATACACAATTCGCTCAGCAACGGACTTCTTACCGCTGACCATAACGTGGTTCATAAACTTGGCGAGGGTGACATTACCGAATTTTGGATCGGGCAGTATTTCTCGCTTGGCGACAACGCGTCTTCTTGGCATATTCTTCTCTACTCTTCAGGTTATTCCGGTAACGGGCAACATGCCGTCCGGCCTTACTCGGCTTGCGCCGACCTTAACTCACTTGAGGTACGATCTATCCTTTAGGACGTTTAGTACCGTACTTCGAACGACGCTGTTTACGACCATCCACACCTGAAGTATCAAGGCTACCGCGAACAGTGTGATAACGCACACCCGGCAAATCCTTAACACGACCACCGCGAATCAGCACCACACTGTGCTCCTGCAAGTTGTGGCCTTCACCACCAATGTAGGATGTCACTTCGTAGCCACTGGTCAGGCGCACACGACAAACTTTACGCATTGCCGAGTTAGGCTTCTTCGGTGTGGTGGTGTAAACACGAGTACATACACCGCGACGCTGAGGACAAGCCTGCAGTGCAGGTACGTCACTCTTAACAACTTTTCGCTTTCTCGGCTTACGAACCAACTGATTGATCGTTGCCATCAATAATTCTCCTGATAAAAAGGCCCTCTTGTGAAGGCTCTACAACCCTAAATGTGAGGCGAAGCTAAGGCCTATAACTCAGGGAGGCGGCATTCTAAAGATCGTGCCTCCCGGAGTCAAGCCAAATTACGCCACGCTTACTCTTGGTCTTCTACGCTTAAAGCTTCAGACAGCGCCGCTTCCACATCACTGGCTGAAATATGCGTTTCTTTCAGTGCATTTTCTTTGTCTTTACGGCGTTTGGCGTGATACGCAAGACCTGTACCGGCAGGAATCAAACGCCCAACCACGACGTTCTCTTTCAGGCCGCGCAGCTTATCAAGCTTGCCGGTAACGGCAGCTTCGGTGAGTACCCGAGTGGTCTCCTGGAAGGAGGCCGCCGAGATAAAGCTTTCTGTCGCCAGTGATGCCTTGGTAATACCCAGCAAGACGCGCTGGAATTTCGCCGGAATCTTGTCGGCTGCCACCAGCTCTTCGTTAACTTCCTGTAAGCGGTTGTATTCAACCTGCTCACCTTTAACAAAGGCCGAGTCGCCCATCTCGGTGATTTCAACCTTGCGCAGCATTTGACGAACGATAACCTCAATGTGCTTATCGTTAATCTTTACACCCTGCAGACGGTAGACTTCTTGAATCTCGTTGACCACATAGCGCGCTAACTCATCGACACCTTTGAGTCGTAGAATATCGTGCGAATTAGAGGCACCCTCAGAGATCACCTCGCCCTTCTCAACATTCTCACCTTCATAGACGCCCATGTTGCGCCACTTCGGGATCAGAGCTTCATAATGATCATCGCCATTGTGAGGTGTAATCACCAAGCGCTTCTTGCCCTTGGTCTCTTTACCAAAGGTCACCGTACCGCTGATTTCTGCAAGAATGGCGGGATCTTTAGGCTTTCTGGCCTCGAACAAGTCAGCAACCCGTGGCAGACCACCGGTAATGTCGCGTGTTTTTGATCCCTCTTGTGGAATACGCGCCATCACGGAGCCGACACCAATGTTGGCACCGTCTTCGATGGTGATAACGGCGTTAGCAGGTAGCATGTAGTGAGCCGGCACCTTGGAATGCGCAAAGAACTGCTCCTGACCATTTTCGTCGTACATGGTGATCATCGGCTTAATGTCTTTACCCGCTGCCGGACGCTCATTCGGATCAAGCACCACGATACTGGTCAAACCGGTCATTTCATCGGTCTGGCGGTTGACGCTTAGGCCCTCCTCCATACCGGAGAACACGGCCTTACCAGCGATCTCAGTAATGATCGGGTGAGTGTGGGGGTCCCAGTTAGCAATGACAGCGCCGGGAGCAACAGAGCTGCCATCCTTGACTTTAATCACAGCACCAAAGGGCAACTTATAGCGCTCGCGTTCACGACCATTTTCATCGGCAATAGCCAATTCAGAGGAGCGCGATACCGTTACCAGCTCACCGTTCTCGCGCTCAGCAACCTTGGCATTAATCAGTCGCAACACACCCTGAGTCTTGACCTGTATATTATCGACCGCAGTCGCCCTAGAGGCCGCACCACCAATGTGGAAGGTACGCATGGTGAGCTGTGTACCCGGCTCACCAATTGACTGAGCGGCGATAACACCGACCGCTTCACCGGCGTTGATAATATGTCCTCGCGCCAAGTCGCGGCCGTAACAGCGCGAGCAGATGCCATAGCGCGTGATACAGGTGATGGGAGAGCGCACAAAGACTTCATCAATGCTGGCGGCCTCAATGGCGTCAACCCACGCTTCGTCGATCATCGTCGCTGCGGGAACCACGACTTCTGTTGTCCCAGGCTTATAAACATCATCCGCGACGACACGACCAAGGATGCGATCACCCAGTGTTTCGATGACATCACCACCCTCAATCACGGGTGTTAACAACAGCCCTTCGAGGGTGCCGCAATCAACCTCTGTGACCACCAGGTCCTGAGAGACATCAACCAAACGACGCGTCAAGTAACCGGAGTTAGCGGTTTTCAATGCCGTATCGGCGAGACCTTTTCGAGCTCCGTGAGTCGAAATAAAGTACTGCAGGACGTTCAAACCTTCGCGGAAGTTGGCGGTAATCGGCGTCTCAATAATCGAGCCATCGGGACGGGCCATCAGGCCACGCATACCGGCGAGCTGACGAATCTGCGCGGGAGAACCACGAGCGCCAGAGTCGGCCATGATATACACCGAATTAAAGGACTCCTGCTCTACCGTCTCGCCAGCGCTATTAACAACGCTTTCAGATGACAACACGTCCATCATCGCCTTAGCCACCTGATCGTTAGCACGCGACCAGATATCAATGACCTTGTTGTACTTCTCACCCTGGGTAACCAGGCCGGAGGCAAACTGCGATTCAATCTCAGCCACTTCGGCATGAGAGCTGTCGATGATCTTGGCTTTGGCATCGGGAATAACGAAGTCATTGACGCCAATGGACACACCAGAGCGCGTCGAGAATTCAAAGCCGGTATACATCAACTTGTCGGCAAAAATAACCGTCGCTTTCAGTCCAACCACACGGTAACACTGGTTGATAATGCGCGAAATTGCCTTTTTGGTCATCGGCTGATTGACTAGGTCATAGGGCAAGCCAGCGGGAACGATTTCCCACAACAGGGCGCGACCGACCGTCGTCTCTTTAAGCGTAATGGTCTCGGTGAGCTCACCATCATCGGCCAGAGTCGATTCACTAATACGAATCTTAATCTTGGCCTGCAAATTCACACACTTGCCGTAAAAGGCCCGCGACAACTCTTTCAAGTTGGCGAAGATCATGCCCTCGCCCTGCACATTAATGTTTTCGCGGGTCATAAAATACAGACCCAAGACAACATCCTGAGACGGAACAATAATTGGATCACCACTGGCTGGTGAAAGAATATTGTTGGTCGACATCATCAAGGCGCGAGATTCGAGCTGCGCTTCAATGGTCAGCGGTACGTGTACCGCCATTTGATCGCCGTCAAAGTCGGCGTTGTAGGCTGCACAAACTAGCGGGTGAAGCTGAATCGCCTTGCCTTCAATCAAGGTTGGCTCAAAAGCCTGAATACCCAGACGGTGAAGCGTGGGTGCACGGTTCAACAACACGGGGTGCTCGCGGATAACGTCTTCGAGAATATCCCAAACAACGGGCTCACTGCGTTCAACCATCTTCTTCGCAGCTTTGATCGTGGTCGCTAGACCGCGTGACTCAAGTTTGGAAAAAATAAAGGGCTTGAACAGCTCAAGCGCCATACGCTTGGGCAGGCCACACTGGTGAAGGCGTAGTGTCGGGCCAACAACGATAACCGAGCGACCCGAATAGTCGACGCGCTTACCGAGCAGGTTCTGACGGAAACGACCTTGCTTACCCTTAATCATATCGGCAAGAGATTTCAGCGGACGCTTGTTGGAACCGGTGATGGCACGGCCACGGCGACCGTTGTCGAGCAATGCATCGACAGATTCCTGCAACATACGTTTTTCATTGCGCACAATGATATCGGGCGCATTTAGCTCGAGCAGGCGTTTTAAACGGTTGTTGCGGTTGATAACCCGACGATAGAGATCATTGAGATCCGATGTCGCGAAACGACCACCATCCAGAGGTACCAAAGGCCGTAAGTCAGGCGGCAAAATAGGCAGTGCTTCAAGCACCATCCACTCAGGTTTATTACCAGAATTTAAGAAGGCCTCAAGTAACTTAAGGCGCTTGGAGAACTTCTTAATCTTTGTTTCAGATTTGGTATTCGGAATTTCATTGCGAAGTTCAGCGATCTCGTGTTTGAGATCGAGATCCACCATCAGGGCTTGAATGGCCTCGGCGCCCATCAAGGCTGTGAATTCATCACCGAACTCTTCCATCGATTCGTAGTACTGCTCATCGGTAAGCAGCTCGCCACGCTCGAGTGTCGTCATACCGGGGTCGACGACGACAAAAGATTCAAAGTACAACACGCGTTCAATCTCACGCAGCGTCATATCGAGCATCAAGCCAATGCGCGAGGGCAGTGACTTCAAAAACCAGATATGCGCAACCGGGCTGGCCAGCTCAATGTGGCCCATGCGCTCACGGCGCACCTTGCCGAGCGTGACCTCTACACCACATTTCTCACAGACAATGCCGCGATGCTTCATACGCTTGTACTTGCCGCATAAGCATTCGTAATCTTTGACCGGGCCAAAAATTTTGCAGCAGAACAAACCATCACGCTCAGGTTTGAACGTACGGTAGTTAATTGTTTCCGGCTTCTTAACCTCGCCAAATGACCACGAACGGATCATATCGGGTGAAGTCAACGAAATACGAATACCCTCAAAATCACTTCGTTGATCCTGGGACTTCAACAAATTTAATAAATCTTTCAAGACCTTTCCTCCAGTGGATGCTGTCTAGCCGGGTGTAAGCACCCGGCTGAGTTTAGGTGCGACAGCGTCTTTATTCGTATTCCAGCTCCATATTGATACCCAGCGATCTAATCTCTTTGACCAAGACATTAAAGGACTCGGGCATGCCCGGATCCATTCGATGATCGCCATCGACAATATTTTTGTACATTTTTGTACGACCGTTGACGTCATCAGACTTCACCGTGAGCATTTCTTGCAAAGTATAAGCCGCGCCATAAGCCTCAAGCGCCCATACCTCCATCTCACCGAAACGCTGACCACCAAATTGCGCTTTACCGCCGAGGGGTTGCTGGGTGACAAGACTGTAAGAACCCGTAGAGCGGGCATGCATCTTGTCGTCAACCAAGTGGTTAAGCTTCAGCATGTACATGTAACCAACGGTGATATCACGCCCGAAAGCATCGCCGGAACGACCGTCATACAAAGTCATTTGACCACTATCGTCAAGATCAGCAAGACGCAACAGCTCTTTAATCTCTGCCTCTGAAGCGCCGTCGAAGACCTCTGTGGCCATTGGTACGCCGCCACGGAGGTTGCCAGCGAGTGACATAATCTCCTTATCGGTAAAGGGCTTGAGATCATCTTTCTCGGCACTATCGCCGACATCATAGATTTCCTGTAGGAAGCCCTTGATCTCTGCAATCTTGCGCTGCTCTTTAACCATCTTGTCGATCTTATTACCCAGGCCTTTGGCCGCAAGACCGAGGTGGGTTTCAAGTATCTGCCCAACGTTCATTCGCGAGGGCACACCTAGCGGGTTGAGAACAATGTCAATCGGATCACCGTGTTCGTCATAGGGCATATCTTCGACCGGCATAATCACCGATATCACACCCTTGTTACCATGACGGCCGGCCATTTTATCACCGGGCTGTATGCGACGCTTAATGGCGAGATAGACTTTGACAATTTTCAGCACACCCGGCGCCAAGTCGTCACCAGTTTCCAGCTTGCCTTTTTTATCTTCAAAGCGCTCATCAAGCAACTTGCGACGTTCCGCCAATTGCTCTTCGGTACGATTCAGCAGCTTATTAAGCTCGTCGTCGTCCATACGCACTTTAAACCATTCCTCAGCGCCATAACTTTCAGCAACCTTGTCTGTCAGTAAGTCACCCCGGTTTAATTCCGAAGCTTTAACTACGGCCTGACCCACCAGAGCGCTGCGTAGACGCTGGAAGGTAGCGTTTTCCATGATGCGATATTCGTCATTCACATCTTTACGGAATTGATCAAGCTCGGACTTTTCAATGGCCTGTGAGCGGGTATCTTTCTCGAGACCATCACGTGTGAATACTTGGACATTAATGACCGTACCCTTGGTACTGCCCGGTACGCGCAACGAGGTATCTTTCACATCGCTGGCCTTCTCACCGAAGATGGCACGCAGTAGTTTTTCTTCCGGTGTCAGCTGTGTTTCACCCTTAGGTGTCACCTTGCCAACCAAGATATCGCCAGCACCGACCTCGGCACCAATATAAACAATGCCCGATTCATCGAGCCTGGCCAGGGCTGATTCGCCGACATTGGGGATATCAGCAGTAATTTCTTCGGAACCTAACTTAGTATCACGTGCAACACAGGTCAATTCCTGAATATGAATGGTGGTGAAGCGATCTTCATCGACCACGCGCTCTGAAACCAAGATCGAATCTTCGAAGTTGTAACCGTTCCAGGGCATGAATGCGATACGCATATTTTGACCCAGAGCCAGTTCGCCAAGATCGACAGAGGGGCCGTCGGCGAGGATGTCACCGCGAGCAATGACATCGCCATTCTCAACGATCACTTTCTGGTTAATACAGGTATTCTGGTTGGAACGAGTATATTTGGTGAGGTTGTAAATATCGACACCAGCATCGCCACTATCAACTTCACTATCGTGCACCCGTACCACAATGCGTCCTGCGTCGGCACTCTCAATGGTACCGCCGCGCTTGGCAACCACACAGACACCGGAGTCACCGGCGACGATGGCCTCCATACCCGTGCCTACCAGAGGCTTGTCGGAGCGCAGTGTCGGCACCGCTTGACGCTGCATGTTTGAGCCCATCAAGGCTCGGTTGGCATCATCGTGCTCCAGGAAAGGGACTAAAGCGGCTGCAACGGAGACAACTTGGCGCGGAGAGACGTCCATATACTGAACATCGCCAGGTGGCTTAACCGTGGTTTCACTTTGATGACGTACCGTTACCAAGTCCTCGGTCAACCTACCCTTGGCATTGATTGTGGCTGATGCCTGGGCGATGACAAAATCATTTTCGTTAATCGCCGACAGATATTCTATATCGTCAGTAACGAACTCATCGACAACTTTGCGATAGGGGGTCTCGAGGAAACCGTAATCATTTGTGCGCGCGTAGTTGGCTAGAGAGTTAATCAGACCAATGTTGGGCCCTTCTGGCGTTTCAATGGGGCAAACCCGACCGTAATGAGTAGGGTGTACGTCACGGACTTCAAAGCCTGCGCGCTCACGCGTCAAACCACCCGGACCGAGAGCCGAAACTCGACGTTTGTGAGTCACCTCTGACAGCGGGTTGTTTTGGTCCATAAACTGGGACAGCTGGCTAGAGCCAAAGAATTCCTTCATAGCTGCAGCAACAGGCTTAGCGTTAATCATGTCCTGGGGCATCAAACCCTCAGACTCGGCGACAGAGAGACGCTCTTTAACGGCGCGCTCAACCCGGACTAAACCAATACGGAACTGGTTTTCGGCCATCTCGCCAACCGAGCGCACACGACGGTTGCCAAGGTGGTCGATATCATCAATAACACCCTGACCGTTTCGAATGCCGACCAATACTTTCAGTACGTCGACAATATCTTCTCTTGCCAGAGTACCTTCGCCGACAATCTCTTCACGGCCCAAGCGACGGTTAAATTTCATACGGCCAACGGCCGACAAGTCGTAGCGCTCGGAGCTAAAGAATAAATTCTTAAACAGATTTTCTGCAGAGTCTTTAGTTGGTGGCTCACCGGGACGCATCATGCGATAGATTTCGACCAGGGCGTCAAGCTCACTGCGGGAAGGATCAATTCGCAAGGTGTCAGCCAGGAAGGGGCCGCAATCAAGGTCATTGGTGTAGATAATTTCCAACATGCTTAACTTGGCATCGAGTATCTGCTCGAGGACTTCCTCGCTGATCAGCGTATTACACTCGAGAAGTATTTCGCCGGTCTCTTCGTTAATGATGTCTTTCGCTAATGAGCGGCCGAGGAGGTACTCAGCCGGCACCTCGAGCTCGGTGACCTGGTCTTTCTCAAGCTGGCGGATATGGCGCGCCGTAATGCGTCGACCGGTTTCTACAATAAGCTTGCCGTTTTTACCTTTGATGTCGAAAGCAGACATCTCGCCACGCAGCCTTGAAGGCTCGAGCTCAAGGGTAATCAGACCATCTTTGGAAAAGCGGAAGATGTTGGTTTCGTAAAACATCGCGATCATTTCGACCGTGGTGTAACCCATAGCGCGAAGCAATATAGAGGCCGGTAATTTACGGCGTCGATCGATGCGCACGTAAAGCATGTCTTTAGGATCGAATTCGAAATCCAACCACGAACCACGGTATGGAATAACACGAGCAGAGTAGAGCAGCTTACCAGAGGAGTGTGTCTTGCCCTTATCGTGGTCGAAAAACACACCGGGTGAACGATGTAACTGGGAAACAATAACCCGCTCGGTACCGTTTACAACAAAGGTGCCGTTATCCGTCATCAAAGGCATTTCACCCATGTAGACTTCTTGCTCTTTAATGTCCTTGATGGTTTTGTTGGCGGAATCTTTATCAATTAAAACCAAGCGCACTCGCACGCGCAATGGCACGGCATAAGTCGCGCCGCGCAACTTACATTCCTCGACATCGAAAACAGCCTTGCCAAGTTTGTAATCAACATATTCCAAACGGGCGTTGCCGGAATAGCTCTCTATCGGGAAGACAGAATTCAAGGCTGCGTGCAGCCCTGCGGGCTTGCGATCAGCAGCGGCAACACCATCCTGAGTGAACTTGCGATAGGAGTCGAGTTGAATTGCCAACAGGTAGGGCTGGTCCATCACCTGCGAAAGCTTCCCAAAGCCTTTGCGAATCCTTTTTTTCTGTGTGTATGAATAGGCCATATAGTTTCCCCGACTCGTGAACCTTGCGAATAATTAACGTCTTACCTTGCACCGCTGTTATTAAAGAATCCTAGTAGCCTAAAAGCCAGATCCTGTAAGCGGGAAAAGGCCGGTGGGATAACCCACCAGCCTTTATGTCTGAATAATCAGACTTTCGCCATAAAGCGCGAAAAACTTACTTAAGCTCGACAGTTGCGCCAGCTTCTTCCAACTGCGTCTTAGCAGCTTCAGCATCTTCTTTAGAAGCGGCTTCTTTAACGGCAGACGGTGCACCGTCAACCATTGCCTTAGCTTCTTTCAGACCGAGGCCTGTGATAGCACGAACAGCTTTAATTACGTTGATTTTCTTGTCACCAATTGATGCCAAGATAACGTCAAACTCTGTTTGCTCTTCAGCGGCTGCACCAGCATCACCACCAGCGGCAGGTGCGGCAACAGCAACGGCAGCAGCTGCCGATACGCCGAACTTCTCTTCCATTGCTTCAACAAGCTCAACAACTTCCATTACGCTCATTTCTGCGATTGCATTTAAGATATCATCTTTAGATAGAGCCATCACTCAATCTCCCGATTTAGTTAGTTACTGGATGTAAGATACCGCTTAAGCGGCGTCTTGTTTTTGGTCTCGAACGGCTGCCACAACGCGTGTAACTTTTGTTGGCACCTCATTAAAGGTACGTACCAACTTGGTTACCGGAGCAATCATTACACTTACCAACTGACCCAGCGCTTGTTCAAGCGTTGGCAGGTTAGCAAGCACATCAAGCTGCTCTTTTTCAAGTAGTTGGCCACTAATTGACAAAGCCTTAATTTCAAATTTTTCGTTGGTTTTCGCGAAATCTTTGAACAGGCGAGCTGCCGCGCCCGGATCTTCCATAGAAAATCCAAACAGCGACGGCCCAGCTAATGCACCTTCAACGCACTCAAATTCAGTACCTTGAAAGGCGCGCTTAGCCAATGAGTTTTTGACAATACGAAGGTCGACGTTGTTTTCACGGGCTTGCTTGCGCAGCACCGTCATATCAACAACATTGACTCCCCTCGCATCGGCAACAACAAGTGACACAGCGTTGCTGGCAGTCCCGTTAACGTCTGCGACGATCGCTTTCTTGTCTTCGAGATTTAATGCCATAACATTGTCTCCTGGATTTGATTAGATGAAACTAATCCCAGTTAAGCTTCACTCGGTGGTGCAGAGCAAAACATATTCGGTGATCAAACCCAGCTGTAATAACTGAATCGGGTCACACCGTTTACGCGGGCTGTAGTGCTATCAACTTAGTTGATGATAACGCCACAATTAAACCCAATGGGCACCTGCGGTCTTTAACGGCTCTCGCTTCAAAAAGAAGCATGAACCCCAAAGTCTGTATTCAGCCCTCTAGCTTTCGAGCGAGGACTGGTCAATCAATAAGCCAGGACCCATCGTGGTGGATACTGTAATTTTTTTCAAATAAATACCTTTTGCCGACGCTGGCTTGCCTTTGTGCAGATCGGCAATTAAGGCTTCTAGGTTTTGCTTAATCGCAGCGGGCTCAAAAGAAATACTGCCAATACCACCGTGAATAATGCCATTCTTATCGGTGCGGTAACGCACCTGGCCGGCTTTAGCATTTTTAACCGCTGTCGCAACATCAGGCGTGACCGTACCCGTTTTCGGGTTCGGCATCAGTCCGCGGGGGCCAAGTATTTGACCCAGCTGACCGACCACGCGCATAGCATCGGGACTGGCAATAACAACGCCAAAGTTGAGATCGCCACCTTTGATTTGCTCGGCCAAATCTTCCATACCGACGAGATCAGCGCCAGCTTCACGCGCGGCATCTGCATTAGCGCCTTGTGCAAAAACAGCTACTTTTACATCTTTACCCGTACCATTAGGCAGTGTAGTCGCGCCACGCACAGCCTGGTCCGATTTTCGCGGATCAACACCAAGGTTAATCGCAACATCAACCGTCTGCGCGAAGCCACCCTGAGGAAAGGACTTAAGCAGCTCAAGAGCGTTATCAATAGAGTAGACCTTGCCGTGTTCAATTTTCTCTGCAATCAAACGCTGGCGTTTTGTCAGTTTAGACATTACACACCCTCCACTTCAAGACCGGCGCTGCGAGCAGATCCGGCAATAGTACGAACGGCTGCATCCATATCGGCAGCGGTGAGATCGGGCATTTTTTGCGTGGCAATTTCTTCCAGTTGCGCTCGCGTGACCTTACCCACTTTTTCAGTATTGGGACGACCACTGCCCTTCTGTATGCCTGCGGCCTTGCGCAGCAGTACTGAAGCGGGCGGCGTCTTCTGAATGAAGGTAAAACTGCGATCGGCATACACCGTAATCACAACAGGAATTGGCAAACCAGGCTCAACACCTTGAGTCTGGGCGTTGAACGCCTTACAGAACTCCATAATATTCACGCCGTGCTGACCCAACGCAGGGCCAACGGGTGGGCTTGGGTTTGCCTGACCTGCAGCAACCTGCAACTTGATATAAGCTTCTACTTTCTTTGCCATCTTACTTTTCTCCGTTTGGGTGTAACGCCTCTGGACTGTAATCAATCCGTCTTTGGCTTCCCGTCCCGCCTTTCAGCGAGGTTAATATCAGGCCTTCTCAACCTGCGTAAAATCCAGCTCAACTGGCGTGGAGCGACCAAAAATAGTCACCCCAACCCGCAGCTTACTTTTATCGTAATTAACTTCTTCTACTGTTGCATTGAAGTCGTTAAACGGCCCATCGATAACCCGAATCATTTCTCCCGGCTCGAACAAGGTTTTCGGCCGCGGCTTTTCTTCGGCGTCGTGTACCCGAGCTAGAATAGCATCCGCCTCACGCGCTGTAATCGGCGCAGGCTTGTCCGCCTTGCCGCCAATAAAGCCCATCACACGAGGGGTTTCTTTAATAAGATGCCAAGTATCGTCGCTTAATTCCATCTGCACGAGCACATAACCCGGGAAAAACTTGCGCTCACTCTTGCGCTTCTGCCCACCGCGAATCTCGACGACCTCTTCCGTTGGCACCAAGACTTCACCGAACTGCTCTTCCATACCGGCAAGATCTATTCTTTCTTTGATTGCCAGAGCAACTTTCTTTTCGTAACCAGAATAAGCATGCACCACATACCAACGTTTTGACATAATGCCTACCCTATTATCATCGCGGCTAGCCAGCCGAAAAATGCATCGAGACCCCACAACAGCATAGCCATTACCAGAACAAAGGCCACCACAACTAGGGTTGTTTGATTACGCTCTTGGCGGGTCGGCCAGACAACTCTCCCAGCCTCAACCTTGGCACCTTTGGCCAGCGACCAGAAGTCAGCTCCCTTCGCAGTTTGCATAACCACAGCACCAGCAATGACAGCCACCACCAGCAAAGCCAAGACCCTATATAAGAGAGGTTCTGCCGAGAAATAATAATTGCCGTAAATAGCACCGCCGAGAAGAGTCAGTACCAACGACCACTTCGCGCTATCAAAGCGGTATGTTTTTTCGTCTATTGCAGCACTCATCTTCATCGCCTGGTTGTTTTGGCAGGCCAGGAGGGACTCGAACCCCCAACAGCCGGTTTTGGAGACCGGTGCTCTACCAATTGAACTACTGGCCTATTAACTCATTTATAGACTTTAGCGCCACCTTTTAGACGGCGCAACAACCAGGGAGAGCACACCTGACTGTTGCCGACTAACTTGGTATCGTGTTATTCGAATATCTTAGCGACGACACCGGCACCAACGGTACGACCACCTTCGCGAATAGCGAAGCGTAAACCGTCTTCCATCGCAATGGGATTAATCAAGGTAACAACCATTTTCACGTTGTCACCGGGCATCACCATTTCAACGCCCTCAGGTAGCTCGCAGGCACCTGTAACGTCGGTAGTACGAAAGTAGAACTGGGGGCGATAACCCTTAAAGAAAGGCGTGTGGCGCCCACCTTCGTCCTTGCTCAGCACATAGACTTCGGCTTCGAACTTAGTGTGAGGCAGAATACTACCGGGCGCAGCCAGCACTTGCCCACGCTCAACATCTTCACGCTTAGTACCACGCAGTAGGATGCCGACGTTCTCACCAGCGCGACCTTCGTCGAGTAGCTTGCGGAACATTTCAACACCGGTACAGGTGGTTTTTTCTGTG
The DNA here is from genome assembly GCA_002162815.1 of Gammaproteobacteria bacterium 53_120_T64. Classification (GTDB taxonomy): domain Bacteria; phylum Pseudomonadota; class Gammaproteobacteria; order Pseudomonadales; family Porticoccaceae; genus Reddybacter. Next base: position 560 of record MAAT01000019.1, on the reverse strand, counting down.
TCTTTAATACCGACAATTTCAATCTCATTGCCGACATTGACGATGCCACGCTCAATACGACCGGTAACAACAGTACCGCGACCGGAGATGGAGAACACATCTTCGATGGGCATCAGGAAGTCGCCGTCAATGGCACGCTCAGGCTCGGGAATGTAGCTATCGAGGGCTTCAACCAGCTTCTTTACAGCGCTCGTACCCAGCTCGTGATCATCTTCGCCGTTGAGGGCCATCAGGGCAGAGCCGGCAATGATCGGCGTATCGTCACCGGGGAATTCGTAAGTGTCGAGCAGCTCGCGAAGCTCCATTTCAACCAACTCGAGCATCTCTTCGTATTCTTCTGAACCCACGCCACCACAGTCTTCAGCCAGCAGGTCTGCCTTGTTGAGGAAGACCACAACGAAGGGGACACCAACCTGACGTGAGAGCAGGATGTGTTCGCGGGTCTGGGGCATGGGGCCGTCGGTGGCGCCACAAACCAGAATAGCGCCGTCCATTTGGGCGGCACCGGTAATCATGTTTTTAACGTAATCGGCGTGACCGGGGCAGTCGACGTGTGCGTA